>JAUZNZ010000005.1 GCA_030706735.1 Bacteroidota bacterium | reverse complement strand
GATCATGAGCGTCCGGTAGGTAGTCCACGGGATTATTGTAATAGACGGCGTCATCGTAGTAACCATCGACGAAGGAACGGATGTCGAATACGCCGCTCATGGAAAAGCAATAGGCGGTTAGCGCAGGGTGCCGGAAGGCGAAATTGGCAGCATGGTAACCCCCGAAGCTGCACCCTGCCGTGGCGATACGCGGCTGCCCCGTCTCATACCTTGCCCGGGAGCAAATCTCGTCCAGTACCAGCCTGTCATATAAGGTATGATTATAGGCCCGCTGATAAGGAGGAATGGACTTGTCATACCAACTCATGGCATCGATACTGTCGGGACAATAGATCTTTACCTTGCCGGCTTCAAGGAACCAACGCGCCGATTCGATCAGGCCCTGATCCTTATTCTGGTAGTAGGAGCCCTTGGACGTCGGAAAGAGGATGACCGGGTATCCCGCATGACCGAAAACGAGCATTTCGAAATCCCTGCCGATGATGGGGGAATGCCATTTATGATACTCTTCACGTAGATCCATTTTTCGAAAGCTCTTAACCAAACCTACTGAAAAAAATTGAGACGGCAACCGCGCATTTACCTATTTTTGGCGCTATGCCGATCGAAAAGCGCAGGGGTATTTTGCCGGAACGCATGGAGCTGGAATCCGCGGCACTCGGGCGCATCGTGTACGTGGATCTGTTCTTCCCGCCCGTTGAGACCGCGCCCGGATCGCTCAGCGTATTGCTCATCAATGACGGACAGGACATGGAAGAACTGGGATTGCCGGACATGCTCGACGATCTCTACGAGCGGAATAGGCTGCGTCCGCTATTGTGCGTCGGCATTCACGCCGGCGGCCAACGCAAAATGGAATACGGAACGGCGTCTACTCCCGATTACCTGGGTAGAGGAGCGAAAGCGTCCGCCTATACCGAATTCATTTTACGCGAACTGCTGCCCGCACTGTCCAGGCAATATGCCCCTAACGGGTTCAGCGAACTCGCGTTTGCCGGATTTTCCCTTGGCGCGTTGAGCGCCCTGGACATCGTTTGGAACCACCCGCACATTTTCAACCGGACGGGTCTCTTTTCCGGATCCTTTTGGTGGCGAACCGTGGACAAAGGCGATGCCGCCTATTCCGATGAAGAACATCGGATCATTCACCGGCACATCCGGGAGGGACAGTATCAGCCCGGCCTGAAATTCTTCTTTGAATGCGGCACCGACGATGAAACCGAAGATCGTAACAGCAACGGAGTGATCGATTCCATCGACGATACCCAGGACCTGATCCGGGAACTCGATGCCAAGGGGTATGAGGCGGGGCGGGATATCTTTTACCTGGAGATCGCTGGTGGTAAACATGACGTCGCCACCTGGGCCCGGGCCATGCCCCAGTTCCTCGAATGGGGATGGGGTAAATGAACGGTACGATGGGTCTGGCCTGAATAAGAAGCCCGGCTGCTAAGCCGGGCTTCTGAATAGGAAGAGTTTACTGCGCGCCAAACCTACTGAACATATACCGTTTTTTGCTTTATGCCCGCATCCGCCGCCGACAGGGTTCCCTGTTGGCTGCTGAAGCTCAACTGGTACTGAAAATTGGCGGTGATCGTCAGCTTGGTCTTATGCGGCACCGACGTCACGCCATACAGCGGGATGGTGGCCGACCAGGCAAACAGGCCGTTGGTATTCGCTCCGATGCTGCGCGTGATTTTTATCGGCGCGGCGGCGCTCCCATAATTGTACACCACGTTTGCGCCTGAGATCGTGTACGACACGGTCATGAAGGTATAAATGGACGATTCGGTCGAGATCGTATCGGACATGGTCCCCGTGGCCGTCAGGTAAACCGTATCGCCGACATTGACAGTGTCCTTGGTATGGGCCAGGGTCTTTACCGCAAAGTTGGTGGTGACGGGCGGAGTATAGGCAGGCAGCGTAGTTCCTTTGTCGCAGGCCGCAAACCCGACCGCGAACGCTACCAGGGAGAACAAAAGAAGCTGTTTCATAAAACTATTTTTGAGTAGGGGTTGATTAATTGAATAAATACCTTACGCCGATCTGCATCTGCCACCTGGAGCCGAGGCTCGTGCTGTTGGCAAAGCTGTTGACAAGAGGCACCTGGTTCGTTTGATCCGCATACGGGAAGGAGAACAACGGCGTCCTGTTGTCGGCAGCCATCCCTTCGAATTTCAGGAAGTTCGAGATCGTCGGCGTCTTGATCAGTCCCCAGTTGCGGTTCAGCAAGTTACCTGCATTGATCAGGTCCACGCTGACCTGGATCGTATGCTTGTCTGTTTCACTGCCGCGATGCGTGGTCAGGTAGAAATCCTGGGTCACATTGAGATCCAGGTGTTTGAAATAGGGTTCTACCACGGAATTAGCCTTGGCATACTGACCCTTGTGATGGTAGAGGTAATGGTCCTGGTTGATGAAATTGTTCAGCTGCGTCCAGATCTGCGCTGAGGTGCGGGGATCGGCTGCCGTGCCGGTCGTGATGCCGCTCTGGGTGGTCTTATTATAGGAGCCCGCATCGATCAGGTTGATCTCGGTGGAGTTCCTCGGGATGTAGATCAGGTCGTTGCCGGTTTGCGCGTCCCCGTTCAGATCCCCGTTGTACACGTACGAGGTTACGCCTGTGGGAGCTACTTCGAAGACGGCCCCGAAGGACGTCGCAAAGTGATGTGCATATTCAAGCCGGTAGTTCGCATAGGCGATCAGGCGGTTGGGCTGGTACCAGGACGGGCGCCCGAGCGTGGCGGCATTGGGATCGGTATTGGACACAGCGCGTGCCGACCAAAGGGTACCCGCGGTGCTGCCGTTCTCCATGGCTGACTTGGTGTCGCTGTAGGTATAGGCCACGCTGCCGGTGAACTTGCCGACGGTCTTTTGGATGCGGATGGTGGCGTCATACGAATACCCGATGTTGGTATTCGACAGCAGGATCGATGTGCCGAGAGCGGGGTTGGTCAGGGTTTGCGTCGGTAAGCCTGCATAGTAAGCGTTACTGCCGGCCGTGGTCGTGAGGAACCTCATGCGGTTGTCCGGCCCGTTGGCGATCGCGAAGGCATTCTGCTCGTTCAGGTTGATGTTCGACATGTAGGTCGCATTGATGTCCTTCGAATAGGTGAATTCGCCGGTAATGACCCACTGGTCGCCCAGTTTCCTGTCTAATCCGATGCTTGTCCTGAGCTTGGTCGGATATTTGAAGTTTTTGGCCGCGACATTGACCGTATAGCCCGTGGGAGTAGAAGTCTGCGACTGACCGGTGGTCGTCAGATAATTGTTGAGGCCCGCCTGGGCGGTCGGAAAGAAAGGCACGTTCTTGGACGTAAAGGATCCGAATTGCACGCCGTTATTGGCGGCCTGGTTCTCGATCCATACAAAGGGCGGCGCGCCTTCGAAAATGCCGGCGCCTCCGCGCAATTGCCAGATCTTCTCGCCGGTAAGGTCCCAGTTGAAACCGGCGCGGGGGGAGATCACCAGGAATCCGTTCGGGGCCTTCCCGACATTGTAAGTTGCTCCGTTCTTGAAGGTCAGGGCATCGAATTGCGGATTGTCCGTGAATTTGTTCTGGTACGTGGTATAGTCGAATCGGATCCCGTAAGTCAGCGTGAAGTTCGGCGTGACGCGATATTTATCCTGGGCGAACAGGCTCAGGTTGGTGGCGCCCGCATAAGCGAATGGAAAGGCGCCGCCTTTAAGTGTAGAATATTGCTGCCCATACAGCGCAGCCGTCCCGCCTTGCAGGAATTGATCCAATGAACTGAACTGGTAAGCCCCGTTATAACCGGGAGCAAATGCGTTTTGATATTTCTTATAGCTGTTCTGCGAACCTACCGTGATCTCATGCGCCCCCTTGTAGAAATTAAAGATGTCCGTCACCTGGTAGGAATCCATGTAGAGCTTATTATTGAATGTGAACGGCTCATACCCGAAGGTCGTATAGATATTGCCGCCGTTCAGGATATCCACCAAGGGAAAATCGGGGGAACCGGAATGCGGAGAACGGAAGTCCCGCTCCTTGGTGTAGCCGACCTGCAGTTTGTTGGAGGCCTTATTGCCGAATCTCGTATTCAGTTCCAGGATATAAATATCCAGGTCGTTGTTGATGCGGTAACCACTCCCATAGAAAGGCATCGAGAAAGTACCCGGCTGTCCGCCCGTCGTCAACCCGCCGGCTCCAAGGGAGCGGCTCGTGCTGGCAAACTGATCCTGGTAGGATTTCAGGTAATTGTATTTGAAGGTCAAGACATTGGCATCGTTGATGTTGAAGTCGACCTTAGCATTGACCTTATAACTGTTCGTCTTGAAGGAGTATCCCTGGAAAGCGCCCGGATCATAGTTGTAAGTCGTCTTGAGAAAATTCGCCAGGGCCGTAAGGGTATCCGCATTGGCCTGGGAGACGACGCCCGGCAGGGGAGAATGCGTCGCGTCCGATGCGATCACGCTCGTAGCGGGCGCCGTCTGGATATCCTGTTCGGCATTGATGAAGAAGAACAACTTGTTCTTGATAATGGCTCCGCCGAAGCTTCCGCCGAGGACATTCAGGTTGAAAGGGGTTTTGGCCACTACATTATTGTCTGCATTATAGCCGATCGTATTGGCATTCCGGATATAGTCATAGACCGTCCCGCGCCACTTGTTGGTTCCGCTGCGCGTCACGGAATTGACGCCTGCGCCCGTAAAACCACCCTGACGGACATCATACGGAGAGATGTTCACCTGGATCTGGTCGATGGCGTCCAGGGCGATCGGCTGGGCGCTGGCCTGCCCGCCCAGGGTGCCGGAAAGACCAAAAGAGTTGTTGAAGTCGGCCCCGTCTACCGTGATGTTGTTCATGCCTGGGTTCGCACCGGCAAAGCTCTGGCTTCCGAAGTTGTTCACGGCCGTCGGCTCCAGCTTCGTGAAATCCTGGATGGACCGCGCGATGGTCGGCAATCTTTCGATCTGCGCCCTCGTGACGATCTCCTGGCTTCCCGTATGGCTGGTGTTGAAGATCTTATTCTGGCGCGTGCCCGGCACGATCACCGTGGAAAGTTCTTTTGATTCGGGAGTAAGGGTGAAATCCGCAAAGAACGTCTGCCCCAGCACCAGGGTCACATTCTCCTGTTTCTCTTCCCGGAACCCGACGTACGTCACCGTGATCGTATAGGGCCCCCCCACACGCACGTTGGCCAGGTTGAAACGGCCGTCTTTACGGGTGGTAGTGGTATACCGCGTGCCCGTAGGCGTATGAAGAGCGACCACCGTCGCACCCGCCAGACCGGCCTTTCCATCCGAAATGAGGCCCTGGATGTCAGAGGTCGTCTCCTGGGCAAATGTAAAAAGTACGCATAGTACAGTGAACGCTGTCAGTAGCAGTCGTTTTATCATAAAGAGTAGTTTTTCAGCCTGCAAAGAAAAATGGTAACTGTGTCAATATGGTTAGGTTGACGTTAAGAAATTATTAACGTAGCCGAACGGCAATCGAGGGATCGTTGGTTTTCAGGAGGAATGTTGGTTCCGGGACTATGCTTGTTAAAGAAATGTAAAACTAAAAAAAGCCTGCACGTATTGAGCCGCCAAATATAGACAAGTTATAAACAGTTAACCGATTTTGACCAAAGGAGACGGCGGTTTTTTTCATATACCTAAACATTATAATATGATTTGTCAGCATAGGGTTTTGGGATCGCTCGCGACAGGCATCCTTTGCAAACAATGAGGCGTTTTTATTGTAATTTTACACGATTAAACTATTTGGCATGCTGGCTACCATCGAGAGCGCAATTGAAGATATCAGGCAGGGAAAGCTGGTCATCGTGGTCGATGATGAGGATCGGGAAAATGAAGGGGATTTTATCACCGCCGCACGAAATGTGACCCCGGAAGTCGTCAACTTCATGAGCAAGCATGGAAGAGGCCTGATCTGCGTGCCCCTGATCGAAGAACGTTGCGACGAACTGGGCCTGGAACTGATGGTCAACAATAATACGGCATTGCACGAGACGGCATTTACCGTGTCGGTCGACTTGCTTGGGAACGGGTGTACGACGGGTATCTCCGCGCAGGACCGCGCCAAGACCATCCAGGCGCTGGTCAACCCGGAAACAAGGCCGGAGTCGCTGGGCAGGCCGGGTCATATCTTCCCCTTGCGCGCCAAGAAAGGAGGGGTACTGCGCAGGGCAGGCCATACCGAGGCGACGATCGATCTCACCCGCCTGGCTGGCTTCGATCCCCCTTACGGCGGCGTCCTGGTCGAGATCATGAACGAGGACGGCAGCATGGCAAGGCTCCCCCAGTTGAAGGAAATTGCGGAGAAATTCGACTTCAAACTGATCTCCATCAAGGATCTGATCGAATACCGGTTGAAGACGGACTCGCTGATCGAAGAGATCGTCCGCGTGGACATGCCTACCCGTTACGGACATTTTAAATTGATCGCATTCCAGGAGAAGAATACCAGCAACGAACACCTGGCCCTCATCAAAGGAGAATGGAAAGAAGATGAACCGGTCCTGGTACGGGTGCACTCCTCCTGCTTTACGGGCGATATCCTGGGCTCCTTCCGCTGTGACTGCGGTGAACAGTTGCATAAGGCCATGCAAATGGTCGAAGACCGGGGCACAGGCGTGATCCTTTACATGAACCAGGAAGGCCGCGGCATCGGCCTCGTCAATAAATTGAAGGCTTACAAGCTCCAGGAGAACGGAATGGATACCGTCGAGGCAAACCTCCATCTCGGCTTCCCGATGGATAAGCGGGACTATGGGGTAGGGGCCCAGATCCTGCGTTACCTGGGTATCAGCAAGCTCCGGCTCATCAGCAACAATCCGCGAAAAAGGGCCGGGCTGCTCGGATATGGACTGGAGATCGTCGAAACCATCCCCCTGGAGATCCATCCCAACCCTCATAATGAAAAATACCTCCAGACCAAGCGGGACAAACTGGGGCACGACATCATGAAATGACCGGGCACCTTGGCCGCCGGAGCGACATGTACACATGGCTTAATTGCTGCTGGTGACGGGAACGGTGGGCGGCGGAGGAGCAGGCACTATCGGGGTCGCTTCTTTCTTCTTCTTTTTCTTCCCCTTGAACAATTCGTCGATGCGATCGAAATCCCTGCGGTAGGAGATGCTGCTGCCTGAACTATTCTGCGTATGGTTGTTGCTGGAGAAATAATTGTAGGAATCCCGGTAAAAGAACGTAAGGGCGAT
Source organism: Bacteroidota bacterium (assembly GCA_030706735.1). Lineage (GTDB taxonomy): Bacteria > Bacteroidota > Bacteroidia > Chitinophagales > Chitinophagaceae > Puia. The sequence continues at coordinate 175,780 of JAUZNZ010000005.1, read as the reverse complement.
CCTCCCGTCGGCCGTGATCTTATACTCGGCCGTTACGTCCGGCAGGAACTGGAATGACGAAGCTTGTACCTGTTGGGCGGTTAGACCGAAGTCCAGGGCGCTGCCCAGGGTCAGGGTAAGTTTTTCATTCATAAAACTCTTCACGACCGAAAAATTGAAGTTCGTTCTGTCAAGGTTCAGCCTGCTCTGGTCCGCGTTGTCGACCAGGTAATTTCCGTTATACAAGGTTGTATTGAAGTTGAACCGAAGGCTGTTATCCTTGATCATTCGCCGGAGCAGACTGTACACCCCCTTGGTGAATGCATTCGACAAGGCCCCCGATATGCTGCCTACCACGACCCCTGTCATCGCGGAAGGCGCATCGAACGCATTCGAACTATTGGACAGGGGAACGAAACTGTTCAGGATGACGAGGCAGGATACCTGCTTGTTCAATTCGTTGGGATCGTCCTGGATGGTTTGCAGCAGCCCAAGCGCGATCTGGTCATTTTTCAGCGGACTATTGGGCGGGAGATCGATATGAAAGACGATCGCGGGAGCCGTCATCTTCCCGTTCAGATTGGCCGTGACCAGGATATCCCCGCGATAGCGCTTGACATTTTCGTCCTGTATCCCCGACAACCCGTTGACCGCAGACAGGCCGAGGTCGCTGAAGCGTACGTTCTCCGCCCGGTAAACCGCTTCGATGCTGATATCGGCGTCGTAGGGATTTCCGGACCACTGAATGTAGTTGCCGACCCCTTCGCTCAGGATAAAGGGTTTATGGATAAAGGATTGAAAGGTAAAATTGTAATTGCCCCTGTCGATCTCATAGCGCCCGTTGATGGACAGGTCCTGACTCGTCCCGACCTTGATGTTCAGCGAGCCATGCCCGTTGGTCTTGATCACGTCCCCGCTGAGCGGGTCAAGGATCAAATAGACATTGGCATAATTATTCGCATTGATGTCGAGCGTCACGAACAGGTTGGAACCCTTGTCATCCGGTTCCTGGTTCTTCATTTCCTTTCCATACACTTTCCACACGATGAAATCCGCATCTCCACTCTCCCGGTTGACGGAGGGGGGAAGGTAGAGATTCGAGCTGTCCGTGGGTTCGCCCTTGATGAACATCTGCATATTCTCCTGCGGTCCGGTCATCGTCACCTTCGCCTTCCCGATGACGCTGCCATAGAATTGGTTGTTGTCCGTGGCCTTGGTATCCAGCAGGAGCATCCGGTTCGTGTTGAGCTCGAAATCGAAGCCGAGATCCTTGAACGCATGGTGGAACAGCCTGCCCCTGGTAAGATCCGCCGTATGCCCGAACCTATCCTTCAGCTGAAAGCTGCCGAAGTCGATCGTGTCCTTCTTGAACCGGATCGTTGCCGCAGGGATCCTGTATTCGCACTGGGTATAGTTCACTTTCAGGCTGGCATCCTTCAACTGCGCCGTCCCAAGATATTGCAAATGGTTGGCCGGACCCGTGACCTGCAGATGACCCGTAACGTGACCGCTCAGGTTGCTGAAGATCCCTTCCAGATATTTTTGAAGCAGATCGATCCGGGTGTCGGCCAGATCGGTCGTGATGTTGATGGGGGCCCCGCCGGCAGAATCCGTCCCCGAAGTGGGGATCTGTCCCTTGATATCGAAGTGGTAGTCTTTATTGTCGGAATGCGCGGCCGCATTCAGCATCCCCGTCGATTTATTGTAGCCGCCGCTCACGTCCACCTTGCCGATAGAATCGTTATTGAACCGGAATTGCTCGGCGCTGCCGTTGAACTGGAGATCGAACTTCCCGAATGGATTGGTAATATCCGAACTGCCCGTCAGCAAGCCCTCCAGCCGTTCATTCTTCACCAGGTACGGAGTAAAGTCCCCGATATTGACCTTTCTCAGCTCGATATGCACATCATTCCAATTACCTTCTGCGGATGGATGGGTGGTAATGAGCGCCTGCTGATCGCCGCTGTTGATCTTCAACGCATTTGCCGAAATGATATTATTGTCCAGTGCAAGCTCTCCGCCCTTATCGATCGTCCACGTCTTGCTGTTGATGTCGAAGGTGGATGGATCGAAAACGATGTGCACGCCTGTGGGCAGGGTTTGTACATGGGCGGAAATATTGGCGGAATTCAGGGTCTGGCTGGCGCTCGTCGTGATCTGCGTTCGGGTCAGATCGTTGGCGGAGCTCAATTGAATGCGTGTGCCCGGGAAATGAAGGCTGTCATTCAGGAACACCTCCCCGATGGTCGTCTCGATCGACAGGCTGTCCAGATTGCCCCTTCCCTTGAGGGAAAGATTGTTGAAGGCAATGCTCTTGTAATTGAAAGCCGGAAATTCGACATTCAGGTCCAGCAGGTTCGATCGCGTATCGATCCGTCCGCTGACGCCCGCATTGTTGAAGCCTTTCAGATCGCTGTTGAAGAAATCGACATAGTCGTCGACCTTCTTGGTCGTGATCACAAAGCTGAAGTTCTGATTGCTGGGCGCGGTCCGGGCAGGCTTGATATAACTGGGGTAATATTTGTTGAGGAAGGTCTGGAAAGAGGCCGGCAGGTCCTTGATCGAGAATTCTCCGACAATGGCGCCGTCGAACTCATTGCTAACCACCGTGATCGTCTTGTTATTATCGATTATGCTCGATTCCAGCGTGAGGGAATCGAACGAGATGCGCTGGCCATTCTTAAAGACAGACGCATCGTAGATACGCGCAGTGCCCAGGAAGTTGTCGATATTGTCGCCTGTGAAATTGAACCGGAACTTGCCGTTGAAGCGGACCCGCTTGTTGACGAAATGAAGTTTTTCGAGGTCGGCCCTGGTCACTTCCGCATCGAAGTCGAATCGCGGCTGAGCCTGGCTCAGATCGATCAGTCCATTCAACCTGGCGTCGAGATTGGAATCGGCGGAGACCAATTGGCCATTGAACTTCTTTTGCGCGATCGTACCATTGATGCGGATGTCCCGGTACGTATAATCATTGAAGTCGAGGTTGTGGATCGTGCCGTCGAGCGTGGCGTTCAGCGTGGCATATTTGAGCCCGGTACCGTTGATCTTCCCCTGGAAGGAGATCTTCCCCAACTGGTCATTGTCCAGGAACTGGCCGAGATCGAAATTGTCCGTGCTGATATCGCCCGAATAGACCGAGGGCCTCGACTCCGAGATCTTCATGTTCACATTCGAGGTCATGGTCCCCAGATTCGTGCCGATCAACCCGTCGCTGACGATGAAATTATTGATGGTTCCCCTGAAATTCCCCTGGAAACGGAGCCATTCGATCCGATCCAGCCTGGGCTGCCGGATGCTTCGCAAATTCGGGATCAGGGTGACCATGTCCGCATAGGTCGTACGAAAATCATTCGATTTGAAATCGATATAGGTCTTGTTGATGTCCGGCAGACCGGTCAGATGGATATCCCCATTGAGGAGCGTATTCTTTCCGGCTTGCATGACCACTTTCCGGCCATGCAGATCGGCGATCGGTCCCGTGATCCGGCCGGTAATGCGGATATGCTTCTTCCAATCCTTCATTTCGGGGGCAAACCAGGCAATATCGTCGCTGTCCACGTCTGCATCGGTAAAGTCCGCCTCCAGCCTGATCCGGGTAAGGAAGTCCGACATGTCGTCGAGTGTGGTGAACCGCATGGCGAAATAGTTCCTCAGGTGGCTCTTGCCGGTGCGCAGATCCAGCCGGCCAAATTCCATGGCCTCCGGATACCAACGGATGCGGGAGCTGAGCTTTTTCACTTCGAACCCGCTGCGTTCTTTCGTGCTGAGCGCAAGCTGTGCGGTGATGGTGTCCTTGCGGAGAAGTACATCCTTCGCATCCAGTTCGATCGCATAAAAATGGATATGGCTTCCATCGAAATGTTTGCTGATCAGGGTATCGGTCGCCTTGTCATCGCGGAATGACCCATTCCGTATACTGAGGTCCTGGATCCGGATGTCCCAGTCTCCCGGGTTTAACCGCAAATGCAACGGGTCGTTCCGGAAGACCTCCGGCGTATCGGGGGGATTCGGTCTCCTGCCCGGGTAATTGCGGATCGCAAAGCCCGGTTCGGTAAAGGCGAGGGTCCTGATGACGGCTTTTTTTTCCGACAGATCGACCTTGTCCGCATTCAGGCTCATCGAGTAGAGCTGAAGGTCCATATCCTCGCCCCGCCACCCGTCGCGCTTGAGAAAATGGATCCGGTCCAATTCCACGGACTTGAGATCGAGAGCCACTCCCTTCGCCGTATCGGGTGCCTTTTTCCCGCCTCCGAAATAGTCCGCCAGGAATTGATAGTTCCAGACAGAATCGCTTCGCTGCAGTTTGATGGTCGCATCCTCCAGGCCGACATAATGAAGCTCGATCCGATCCTTGAAGAACCACCAGTCCGTGATGTGCACCCGGACCTGAGCGGCGGATATCAGCGTGTCGCCCTCGTGATCTTGCACGAGGACATCTTCAAGCAGCATTTTATCGAATAGCGAGAAATTTACATGCCGGACACTGACCTTGGTGTGGAGGTTCGCCGAGAGACGATGGGTAACCCTGGAAACCAGCCAGGTCTGGACGAAGGGCATTTGGACAAGAACCCATCCCAATACAAGAAATAGTATTAAAAATGTTAATGTGTATCGGAATATTTTCCAGAACTTTTTCAGGCGGGTGGCAATTAACAGGTCATAAAATTAACCAATCGACAGGGAAGTGCAAATTCAATACCAAGATACGGCCATTTTGGCCGGACGGTTGGCAATTTGGGCCCGCCTGCCGATATTTAGCAATTCATGTGGTTTTGAACTGATTACTCCTCAGGATTTCCCCTGCATTTGCTGGTTATACTGGTCGGACATGCCCCGCGGGATCGATAGGGATTTCCAGGACCCGTTCCGGATCAGCTTACCGATATATACGATCTGCCCGACATGATGCGGATGATGGGCGAGCTGGCGATTGATCGCATCGATGACGGTAAGGGGTTCAGCGCGGATGGTTACGGTCTTCATCAGGTCATCCTCCCGCAAAGATCCGATCGCATCCAGCATGCAGGCCCATCCCTTTTCCCAGTAAGCCATCAACTCATCCCGGGTGCCGAATTGCGGATCCGGATCGAATTCCCTGTCCCGGTTACGCCAGGACTTTTCGCCGTCCTCGGTCAAAAAACGGGTGAAGCGGCTGAGCATGTTCCCGCTCATATGCTGAATAATGATCGCGATGCTATTCGATTGGGGGTTGGGCTGATGGAAGAAGTCCTTTTCATCCAATTGTGCAAAGGTTTTTTCGGCCAGATCCTTATAATAGCGGATACGGGCAATGACCGAACTGAGGTAGGTCTCTCCGAGCGAACGTGCCATGGAAATCGAATTTGCGGCAAAGGTAAGAAATGATCAATATCCTTCTGCCGCATCTTCCCCCCGATGGTCGCCGACGGCCTTTATCAGGCCATTCGCAATTTCGATCAATTCCGTGCGGCCGATGGCGCTCCGCTCAGCCAGTTTATAACCCATGTCCCGCAAGGGCCCGCGCAACGCCTCGGGAAATTCGCGTTCCACATAGAGCGAGTCGGGCTGCCATTGATGGTGGAACTTCGGTTTGTCGACCGCCTCTTTCGGATCGAGCCCGAATTCCAGGATATCCAGCAGGGTCTGGAAAACGGAGGTCGTGATCGTCGTTCCGCCGGGCGTTCCGACAATGAGAAAGGGTTTGTCCTTTTCGAGTACGATCGTAGGGGTCATCGAACTCAGCATCCGTTTGCCGGGGTATATGGCATTGGCTTCTGCCCCGATCGCGCCGAACATATTGGGCGTGCCGGGCTTACTGCTGAAATCATCCATCTCATTATTCAGGAGGAATCCCGCGCCCGCAACCACAACCTTGCTGCCATAGCCCCCGTTCAGGGTGGTGGTGACGGAGACGGCATTGCCTTCTGCGTCATAGGCGTCGAGGTGCGTCGTCTCCTCACTCTTTTCCGTGACCTGCCCGGCCTGCACGTCCTGACTATTGCCCGCCCTGGCAGGATCGATCAGCGACAACCGCTGCGTCAAATAGGCGTCCTCGGTCAGCGCCCTCAAAGGGACATGGAAGAAATCGGGATCACCGAGATATCTGGCCCGGTCGGCATAGGCCAGCCTTTCCATTTCGGCCATGTAGTGAACGGAACGGATCGATTCGAATCCGTACGCATGCATGGGCAGACGCTCCGCCATCTTCATCATTTGCTGCAGCACCACGCTCCCGCTCCCGGGCAGCGGCATCGTCAGTATGCGATAAGCTTTGTAGCCGAATACGGCCGGTTTCCGTTCCCTGGCCTTGTATCGCAGCAGGTCGTCCGCCGTTATGATGCCGTTGCCTCTTTGCATTTCCGCGACGATCAGCCTGGCGGTAAGCCCGCCGTAAAAAGCCTTCTTTCCCCCATCCCGTATGCGCCTCAACGTTCGGGCCAGATCCTTTTGCACTAGCGTATCCCCCGCCTTCCAGCCCCCTTCCCGGACAAAGACGGGCCTCACCCGATTGTACTTCATAAAGGCATCCTTCGCGTCATTGAGACTGCGGGCCTCGGCGCCCGAAAGGATGAAGCCGTTTTCCGCGAGATCGATGGCAGGTTGGATCAGTTTGGTGAATGGCAACTTTGCATAGTTCAACTCGGCGAATAAGCCGGCTACCGTGCCCGGAACGCCGGCAGCGAGATGTCCGTTCAGGCTTAGCTCCGATTGGGGATTGCCCTCGGCGTCCAGGTACATGTCCCTGCTGGCCTTTCCCGGCGCCTCCTCCCGGAAATCGATCGCGATGTTCTTTCCTTGTGCGAGATGCGCCACCATGAATCCGCCGCCGCCGATATTGCCGGCGGCCGGATAGACCACGGCCAGGGCCAGTTGCATGGCAATGGCGGCATCCACCGCATTGCCGCCCGCCTTCAGGATGGCCAGGCCCGTCCGGCTGGCCAGCGGGTGCGCCGATACGACGGCGCCATGGCGGGCCTCGATCATCTTCGTGATCGGGTAAGGTGGTTTACGGCCCTCGGTCTGCGCATGCAGCATGCCGGTGATCGCCAATGAACAGAACCAGCTGCCGAACGATCGTCCCATAAAATGATTTGGTACAAGGTATTAAAAATGAGCTAATGTGATGGGCTGCTTTTTTTATCATGGCTCTTTACTTACATTGCCGGCTCATTTAATCAGTCTGCATAGGGTATGAAGAGGACGACAACCCTTTTTTATAGCTTTCTTATAGTGGCCCGCGCACTTTCCCAGGAGATCCCCTCGCCGGGATCCTTTCTGGGATATCCCCTGGGCAGCCGCTTCACACCGCATTTCCGCATCGTCGAATATTTTGACAAACTGGCCGGGGCCCTGCCTTCGATGGTCCGGGTCGAACGCTATGGCCAAACCTATGAAGGCCGACCCTTGCTGCTGGCCTTTATCGCATCTCCGGAAAACCTGCGGCGGCTCGAATCCATCCGGATGAATAATCTTCGTCTGGCAGGGGTAGCAGGAGATCAGACGGCGCCCGATGAAAATTCGCCTGCCATCGTCTGGCTTAGCTATAACGTGCACGGCAACGAACCGTCTTCTTCGGAGGCGGCCATGAAGACCGCGTATGAATTGGTCAACCCGGCCAACACGGCTGCCAAAGAATGGCTGCGACATGTGGTCGTGATCATCGATCCCTGCATTAACCCCGACGGCCGCGACCGGTATGTCAACTGGTACGTCATGACCTCGGGCAGGCAGGCCAATCCCGATCCGCAATCCAGAGAGCACCATGAGCCCTGGCCCGGCGGCAGGACCAATCATTACAATTTCGATTTGAACCGCGACTGGGCCTGGCAAACGCAGGTCGAGACCCGGCAGCGGATGAAGCAATATAATGCCTGGCTCCCGCAGGTGCACGTGGATTTTCATGAGCAGGGCTACAACGACCCGTATTATTTCGCTCCCGCGGCGGAACCCTATCATGACGTGATCACTCCGTGGCAACGCGAGTTCCAGACCCTGATTGGCAGGAACAATGCAAGGTATTTCGATAAAGAAGGATGGCTCTTTTTCACCAAAGAGAAATTCGATCTCTTTTACCCGAGCTACGGGGATACCTATCCGATGTATAACGGAGCGATCGGGATGACCTTCGAACAGGGAGGCCATAGCGCCGGCGGACTTTCCGTGATCACCGCCGGAGAGGACACCTTGTCGCTGGCAGACCGGCTCGAACATCATTTCACGACGGGGATTTCCACGATCGAGGTGTCATCGCAACAGTCGGGGCGCCTGGTCAGGGAATTCCGGAAATACTTTGCCGAGGCCCGTTCGCATCCGGGCGCGGGGTTCAGCGCCTGGATCATCAAGTCGGGCGGGGGCGGCGATGCGATTGAAGAATTAAAGCTGACCCTGGAAAGGAACGGGATCACCTGGATGCCGGTGACGCCGGGCAACTATTCGGGACTGGATTATCAAACCGGCCGGATCACGCCCTTCCATGCCGGCGACGGGGACCTCCTCATCGACGCGGCACAGCCCAGGTCGAACCTTCTTCGTGTATTGTTCGAGCGTGTTTCCCGGATCAGCGATTCGGTGACCTATGATATCACAGCCTGGTCCCTGCCCTTTGTATATGGGCTGCAAACGTATGGATTGAGTGCTGCCGCCGGTCAGACGGCCGCCGGAAAGGGCGCCGCGAAGGCCGCTGCGACGGACCCCGCCGGACCTTCAGGGTATGACACGGCCAACCTGTCCGGGTCCTATGGACTGGTCGTACGTTGGACCGGCTTGCACAGCGCAAAATTTCTCGCCGCTCTCCTGGAAAAAGGCGTCAAGGTGCGCTACGCGGACCAGCCCTTTGAATCGTCGGGACGGCGATTTGAACGGGGTAGTCTCATCATTGCGCCGACAGGGAACGGCTCATTCGGGAAAGGGCTGGGCAACCTTGTCCGGGACGAGGCGCAAAAAGCGGGCGTTACGCCCTTTACGGTGTCATCGGGCTTCGTTGACAAAGGTGCGGATTTCGGAAGCGGACACGTACACCTCATTCACAAGCCAAGGGTCGCCCTGCTGACAGGAGCCGGCGTACACGCGCAGAATGCAGGCGAGATCTGGTATTTCTTCGAGCAGGAACTCGACTATCCCGTCACGCTCATCGAAGCCGCGGACGCGCCCGGAATGGATTGGAGAAATTATGACGTCGTCATCCTCCCGGCAGGCAACTACAAATACCTTAACGATAAGAGCGTGTCCGACGGATTGAGGAAATGGGTACGGGACGGCGGACGGCTGATCGCCCTGGAGAACGCGGTCGCCCAAATGGCAGCGGGGGACTGGGGTATCCTTAAGCGGCATCCTCCCGACGAAGACAAGAAGGAAGAGGGCCGCAAAGACGAAGACTATGCGGCGCTTAAAAAATACGAGGACCGCGAACGAAATGAAGTAGCCGGTTCTGTTCCGGGTTCTATCTATCGCGTGGAGCTGGATAATAGCCATCCGCTCGCCTTCGGGTACACCGATCGGTATTATACGCTGAAGCAGGACGACAATGTGTATGAATTCCTCAAGGAGGGAGGTTGGAATGTGGGCGTCATCAGGAAAGACAATTATATCAGCGGCTTCACGGGCGCCAGGGCCAAAGAGAAATTGAAGGACGGCCTGGTCTTCGGCGTGCAGGACATGGGAAAAGGGGAGATCGTATACATGGCAGACGACCCGCTGTTCAGGAGCTTCTGGGAAAATGGCAAGCTCCTGTTCTGCAATGCGGTCTTTTTCGTAGGACAATAGATCATCGTAAAGACTATCGATCATTATAAAATAGCATGGAGATGAGAATTTTTTTGATTTCAGTCGGCGCATGTCTTATTCTCGCGACAGGGAGACTGTGCGCGCAGGCGCCCGAGACGCTCGGTTCGGCGGAAATTTTCCTGCGCCTGAAGAAGTTGAATGTCCTCGGATCGGTACTGTATGTGGCCGCCCATCCGGACGACGAGAATTCAAGGCTGATCGCCTACATGGCCAAGGACCGCCTCTACCACACCGGCTACCTGTCGATGACCAGAGGGGACGGGGGGCAGAACCTGATCGGCGACGAACAGGGCCCGGAGTTGGGCCTGATCAGGACCCAGGAAATGCTGGCCGCGAGGCGCGTGGACGGAGCGGACCAATTCTTCACCCGGGCCTTCGATTTCGGCTTCTCGAAGTCCACGGAAGAGGCCTTGCAGACCTGGGATAAACAAAAAATATTGAGCGACGTCGTTTGGGTGATCAGGAGATTTCAGCCCGACGTCATCATCACCCGGTTTCCCGAAGACAGCCAGGCCGGCCATGGCCATCACTCGGCTTCCGCCGTACTGGCCCATGAGGCATTCGTGGCTGCAGCCGATCCGACCCGCTTTCCGGAACAATTTAAATATGGGGTAAAGCCCTGGCAGGCCAAACGCATTTTATGGAATACCTTCAACTTCGGTTCGTTCAATACGACCAGCGAAGACCAGATGAAGATCGACGTGGGCGGATATAATGTCGTCCTGGGCAAAAGTTACGGCGAACTGGCTGCAGAAAGCCGCACTAACCACAAGAGCCAGGGAGCTGCCCTGACGCCGGCGAGGGGACAGGCGATGGAATATTTCAAACTCGTTGCCGGGACTCCGGCCCATGCGGATCCGATGGAAGACGTGGTCACTACCTGGGGACGCGTGGATGGCGGGGAGCGGATCCAAAAGATCGTCGACCCCTTGATAAAGGATTATTCCCTGGCCAACCCTGAACGCTCGGTCCCGGGCCTCGTCAACCTCTACAAGGAATTGGGCAATCTGAAGGACGATTATTGGCGGACGCAAAAACAAAAGGAGGTGATGCAGCTCATCGAAGCGTGCAGTGGCCTCTGGCTGGAGGCATCCGTCCGCAACGCGTATGCCGTGCAAGGGGATTCCCTTGCGATCACCTTCGTCATGAATAACCGGCTGAATGCACCCATGACCGTGGAAGAAATTTCCGTGGATGGGCTGGACACACTGTATAAACAGGAGCTTTCGGGGAATAAGAATTACCTCTTTTCACGGAGCCTGTATATCTCTCCCCGAAAACCTCTGACGCAGCCTTACTGGCTGGCTGAGGAGATGTCACCCGGCGCATATAACGTGAAAGATCAATTGCTGATCGGCGACGCCCAAAGCCCGGCTTCATTCAACGTCAAATTCAGGGTCAACGTGGCAGGAGAAGAGCTGACCTTCACGCGCCCGGTTCGGTACAAGTTCACGGACGCCGTGAAGGGGGAGATCTACCAGCCGGTCACGGTGTTGCCTCCGGTTACCGGCCAGTTCGACCCCGAACTCACCCTGTTTACGGACAATGAAAAGAAGGAACTCGAGGTTCAGACGAAGATCCAGACTGCGCGCAGCATCCAGCCTAAAATGCAGTTGACGCCGACGCCCGCCGTTACCCTACAGCAGACCGCGGATCTCCGGGGCCGGCTTGAATATTCGGCTACCCCGGCACGGAAGGATCAGACCGTGGTCTGGTCCGATCTCGTGTTCGATCTGAATGGAAAACAAGATACGGCGAGACAACTGATCACCATCTCCTACGATCATATCCCGCGGATCGATTATTTCCGCCCGTCGAAGGAGAAGTTCGTCATCGCCGATGTGAAGACCGCCGGTCGCCGTATCGGCTATATCGAAGGGGCGGGGGATAAGGTGCCCGAGGCGCTGCAACAAATGGGATACGAAGTGACCCTGTTGCGGGAAAAGGACATCAGCGCCGCATATCTCCACCAGTTCGATGCCGTCATCACCGGCGTACGCGCCTACGATGTACGCCCATGGCTGCTCCAGAAGGCTGATGCCCTGATGGATTATGTGAAGGAAGGGGGCAACCTGATCGTACAATACAACCGCAATAACCTGGGCAGCACAAAGCCCCGGATCGGTCCATATCCCTTTGCCATCACGAACACGCGCGTGACCGACGAAACGGCAAAAGTGAATTTCCTGCTGCCCGATCATCCCGTCCTGAATTATCCCAATAAGATCAGCGACAAGGATTTTGACGGATGGATACAGGAACGGGGGATCTATTTTGCGGGCAGCCTGGACCCGGCTTACGAGACGCCCCTGTCCATGAAAGATCCCGGTCCCCGCGAGGAAGATCAGAAGGGCAGCCTGGTGATCGCCTCCTTTGGCCAGGGAAAGTTCGTTTATACGGGACTGGTATTTTTCCGCGAACTGCCAGCAGGGGTGCCGGGCGCCTACCGGTTGCTGGCGAACATCATTGCATTGAATCATAAAAAGGGCTTTTAGCGACATGAAAGAAAGAAGGGATATGGCCATCGTACTGGCCATCGTCGTAGGACTGTTGATCGGCAGGTTTATCAAATGGACGACGGTTGGCCTCGTGATCGGATTGGTCATCGGCCTGCTGCTCGCCTCGCTCATCGCCAACCGGGGCAGGAAATGATCACGGCGCCACAAAATAAATTCATCGAACCCATGCAAGAGGACCAACAAGACGAACGGCCTCCCTTATTCAGGAACTGGCGCATCTGGTATGCCCTGGTCATCGGTTTTCTGATCCTGCTCATCGTCTTCTTTTATTTCTTCACCAAACATTTTGCATGAGCAGGCCCGATTGGATAGTGCTGGTGGTCACCCTGCTGGGCATCATTGCGTATGGACTGTACAAGAGCCGGACAAGCCGCGACCTGGACGGTTATTTCCTTTGCAACCGTTCCGTTCCCTGGTATATGGTGCTGCTTAGCATCATGGGTACCCAGGCCAGTGCGGTCACTTTCCTGTCCGCGCCGGGACAGGCCTATACGGATGGGATGCGCTTCGTCCAGTATTATTTCGGCCTGCCGCTTGCCATGGTCGTCCTTTGCATCACCTTCGTGCCGGTCTTTCACAGGCTGAAGGTCTATACCGCCTACGAATTCCTGGAACGCCGGTTCGATTTGAAGACCCGCACGCTGACCTCCTTTCTATTTCTTCTCCAACGTGGTTTATCCACCGGCATCAGTATCTCGGCGCCGTCCATCATTCTTTCCTCCTTACTGGGATGGAATATTCTCTGGACAAATGTCTTCATGGGCGGATTACTCATCATTTATACCGTCACCGGAGGGGCCAGGGCTGTTGCCTACACCCAGCAATGGCAGCTCATCATCATTTTTGCCGGGATGGCCATGGCGGGATATATGGTCGTCTACCGGCTGCCGGCGCATGTCGGCTTCCTGGACGCCTTGCATATTGGCGGGAAGGCCGGTAAGCTGAACGTGATCACGACCGGTATTAGCGGTAAAGGATTCGATTGGAACGACCGGTATAACCTGTTGAGCGGGGTCATCGGCGGCTTTTTCCTGGCCCTGTCCTATTTCGGAACGGATCAGTCGCAGGTAGGCCGCTACCTCACGGCGCGATCCGTTTCGGAGAGCAGGCTGGGCCTGCTCATGAACGGCCTGGTAAAGATCCCCATGCAGTTTATGATCCTGCTGCTTGGCGTGTTGGTATTTTCGTTCTACCAGTTCAACAAGGAACCGGTATTCTTCAACCAAACCCAACTGGAACTGCTTTCAAGATCTCCGTTTAAGGATTCTCTTGCCCTGCTCCAACGACAATACGATGCGGCGGAAACGGTCAAGATCGGAGAAATGGCCCGCCCGTCGGGGTCAAGGAATGAGGTTCGCCTCGAAGAGGCGGAAACGCAGAAGGAGCAATCCAGAACCACCATCAAGCGCTGGTTGCAGGATAAACGGGTAGGGGGTGATGCCAACGACACCAACTATATTTTCCTTCGCTTTGTCATGGACTATCTTCCGCGCGGACTGATTGGGCTGCTGATCGCCGTTATCTTCCTGGCTGCATGGGGTTCCATCGCCGCTGCGCTCAATTCACTGGCATCCTGCACCATCGTCGATTTCCATAAACGATTCTCACGGAAAGAGCTGTCCGGAGACCGCGAATACCAGCTTTCCCGCCGGTACACCCTGGTTTGGGGGATCTTTTGCGTATGCGTCGCTCAACTGGCCTATAATATCGGCAACAGCCTCATCGAGGCCGTAAACGTCCTCGGCTCTTTATTTTATGGAGTGATATTGGGTATCTTCCTCGTGGCTTTCTACCGAAAGCATATCGGAGGGTTCTCCGTTTTTATCAGCGCCTTGCTCGTGGAGGCGGGCGTGATCGCGCTCTTCATACTCAATCAACGGGGCCTGGTCCACCTGAGCTTTCTATGGCTCAATGCCGTGGGCGCCATCGGCGTGCTGCTCGTGAGCGAAGTGATCCAGGCATTTCAAAAACGCTCCGCCCAAAGCGCCTGAAAGGTCGCGTAGGGGTTTTGTTTACTTTAAATTAATCGGAGCGATACGCATTCCTCCCTAATTTTAAGAAACAAAATCTTTCCCATGCAACATCACAGATTAACCTTATCGATCTCTTATTCGTCTGCCGGACGTTTCCTTTCGTCGGCCGCTCTTTTTCTCTCCGCTGCCTGTTTCATGTTCTCGCCCGCCTGCAGCAAGCAGGCCGGCAACAGGCAGATGGCCCGGACAGTCAGTACGGGCGCCCATACTGCCCTGGCGGTTCCGGCAGCGGCTCCCGTGACAGTCGAAAATTTTGAATCCGGCACCAAGACGGCGTACGCCGCAGCCAATGTTACCCTGAGCACCGGGGTATGGAATTTCAGTGATGCCTTATTAGGCAACTTATCCACCGACAGGCGGGATGGCGCACAGTCTGCGCGCGTTCGTAATAGCGGCACCCTGACGATGGAATTCGACCTGGCCGGCGGCGCCTCCTCCGTGACCATCAGGCATGCCGTTTTCGGATCGGATGGCAGCAGCACCTGGCAGTTATGGTATAGCACGAATGGCGGATCGTCCTTTGTCCAGGCCGGATCGACCGTCACCAGTAGTTCGACCACGCTCCAAACGGCTTCCTTTACCCTGACCGTGACCGGCAATGTGCGATTCCAGGTCCGTAAGACCGATGGTACCGCAAATCGCGTAAATTTCGACGACTTTACCGTAACCGGCGCCGGTGATGGCGGAGGAGGAGGGACAGGCAGCGGCAAAAAGTTCCTGTTCGACGCGACTAAAGCAGAAACGGCCGGCAATGCGGACTGGGTCATCGACGAAGATAACAGTACCCCGCAGCGGATACCCACGCCCGCCCAGTCCACCGTAACGGCATCCACCGCGGAAACCTATTGGACGGGTGCGTTGTCGAGCTGGGGGATCGCACTGGTCAAAGCAGGGGATACCGTGGAGACACTGCCCTCGGGCGCAGCGATCACTTACGGGAATGCGTCCAACCCGCAGGATCTCTCACATTACGCCGTTTTTGTGGTGGATGAGCCCAATATCCTCTTCACCGCTGGGGAAAAAACGGCCATTCTTAATTTCGTCAGCAGCGGCGGCGGCCTTTTTATGATCTCCGATCATAACGGCTCCGATCGCAATAACGACGGTCACGATTCTCCAAATATCTGGAACGATCTCATGACGAACAATAGCATGACGACCAATCCCTTCGGTTTCAGCATCGACCTGACGAATATTTCCGAGACCAGTACCAATATTTGGACAGGCGCCTCCACCAATCCCATCCTGAATGGATCGCAGGGCGCCGTGTCCTCCCTGCAATTCAATAACGGGGCGACGGTTACCACCAATCCGTCGGCCAATGCCGCCGTGCAGGGTCTGATCTGGCAGGGTGGCTTTTCACAGAGCACGACGCATATCATGTGCGCCTCCTCGACCTTTGGGTCAGGCCGCGTATTCGTGGTAACGGATAGCTCTCCCATGGACGACGGCACGGGCGCTCCCAATAATACGCTTTTTGTGAGCTGGTCGATCCCGAGCCACACGGCCCTGTTCATGAACGCTTCTCTTTGGTTGGCGAAACTTCAATAACATGAAGGCCCCGGCATTCGCCGGGGCCTTATTTTAAGAGAACGAATTTGTTTTATAGTCCAGACCCTATTTCAAGGAAGCGATCAATTTTTCATTCAGCGTGACATAATCGCTGTTGTTCGCCGCTTTCGACAACTCGATGGATTTCTTTGCGGTAGCGATGGCATCTTGTTTTTTGCCCAATTTCGCCTCGCATCTTGCTTTTTGATAAAAGACAAAAAAAGCATTTGGCTGCAATTCGGCCGCCTTGTTGAACCACTCCAGGGCCTTGTTCAGGTCCTTTCCGTTTTCCAGATAGTAAAAGGCGGCGGCAAAATAGGGGCGGTTATCCTTATTCATGTCCTGATCGATCTGCGCCATGATCTTCGAGTCTATATCCGTTTGGATATCCAGACTGACGATGACATTGTCCCAAATGAGCTCCAATGCGCAAGTATTGGCGCCGACATTGGAGAAGAGAATGGTGAATGTTTCCACGGAAAAAGGAAGCTTATGGGCCTCGGCGGTGACCCGCACGACATCCTGATCCTGCTTATAGGCCGCCGGATTGGTGACGTCCAGCTGACGGGTTATGATGATGGTCCACTGCGCGGCTCCCGGGATGGTCAGCAGCCCGTATTTTCCGGCAGGGATCTTGGTGCCGCCGATGCTGACATCGCTTCCGAAGTTGAGGGTCGTCGCCTGGTTGGCCCCCGTTCGCCACACTTTGCCATAGGGGACCAGGTCCCCAAATATCGCACGTCCCTTGACGTTAGGACGGGAATAGGACAGTTCAATGGAGGAAAGCCCGAAGTCCTGTTTTACATACTGTGGGGCGGAAGGCGCCGGTATCCTTAGTTCCTGCGCCCGGGCGCCCGTGGAACAAAATGCGGCCATGACGAACAAGGTCAAGAGTTGCTTCATATAACATATGGTTTTTGAACAGCGAATTTACAGGAAGGCGGAAGAATGGAGCGATTAATTTTGACGGGAGGGTCTTCGCGGCCATCGGATCAGAAGGACATCGTAACGTTTGCACCCCCTTTATTCCCTTCCAGCGATTTCCATGCGGGCCCCTGCCGGACGAGGCGGATGAGCAGCGTGTCGTGTGCGGCGGAAAGCGATTGTTCGACTTTGAAAGCGGAAAGCCTCCCCTTCCGGTCGACCCGGAACGAAATGATCTCATTCCCCTTAATGCTGCTGTCGATGCCGCCGAAGGGCTGGTTCTTCCGAAGGTAATACTGGTATGCCGTCCATCCGATCACGGGTGCCGCATGCTGGACAACCTTATTCTCGTTCTCCGCCTCCCGCGCAACGCCGGCAAAATTATCCTTGTCGGAATCGTCCTTTCCGATCCGTTTATTCATCGCTTTTCTTTGCGTGCCGTAACCGATCGTTACGCCCTCATCGAGAACATGATCTTCCGGTTGCAGGCGGACCACATTGGAGGAGGCATTACCGCTGCCCGGCGTGTAGGCATTCAACGTAAACTTGGCCGAGTGGTAACCCAGGGAACTCACCATGACCGGGGCCAGTGAATCCGGCGATCCAAGCAATTGGAAGCTGAAATTGCCATTGTGGTCCGTGTTGGCGGTTTGCCTGTGATTATTGATCGAGATGGTGGCGAAGGGAATGGGGCGATTATTGCTGTCGATCACCTTCCCGATGAATACATAATTCGTCGCATTATTTTCGGGAGCGTTCCGGTTGACCGGGGCGCCAGCGTTCTTCGCCTTGAAGTTGAAAGACGGAACGATGCCCGCGTTGCCGGATCGCAGGGAGTCGGCGACATAATTGGCCGTGGGAGTAAACGATAATCGTATGCTGTCGGCAGGCGACGGTTTGCTAAATCCTTTTACGAGGTCCGATTTCATTCTTTCGCTCGCCGCGTACGCTGCCGGTGGCGCCGCTTTGTATTGGTAGACTTGCGCCTGCTTGTCCAGGGGTGCCGTGGTATGAGGATACGTACTTGTTTTATTCTCTTGGGCCGGACGGGCATCCGGAACAGTTGCTGCACCCGGCAGGGATTTGCTTTCCTGGGCCGGCTCAGTGCCAGGAGGCGCATTGGTCGCAGTGGCTGCCTGGCTGTCCGTCCGGGGGACAGGTTTGGGTTCCGTCCGGGCGGCGAGACCTGCCTTATCGTTTGCATTGTCCCGCCCGCTAAAAAGGTAACGATAGCTCAATACGCTCATGCCCGCCACGAGGAGGATGGCAGCGGCTATCTTCCACCAGGCAGCGCGATAGAGTGGAACGACCACGGCCTCTTTCTTATTGGCCACGCGGTGGTTCAGCCTGGTCTCCAGTTCCTGCAGATCGGTGAGAACGCCTGAGGCGCCCCGGTCAGCGAAATCGCTTTCCATACCCTCCAACGCATCCGACAGCAAGGGGTCCTCCATGGCCGCTCTTTCAAGGGCATGCATCTCCGCGGCGGAAAGTTCGCCGGCCAGGTATTTTTGGATATCCCTGGTGGAAAAATGATGATATTTATCGCTCGTACTCATGCTCATTTCCCGCTGGTCAGAGGTGAATGTACCGGCCCGCTCTTTTCCATGCACAGCTTCAGGTTCCTCTTGCCGTTCTGTATATGACTTCGCACCTTATTCCATTCCACGCCGGTGATCTTTTCAATCTCCTTATAACACTTGCTTTCGAGATAGAACAGTTCGACCGCCTGTTTCTGCTCGGAACATAGGGTCTCGAGGCACTTTGACAACTTGTCCAGTTCCCCCTCCTTTTCCTTGATACCATTCAGATGCAATTCTTCCGCGATTTGCACACGGTCCGGTTCCAGATCATTGATCTTTATTCGTTTAGCAGCACGTAGTTGCATCAGGCAATGGTTTTTGGCCAGGGTATGGATCCAGCCCCTGAAATGCGCAACTTCATGCTTTTGCAGCTTTTGTGCCAATTCCTCGAAGATGTTCATGACGGCATCCTTGGCAGCTTCCGGGTCTTTCAGGTATTTCAGGCAAACGCCATAAAGGAGGTCCATGTAACGCAGGTACAGTTCGGCGAGGATTTCCAGGTCCTGGGAATGGCGATAACGGATAATCAGCTCCTGATCGGTAACGGAAGGATTCCGGCTACCATCGGGATCGGGTGATATGGTGGATAAGAAAGCCAATAGCTGCGGGTCTTAATGACTAAAATAGGCAAAATTTGGCAAGCCCCTATGCCCCGCCCCTCATTTTTGGAAGGCCGGATGAAACCTGTGCAGGGTCTCCCGCAGATATTCCCGGTCGAGGTGCGTATAGATCTCGGTAGTGGTAATGCTCTCGTGACCGAGCATTTCCTGGACGGCCCGCAGATCGGCCCCGCCTTCCACCAGGTGGGTGGCAAAGGAATGGCGAAAAGTATGAGGGGAAATATTCTTGCCGATGCCCGCCGCTTTGGCAAGATCCTTCAGGATCAGGAAGATCATGACCCGGCTGAGTCGCCTGCCGCGCCGGTTCAGGAAGACGATATCTTCGTTGCCTGCCTGCGCGGGGACATGAACCCGGATCTCGCTCAAATAGATCCCGATGTATTTGATCGCGGAGCCGCCGATCGGTACGAGCCGTTCCTTGTCACCCTTGCCGATCACCCGTATACAGCCTTCCCGGAAATATAAACACGAGATCCGGAGGTTTACGACTTCGCTGACTCGTAGCCCGCAGCTATACATCGTTTCCAGGATAGCTTTATTGCGACCCCCTTCCGGCTTGCTGAGGTCGATCTGACCGATGATCGCTTCGATCTCCCCGAAACTCAGGACATCGGGCAATGTCCTTTTCAATTTCGGGCCTTCCAGCAGGGTAGTGGGATCGACCTTGACGATCTGTTCGATGCTGCAATATTTGTAAAAGGAACGAATGCCTGACAGGACCCTTGCCTGGGACGCCGGCGTAAGATTTAGCTCGCTCGTCCACTTCAGGAATTGCCGGAGGTCCTGCAACCCGACGCTTCCCGGGTTGCCTGCCGCCCCCTTTGCCTCCAAAAACTGTGTCAGCTTGTCGATATCCCGCAGATAAGCCTCAACGGAATGGTCGGACAGCGATTTCTCCAGTTGAAGCCAGGCTTTGAAGCCTTTTTTATAGGGTTCCCACATGCAGCAAGTTTAAAGTTTAATATGTAAAACCTGAAAATTTTCTTTGCCACTCACCCGCTTTGAGGCATATTTGCTTTTTAACCGATTTTCTTACTATTTAATTCGGCCAGGCCATGGTAACCGTTAATTTAAGATCCTTCAGGCAGGCGGCCCGTCACAATAAACGGCGGATGAGAAGCTGGTTAACGAGGCTCGAGAAGGACCCGCCCAGAGGGCTTGACAAAATGGTCAGCCAGGCGGACAAGGGGGTTTGGGGAAAAACAGATTGCCTGCATTGCGCCAATTGCTGCAAGACCATGTCGCCGACCTATACACAGGAAGATATTCGCCGCATCTCCGATCATCTCGGCATGACGCCCGGGGCATTCCGGGAAAAATGGTTGTATAAGGATAAGAGCGGTGACTGGATGAATGTGAAACAACCCTGCCAATTCCTCGACCCAACAACGAATTTTTGCGGCATCTACGCCGTCCGGCCAAAGGATTGCGCTGGCTTTCCCCATCATACCAAACGACGGATGGTCGACTACATGCATGTGTACAAACAGAATATCGAATATTGCCCCGCCACGTTCCGGATCGTGGAAAAGATGATGGAACAGGTCCGCGGGAACCGCTAAAGGTGTATATCCTCGATCAGCAGATAATCCATATCTGCCTCCCCCATGCAGGTTATCGATAAGACATCATATTGCACCCGGCGCTGCCCGGGAAATCGATAAAGCCATGCGGCTCCCGCCTTCATCAGATCCCTGATCTTCTTCCGGCCTACGCGCTCTTCCGGATATCCATACTTGTGCGTGCGCCCCGTCTTGACCTCGATGAAATGGCATGTTCCGCCGAGCCGCGCGATGATGTCCACCTCATATCGGCCATGGCGCCAGTTGCGCGCCAGGATCTGAAATCCCCGACCGGCGAGCCAAAGGGCAGCCAGCTCTTCTCCCTTTCTCCCGATTTCATGATGGCGGGCCATTGCTATGTTAATTTGAATTAATTTCGGTCGTTAAACAAATGAGATTCATGGATCGGGATCAGCAAAGAGTATTCAGGTTGGCAGGCACGGTACAGCATTACGCTTGGGGTGGAAGGCAATTTCTACCCGGGCTGCTCGAACGACCGAATCCGGACGCACGTCCCTTCGCCGAATATTGGATGGGCGCCCATGAGAACGCTTCGTCTGAACTATTGCTTCCGGGAACAGAACAGTCCCCTTGCCCGCAGGGCTTCGCCGTCAACCCGCAGGCCGTGGATTTCGGAACGCGGGGAACGATCGGCGCATGTACTGAGGCCTTGAACACAATGATCCTGTCGGGTCCGGAAGACCTGCTTGGCGCCTACACGGCGGCGCGATTCGGACGATTACCTTACCTGCTGAAAATACTTGATGTCAAAGACATGCTGTCGATCCAGGTCCATCCATCCAAGAAGGTCGCAGAACAGGCCTTCCTCGATGAGAACAGGAAAGGCATCCCGTTGACCGCGCCGGACCGGAACTATAAGGACGATAATCACAAGCCCGAACTGATGGTTGCCTTAAGCGAATTCTGGCTGCTGCATGGATTCAAGCCCGCGGAACAGCTTCGGCGGATCCTGCAACAAACACCCGAGCTGCGCGAGCTGGAGACCATTTTCGGCGAGGGCAGTTATCTGGACCTTTATACAGCCGTCATGCACATGGAGCCCCTGAAAGTAAATAGGATGCTGCAACCCCTGCTCGACAGGATCATCCCATTATACAAAGAGGACAGACTGTCCAGGGACAGCGAAGACTTCTGGGCTGCGCGTGCGGCGCTGACCTTCAATGAGGCCGGCCGGATCGACCGCGGGATCTTTTCCATTTATCTGTTTAACCTCGTGAACCTGCATACCGGCGAGGCGATATTCCAGGACGCCGGCCTGCCGCATGCTTATCTCGAAGGACAGAACGTGGAGATCATGGCCAACTCCGATAATGTATTGCGCGGCGGCCTGACGCCCAAACATATTGACGTACCTGAATTGCTTAAACATGTCCGGTTCGAAGCAACCAGGCCGCAAGTCATTTCCGCCGAGCCAACCGCTCACGCCGCGCCGGGCGCGCATGCCCTTCACCCTTCTCACACCGCGCCACCCGTTTCTGTCTTCCACACGCCCGCACCGGATTTTGAACTGAGCCGGATCGCCCTGTTGAAAGGGGAGAGCCTGTCGATGACCGCGAGTTCCGTGGAGATCTATTTTGTCCTGGAAGGCGATCTCGAGGTGTCCGGAGATGAATATCCCCCTTTTACCCGCAAGAGTGGCAACGCCTTCGCCGCTTTTGACGGCGCCGGCCTCCATATCAAGGCTAGAAAGGATGTCGTGTTATTCAGGGCCGCGGTGCCCGTGCCTCAGCCAGTCCGATCATGATCCCCCTCCAATGCACCCGTCTCCCGTTCGCCCAAGCTGGACTTCATTAGTTGAAACAATTGGATAGCTGTCATAGTGATAGGGTTTGGTCATACAAAATTAGACCCTATCCCAATATGATTTGATAAAACTTTTTTAAGAATTCTCTTTCTCGAACACTTCATCGATCAGGAGATCGCCGCCATCGGCCGCCGCCGTAGCCAACTCATCGCAACGGTTATTGAATGGATTTTCGGCATGACCCTTTACCCAGACGAAGCGTACCTGGTTCTTTTGCGCGAGGTCATGATAGTGCAGCCATAGGTCCTTGTTCTTTTTTCCGCCTTTGAAGTTGGTGGCTATCCAATTCTTGAGCCACCCCTCCTGCACCGCCCGCACGACATATTGGCTATCGGAATAAATGAGGATCCGCAAGCCCTCCGTTTTCAGGGCTTCGAGCCCGGCGATCACGGCCATCAGCTCCATGCGGTTATTCGTCGTACGCCGGTAGCCGGCAGACAATTCCTTCTTGACGTGGCCCCATTGAAGGATCGCCCCATACCCCCCCCGGCCGGGATTGCCCCGGCAAGCGCCGTCCGTATAAATAATAAGCTCCTTGGTTTGCATAATGAGTTATACCTGTATCACGCCCGTTTTGAATTCGGGGATGTCGGGATTATGATTGGCCGCATGCAGCCCCTCGGCAATGACCTTCCGGGTATCGGCCGGATCGATGATCCCGTCCACCCACAACCGCGCCGCTGCATAATAGGGAGTGGTTTGTTTTTCATAGCGTCCCTTGATCTCGTCGAGCAGCTTTTTCTCTTCGGCCGGGTCGATCGTCGCGCCCTTGCTCTTCAGCGAACTGACCTGGATCTGCAACAACGTCTTGGCCGCCTGGTCTCCTCCCATGACAGCTATCTTTGCGCAGGGCCATGCGTAGATGAAGCGGGGGTCATAGGCTTTCCCACACATGGCATAGTTGCCGGCCCCGTAAGAATTGCCGATAATGATCGTGATCTTTGGGACTACCGAATTGGCCACGGCATTCACCATCTTGGCGCCGTCCTTGATGATCCCGGCATGCTCACTGCGGGACCCGACCATAAACCCCGTCACGTCCTGCAGAAAGATCAGTGGGATCTTCTTCTGATTGCAGTTCATGATAAAACGGGCCGCCTTGTCGGCGCTGTCATTATAGATCACGCCCCCCATCTGCATCTCACCCTTCCTGCTTTTTACGATCTTACGCTGGTTGGCCACGATGCCCACGGCCCAGCCTTCGACGCGCGCATATCCGCAAAGGATCGTCTTTCCATATTCTTGCTTGAATGGTTCGAACGCCGAGCCGTCCACCAGCCGTTCTATGACATCGAGCATATCGTACGGTTTGGTCGGATCCGAAGGAATGATGCCGTAGAGTTCCTCCGCATTCTTCAGGGGCGCCACGGGGGCTGCCCGGTCGAAGACCCCGGCTCGCGGATGCCCCAGCTTGCTCATGATCTTTTTGACCTGGTCGAGGCATTCCTGCTCGGTGGCAAACTTATAATCCGCAATGCCGGATATTTCCGTATGCGTGTCGGCGCCGCCCAATGTCTCCGCATCGACGTCCTCCCCGATGGCTGCCCGGACCAGGTAAGGCCCGGCAAGGAATATGGAACCGTTGCCCTCCACCATCAGGGTCTCGTCGCTCATGATCGGAAGATATGCGCCTCCTGCCACACAGGGTCCCATCACCGCGGCGATCTGCGTAATCCCCATGGCGCTCATGACCGCATTGTTCCTGAAGATCCGGCCGAAATGCTCCTTGTCGGGAAATATCTCGTCTTGCATCGGCAGGAACACGCCCGCGCTGTCCACCAGATAAATGACCGGCAGATGGTTCTCCATGGCGATCTCCTGCATGCGCAGATTCTTCTTGCCCGTAATAGGGAACCAGGCGCCCGCCTTGACCGTCTGATCATTGGCGACGATCACACATTGCCGGCCGCTGACATAACCCACGCCCGCCACGGTACCACCGGCAGGGCACCCTCCTTCGTCCTCATACATGCCATACCCGGCGAATGCCCCGATTTCGACAAATGGCGCGCCTTCGTCGGCCAGGTAAAGGATGCGTTCCCGGGCTGTCCACTTATCCCTCTCACGTTGCCGCTCGACCGCTGCCTTGCCACCGCCTGACGCGATCTTGTCCATCCTCGTCCTGAGCTGGCTAAGCGCCAGGCGCATGAAGTCGTCATTCCTGGAGAAATCCAATGTTTGTGAACTCATAGCGGGAGATTAATAGGACGCAATTTAACATGGATGCTGTAATATTTGGAGTATTTTTATGGCCATGTCCCGCAGTCGAAAAATAGTATGGATAGCCCTGATCGTGATCGCGGCGGTTATCAAGCTGTTCTCCTTCTTCCCCGGGGCCGTGGAGCGGACCTATTCTATGGGATTATACCTGCTTATCGCCCGCCTGCAACGCATCCTGTTCGGTTGGATGCCTTTCAGCATCGGAGATATTTTTTATGCAGCGGTGACGATCTGGTTATTGGTTGGCTTATTTTCCCTCATTCGCCGGATCGTTAGGCGACAGGCGAACGGATCTTATTTTTTATCCGTTTCCCGTCAATGGATCTTTGCGTTCCTGCTACTCTACGTCGTGTTCAATCTGCTATGGGGATTGAATTATGACCGAAAAGGGATCGCCGACCAGCTGCAACTGCAGGTTCGACCCTACTCGAATGCCGAACTCAAGGATCTTCTGCAGGTGATCGTAACCAGGCTGAACGGCCTCGATAGCGCTGCGCTGCAAAACCGCCCCTCCCTGGAGAACGAACAAGTCCTTTTCGGTCAGGCGGCGAAAAGCTACTCGAACCTCGCCGCCCTCGATCCTCGCTTCGCCTACCCCTCGCCCTCCGTGAAGGCTTCACTGTTCAGCTGCCTCGGAAACTATCTTGGATTTTCAGGCTATTATAATCCATTCTCAGGCGAGGCACAGGTGAATGTAAATATGCCTGGCTTTACGCAGCCCTATACAACCTGCCACGAGATCGGTCATCAGATGGGTTATGCCAAGGAGAATGAAGCGAATTTCGCGGGCTATCTCTCGGCCAGGTCGTCCACGGATCCCACATTCCGCTATTCCGTATATTTCGACCTGTACATTTATGCATCGAGGGAACTGTACCTGCGCGACTCAAATCTTGTCAAACCGTTGCGCGCCCAACTGCATCCGCGGATACTCCAGGACTTCCGGGAGCTTCAGCAATTCCTGAAGAAATACAGGAACCCGCTCGAACCCCTGATCGCAGGCCTGTATGGCCGCTATCTCCGGGCAAACAGGCAACCACAGGGAATAAGAACGTACAATGAGGTCATTGCCTGGCTGATCGCCTATTATAAGAAGAATGGCGCTTCGGCGGTTTGACGCGTCGCAATCTAGAAGCTATTCTTCCACATCATGCTTTCTACAGGCTTATTGATCTGGCCGCTGTATTTGGCGTCTTTCTTCTGATTGTATTTAACAAGGATCTCGCCGTCCACCGGAAAATAGATCAGCTGCCCGACCGGCATGCCTTTGTAGACCTTGACGGGCTGTTTGACCGAGATCTCCAGGGTCCAGTTCCCGCAAAACCCGACGTCTCCCTTTCCCGCCGTGGCGTGAATATCGATGCCCAGACGACCGGTAGAAGATTTCCCCTCGAGGAAGGGAACATGCGCATGCGTTTCCGTGTATTCCTGCGTAACCCCCAGGTAAAAAATATGAGGGTATAATACAAAGCCTTCCTCCGGGATCTCGAAGGTTTCAATCTCGTTATGTTTCCTGGCATCCAATATATGTTCACGGTAGGTGGCGAGCCACTTCCCCAGGTGGACATCGTAGGAATTACTGCCAAGACAGGTGCGATCATAGGGTTCGATCTTGATCGTGCCTTTTTCTATTTCTTCCAGGATGCGCCCATCGGATAGGATCATGATGAAATTGGTTAAGTTTGCGAATATGCCTCTATAATTTCAAAGATGCCGCTGTTTTATCAACATAATATCAACGAGGTCACAAAATTAGGGATCTGGCGGATCGAAGAGCCCCCATCTTTTTTCCTGGAGAAAGTGCCCCTGAAGAACGACGTGACCCATCCGTTCAAGCGCCTGCAGCACCTGGCCGGCCGTTACCTCTTACCCTTGCTTTTCCCTGATTTCCCCCTCGGGGAGATCCTGATCGCCGATACCCGCAAACCCTTCCTGAGCAGTGAAAAATACCATTTCTCCATCTCTCACTCCGGATCATTTGCCGCCGCCATTGTGAGTGCTACGGGAAGGGTGGGAGTAGATATCGAATCGATCACTCCCAGGATCAGGGCGCTCGCCCACAAATTTGTCGGCGAGTCGGAACAGCAAGCTCTCCCAGGCGATCCGCAAGCGGTCCCCGGCGATCCGCCAGCCTTCCCCGGCGAAGAAATGCTGACCCTGATTTGGTGCGCCAAGGAGTCGATCTTTAAATGGTATAGCCTGGGAGAGGTCGACTTCAGACGGCATATGCAGTTTCGTGGCCCTATCCTCCGCCATGCGGACGGCATAAGGATGCCCTTCCTCTTCGAAAAAGGGATCACGATTGCCCTTGACGTGGAGGCAAGGGTCTTCTCAGAACTATCGCTCGCATTGGCCTGGGTGATCACCTGATCGGCGTCCTGATTTGCGAACTCACAATTAATCATCTATCAAGGGGCCTTCTCCATCATCGAGCAGGTTGACATCAATAATGTCCTTGCCCGCAATGCCTTCGATGGAGCCACGAAAATGGGCCGCATTGAGAAGTACCTTTTCCAATTGCTTTTCCCGGGCCTTCCATAATTTCTCCATCGTATCTCTCTCCCTTTGTATGGACTGCCGCATCGATAAGAAGCCTTCCCTTATCGCCTTCCACTGTTCGTTGAATTCACTGCTGGTCAGGTAATCGTACAGCAGGGTCATCTTGTCGCCCTTGTTGTCGTGGGACCTGGCCGCCGTGAACAGCCTGACGATCATATCCCTGAGCACATGCGTAAGCGCACTGACCTCGGAAAATGAGCAGATCCATACCCCATTCTTTTCCCCGAAACATTCCATGTCCCTTGGCATCGCCTGCGTGACGATCACGGCGACCAGGGCCCCCTGGCTCCGCATGTCCGCTTTGAGCTTGTCGATCCAGTCCAGGGAGAAATCTCGCGTGCGCTTGCTTTCATAGATGATCTTCCCGCATTCCTGGCCGAAATTATTTCGCACGGTCAGGATGCAGTCCGCACCCCGCACGCCCTTGCCGACCTCGCTGACCTTATCGAATGGGAAGTTTGCCCGCAACAATTCTTCCAGGGCCAATTCCTGGACCTCTCCCTGTAACTGCATGGAACCCTGCTCCGCCTTGCGCTTCATTTCCTCGGCAATCTGCCGTTGGTCTTCTGCAAGCTTTTTCTGATCGGCAAGTTGCTTTTCCAGTTCCCGGACCTTCATCTGGTACTCGGTCTCCTTACCCATCGTACGTTGTTCCTCGAGTTTGCGGATCTCGGCCGACAATCGGCCCCGTTCCTCCTGCAGCCTTACCTGGAGCGAGAGTTCGAGTTCGGCCTCCCTGGTCCGGAGCTCCTGTTCTTTACGCAGAAATTCGAGCTCTTTCTGGCGGGAGGCCTTCAGACGTTCTTCATTGTCCCGATTGGCCTCCTCAAGGAGGCGAACCTTATTTTCAAAGTCGCCTCCGATAGATTTCCGCAGGGATTGCTCCAAAGACAATTGAATGCGCTGTCTCTCCTCATCCATCCTGCGGCTAAGTTCCCTGTCCTTTTCCTTCTTGTATTCGAGCATTTGCTCCCTCAATTCCCGCTTATATTCCTCCGATACGGCTTCCTCCATAGGGAAAAGGTGACCGCAATTCGGACATTTGATCTCTGTCGCCATCCCTTTTTTTTTGTAAAAATACGATGGTTTTTATTCCGACCTCAGGCTTTTTACCGGGTTGGCCAGCGCGGACCGGATCGCCTGATAGCTTACCGTCAACAAAGCGATAATCAGTGCCGCAAAGCCTGCCAGCAGAAACACCCACCAGCTTATGCCGATCCGGTAGGCATACCCCTGCAGCCAATTGTGCATGGCCCACCAGGCAAGCGGAAAGGCCACCACAGAGGAAACGGCCACCAACTGGAGAAAGTCCTTCGACAGCAAGGTCGTTATCCCTTGCACCGAAGCGCCCAGCACTTTCCGGATGCCGATCTCACGCGTCCTCCGTTCGGCGGTATAGGCAGCGAGCCCGAACAGGCCAAGACAGGAGATCAGGATGGCCAGGACGGCAAATACCTGTGACAACATGCCCACTACGGCCTCGCTCTTGAATTGCTTATTGAACTCCGAATCGACGAACACATAATCGAAAGGATATCCGGGGTTATGCGCTTTGATGGTCGACTCGATGCGCGAAAGCGACTCCCTGGTATGGCCCTCCGGTTTCAATTTTATGTACATATATCCAAAGTACCCCGTGTCGGGCAGGAAGATCAACGGATCGCTCTTACCATACATATCCCCGTAAATAAAGTCCTTTGTCACGCCGGCAATGACATAATTGACCCCGCTTGTGGCCGAGGTGTCCCGGATGATCAGTTTACCAACCGGATCTTTTCCGATCAGGTTCGCCAGGGATTCATTGATGATGACGCTTCGGGCCTCCCCCACAGCATAAAAATCCCTGCCTTGTTTGATCTTTACGCCCATGGTGGAAAGATATTCCGGACTGATATAGTCTTCGGTGATCAGCACTTTCTTCGAAGGATCTTTTCCGATCCAACGAAAACTGGTCGTGGAACTCCCCATATACAGCATGTTCAAGCTGGACATGGCTGCATTTTCTACGCCCCCGGTCGCCAGCAGGTCCTGTTTGATCGAGGGAAAGTTCCTGGCCATATTTCCCCGTAGCCCCGTCTGGATCAGGTTATTTTTGTCGTAACCGATCTCCCTGTTCTTTACATGCTGGATCTGCTGGTAAATGATGATCGTGCATACGATCAGCACGATCGAGATCGTGAATTGCACCACCACTAACCCCTTCCTGACGACCGCCGCGCTGTTGCCTCTTGTCTTCAATCCTTTCAGTACGAGGCTGGGATTGAACGAGGATAAATAGAACGCCGGGTAGCTGCCCGCCACCAGCCCGCAAACCAATCCCAGCGCCAGCAGGGCGCCGAAGTGCGCCGGATCGCCCAATCTCACCGTCATGTGCTTGTCGACGAGCGTATTGAAGGGCGAAATAAGCAAATAGATCATCAGTACGGCGATGAATACCGAAACAAAGGCCATGAAAATGGATTCCACGATGAACTGCCTGATCAATAATCCTTTTACGGCGCCCAATACCTTCCGCACGCCGACCTCCCTTGCCCTTTTTTCGGAACGCGCCGTGGCCAGGTTCATGAAGTTGATGCATGCGATCAACAGGATGATCCAGCCGATGATGCTGAACATCCGCACGTACTCGATACGGCCTCCGGCGCGCTTGCCTTCATCGAATTTGCTGCGCAACCTCCAATCGTTCATGCTGTTCAGAAAGGGTTTCGCAATGGCCGTCGTATCCTTCGATCCAATATAACCAAACAACTTCTTGTCTGCACTGCCGGCACTGGCCTGCGCTTTCAATTCCACGAAGGTTTGTATCCCATTATTCCCCCAGTTCAAAAGCCAGCTGTTCTTGTCAAGGAAGGTATTGAAGGGGGCCAGCCAATCGTACTGAAGGCTGGAATTTTCCGGCAGGTCTTGCATGACGCCCGTAATCGTATACGGGTCCTTATTATCCATCATGAGCGTCCGGCCCACAATATCCCGGCTATTCCCGAAGAATTTTTTTGCCATCCTTTCCGAGATCACCAGCGAATGGGCTTGCCTTAATATCCCCTCTTTCCTGCCCTCCAGCAGAGGCACGGTAAACATGTCCAAGAGGCTCGAGTCTGCAAAATAACCGACCTCATAGATGGTTTTTTCGCCAAGGGAGAACAGGGTATATTGATCCCAGGTAGTCCGGCAGGTATTCCCGACTTCAGGGAATTCCTTCTTCATGGAAGGTCCCAGTAGTCCCGGCGTCGCCGCAAAGGTATAGGTCTTCCCCTCGTACGACTGATTTTCCATCACCTGGTAGAGCTGATCGATCTTGGTATTCTGGTGATCGTAAGTAACCTCGTCCTCGATCCAAAGCAGGATCAGTCCGGCACAACAAATGCCGATCGCAAGCCCGAATATATTGAGGCTGCTATACCCGCGGTTCTTCCAGAAATTCCGGATAGTCGTCTTGAAATAATTCTTAAACATGCATTCGTGTTTTGGTTAAGCGCTTACCGGACAGCAACAAAGTCAATGCCTCATTGGAATGAGCTGATAATCCATTAGTTGCGACATGCTTCTATACGAAACTGTTCGTTTTCGATACATGCGGTGTCCGGGATCGCCATTGTCCGGGATCGCCATTTAGCCGCGTTGCCGCTTCAGCCCGTAAGATGTTCCTCGAGGTAATGCCGGGGACTCTTCCCGGTGATCATTTTAAAGTTCTTATGGAAGCAGGTGAAATTATTGAACCCGCTCTCGAAACAGAGTTGCTTGATGCTGATCCGGTTATCGATGAGCAGCTTGCAGGCATGTCCCACGCGGATCTCCGTCACGAATTGTGAATAGGTCTTGCCGGTGCGGGACTTAAAATAGCGGCAAAACGAATTTGGCACCAGGCCGGCCACGGCCGCCACATCCCCGAGGTAGATCTTTTTAGAAAAATGCCGCAAAGTATAATCATAAATGGCATTGATCCGCTCATTCTCCGATTCGGCGAAATCGTGGCGGAAGCCCATGGATGACAAAAGCCGTAACCGGTCCGAGGCGGCAAAGGCCGACAGGCACTCGATCAACGCAATGATCCGGCCTACCCCCTCGGCGCCGCGGATCCTCCCGATCAGGTCGGGGATCTTCTTTTCCTGCCTGGCCGTGACCAGGATGCCGCGCCGCGCCTTCTCCAACAAGGTCTTGATCGGCTTGGTCTCGGGCAATTCAAGGAAGGGGTCTCCCCAAAAATTTTCCGAGAAATGGATAACCGTGCTGTGAACGGGCATTTCTTTCGACGGGTCAAAGTGGGCTTCGTCATATCTCCAATAGTGCGGAAGGTTGGAGCCGACCAGGATGATGTCCCCGGGATGAAACCGCTTGATATGGTCACCCACGAACTGGGTGCCCCCACCTTGATGGAAGAGGATCAGCTCGACTTCGGCATGGTAGTGCCACCGGTTATTGATATACGGATCCTTGTCCTCCCTAACGCTGAAGGAATGACTATGCGTCCTCGGTAGCTTCAGTAACTTCGGCTTCATGCGGATGGCTAAATTACGGAAATGACCACATTTGCTTAATTTACGGAATGAAGACAGGAACAGACCGGGTCACCCTGAAGGATCGACTGGCCGCACTGAGTAACCTGCCCGGGTTCTTCCGGCTGGTCTGGCAGACCAGCCCGCCGATCATGATCGCCAATTCCATTCTCCGAATCACCCGCTCGGCTATCCCGGTAGCCATATTATATGTCGGAAAACTAATCATTGACCAGGTCATCCTGCTGAGCCGGCAGCACGGCGTCCACTCGACCAAACATCTTTGGCAACTGGTCGCCACAGAGTTTGCACTGGCCATATTATCGGATACTCTGGCCAGAGCTATAGCTCTGATGGACAGTTTATTGGGCGATCTTTTCGCCAATTTTACTTCTATTAAGATCATGTCTCATGCCGCCACCCTGGACCTGGATCAGTTCGAAGATTCCACCTTCTATGATAAGCTGGAAAGGGCCAGGCAACAGACCACAGGCCGGACTGTCCTGCTCTCCCAGGTGCTCACCCAGGTGCAGGATCTCATTACCATGACCTTCCTGGCAGTCGGTCTCGTGGCCTTCAATCCCTGGCTGCTTCTCTTGTTGCTCATCGCCGTCGTACCGGCATTCATGGGAGAGTCCTATTTCAACGATCGGAGCTATGCGCTCACCAGGGGACAAACGCCGGAGCGCCGCGAGCTCGATTACGTCCGCTACCTCGGGGCCAGCGATGAAACGGCCAAGGAGATCAAGCTGTTCGACCTGTCCGCCTTCCTCATCGATCGTTTCCGGCAGTTATCGTACCGGTTCTACCTGGATAATAAGCGGCTGGCCATTCGCCGTTCCGGTTGGGGCGCCTTTTTTGCCATGCTGGGGAGCGCCGGCTATTATACGGCGTATGTGGTCATCATCCTCAGAGCAGTCCATGGCGTTCTGTCCATCGGCGACCTCACCTTCCTGGCTGGATCTTTCCGCCAGTTGCGCAGTCTCCTCGAAGGGATCCTGACGCGTTTCACCAGCGTGTCGCAGGGCGCCATCTACCTGCGCGACCTGTTCGAGTTCTTCGACATCAAACCACGGATCGTTATCAAACCGCACCCACACCCCTTTCCGACGCCCATCCGGGAGGGCTGGGTTTTCGAGAATGTGGGATTCAAATATTCAAATTCGGATCGCTGGGCGAATCGCCACCTGAATTTTACTTTGCGCGCCGGAGAAAAACTGGCCCTCGTCGGTGAGAACGGCGCCGGAAAAACGACGCTCGTCAAGTTGCTGGCCCGGCTGTACGATCCGACGGAAGGCCGGATACTCCTGGACGGGATCGACCTCCGTGAATATGACCCCGCTGCCCTGCGCATGCAGATCGGCATCATCTTTCAGGACTTTCTCCGATACCAGATGACGTTTGCGCAGAACATCGCCGTTGGGAATATCGCCGAAAAGGAGGACCGGGAACGGATCATTTTCTCTGCGAAGCAAAGCCTGGCCGATTCGCTCATCGAAAAACTCCCGGGTAAATATGACCAGGCCCTGGGCCGCCGTTTCAACCAGGGGGTCGATCTGTCCGGGGGAGAATGGCAGAAGGTGGCCCTCGCCCGCGCGTACATGCGGGATGCGCAATTATTGATCCTCGACGAGCCCACCGCCGCCCTCGATGCCCGCTCGGAATATGAAGTATTCCAGCGTTTCGCCGACCTGACCAGGGGCAGGTCCGCGGTCCTCATCTCCCACCGCTTCTCTACGGTGAGAATGGCCGACCGCATCCTCGTGCTGGAAAAGGGCGAACTGGTGGAGATCGGCAGTCATGAAGAGCTCCTGCGCAAAGAAGGCCGCTATGCCGAACTCTTCAACCTGCAGGCCCGGGGCTACCGCTGAAGGCAATGGCGGCCGAAAACTCCCTACTTTTGCATGATGAAGATCCTGATCATCGAAGATCACCTCGAGCTGGCCAGGAATATCCAGGATTTCCTGGCGCGTGAAGGGTACGTCTGCGAACTATGCCACACGGCGGACGCGGCGCGTGAAAAACTGGCCCTGTTCCGATACGATTGTGTCCTCCTGGACATCGGCCTGCCGGACGGCAATGGTATCCTGCTTCTCGACAATATCCGGTCGGAAGATCCCCAATGCAATGTCCTCATCATCTCGGCAAAAAATGCGCTGGACGACAAGATCAAGGGCCTTGAGAAAGGAGCCGACGATTACCTGACCAAACCCTTCCACCTGGCCGAACTGCATGCGCGCATACGGGCCATATACAGGCGGAAGAACCTCGAAGGGGCCAATATCGTCCGTTTCCATGAGATCAGCCTGAATACGGATACCCTGGAGGCCCGGGTCGGCGACCGGCTGCTGGATACCACCCGAAAGGAATTCGATCTCCTGTTGTACTTTCTCGTGAACAAGAACCGCGTGCTTTCCCGCCAGTCGATCGCAGCCCATCTCTGGGGAGACTATACCGACAATCTGGCGAATTTCGATTTTGTCTATCAGCATGTAAAAAACCTCCGCCGCAAGATCAATAGTGCGGGAGGTACGGACTACATCAGTACGGTCTATGGGTTGGGATATAAATTGAAGGAGACATGAGGCTGAATAATAAATTCACCGGCTGGTACCTGCTCGTGATGCTGGTCGTTCTGCTCATCGGCGGCGCCATCGTATATTATGAGATACAATGGAAGATCGGCTCGGTGGAAGTGGCCAGGCACCAACGCCTGAACGACCTGATCGCACAACAGATCCGGACGGGAGGGAATTATGCCGATCACCCTACCCGAAAACGCGCTACGGTCACACTGATCCCGGAGGATTCCGTTCCGGCAAACCTTTCCTCCTTCTATACCCGCGGCACAGGCTGGAATCCCGAATACCAGGCCAATGAGTACCGGTTGGTGGTTACCTCATTCTACCAGATCAATGGCCGGACCTACAGGGTATCCACCTACTCGTTCATCCCTTCTTTCGGACAACTGCTTCCGGGCGTGGTGGATTCCTTCAAATGGATATTATTGCTCCTCCTGGTCCTGGTTGGCATCTCGGGAAGGTTGATCTCGAAGTACATACTGGCCCCCTTTAAGCACACCTTACGCGTCATCGAGTCCTTCGAGCTGAAACAAAAACAAACCCTCCGACTGCCCCCAACGCGCACGGACGAGTTCCGGCAGCTGAACAGTTTTCTTCAAAGGATGACCGATAAGGCGCTGGAGGATTACCAGTCCCTTAAAGAGTTCACGGAGAATGCCTCGCATGAACTGCAAACGCCGACGGCCATCATCCGCGGCAAACTCGAATTACTGATGGAATCCGATATCCGTGACGACCAGGCCGTCCTCATCGCCGAGATGCAAAATGCACTCGAGAAATTGTCCCGGATCCATAGTTCCCTTACCTTGCTCACCAAGCTGGAAAATTATGAATACCAGGACCAGGAGCCGATCTGTTTCAGCCAAAGTGCGAAAGAGGCGCTGGATTCATTCGAGGAGCTGATCGAGATGAAGGCGCTCATACTGACCACCCGCATGGAAAAGGACGTGTT
This sequence comes from Bacteroidota bacterium, assembly GCA_030706735.1. Taxonomy (GTDB): domain Bacteria; phylum Bacteroidota; class Bacteroidia; order Chitinophagales; family Chitinophagaceae; genus Puia. The sequence continues at coordinate 140,616 of JAUZNZ010000005.1, read as the reverse complement.
CCTTCCGATGCCTTCTTCCCTGGCTGACCTGCTTCTGAATAACCTGGTGAGCAATGCTATCCGCCATAACCAGCCCGGGGGAATGATCAACGTCCAGCTCAGCCGGGCCGGCCTGGTGATCAGTAATACCGGCATGCCGCCGGAAACGCCCACCGATGAACTATTCGAACGATTCAAGAAAGGAAATCCGGGCAGCGATTCTATCGGGATCGGACTGGCCATCGTCAGGCAGATCTGCGATCTGCATGGCTTCCCCATCGTATATGAATTCAGAGACGGACGCCATATCCTGGCCGTCAGCTTCATACAGTCGGTGGCGGCTTCAAAATTACTTCAAAATGTTGACCGCTCTTTGTATACCGAAGCCTAAGCCCGGAATACAAAATTGTAGGTCATTATGATCACGAAAAGAACCGGTTACCTGCTCCTTTTATACCTATTCGTCAGCCTGGCGCCTTCCGCCTTGCCCGCGCAGCCGCTGTCACTCAAACAAGCCGTCGAGACTGCCCTTTCGCATTATGGAAGCATCCGCGCCAAAGCAAATTATGTCAGGGCATCGGAGGCGAATGTGCGCGAAGCGAGACGGGAATACCTCCCCGATCTGAGCGTCTCGGCACAACAGGATTTCGGCACCATTAATGGACAGAACGGCGCCCTGTATGGGTATCACGGATTGAGCGCCGCTTCCTCAGGGCCTCCGCTGGCTGCGCAGAATGGGAATGCGGCATTCGGGGCCTTGTACCTGACCAATATCAATTGGGATTTTTTCACCTTCGGTCGCGCGAAAGAAAGGACCAGGCTGGCGCAAACCATACTGACCCGCGACCAGCGCGATCTGGAGCAGGAACGGTTCGAGCAGGAGGTCAGGGTATCGGCCGCTTACCTGAACCTCCTGGCCGCCCAAAAGCTCGCCATCTCGCAGGAGAATAATCTGGAGCGGGCGAACGCATTGCGCGAGGTCGTCGTGGCCCGGGCGAAGAATGGCCTGAATCCCGGCGTCGATTCCTCCCTGGCCAATGCCGAGGTCTCCAACGCCCGGATCGCGCTTACCAACGCGCGGGAGTACCAGGAGGAACAGGCCAGCCAACTGGCTCAATGGATGGGCGTGCCTGCCACCGATTTCCTATTGGATAGCTTCTTCGTGTCGAGGCTCCCTGCCGCGCTTACCGCCGCCCCGTCTCTTCCGATGGCAGAGCATCCGCTATTGAAATTCTACCGCGAACGCATCAACGTAAGCGATGCAGAGGCCCGTTATCTGAAAACCGGGAATTATCCGGTATTCTCCGTTTTTGGCGTGCTGCAGGACAGAGGTTCCGGCTTTAATTATGATTACGGCTCCGCCGCGCCCGACAGCTATACGCGGGATTATTTGAAAGGGGTCGGTTTCATGCGTGGCAATTATTTGTTGGGCATCGGTATGGTATGGAACCTGACCAACCCCCTGCGCGTCCACGAACAGGTCACCGCCCGGCAGTTTACGTCGAGAGGCCTTCAGGATGAATATACCGTGGTGGATCAGCAGCTGAATGCCCAGCTTGCCCTGGCGGAAAAGAAGATCAGGAATGCGCTGGATAATTACGTCGAAGCGCCTGTACAGGTACGGGCGGCCAGGGACGCGTATACGCAAAAATCCGTATTGTATAAGAACGGCCTGGCTACGATCGTGGATGTGACCACGGCCTTGTTTACCCTGAACCGTGCAGAGACGGACCGGGACATCGCGTATAATAACGTATGGCAGGCCCTGTTATACCGGGCGGCTGCAAGCGGTGATTTCGGATTGTTTTATAATGAATTTTAACTGTTAGCCATGGGACTGATCAGGACCGCGCTCAGGAGGCCTGTTACCATACTCGTACTGGTGGCCGGTTTGCTGTTCTTCGGCATTGGCGCCGTACGCAGCATCAAGATCGATATCTTCCCCGACATGAACCTGCCGGTGATCTATCTGTCGCACCCATTCGGCGGGTATACGCCGGATCAGATGGAGGCCTATTTTGCCAAGCCCTATGTTAACCTGATGCTCTATGTATCCGGCGTCAAGAGTATCGAGACAAGGAGCATCCAGGGCCTCACGCTGATGAAGCTGACCTTTTACGAAGGCACGAATATGGCGCAGGCTGCCGCTGAAGTGTCCGCGTTCAGCAATCGCGCACAGGCTACCTTTCCGCCCGGGACCCAGCCTCCCTTCATCATCCGCTTCGATGCGTCGACCCTGCCCGTCGGACAATTGGTATTGAGCAGTGACAAGCGATCAAACAATGAACTGCTCGATTTTGCGAATGTCTATGTGCGCGCAAGTTTTTCGTCCATACCGGGATTGGTCTCTCCCGCGCCATTCGGTGGCAATGTCCGCACCATCGTGATCAAGGTCGATCCCGGTCTCATGCGTTCGCATAACCTGACCCCGGACCAGATCGTGGAAGCGCTCCGGCTGAATAATCAAACCTCTCCCTCCGGTAATGTGCGCATCGGCGACAAGAATTACGTGACGCCCGCCAACACCACGATACGCAAGCTCGCGGACTTCGGCAACATACCCTTGTACAAGGGCGGGGTCCAGAACCTGTACATGAAAGACATCGCCACCATCGAGGACGGGGCGGACATAACGACCAGCTATGCGCTCATCAATGGCAAACGTTCGGTCTACCTGGAAGTCACCAAGTCGGCCGATGCCTCTACCTGGGAAGTAGTGCAAAACCTGAAGAAGGCCATTCCGCGCTTTCAAAGTCTCCTGCCCGACGACGTCAAACTGTCCTACGTCTTCGATCAATCCGGCTATGTGATGAATGCCGTCAGGAACCTGCTGAGCGAGGGCGCGATCGGGGCTCTCCTGACGGGATTGATGGTCCTGTTGTTCCTCGGCGACCTGCGGGGCGCCCTGATCGTGATCATCACCATTCCGGTGTCGGTGATATCGGGGGTGCTGTTCCTCTCTCTCTTTCATCAGACGATCAATATCATGACCCTGAGCGGCCTTTCGCTGGCCATCGGCATATTGGTGGATGAGTCGACGGTAACCATCGAGAATATCCACCAGCACCTGGACATGGGGAAGCCCAAGGCCCTGGCCATCTGGGATGCCTGCAAGGAGATCGCCTTCCCGAAACTGCTGATCCTCTTCTGCATCCTGGCGGTATTTGCGCCGGCCTTCACCATGAACGGGATACCCGGCTCCCTGTTCCTTCCCCTGGCGATGGCGATCGCCTTTGCCATGATCACCTCATATTTCCTGGCGCAGACCTTCGTGCCGATCCTGGCGAACTGGATCATGAAAGGCCATAAGAAGGGAGGCGCCGACGGCAAGCCCGCCATGACGGATGCGGAAGCGTTTGCGGCCTCGGGCCTGGCGGCCGGAGAGGGGGATACCTGGGAACAAAAGGAGATCTTGCTGCATCGTCCCGCAGGAGGCGGCAAACCCACGAGATTCGAAAGGTTCAGGGATCGGTTCATGCGAACCCTGGACAGGCTGTTCCCGCTGGGCAAACCGATCGTGGCCGGCTATGTCCTGATCGTATCCGGAGCGGCCATTTTCCTGCTCACCCACATCGGCCGCGACGTGCTGCCCAAAGTGAATGCAGGCCAGTTCCAGGTGCGATTGCGCGCGCCGGACGGCACGCGGGTCGAGACCACCGAGCAGTATGTGCTCAAGAGCCTGGACGTTTTGGATCAATTGGTGGGCAAAGAAAATATTTCGATCACCTCAGCCTTTATCGGCCAGCATCCCGGACTCTTCTCCACCAGCCCGATCTATCTCTTCATGGCCGGCCCCCAGGAATCCGTGCTCCAGGTGCAGCTGAAGGAGGGCTACAAGACGAATATGGAAGAATTGCAGGACCGGTTCAGACAAAAGATGAAAGAGGCCATGCCCGATCTGAAGCTGTCCTTCGAACCCATCCAGCTGACGGATAAAATTTTGAGCCAGGGGTCGCCTACGCCGATCGAAGTGGTGGTTTCCGGGAAGAATAAGAAGCAGGATGAAGAATACGCTGATAAGGTGATCGGGAAGCTAAACCGGATTACTTACCTGCGCGATGTGCAGATCGGACAGTCCACGCACTATCCCCAGCTGCGGATCGACATCGACCGGATCAAAGCGGCCCAGCTCGGGGTCGATATGACCGATGTTTCGCGTTCCCTGATCGCCGCCACCTCTTCCTCACGCTATACCGAAAAGAACGTCTGGATCGACGAACGCATCGGGTTAAGTTATGCGGTACAGGTGGAGGTGCCTGAAAATAAGATGGCCAGCGTCGGCGATCTCTCGGAAACCCCCGTGTTGAAAAACAGCTCCAGGCCCGTGCTCGGCGATTTGGCGACCATCACTCCGGAGGAGACGAATGGGGAGAATGATAATATCGGCGTCATACCCATTCTTTCCGTCACGGCTAATCTGTATAAAACCGATCTCGGGGCGGCCACGCGCGACGTCGATGCGGCGATCCGGTCGATCGGGCCCCTGCCCAGGGGCCTGACCATCGAGACCCGGGGGCTGAGCCGGGTGTTGACGGATACCCTGGATAGCCTGCAATCCGGCCTGCTCGTGGCCATCGTGGTCATCTTTCTCATGCTGGCGGCCAACTTCCAGTCCTTCAAGGTGTCGCTGGTCGTGCTGGCAACCGTGCCCGCAGTGGTCCTGGGATCGCTGGGACTGGTGATGCTGACGGGTTCGACCCTCAACTTGCAATCGTATATGGGCATGATCATGTCGGTTGGCGTTTCCATCTCCAACTCGGTGCTGTTGATCACCAATGCGGAACACCTGAGGATCCACAATGGCGACGCGCTCAGATCCGCCAGGGAGGCTGCATCACTGCGCCTGCGGCCGGTGCTGATGACGAGCGTGGCGATGGTGGTCGGAATGATCCCCATGGCTGCCGGGATCGGTGAGGGGGGCGACCAGGCTTCCCCGTTAGGCAGGGCCGTGATCGGCGGCCTGGTGGCTTCGACCTTCGCCGCATTGCTGATCCTGCCTCTCGTGTTCCATTGGGTCATGGGCAGGACGTCGACACAATCGGTATCGCTGGATCCCGAAGACAAGGATAGTCAACATTATATTCCCTCATTGTATGCTAAGGATAAGAAATGATTTTTTTCTGGCCTCTGCAGGTGCGCTGACGCTATGGGTCGCCGGCTGTCTGAGTGCATGTCACTCCCCGGAAGCGGATACCGCTCGTCAGGTACCCGCACCGTCCGCCGCGCCTTCGTCGGAGACCTTCGCCTTGCGTAAGGGCAGGCTCACCGGAGATCTCCAGACGCCGGGCGAACTGATCGCATGGCAGCAAGTGGATCTGTATGCGAAGGAGAATAGCTTTGTCAGGCGATTATATGCCGATATCGGTTCCGACGTGAAGGCCGGTCAGCTGCTGGCTGATCTGGAGGCCCCGGAACTGGCGTCTTCATTAGCCGGAGCCGCGTCCAGGCTGAAAGCCCAGGAGGCGATCTATATCGCCAGCAAAGCCAACTATGACCGCATCCTGTCCACCAGCAAGACCCCCGGAACCATTTCACAGAATGATATCGACCAGGCCGACGCCCGCCAGAAATCGGACTACGCACAGTGGGAGGCTGCCAAATCCGCTTATGACCAGATCGCCGAAACGCTCAGGTATCTGGAGATACGTGCTCCCTTCGGAGGAGTGATCAGTGCGCGGAATGTAAATACCGGCGCCTACGTAGGGCCGTCCGGGAAAGGCTCGGAGCTCCCCTTGTTTACCCTGCAGGAACAAAAACGGTTGCGGTTGGTCGTTTCCGTGCCCGAGGCCTCGACCGGATATTTGAACATCGGTCGTGAGGTCAGCTTCACGGTCAAGGCGCTCCCGGACCGGACCTTCAAGGCCAGGGTCAATCGCCTGGCAGGCGCGCTCGACAACCGCCTGCGCGCAGAACGGGTGGAAATGGACGTGCGAAATGAGGATAAAAAATTGTTGCCCGGAATGGTTGCCGAAGTCAGCCTGCCGTTGCCTGCCCAGGATAGCACCTTTATCGTTCCCCAGACGGCCGTTGTGAATTCAACGCAACGGGTATTCGTGATCCGGTTGACCGCCGGTCACAAGGCCGAATGGGTTGACGTCACCAGGGGTAGGGTACAGAACGGAAAGACCGAGATCTATGGCCCTTTGCATGAGGGCGACACGCTCATCAGGGTGGCGGGGGAAGAGATCCGGGACGGTTCGGCCTATGGCGCCCAATAGTTTCCGGACAGAACGATCAGCCCGATCATCTTGATGCTATTGTCATAATAGTCGAATGAGCGAAGCCTGAACCGGATAATATAGCCCCATAGTTTATCCAACCAGGCCTGGCCGCCTGCACTTCGATCCGTCATGGCCGATATGGCAAAGGGGGTAATGAAACTCAATGCCTCGAAATAATGCCTCGGCAGATCGACGCCATCCAGCGTATAGCCCGCCGAAATATTGTCCGGCTCGTTTCGCGTCGTGGAACGTATCCACCGATTGATCTTCGCCTCCATACCCAATGCACGCTGGTCCCCATACAATAAAACATCCAGGCCAACCCGCCACGGTACGCGGCACGCATTGTAATAATAGCATCCGTCATAGCGGGATTCCAGGTAATGAGCGCCCGCCGGCACGGCATGAACGGATGGATGCGGGCCTTCGCCGGCCGAAATATGCCTGATGAAGTCCGGAAGCAGCCCCGCTTCGGGGCTATATCGCTCCTGCATATACCCGAACAACCGGTAGTTGTCGCCGATCGCTCTGCTCCAGTTGCTGTCCCCCGTAGCCCGAAGGAATGCGCGAAAGTGCGCGGGCATGAAATCGGACGCCCGCATATCCGAAAAATCCTTGCTGTCCTCCTCGATCGAATTGCCGAGCAGCATGGAATAATGCGCATGATTGATCTCCTTATTCATGATGGCGGCGATCATCCGCTGGCCTTCCTGGAGATACCTGATCGGACCCCGGCTGCCCCATTGCGCATCCGCCAGCAACAGGGAGTAGGCGATGTCCATGTCCCCGTCCGTTGCGGTCGTACCGTCCATATCCCTGCAGCCTTTTTTTTGCGCCCACGCCATCAGAGAGGGATCTCCCCTGCCAGGATGGGCGCGATAGTAACGGAACAAACCGTCGTATTGCGTCCTGGCCGATGTGTCGTAACCCGCCATCAAGGCCGTAATGACCATCCCATATCCCTGTCCTTCCGATACGCATTGGGTATGGCCCGGGCCGCCTTCGAACCAGACATAATACTGGCCCGGCCCACAGCCCTTGCGGATATATCGCTTCTTCCACGCCGAATAGAACGCGCGGACGCTGTCATCCAACTCTTCGCGCCGGACATGATCCGGAATATGCGCGCCGGCATACAAGGTGACATGCTGTGGGAATGGCCTCCGGGGAGGCTGCGCCGCGGGCTTGGGAACATAAAGAAAGAAAAAGACGGATGCGATCCATCCCGGTGTCAGATAGCGCATGATCCAAAGATAGCGTCCCGCATCAGCGCGATGCACATAAATTGTGAACTTTTGTATAAGTTTATGACATGCTAAAGGGCCTTTTCCTCACGATCGGCTGCTCGGTTTGGCTGAGTATCGGCGCTCTGGCCGGGGAGGACCCGGAACAACAAGCCATGGACGAATGGACAAGATTGAAAGGCCTGCCGGTTACAGAAGGGCGCTTTCACGAGGTCTGCGACCTGCTGCAGGGGATCGGCCGGACGAATATCAATCTGAGCTATCGCATCCTGGCCGAATATGCACCGATCGTCAGGGCGACGGGTAACCGGGAATGGCTTCACGTCCTGCTCATGGGCTGGGCCAAGGCCAAGGAGTCCCTGGATTATTTTGCGGAAGCGGACAGCCTTTACCGTGCGGCCCGCGAGAATGCCATTGCTGCCACCGGCAATCCCCGCCTCTATAATGAGTCATTGGTCGGTACGGTTCTTCTCTATGCCGAGTGGGGAAGGCAGGATTCATTGGAAAAGTATGCTGCAATGGGCGAGACGGCGGCCCAAAGGACAAAGGACAGGGAGAATCTCTCCTTTATCTATACCTTTCGCGCGGTAAGCCATCCCGGCGATACCGCAGGCATGGGCCGTCTGCTGCGGCAGGCCATCGATCTGGCGGCAACGCTGCCCGATAAGAATGCCTTGTTTACGGCGCGCTATAATTATGCCGTCATCTATTGGCAACAAAATCCGCAAAAGCAGGTTGTCGAATTGGGAACGTTGCTGGAGCTGATCAGGGACCGTTCCCTGGACCATAAACCGAAGCTTTACGAACGCACGGCTTTTACGTTCCGCAACCCGGGCCCAAGCATCTACTACCAGCTCATGCAGGTGAATTTGTTGCTTAGGGACTACGACAATGCGTGGAAGTTCGCCGAGCTCTTTTATGACGCGACGGTCAGACCCAATCCAAAAGGAGTGCAGGCGCCCTATTTTAATGCCGAAATGGCGATCGTTAAGGCCTACCAGGGAGATTTTGCGGAGACGCGGAAATATATCGGCCAAAGCCTTGCTTTATTTGCCGTGCCCGAAGAGAAGATCCCCTATCCCAGCTACTTTCTTGCGAAAGGGATGCTGGCGGAACACGAAGGCCGGCTCGACGAGACCGTCCGTGATTATGAAATAGCCTGGCGTAAGGGCGCCACGGAAGGCCTGCACATGGTGCCCTCGGGTATTTTTTATGCGCATGGACTGATCCTTGCCCGCCGGCTCGCGGAGGCAGAAAGAGTACTCGGCCAACTAAGGCAGGACTTGCCGGTGCGCACGTATTCCGCATTCGGTTATTATTACTATAAGGATTATGCGGAACTGCTCAAGGCGAAGGGCGATCTGGCAGGTTATGCGAAGGCACTCGAATTGTTTTATTCGATCAACGATTCGCTGACGAACCTGAATCACTATCGCGCCATCGAAGAGATCGGTGCCCGCGTAAGGCTTCGCGACAAGGAACGCCAGATTGCTGACCTGAATCAGGAAAGCCTCGTCAGGCAGAGGAACGCGCGCCGCGAAAGGACCTATTTCATTATTTTCCTGAGCCTCTCCCTGCTGGTCCTCCTCTTGCTGATCGCATATGCCTATACCCTCTACCAGCGAAGGAGACAGTCCGAACAGCTGGCCCGCCAAAAAGAAAGGCTTCGCGAGAACCAGATCCTGGAGATGGAAAAGCAGCACCGGATCGATGTCATGCAGGGGGCCATGAATGCCGGCGAGACCGAAAGGCGAAAGATCGCCGACCGCCTGCATGATGAGGTCGGCTCCCTGCTTTCCCTGGCCACGCTAAATATCTCCTCTACACTCGAGAAAGGACGGGAAGACAAGCAATCGGACGAGAAGCTGGAAAAGGCGCAATCCATCCTTTCTTCCGTATCCACCACCATCCGGGACATCAGCCACCAATTGACCCCACTGATCATTGAAAAATACGGCCTGCGCAAAGCCGTCGAGGAATTGGCTGACACCGTCAACCTCTCCGGTAAGCTCAGGCTCCGGGCCCTCATCGTAGGCTTCGACGGGAAGCCGGGATATCCGGCATCGTTCCTGCACGAATTATACCGCATCCTGCAGGAACTGGTCCACAATATCCTCAAGCATGCGGAGGCCGGCCAGGCCACACTGGAATTGGTCGAACACCCCGAACAAGTATCGGTCATGGTCGAGGACGATGGCGTAGGGATATCGGAGAACGTGGATGCAAAGGGTAAGGGATTGGGCGCAATTCGGTCAAAAATTGCTTATTTTCAGGGACAGATCGAGATTACCCGAAAGAAGGATCGGGGGACCCTCATCGTTATCGAATTGCCCACCGGGCATTGGCATCAAAATGTGTAACCGACTATGCAGCGCCTCATTATTGCGGATGACCATCCCTTGCTCGTCGAAGGGTTGAAAAAAGTGCTGGAAGAGATCGAAGAGGTAGAAGTCCTGGCGCCGGCCCACAACGGCCGCCACCTGATCGACCGCCTGCGGCAGGAGTCCGTCGACCTGGTTCTCCTCGACCTGAACATGCCCCAGGTGGACGGCATTGAAACGCTCAAGGTGCTGCAGAAAGAATTTCCAAAGATCAAGGTCCTGATCTTCACGACCTACAATCAGCCGAAACTGGTGCGCGAGGTCATCCAAATGGGCGCCCGGGGCTATCTGCCGAAGAATAGCAGTTCCGTTACCTTAAAAGAAGCCGTGCAGACCGTCCTGGCCGGCAAGACCTGGTTCTCGGACGAACGGCAGCCCGCCTCCTCCGCTTTTGACTCCGCCGATGAGTTCATGAAGAAATACCAGGTCACGCCGCGCGAGGTCGAGATCCTTCGTAAGATCGCGAAAGGCCATACTTCCAAAGAGATCGGCGAGCAATTATTCATCAGCGAATTCACGATCAATGCCCACCGCCGCAATATCTGCCGCAAACTGAATATTTATACGCCGGCCGGCCTGGTCAACTTCGCCAGGGAACATGGGCTGACCTGAAGGATGGCTAAAATAGATACAACTAACTATTTTCCTCCTGACCGTTCCTTAGGAAATTGTGCCATAAATTAACTACTTATGTCACGTATTATTAAACAGGTACTCTTCATTTACGCCCCGTTGCTCCTTCTTCTCGTTTCCCAGCAGTCCTGCTCCCCCGAAATGGTCGAAGGCTCCATGAACCTCTCCAATCAACCTCAGGGTGGGCCTTCCAAATTGGTGGCGGCGGACAAATTGGGATACGATATTGCGTTTTGCTGGAACGCCGGCCTGGTGGGCGCAGCGCCTCACAATAAGGTGGCGGGTGACGAAGGGTCATTTGAAGAGGTCGCAACCGATCGGGCCGGTCGCTCAGGCCGGTTCACCAGGCCATTCTCTAACCCCGCGACCGGTAATTTTACATTGAACAGCAAATTTCAATTCATTTCGAAAGGTTCCAAATTTGAGGGAGTGACGTCCAATCTGGATTACCTGGAAATAGTGGAAGCTGTCCTTTATCAATATCCGCTCCAGGGCCAGGGAACCTTATACGGCGGATTGGGGCCCTTTATTGCCTATGGTATTGGAGGCAACGTCAGTGGAAACGGCTTCAAAGAAAGTTCATTCGGCGGACAGGATGGCCTCAAACGTTTTGACGCCGGCATTCACCTGACCGCCGGCTATCGTCTTCCGTCCAGCTTATACTTCGGGTTAGCCTATGAGCGGGGATTCGTAAATAATTCACCGGCCCCGGACTATACCTCTCACAATCGTTCCATTGATCTTTGCGTCGGCTACTCATTGCAGAAGATCTTTGGCGCAGCAAAGAAAAAATAACGGTGATTCAATCATGACGATCTGGTCAGCTTCGCCGGGGAACATGGACTTGCATAAATGGTCGCAAATCTCTCTCGAAAATAGTCACAACTAACTATTTGCCCGGAACCTTGTGCGTTGGATATTGCACTCAACAAAAATGATACGGTATGCATGCATTTCCTGCCCGGAGAATGGCTAAGCGATATCTCCAGAGCCTGCTCATTATCATCGCGATGACCCTGATCTCCTGCGTACGGCCGGACTTTCAGGTCAATGGATCCGTGGATTTGAGCAACGAGCATGAAGGGGGGGCTTCGGCATTAACAAATGGCGATGACCTGGGCTACAATGTAGCCTGCGGTGTTCTTAGCAGCCTGCCCGTGAATATGGGCCATCCGAACCTATCCTCCGACGACGCCATGGCGGACGCTGACGTCGACGCAGGCTTCGGGATCTATTCCCAACTGGAATTCATCCGTAAGGGATCCAAATTCCAGGATACACATACCCATCTCAACTACCTGGACCTTTCCGGGCATGTCGTGTACTATAAGAAGATGCCCGATAATAGGATGATTTTCGGAGGTCTCGGACCTTACATCGCCTATGGCCTCAGCGGCAAGGCCTCAGGCAACGGGTTCAGCGAAAATGTCTTCGGAGTACAAGACGGATATAAACGATTCGATGCGGGAGTGAGCCTGGTCGGTCAATATCGGTTGCCCAATACGCTCTCTTTCGGACTTGGTTATGAATGGGCCCTTGTGAATAAATCGTCGGCGCCTGATTTTACCTCACGCAACCGCACTTTGTATTTCAGCGTAGGCTATTCCCTGACCAAATTGCTAAATAGAACTAAGAAATAGACTGTCCCATTAAGATTGTTCGTGGATAATTTGTGCGGCCGGCATTCCGAAAGGGTGCCGGCATTTTTTGGGATCGGTGGCGCTGCCTTCATTGACATGTCCGCCCGGGCAGAGCCGCAAGGTTGTGCGAATCCGCTGTATGCGCCCATTAATAAGGCGATGATCAGGATCAGGCGCAGGGGGTTCAGGCGGAAGTAGTTGATCGTTTTCACGGGTAATGCATTTTCCCCCTATTTACCCAGATTCGTGCCATCTCGATAAATTATTGATTTATAGAGAATTAAACGCCTTTCCGCAAGATGGAATTTTCCCGGTCCTGGAATGAATTCCCAGATGGCTGTTCTTAGGGATGCACTGGCAGGGTCGCCGGGCTCTTAATGACTGTGTCATAGGCGCTTGCATCGCCATTGCCCTCATCGGCGCCTTGCGCTCCGGGCGGAGCGGCCTTCTCCTTATTATAACCATAGATCACGCCGCGGCTCAGGCTGTCGGGCTTGACGAACGTGGCCTGCTTGTCGAGGCCCAGGGTATTATCCGATAAGGCTTTTTGGAAAAAGCGTTCCCAAATCGGCCGGGCCACATGTCCCCCGTCATTACGACGGTCTTCCAGGTGTACAAAGCGATCATCACAGCCTACCCATACCCCGGCCAGGAGCTGCGGAGTGTAACCGATAAACCAGAAATCCGAGTTGTCATTGGTCGTGCCGGTCTTGCCTCCCATCTCGGCCACGCCTAAACGCTGCCTGAGTCCGGCAGCCGTGCCATAGTCGACCGGACCTTGCATCATCCGGGCCATGATATACGCCGTGGCCTGGCTGATCACTTCTTTATGGGTGGGTATGAAACGGGCAAGGACGTTCCCGTTCTTATCCTCGATGCGCGTCATATAAAAAGGCTGCGTGCTGATCCCGTTGGAAGGAAAGATCGTGTAGCCCCACAGCATTTCATAAACCGAGAGATCGCAGGTACCTAACGCCAGGGAAGGGTAGGCGGGAACCGTCGTCGGAATGCCGACCTGCCGCAGGAAGTCGGAAAACCTTTTGGGCCCGTCCGGACCGAATTGCTTCATCAGGTACGCAGCCACTTCGTTGATTGAATGAGCCAATCCGTCCGCCATCGGGCGCGTACCGCTCATCTTGGGGTTTGCCCTGGCCGGCACATACCCATAACCCGGGAAGTATTGTTGCACGGCATCGCATTCCGTCTGAGGCGTGAAGTTGAAGTCTTCGATGGCCAACCCATATAGAAAGGGCTTAATGGTGCTGCCTACCTGCCGTTTGGTATTGATGTTGATGTGATCGAATTTGTAGTTCTTGAAATCGATCCCGCCGACCCACGCTTTGACCGCGCCCGTGAAGGGATCCATGACCATGAGACCTGCCTGCAGCATCTGCCGGTGATATTTGATCGAGTCCAGGGGCGTCATGACCGTGTCCTTCTCATGGGCCGCATTCCAGGCAAAGACCTTCATCTTCACCGCCTGATAAAAACTGTTCCGGATCGCCGGTTCCGAAAGGCCCATATCCTCCTCATTCCTCCAGCGGTCCGTGTTTCGCATATCCATTTCCAGTAGATTGGCGTGCTCTTTCCAGGGTTCTCCCGAGCGGATCGAGGGTTGCGCATCGAGCATTTGCTGGAGGATGGGCATCTGCTCCGCCACGGCTTCATCGGCATAAACCTGCATACGCGGATTGATCGTCGTGTAGATCTTCAGGCCGTCTTCGAATAAATTGAAGGGCTCGCCGGTCGCCGGATCGATATGTTCCTTGCACCATTTCTTGAGCTCACTGCGCAGGACATCCCGAAAATAAGGCGCCAGCCCATTGTTCTCGTCAAGCTTCCGGTAATGGCTCATGTCGATCGGCTTCTGCTTCAGACCCCGCGCCTCCTCTTCCGTCAGAAAATGATTGCTGACCATGCGGCTGATCACCGTGTTTCGTCTTTCTACAGCCGATTTGGGATTGCTGCGCGGATTGAAAACCGTGGGATTATTGACCATGCCGACCAATACCGCGGCTTCATCGACGCTAAGGTTGGCCGGATCTTTTTGAAAAAAGGTTCGGGAGGCATTCCGGATGCCATAGACATTATCGCTGAACGAAACCTGGTTGAGGTACAAGGCAAGGATCTCCTGCTTGGTGAAATGACGCTCCAGTTCGATGGAAATGATCCATTCCTTTAATTTTTGGATCACGCGGCTGAACGGATTGTGAGATCGTTCTCCATTGAACATATTCAAGGCAAGCTGCTGGGTCAATGTGCTGCCGCCGCCATCGCGACCGAATCGCAGTACGGCGCGCATGACCGCTTTGCCATCGATCCCGGAGTGCTCATAAAAACGCTCGTCTTCCGTCGATACCAGCGCATTGATGACATTGGGAGAGATATCCTTGTACTCGATATGCGTTCGGTTCCCCTTCTCCTCATAGAATTTACCCATGGCGGTGCCATCGTCGGCATACACTTCGGAAGCCAGCAGAATGGTTGGATTCTCTAACTGAGTGAGAGAGGGGAGGCGGCCAAAAACGCCGAGACTGATCAGCAGAATGAGAATGATAAAACCCGTCAGACCTGAAAAGAAGGCGATCCACAAGATGCGAACTGGTTTTGTCATAGAATGCTAAAATACCTTTTACCCTTTGTTATTCATAGTCCTATCCCTGATTTTTCCGCAAGGGCCGTGCCATTAGAAATTTTTCAGTTTTTATTCCCGAATTGACGGGTTTAGTAAAAAATTTATAAAACCGCCATTTCAATGTTTTTGCATAAATGGCTATTAATTATAAGATTAAATCGGCAAGTGGCAATATTATAATTTTATAAATATGAATGACTCACGCAGTTTTATATTTTTTTTATAACTTTCCATTCAATTTATAATCACATATATTTTTTTATAAATCGAAACGAACAATTATGACAAAGCTCACCTTAAGGAATTCCCTGCCTTTTCTCACGCTGGTCGTTGTAGCCGTCGCGGCCACCCTGGTGCCCACGCTTCCCAATTTCGATGAGGGGAAATATAATCTGGCCGATATCGCCTGGATGATTGTCGCCACAGCCCTGGTATTCCTGATGACTCCGGGTTTGGCCTTTTTCTACGGAGGCATGGTGAACAGGAAGAATGTCCTGTCGACCATGATGAAGAGCGTGGTTGCCGCGGGAGTGGTGGGGGTGCTATGGATCGTCGTCGGATATAGTTTGTGTTTTGGCGATTCAGTTCGGGGGTTGTTCGGCAATCCGTTAACTCATTTCTTATATAAGGGCGTTGCATCCGGGAAACCCTGGACGCTTGCCCCAACCATACCCAAGCCCCTGTTTTCTATGTTCCAGCTCATGTTTGCGATCATTACGCCCGGCCTGGTGGTGGGCGCGATCGCAGAGCGTATGCGGTTCTCGGCCTATGTGCTGTTCACGGTGCTGTTCAGCCTGCTTGTATACGCCCCGCTGGCGCACTGGAGCTGGCATCCGGACGGGTTCCTGGCGCAAATGGGAGCGCTCGATTTTGCCGGCGGTACGGTTGTCCACATCTCTGCCGGCTGTGCGGCATTGGCCGGCGCCCTGGTGCTGAAGCGCCGGAAGTCCCACATCGATCGGATCGCTTCTCATCCGGCCAATATACCCTATGTGTTGATCGGCACGGGTTTGCTTTGGTTTGGCTGGTTCGGCTTTAACGCCGGATCGGCGCTGGGCGCCAATGCCCTGGCGGTATCCGCCTTTTCTACGACAAACACGGCTGCTGCTGCGGCTGGGCTTTCCTGGATGTTCTTCGATGTCCTCCGGGGAAAGAAACCTTCTGTCGTCGGATTCTGCGTCGGAGCGGTAGTCGGATTGGTGGCGATTACCCCGGCAGCCGGATATGTGGCCATTCCACAGAGCATTTTTATCGGGGTCGTTGCGGCAATCATCTCCAACCTGGCGGTGCATTTCAAATCGACCAGGACCGTATTGGATGATACGCTGGATGTATTTCCCTGTCACGGGATCGGTGGTATGGTCGGCATGCTGATGACCGGGATCTTCGCTACCAAGGCGGTAAACGCGGCAGGAGCTGATGGCTGGGCCTACGGTAACGCTGGTTTCTTCTGGATCCAGGTCAAGGCGATGGCATGCGCCGTGGGGTATAGCTTTACCGTTTCCTGGGCCATCTTCAAACTGGTTAATTTCATCGTTCCCCTGCGCGTGAGCCATGAAGAAGAGGCAGAAGGCCTGGATGCAAGCCAGCATGATGAAAAATATGTGCAAGGCACCCTGCTGGTTGCGACCCCACAAGGACTGAAAGAGCAGGAAGCGAATTAATAATAATATCATCTATTTCAAAGAATAGGAGAAGCGCCCGCTTCTCCTATTCTCATTTAATCAATTGATGATTAATTAATAATGGCATTATTTGATATATATTATGATTAATAAAATATTTTAAATTACTTAATAATGATGTAATTTGATCTGGTATTTATAATAATTAATTATATTATAATTATTTAAATGTTTTGGAGCCATCATTTTGTCCCCTTTTCCCGTATCTCCAAAATGAGCCGGAAATGGCAATACGGCATAAGCATGTTGGTGCTGATTACCATATCGGCCATCTGCTTTGCCTTGTCTCCCTATATGGCGCCGCAGCTGGTGGCCTTTATCCTTCTCCTGGCCCTGTCCCTGATCGCCATGTTCTTCGACATCCTGCCCGTCCTGCTCTCGGCTCTGGTGAGCGCACTGATCTGGGACTACTTCTTTCTGTTGCCCCGGTATAATCTCCGCGTAGGAAATACCGGGGACCGGATCCTGCTCTCCATGTACTTTGTCATCGCCCTGGTGAACGCCGTACTTACATTCAAGATCCGCCAGATGGAAAAAGAAGCCCGTGATAAAGAAGAAAAAGCAAAAACGCTTAAACTCTATAATACCCTGCTCAATTCCCTGTCGCACGAATTTCGTACCCCGATCGCCACGATCATCGGCGCCACGGACAACTTGCTCGCGGAACCATCCCGGCTGACCGGAACCGATAGCCGCAGGCTGCTCACGGAAATTTCGCGCGCATCGATGAGGCTTAACCGCCAGGTAGAGAATCTGCTCAATACCTCCAGGCTTGAATCCGGTTTCATACGGCCGCGGAAGGAATGGTGCGATCTGCGGGAACTGATCTCATCGACGATACAACACCTCGATGAATGGATTGGCCGCCACCTGGTAAAGGTCGAGATCAGAAAGGGATTCCCTCTCGTGCGCCTGGATTACGGACTGATGGAACAGGTGCTGACCAACCTGGTATATAACGCCGCCCTCTATACGCCCGCCGGGTCCACCATCCGGATCACCGCGGATTGCGAAGACGAAAACCTGATCATTATCGTCGAAGACAACGGGCCCGGTCTGCCGCCAGCAGAGATCGACAAGGTCTTCGACAAATTCTATCGTCCGGAACTTGCCCGGACAGGAGGCGTCGGACTCGGGCTTTCCATCGTGAAGGGCTTTGTGGAGGCACATAGCGGCGCCATCGAATTGAAGAATATACCGGCCGGCGGCGCCCGGTTCGTCATCCGGATGCCCGTCGAAAAATTGTCAATCAAACAAACGGGCAAATGGGTCACCCCGAAATATTAGTGATCGACGACGAAACGGCGATCAGGCGGCTGCTCGAGATCACCCTGCAGTCCAATGGGTATTCGGTTACCCACGCCGCCACCGGGAAGGCGGGTCTCATCGAGGCCGCCAGGCGCTCGCCTGACCTCATTATCCTCGACCTGGGCCTGCCCGACGAAAGCGGACACGAAACGCTGAAAAAATTGCGCGAATGGTCCTCCAGACCCATCATCATCCTGTCCGTACACAGTCATGAAAAAGATATCATTGCCGCCCTCGACAACGGCGCCAACGACTACCTGGTCAAGCCATTCCGCACCGGCGAATTGCTGGCCCGGATCCGCTCGGCTCTGCGCGGCACAGGCCCGGAAGATACCCGGCCGCTGATCTCCTTCGGCGCATTCGAGATCGACCTCTCCGCGCGGACGGTAAAAAAAGGCAGCGAATCGCTCAAACTCACGGCGACCCAATACGCCCTATTGGCCTTATTTGGCAGGAACGAAGGCAAGGTCTTGACGCACCAATACCTGCTGCGCGAAATATGGGGGGCGGACCATATCGACCAGTTGCAATATCTGCGCGTGTTCATCGCCCAATTGCGAAAAAAGATCGAAAAGGATCCCAACAGGCCGGAACATATCCTTACCGAGTCCGGCATCGGCTACCGCTTCATAGGCGAACCCTGACACCAGCTGCCTTGCACGTTGCCCCTTAATTAAGTATTTTCGTTCCATGACGCGGGTTGACCCATCGGCGCTTGACGACGCCAGGATATTATGGGACTACCATCACATGGGACATACGCCGGAAAAGTCGGACACGATCCTCGTGCTGGGCAGTCATGATCTTCGGGTGGCTGAGTGCGGGGCCGGATTATGGCTGCAGGGGCTGGCCCCCTGGCTGATCCTTTCCGGCGGCCTGGGAAATGTGACGCGCGGCATTTGGGCCGAACCGGAGGCCGATCGGTTTGCCGCTATCGCATATAAGATGGGTGTTCCCCCCGACGCCATCCTCATCGAGAACCGCTCCACGAACACAGGCGAGAATATCCTCTTCACCCGCCGGCTTCTCCAGGAACGATCCATGGATCCACGAAGTTTCCTGCTGGTCCAAAAACCGTATATGGAACGCCGGAGCTATGCCACCTTCAAACGCCAGTGGCCGGACAAACAACTGCTGGTTACCTCTCCCCGGATTCCATTCGAAGAGTATCCCACCGAAGAGATCCCCATGGCCCGGGTCATCGAGATCATGGTCGGGGACCTCCAGCGGATCAGATATTACCCCGGAAAAGGCTTCCAGATCCCTCAACTGATCCCTGACGAGGTCTGGAACGCCTATGAACGCCTCGTGGCTAAGGGTTTTTCCCGACACCTCGCTAATTTGTAAATGAATTGTTAATTTCAAAGAAATTCTTCCGAACATAAGAGGACATTAAAAAAAACCTCCCCTGGCTGATATTTTTATCAAAAATCACCTGTTTTATTGAAAATCCTTTAGCGATTAATCCTATTGGGGTTATTTTTTTTTTATTTTTTAATGTTTCAACTTTAAATTACAGGATAGTTTACTAAACCAAACACATACTGTACATGAGACTCCTCCTTATGCTGAGCTGCGTTGTCATGCTATGCGGACAACTCTCGGCCCAAAATCGAACTATTACGGGAAAAGTATTGGATCCGGAAGGCAAACCGGTTCCGGGCGCCTCTATTGTGATCAGAGGCTTTCAAACGGGAACGAGCTCCGGCGCCGACGGCACCTTCTCCCTCCCCGTTCCCCCCAAGGCCAAGATCCTCATTATATCAGCCATCGGATGGGCAAACCAGGAGGTTGAGATCGGCGATCGCACCTCCATCACCGTCGCCATGTCGGCAAAAGACAACACCCTGTCCGAAGTCGTGGTCACTTCCCTGGGCATTGTCCGTGACAAGCGCTCCCTGGGTTATGCCACCCAGAACCTCAAAGGGGATCAGTTGGCCGACAAAGGGCCCGTCAACCTGGTTGGCTCCCTGGAAGGCAAGGTTTCCGGAGTTAATATTACCGGTGCCAGCGGCAGCCCCGGCTCCTCCATCAATATCAATATTCGCGGCATCACCTCTTTCACGGGCAGCAATCAACCCTTGTTTGTGGTAGATGGTATCCCGATCAGCAATGACGTGGACCGGACAACCGGAGGCCCCAACGGCACCCTGGACGATCAGCAACCGCCAAACAGGGCCCTTGACCTGGACCTCAACAATATCGAGAGCGTGAATATCCTCAAGGGGCCCGCGGCCGCCGTATTATATGGTTCGCGCGCCGCAGCCGGCGCAATCATCATCACCACCAAGAAGGGTGGCGGTCCGGGCGGGAAAACGGACATTAGCGTCAGCTCATCCTATAGCCTTCAGAACGTCGAAGGCTTGTTGAAAGTGCAAAACCAATACGGACAGGGCTTGAACGGGGTCTACACCCCCACGACGACCCTCAGCTCCTGGGGGCCGAAATTCGGCTCTACGCCTACAGTGGCCAATGGCCTGCTGGTCGGAGGTAACCCGGTGGCCTATCAGGCTTACCCGAATAATATCACGGATTTTTTCGAGACCGGCAATATTTCGGACAATAACCTGACCATAAATGGTGGCGACCTGAAAAGGAATTATACACTGTCAATTGGATATCTGAACCAGAACGGCATCATTCCCAATACGTCCCTGAAAAGAACGAACGTAAAATTCGGGGCCAATACCCTGCTTCGCGACAAGATCAAACTCGGAGCGAATATGAATTTCGTCAATACCCTGCAGACAGGGGTGATCGGCGGGAATGGCAACTCCGTCTTCGGCGTCCTCTGGGGCATGGCCAGGAACGTAGACCTCCATTCCTACAAGACGAAGGGCAATTATCAGAACCCCGACGGCACAAATAACTGGCCGGTCGCTGCACAGGATAATCCCTATTTCGATGCCTATAATAACCCGGTAAAAAGCAATCTCTATCGCATCATCGCCGATATGACCGTGGGATACGATTTTACCAGCTGGCTGAACCTCACCTACCGCCTGGGCGTCGATGCCTATACGGATCGTAGGAAGCAGGTTTTTGCCATCACCTCCAACCAACGCCCGACCGGCCAGGACCTGGAAAACACCATTTTCCGGAGCGAAATAAACGGCGACCTGATCCTGTCGGCACATAAGAGTGACGTCTTCATCAAGGATTTGAACATTTCGGGTATTCTCGGTCAGAATATCAACCAGCGAAACGTGCAGTCCCTTCAGGTGCAGGGAGACGCGCTCGCCATCCCGGGTTTCTACAATGTAAGCAACGCCACCGTATATTCGAATGGTTCGGGGGAAGCCACTACGCTGCAACGCCTGGTGGGTTACTATGCGCAGGTTTCCTTCGATTACAAGAGTTATTTGTATCTGGAGCTGACCGGAAGGGCCGATCAGAGTTCCACCCTGCCCACCAGCAAGAACACCTATTTCTATCCCTCCATCAGCGCCGGGTTTGTCTTCACCGACGCCTTGAATATAGTAGGAGATGGCTTAAGCTATGGCAAGGTCAGGGCCAGCATCGCGAAAGTGGGAAGGGACGCGCCAGCCTATCAATTACAAAATTTGTTTGTATCGGAAGCTTTCGGGAACAACGTGGCCAGCTTCAATTTCCCGGATGGATCCATCGCCGGATTCGGCGCCAGCAACCGGATCGCCTCCAATACGCTGTCTCCCGAATTCACAACCTCCTATGAGGTCGGCATCAATCTGGGCTTCTGGAAGAATCGCATCAATTTCGACGCCGATTATTTCGACGAAGTCAGCCAAAGCCAGATCGTAAATGTCGGCATCGCCCCGTCCACAGGCTATACCACGCAAACCACCAACGTGGGCAAAATGACGAATAAGGGTGTCGAAGCCTTGATCAATATAACGGCGGTCAGCGGCCGTAATTTCAGGTGGGATCTCTCCGGCAATTTCACCAAGATCGTCAATAAGGTCGAATCGATCAATACGGGGACCCTTAGCTTCTCCATCCCAGGCAGCGCCTTTACGGGGTCCATTCCTTCCATCAAGGTGGGGCAACCCTATGGCGTCATCCTGGGCGGTACGATACCCAGGGACAGTGCAACGGGCCGCCGCCTGATCAATCCGGCTACCGGAACCTATCAACCGACCCTTGCCAACCAGGTACTTTCTAACCCGAACCCGGACTATTCCTTCGGCGTCACCAACAATTTCAAATACAAGAACCTTTCCCTGGGCTTCACCTTTGATTTCACCAAGGGCGGCCAGGTATTGTCCTTCACTGCCGCCTCTTATAAGAGCCGCGGCGCCTGGATCGGCACCGGCGACGACCGGTCACTTCCGCGGGTGCTGGATGGCGTGATCGCGATCGGTGGTGGTAAGGTGGTCGAGAATAATATCCAGATCCCCGCACAAACCTACTGGCAAACCCTGGGCGGTCTCCAGAGCGAGTTCAATGTGTATGACGCGACGGTGTTCAGGCTGAGGGAAGTGTCCATCGGCTACGATTTGCCGTCACGCATAATTAAGGACATGCACATCAATGGGGTGCGCTTTTCTCTATTTGCCAACAACGTTTTCCACGTAGCGCCAAATTCCCTGATCGACCCGGAGGTCAATACCCAGGGAGCAGGCAATATCCGGGGCCTGGATCTCCAGGGTGCGCCCAACGCGCGGACCATGGGAGCCAGCCTGAAAGTGATGTTGTAACCTCATTGTGAAAATGAAGCTTTAAGAACAAAAAAGGAAAAACATGAAAATGCTAAATAAAATATTCATTCTGTCAGTTGGCCTCCTGTCCATGGCCTCCTGTAAGAAATATCTCGCGGTCAACAGCACGCCGAATAACCCGACCGTCGTACCGCCTTCGGTACTCTTGCCGACAACGACCATCGCGATCGCATTCGCGAACCAAAACGACCTCAATCGCGCGAGCTCGGCGCTGATCCAGCATATTGCCGGGGTAGCCAATCAAACGGCGGCCTATGATGTCTACAATCTGGCGGGCGCCTTTGACAACCAGTGGAACGGCGAACTATATGATGGAGCGATCGTCAATTGCCGTCAGCTCATCGCCCAGGATTCGGCAACCAGTCCGGCATACTCCGGTATTGCCAAGCTGGAGTTGGCTTATGCATTCTCCCTATGCTCCGATATCTGGGGGGACGTACCCTATTCGCAGGCCGGTTTTGGCACCAAGTTCCTTACGCCCCGGTTCGATAAGCAACAGGATATCTACCAGGGCAATGCCGCATTGGGCATCACGAGTATCTTCGACCTGGTGAACAGCGGACTGGCCGACCTCGCCAAACCCAGCGCACTGAAGCCGGGCAAGGATGATCTTGTTTATGGTGGGAACCTCGCCAACTGGACCAAAATGGGCAATACGCTCCTCCTGAAATTAGCCATCCAGTTGACCAATATTAATCCGGCACTCGCTACCTCCACGATCAATGCGGTCATCACCGGAAACAATTACATCAATGCCAACAACCTGGACTTCGCGGTGCCATTCGGCGCCAGCGTGGGCAACCAGAACCCCCTGTACACCTTCAATTATCTCAACCGTCCGGGCGACCAGATGCTTAGCCAGCGTTTGCTCAACCTGATGATCAGCCTGAATGACACGGTACGTTTAGGCCAGGTATTCAGCAAACCGACCGGCACCTTTGTCGCCTTCGATAACGGTTCCACCTCCTCCGCACCGGCTCAGGCCACCCGCTCTCAATACGCGGGTGCTTACCTGATCGGTACGACCGGCAGCGCCCCGGCCAGGCTGCTCACCAACTTCCAATCTCAATTCATTCTGGCCGAGGCCGCCCTTTTGTTGGGAACCCCCGGCAGTGCCAATACGTATTACCAGGCCGGCATCACCGCGGCCATGCAGGAAGTCGGCATGTCGGCAGGTCAGATCACGGCCTATTTTACGGCTAATCCGACCATCGTCAACCTGACGGGCACGACCGCACAGATGGAACAGCAGATCATCACGCAGAAGTATATCGCCTGGATCGGCAATGGCGTCGAGGCCTTCGATGACTACCGCCGGACCGGTTATCCCGCCCTGGCCCTGGTGAACAACCCCGCCGGCGATGATCCGAGCGTCATACCGACCCGCCTGCCGTACACCAATCTGGAGACGGCGGCCAATCCGAATTGTCCGAACCCGAGACCCAAAACGGATGTGAAGCTCTGGTGGGCTAAATAGACATTCATTCATTCATGAAACTAAAACGACATCTATGTATATGCATATAAAAAGAGCTTCGTCCCTCCTTCTGCTGACCGGCCTCCTGGTCACGGGTTGTACCAAACAAAAAGGATTCGGGTATGGGACGGATAATGTCCCCTCTAAAGCCATAACGGTTCAAAATGCGAACGACTACCGTCCGGATCCGACGATCACCGTCTCGCTCTCCGGCCCGGGAACGATCACGATCACTCTTTCACTCGCGGCCACCAGCGGCAGGACGATCAAGGAGATCACGCACGTCGCCGCTTCCACGACATACAGCAAGATCCAGGGGTCAACGGGCTTTTATAACGCGGCGCCCATCGCAGGCAGTGGCACGACGGTAACCTTCACCACTTCGCTGACGGAATACCTTTCGAAATTTCCATCACCACCCAATCCGGCGCCCAAGGTCAATACCGAACTCGCCAACCGCTTCTATTTCCTGGTCACCCTCGATGATAATTCGACGGTAATAACTTTCCCGGTGAGGATCCTCGTGGTCGCGTGATCCACTTCGCCACTAAGAATAAAAGAGGCTGCTCCGTATAGTGGGGGCAGCCTTTTTATTTTGTTATATTTAGCTGGGAAACAAAATCCCAGGACATGAAACGGACTTTCTTCACTCTTCTCATCTTACTCGCCTTTTTTATTGTTGCAGCCCAAACCCCAGCCATCAGGTACCCGGTCGACTCCGCCTCCATCGAACATCCGGGCGTCCCCAAAGGGGAAGTATTGAAATATACTTTTTCGACGTCGACGATCTTTCCCGGCACGACGCGGGACTACTGGATTTATATCCCCGCCCAGTATCGCCCGGAAACCCCGGCCTGTGTTTACGTGAATCAGGACGGCATCCAGTGGAAGGCGCCGACCGTTTTCGATAACCTGATCTTTCGTCACGAGATGCCGGTCACCATCGGTATCTTCATCCAGCCGGGCCGCCTCCACGCAGACGACACGGCACATGCCCTCGATCGCTTCAACCGAAGCCTGGAATATGACGGTTTGGGCGACGCATACGCGCGCTTCCTCCTCGACGAGTTGCTGCCTGACGTGGAGAAGAAAAAAGCGGGCGACGGTCGCGCCATACGGCTTTCCCGGAACGGCAATGACCGGGCCATCGGAGGCTCCAGCAGCGGCGCCATCTGCGCCTTTACGGCTGCCTGGGAATGCCCCCGCGAATTCTCCAGGGTCTTCAGCGCAATCGGCACCTATGTCGGCCTGCGCGGCGGCGATCGCTATCCTTCCCTGATCCGAAAGACGGAACCCAGGGCGCTGCGCATCTTTTTGCAGGACGGCTCAAATGATCTCAACATCTATGGGGGAGACTGGTGGAA
Organism: Bacteroidota bacterium; assembly: GCA_030706735.1. Classification (GTDB taxonomy): domain Bacteria; phylum Bacteroidota; class Bacteroidia; order Chitinophagales; family Chitinophagaceae; genus Puia. Next base: position 115,352 of record JAUZNZ010000005.1, on the reverse strand, counting down.
GGCAAATGAGACCATGGAACGGGCACTCGTCTTTTCCGGCTACGAGGTCAATCACAGCTGGGGCGAGGACGGACATAACGGACATCACGGCGAGTCCATTTTCCCCGACGCAATGCGCTGGCTGTGGAAGGACTGGCCTAAACCCGTCACCGTAGGGAGCACGAAGAACCAGGCGCTCAGCGAGATCCTGATACCGGGCCAGGATTGGGAATTGGTCGGACAGGGATATCAGTTCACGGAAGGCATCGCGGCCAACGCGAAAGGGGAAGTTTTTTTCCAGGATATTCCGAACTCGAAAACCTATAAGATTGACGCCGACGGCAAACCGCAGGCCCTTCCCCTCGATGCCAAAAAGGCCAGCGGTACCTGTTTCGGCCCAGATGGGAAAAGAGTGGTCGTTGCCGGCGGGTCAAACCAGATCCTGAGCTACGATAATAATGATAAGGTCACCATCCTGGCAGACGCCTTGGCAGGAAATGACCTCGTAGTCGCTAAGAACGGGAATATCTATGTCACGGTTCCTGACGGAACGGAAAAACCAAGCAAGATCTATCTGATCCGGCCGAACGGCGGGAAGGTGGTTGTCGATGAAGGGATCCGCTTCGCCAATGGCATCGCCCTGACCCCGGATCAGTCGCAATTGTATATCACGGAATCGGCATCCCACTGGGTATGGATTTACTCGATCAGGCCGGATGGGACGCTGGCCAATAAGCAGCACTATGGATGGCTCCAGGTTCCCGACAATGCCGAGAATGCCTGGCCCGACGGGCTAAAATGCGATCGCGAAGGGAGGGTCTATGTGACTTCACGCATGGGGATCCAGATCCTCGATCCGGTTGGCCGCGTCAATGCCATCCTTCCCATTCCGACCGGCCAGGCCTCCAACTGCTGTTTCGGTGGCCCGGGCTTCGACGTACTTTACGTCACGTCCCGTGATAAAGTGTACCGGCGCAGGCTAAACGTCCACGGCGCAAATCCCTTCGACAGTCCCAACAAGCCCGGCGCCCCGCGTCTTTAAAGACGCCCGTCGGCAGCTTGCCTGCTATCGCCCCGTCCGCGGCCATCCCGCCCGGAGATCACCGCCAGCACGAAGGCGAAGCCACTGAATGACAAAGCTTCGAAAACGCTCACGCATTCGTTCCCATTCAGTCCGATGGGATCGGCGACTGCCCTCGGGATATGCAGCATGAGCAGCCAAAGGAAGATCATCGCGCCCAGCAGCGCAGCCGCCAGCCTCCTGGTCATGGGGAGAAGGATGCCCAGCCCCGCCGCAATAAGCGCGGCGCCCGCGAAATAGGTCCAGAACATGGCGCCGGGGATCCAGGCCGGCACGAGGGTCGCTACGAAGGGTGCATACACGAAGTGCTCAATCCCGCAAAAGATCAGGAAGATCGCGATGAATAACGGCGCGGCGGGTACGACCTTTTCTACCAAACCTGGACCCTTCCCCGGCAAGGCCTTCGCGAGGAGAAGGGCCCCTCCCGAAAAGGTCAGGGTCTTCAAACTATTCGTCCAGGGTCCCATGGAATGCAGGTCGTGAACCAGGCGATAGGGGAGATGACCAATGAGAAACAACAATAAGAAAGCAACCCCCAACCAAAGGCATAGCTTGCGCAGGTCCTTCCCCAGCAGCAACACCATCCCCGGTATGATCAGTCCCAGGCTTGCAATATAGACGCCGATCAATTTTCCGGGGAACCGGTCCGGCCAGTAGGGTAATATGACGGATTCGAAATCGGCAAAGACCACTTGCAACACGCCGATGCCGATCAGGGTGACGCCGAAAAAAAAGAGGCCTGACCGGATTATGATATGACCATATTTATTCATATCGCAAATATCCGGATGAGTCGGATTGAAGATCCAAAAGGGGTTGTACAAGTTGATGCAAAGCCTGTACAAGTTTGTACAGCCGCCCCTAAAAGCTCAACCTGTTTGCCAACGATTTTTTTTGATCGCAAATGTTAATGTTAACCAATTTTGGCCCGATAATGGCTGTTTAAGAACCTCGCAACCCCTCCCGCGTAGATTATTCATCACCCGTTTAATGTGTGAAATTTTTTCCCCAATCCTGGATTGGGAAAAGGTCCGTATTGATCGTAGCAAAACCAACAATCAGATAGTAGCAAACACTTTGTGAAAACAGCTAAAAATCCAATAACCTATGAGGACAATTCTAGCATCCGTGCTGGCTCTGTTTTATTTTACGGTCGCCAACGCCCAGGTCGAAAAAACGATCAACGTACCCTACACGAGCAGTAGTTCGCCGACGTACCAGGCCTTACTCTATCTGCCGTCCGATTACAACAGCAGTTCCAAATCGTACCCCTTACTTGTATTCTGCCATGGCACCGGGGAGGCGGCCGATGGCGGCACGGCCGGAACCGGTCTTGCCAAGATCTATAACTCCTCGGGCTCCGGCGGCCCCGCCTATTTCATCGAACACGGCGGTTGGCCGTCCTCCTTCAAGAACCCGGTCACGGGCGCCCAGGAGCAATTTATCGTAGTATCCCCGCAGGCCGCGGATTGGGATATGGCCGGGGATCAGTTGGCGAATGTCGTCAACTACCTGGTGAAGACCTATCGGGTGGATGTGAACAGGATCCATCTGACCGGACTTAGTGCGGGAGGCATGAGCGTGGTTGAATATGTTTCACAGCTTGATCCGGCGGAAGATCCACCCGCCGGCGGGAGCAGCGACAAACGAACGTATCCGGCCGCGACGGTGGTGCCGATGAGCCAGGCATCCAACGATCCCATTCAGTCATGGGGAAATATCGCGGTCGCCAATGGAACGAAGTGCTGGGGTTTCGGTGATCCCATCAACGATGTTCACGGAGATGCGACGATGGACTACGTCTCCGTAATAAATAATGCCAAAAGTGGCTACGCCAGGTTCACCACTTTTAACACCGGCCATGGACCCTGGGGCCCGTTTTATAATCCTGCCTATACGGAAAACTTTACCTGGAATGGCGTGACAGCCAGCTACAGTATATATTCCTGGATGCTGGCTAATACGCTTGGCGGGTCCACAACAGCCCCGCCTCCGCCGCCGGCACCCGTCGCCAACGCAGGCAGCGCACTGACGATTACGCTGCCTGCCAATCAGGTCACACTGAGCGGTAGCGGGTCGACCGGCACGATCACCTCCTACTCCTGGACCAAATCATCCGGGCCGTCTGCAGGTACGATCACCTCTCCCTCCTCCGTCACCACGACGGTCACAGGGCTGGTGCAGGGAACCTATGTTTTCAAACTCACTCTCAACGGAGGCAGCACATCCACCGTCCAGGTCACTGTCAATGCGGCCGTCGTCACGCCGCCGGCCACGCCGGTCGCCAACGCCGGCAGCCCGCAAACGATCACGTTGCCCACCAACCAGGTCACACTGAGCGGAGCCGCCTCCACCGGAACGATCACCAGTTATAAATGGATAAAGAAGTCGGGCCCCTCCGCCGGCACGATCACTTCCTCCTCTTCCGTCACCACGACCGTCACCGGGCTGGTCCAGGGCGTCTACCTATTTCAGCTGACCCTAAACGGTAGTGTAAGCGCTACCGTGCAGGTCACGGTAAATGCGGCTCCCGTGGTGGTGCCGCCCCCTGTCACGCAACCTTCGACAGCAGGCAGTCGTTTTATCGACGTGAATGTATATGGCGGCGACAATCCCTACAATAATACGCAATGGAATAACTGGAACGTGAATGATCTCGTCACCTCGAATACCCTCAATTATACGGATGGCACCTCTTCGGGCATTGCGGCGACGTTGAGCATCAATGAATCCATCGTGGATAATTCATCCTCATACGGAGGCGCCATGGCCCCGGCGGAAGTACTCCGGTACAGCAGCTATTGCGAGATAAACAGGACGTTGACCTTATCCGGTCTGAAGTCGGGCGCGAAATACACGATTGAATTATATGCCAGCAGGAACTCTAACACCGGCAGCAGTACGGTCTTCACCGCCGGCGGCCAGTCCGCCTCGGTCGCTACGTACGACAACCTGGCGAACAAAGCCACTCTTTCCGGCCTTGCCCCCGACGGCCAGGGACAGATCGCGATCACGATCAGCACGCCGAACAGTTATAACTACCTGAATGGATTTGTCATCACCGAAACGTCCGGAACGAGTTCCGCCTCGGTGGCAACGATCCCTGCCGCGGCGTCGGCTACTGCCATCTCCGGCCTGGATTCGACGGGCCTGAGGACGCCGTCCTGCACGATCTATCCGAATCCGGTGCGCGATCATTTCCTGATCGAGCTCAACAATGCCTACACGGGTACCGTGATGGTTACCATTACAGATCAGGCGGGGGCGACGAAGCGTAATTTGCTCGTCAATAAAGATCAACAAATGTCCGCGGTTACCGTCGCAACAGGCGATCTGTCTGCCGGCGTTTATTTTATTACCATTCAGATGGGCAGCGTGAAGGAGACCAGAAAGATCCTGAAGTTGTGACAGGATAGAACAGGACGGTTTACGTACGGGTTTGCGTAGTTTAGGGGAGAAAAACGAATTATGCTTGTCTCCGCTCGACGAATAAATACGCTGACCCGTACTTTTTTTTTCCTCCTGTACTTTCATTCTGCCGCTCATGCGCAACGCCGTGTGCTTTCTTTCGATCAGGATTGGAAGTTCCTGAAAGGAGATCCCGCGGGGGCCGAACAACCGGCATTCTCCGATTCCGCCTGGCGAAGTCTGGACCTTCCCCATGACTGGAGCATTGAAGGGGGATACGCACGTACCAATCCGACCGGCAGGGGAGGGGGATATGTGGAAGCGGGCGTAGGGTGGTACCGCAAGCGCTTCATGTTGCCTGAAGACGATGGGCAACGACGCCTCTTTATCGAATTCGACGGGATCATGATGAACAGCGATGTTTGGATCAATGGCTGGCATCTCGGTCATCGTCCATACGGATACAGCAGCTTTCAATATGAACTGACCGGCCATTTGCATTTCGGCCCTCATGCCCTCAATATCATTTCCGTTCGCGCGGATAATTCGATACAACCGTACTCCCGCTGGTATACCGGTTCCGGCATCTATCGTCATACACGGCTTGTAAAGACCGCTCCGGTGCATGTCGATCATTGGGGGACGTTCCTGTCCACGCCGGAAGTCTCGGCGGCGAGGGCAAAATGGATGATGCATGTCAGCGTCATGAATCAATCAGACGCGAATTCGAACCTGATCATGGAAACCAGGATCTTTTCCCCGGCCGGAACACTTCTGCAAACGCTTTCGACTCCCTGTTCGGTCGCGGCAGGCGCAACGGCGGAAGTAACCCAACAAGGGGTAGTGGATCACCCCTCGCTCTGGGGCTGCGACAAATCTCCTCTTTATCTCGCAAAAATCACTCTCCGGGTGGGGAAACAGGCGATCGATGAATACAATACAGCTTTCGGCATACGGCAGATCCGCTTCGAAGCCGCCACCGGCTTCTGGCTGAACGGAGAGAATATCAAGATCAAAGGGGTGTGCCTGCATCATGACGGCGGCGCCGTCGGCGCCGCCGTACCGCTTCGGATATGGGAACGAAGGCTTGAATTGTTGAAGCAGGCAGGCGTGAATGCGATCCGGACCGCGCATAACCCGCCGGCTCCGGAGTTTCTCGACCTCTGCGATCGGATGGGCTTCCTGGTGATGGAAGAGACCTTCGACACCTGGAATGCACGCAAGAGCAGCGCCGAGAATGGCTATAACCTGTATTTTTCAAGCTGCTGGGAAAAGGATACCAGGGATATGGTGCTGCGCGACCGCAATCATCCCTCCATTATTCTCTATAGCGTAGGTAATGAGATCCATGACAATCTGAACGACAGTTCCGGCTTCCGGAAATACAAGATGCAACAGGATCTCATCCATTCCCTTGACGGCACGCGCGGCGTAACGATGGCCCTCTTCCGCCCGGCCTTGTCCCACGTGTATGAGAACGGGCTGGCGGACTTGATGGACGTGGTGGGCCAGAATTACCGGGAGAATGAACTCGTCGCCGCGCATGAAAGCAAGCCCGCCCGGAAGGTGATCGGAACGGAAAATCAACACGGATTGACGGCATGGCTGGCCTTGCGTGATAACCCATTCATGGCGGGACAGTTCCTATGGACGGGTTTCGACTACCTCGGGGAGGCGGACTGGCCCTCCCTGGTCAACGGCCAGGGTCTTTTCGACAGAACCGGTACGGAGCGAAATGTCGGCTATCAGCGCCAAAGCTGGTGGAGCGGTCAGCCCATGGTCTACGCCATGCGCAAAGAGCAGAACGCCGGAGAAGGCGCCTGGGTATCCGATTGGACACCGGCCGATATGGATACCTATGACGATGCACGGGTGCAGGTCTTCAGCAACTGCGACGAGGTCGAGTTGTTCCTCAATGACCGATCCCATGGCGTCCGTCCCAGACCCGCCGACAACGCGTCGCCGCGAAGCTGGCAGCTTACTTTCGAAAAAGGCACCCTTCGGGTCGTGGGGAGGAATAACGGCCGGGTGGTGGCTACAAGGGAATGGAAGACTGCCGGTCCGCCCGCACGCATCGAACTCAAGGCCGATCGCGATCGGATCGCGGCGGATTGGAACGATATCTGTATCATCAGGGCCACGGTCGTCGACGCTAACGGGGTGCCCTGCCCGACGGCGGATGATCAGCTGACCTTCACAGTTACCGGGGCAGGTCGCCTGGCGGGCGTAGACAACGGCGACCTGGCTTCGTCGGAATCCTTCCTGGGATCAAAACGCTTTGCCTGGAAAGGGACCTGCATCGCACTCGTCAGGGCCACCACGCCGGGCGGCGGGATCAGCATCAAGGCAACCGCCGATAAACTGGAACCCGCCACCCTCACGATCGCCGTCAAGTGATCCGCCATATCATCCGGGCGATCGCGGGATTGGTGACCTTGTAGTATCTTTGGGATCAGATTCGGCATCAGGAAAGATTGGCCGATTATTTGGGAAAAGTCAATTATGGCAAAAAAGGAAAGCGCCGGGATATTATTATACCGTCTCCTCCATACCGACCTGGAGGTATTCCTCGTTCACCCGGGTGGCCCGTTCTGGAAGAACAAGGACCTGGGAAGTTGGACGATCCCAAAAGGAGAATTCCTGGCCCCGGAGGAACCCCTGGCGGCAGCGATACGGGAATTCACGGAGGAGACCGGATTCACGCCGGCCGCGCCCTTTCACCTGCTCACGCCCATCCGCCAGAAATCGGGAAAACGGGTACACGCCTGGGCTGCCGCAGGCGACATCGTGCCCGCCCTGGTAAAAAGTAATACGTTTTCCATGCGATGGCCTCCGCGTTCCGGTCGCAAGATCAGCTTTCCGGAAGTCGATAAGGGAGATTGGTTCCCGATCGCCGAAGCAAGGAATAAAATACTCGCCGCCCAGATCCCCCTCCTCGACGAACTGGCCTCCAGGTTCAAAAATTAATTCCACCGGTTTGTCCTAATTTCATTTCGCCGGTTGACTAGCTATCATTATTCATCAAAATGCTTTCTGATATTATTTAGCTGATGGGTATGCCGCTCCGTATGGTACACGACAAGGGAAATCCATTCCACCCGCGTGAGCGGGCCCACGCCCGGGAATTCCCTTTCCAAACAGGTCAGCGTCAGGTCCTCCGTCTTCATCACCTCGGAGATGCCGCTGAATTTTCTTTCCAGCGCAGTCAATAGCGCCCCCTTTTCTTTTGGATCTGCCGTAGGGGTTAGGAACTCGGGGTTCTTCAACTTATTGTCGAAGTTCAGGAAGAGCGCCTTGATCGAAGCGATCTTGTTCGCAGGGTCCCGTTCCGTAGAGGCGGTCTTTCCTTTCAGGACATTCAGAATGCCAGAAACGGACTTGAGTACGTGTTCCGCCACTTGTCCCGCAGTCCAGCTGCCTTCGAAGGGAACGGTATTGATGTCTTGTTGCCCGAACAGGGAAAGGACCTCGCTGAATCCCTTTCCCGTCATTTCAAGTTCGCGCGGTGATTGGCTCATATCTTTCTTTTTTCCATTTATTGCGACCATGCAGTGGGCGTACGGTCCCAGCGGTGGTCTTTCAGCATGGCGAGCAGATCGGCGCCCAGTCCCTTTCCATCGCTGACGGCCGTATTGGCCAGGACATTCTTTTCTTTTCTCATGCCGGGTATGGTGGTATGTACGAGGGGATTGCTCAAAATAAAGCGCAAGGCCATTTCCGCCATGGTCATGCCGGCCGGAACAAGAGGCCTCAACCGGTCCGCATGCGCGACGCTCTGACGCAGGTTCTCTTCTACGAAATACGTGCTGCGCCAATCTTCTTTAGGAAACCGTGTCTCCAGGGAAAAGCTTCCGGTAAGGGTGCCTTCGTCGAAGGGAACGCGCGCGATGATGCCGATATTCTTCTCCTGACACAAGGGAAAAAGCCGGTCTTCCGGGGCCTGGTCGAATAGGTTGTAGATCACTTGCACCGCGTCGATCATTCCCGTTTCCAGGGTTTGCAGCGCATTCTCCGGCTCCCATCGATTGATGCTGATGCCGGCTGCCCGGATCTTGCCCTCTTTTTTCAGGTCCTCTACCGTACGCTGCCATCGGTCATCCCCGGCCCAGGAGTCCTCCCACACATGGAACTGCTGGAGGTCGATGCAATCTACACCCAGGTTCCTGAGGCTCTTTTCCGTGTATTCACGGATATGCGCCGGCGGAAAACAGTCGTCCAGCGTGAACTCTCTGCGAGAAGGCCAGATAAAATTCTTGGGTGGGATCTTGGTGGCAATATAGAGGCGTTGATCCTTATGCCGGCGCAGCAGGGCTCCAAGGATCTGTTCACTTCTGCCGGCGCCATATCCCCAGGCCGTATCGAAAAAATTGCAACCTTTTGCTACGGACAGGTCGAGCGACCGGTTGGTCTCTTCATCGTCATTGCCTGTCCACCCCGCAAGACCCCACATGCCATAGCCGACCTCGCTGACCTTCCAGCCGGTCCTTCCAAATGTCCTGTAATGCATCCCTCGTAATTTTGGGTCGAATGTAGCAAAAAACGGCGCAAATTGAGGATTTTGTTCCCCGCTTCTGCCCGTCCCCGACCCGGCTTCCGGGCATTCCCATACGCAGCGATGACCGAAAATGGCCGATCCGCGGCTTTTCGGGCCGATCCGCGCAATTGGCATCAAATTCCGTGTAGGGAATTGAACATAAAACAGTAACCATGCCTGCTATCAAAGAGAACCCGGCTATCAAAGAGGTTCCGATCGACGTCAAGGATATCCTGATCATCGAGGACGAAGGAGAAATGTGCTTGCTGCTGAACCTGATCCTGGATGATAAGGATATCAACCTCAATCATGTGAAGACCCTCGCCGCCGCCAAACAATACCTCGAAAAGGCAAATCCCTCCCTTGTCTTGCTGGACAACCGCTTGCCCGATGGCTTCGGGCTGGATTTCATCAGTTATCTGAAACAGCACGATCCCTCCATCAAGATCATCATGATCTCCGGGATCGACCTTGCCGCTCAGGACGTCGCCCTGGAGAATGGAGCAGACATTTTCCTGCCGAAACCCTTCACGAAGCGGCAGCTTCAGGACTCGATAAGGCGTTTACTCAACTAAAGACATTAAAATGTAGTGTATTAACAAAGCCTTTACAAGGAGCGCAAGGCCAGGCGGCTAATTTTGCCCGTTCCAACTACATTTTATGCTACGAACTGCTGAAGGAAAATTTACGCTATTATTGATCTTTGTCTGCGCTTCCATTACGACCGCCTCGGCCCAGGTCGAATTCGGATTGAAAGGGGGATTGAATGAGTCCGAAATAATGACCAGCGATCAGCAGTTCGTCGTCGTCAACGGCAATACCCAGCAATTACGCAATTTTCCCAGGGTGGGCTTCCACGGAGGCGTCCTGGTATCCATTCCTCTGTCCAAAAAATTCAGCTTTCAACCTGAGGCCATGTTCTCCACCCAGGGCGCAAACGGCAAACCGACCCTTGGCTACCTGGTCAGCGCAACCGAAGAGTATCGGTTTAATTATATTGATGTGCCGCTGCTGCTGAAATATACCTTCCCCTCCGGTCTCTTCCTCGAGACCGGCCCGCAGATCGGCTATCTGGTCAGCGTCGACATCGATGAGGATGTGGTCGGTTCCTATTATACCTCCCATTATCATCCGAAGAGCCAATATAAATCGACTGATCTTTCCTGGGCCCTCGGCGCCGGCTACCTCTCGCCGGTTAACATAGGATTTGACATTCGCTATAATCTGGGACTGACGGATTTCAGCAATGGTTCGCCCGCCGGCATGCAAAGCACGCCCGTACAGAATGGCAGTGTCAGGAACAGTGTCATTCAGATTGGCGTTTTCTACCTCTTCGGCAAGCCAAGGATAGCCGCCAGGCGCGAGAGTTAGTTGCCTAATGGGTATCGTAGTATCTCACCCGGTTGAATTTGAATCCACCTTCTGCGTTCCTGACCAGTTGATAAAGGAGAACCCGGGTACCGCCCGAAGGCTTGTCTTTGTCATCACCCGGCTGGTAGATAGGGAATTTTTGCAGCAGATAGCCTTCCATCCTGGAAAACTGATCATGCCCTTTGTAGCCGGTATTGATCTTGCCGTCCATCATGGCATCGGGCAACACACAGGGCACGACGGATTTATTGCCATCGGAGACGAAAGCGTAAATAGTTCCGTTCCAGGTAATGGTGTCCGTGTAGATATACAACAGCAGATCCGGAAAACCGTCATTGTTCAGATCATCGACTTCTACCCCTTTTACCAGGCCTTTTATATTGAAATCCATTTCTCTCAACGAGGCGTCGAACCCCAGCGGCCGGATCATCAGGGGATTTTGGTCCATCCGCTCATTCCGGCAGTGAAAGCGATATCCCGCTTTTCCGATCTTCAAAGTCGAATCGAACCGGGAAAATATCCCTTGGGCGTTCGCGGACAGACAGAGAATAAGGAGGGGCGACAATAGGGCACATCTGTATTTCATGATGTTAAATGTAGTGAAAGTTCAGGCCAATTCGATCCCGATCTGCTTCATGAGCAACTCGGCATTCTTCGTCGTGCAGATCCCGTTGCGCAGGGTATAGTCGAAACCGAGCTCTTCTCCAAAGAATTGCACGTCGAAATAGTAGTTATAAATATGTCCCGGTAATTCTTCCTCCATTTGGGCAAGTTCGAGGTCGTGGGTAGCGATAATGCCTACCGCGCCCTCCCGGATGAGTTGCCTGATCAAGGCCCTGGAACCGGCCAGGCGATCCCTGGAATTGGTGCCGCGCAAGATCTCGTCCAGCAGGATAAAGACCGGCTCGTGATGCTTGACCTTTTCAATTATGCTGCGCAACTTCTTCAGCTCCGCATAAAAGGTAGACGTACTGTCCTCGAGATTGTCCGCTACCCGCATGCTACTGACCACACTGACTACCGACAGGCGGCAAGATCTCGCGCAAACAGGCGACCCCGCCATCGCCAGCACCATATTGACCCCGACCGTTCTTAACCAGGTACTCTTCCCCGCCATATTCGATCCCGTTACCAGTTCCAGCCGTCCCGTTCCGCTGATCGCAAAATCATTGGTCACTCTTTTTCTTTCGGGGATCAGCGGATGCCCAAGGCCTTGCGCGCCGAACTCGAAGGTGCCTTCGACGATCTCGGGGAAACACCAGTCAGGATGATTGAAATACAGGAGCGCCATGCTGCCCAGAGCTTCCATGCCCGCCAGGGTTTGCGTCCACTGCCCGATCCGTTCCCTGTTCCGCTGTCTCCAGGTATTGAGGCCGTGCATTTGCCAGAGATCCCATAATAAAAAGGCATTGAGCGGGATGAATACATACGGGTTCAACCGGTAATCGAAGCGGTGCAGCAAGCCGTCAAGGCCCTTTATCTCTTTGGAAGCCTGATGGGGGTGAAGGAGTGATCCTTGCAATCGCTTGTTCAGCCCGGCATGGAAGGTTCGTTCCTCGATCTGCCCGATCCCCTCCGACAAGACGCCAACCTCCTTGACGATTCCGGACAGCGCCACATAGTGCGCGATGACGGTCTTGCTGAAGTAGGAGGAAATGCCAAGGAACAGGAGGCAGAAAAAACCGAATTCGTTCCCGCCGGTCAATCCCGCAATATAACAGGCGAGGAGCCCAAGGGTAACCACGGGATAGCCCCAGCGCACCAGGGCCCAATAGCTTTCACTGAACGGGGCCTCCTCTTTTTTCAACCAATGGAGGATGTGCTGCACGGTCCGGTTGCGCAATGGGCGTTGCCGGCCGATGACAGCCAGATCGAATAGCCGGTCCGGATCGCCGGCCAGTTCCTTTATCGCCTCTTGCCGTTCCCGTATCGACCCCCGATCTGCCGGCGTCATCAACCAGGAGGCCAGCAGATCGCGGCCAGGCTCGGACTGAGATCGGTTCAGCATGGCGAACACAGAGCCTTTTCCGAATATATCCAGGTCATATGAGTAGGGATGTTCTGCCGGATCCGCAGGCCCCACCTGATCCGCCTGGCCCGCGCCGGCATAACCTGACTGCGCCCCCCGGCCGGCAGGACCCGCCTGACCCGCCAGCGCGAGTTGTTCATACCGCACCAACTCGTCCAGCCCTTCCAACCGCCTGATACGGGCATTATTGTCGGTGTCCAGGAATAATGCACGTCCGAAAGCGGCCAGTCCTGCGACGAGGAGGACCAGCCAAATCGCATCCTGCTGATGCCAGGCCACGTATCCGGCGACGATTGCGATCGCCATGGTCCCTAACCGGACAAAAGACAGGATCGAACGTCGTTTGACGGCAATTTGCCTGGAGCTGGCGATTTGCTGGATTTTGCGTTCGTAATAATCGACCGGAACGGGGCCTGGATTTGCAGACTTCGGATTCATGAACCGAAGGTAAGCACTATATTTCCCCGACGCGATGCCTCCAATGGTTATTTGGCCACAACCCCGGCGGCATCCGCCACCGGATGCGCGGTCGCAAAATGAAAGCCCAGCAAGGCGGCCATGGTTTGTGCGTATTGAGCCTGATAGAGCTGCCCTGCAGACTTGACCTCCCCCCGGGGAGCGATGCCGGGTCCCATGGCCAGCAAATAGGTCTCGTCGGAGTGAGCGACCCTGGCGCCGTGGCTCGTCCATCCGGAACCGGTACCCCGACCGTGATCGGGGAAGACAAGCAGGTCGGTCTGATCTTTATAAAAGGGGTCCTGCTGCAAGGTATTCCAGATGTCTTTGAACATCGCATCGGCATAATGACCGGCATCGAGGTAATCGTCATAATCCCCCTGGTGGGCGAAGTCGTCATTGTCCCCGAGGTCGATATATAGAACCCTTGGATGGCTGGCCATTAAATAGGACTTGGCCAGGGCATACGTTGTCGCATCGAGACGTTCCCCCTTTCCGAATATTTCGGGAAGGGTATGCTGCCAGGTATTGGCATCCTTCTCCTGGGGACTGAGCGACTCGCCGGGCAGGTCTTCCCCGGGAATATTGACAAGCATATGGTTCCTGGTCCGGTTAAGGATCCGGGCGACGGCATCCCAACTGGCAAAGGAGACGACCTTCCCATGATAGCCGGGCTGCTGATCGATGAACTCAAGCACATTGATATTCGGGTTGTCCGGGTATTCGTTGGAATTGACGGCGGAATCGTAATAGCCGGTAAAGGCTTCGCTTCGCCCCGGATAGGAGAACCAATATTTGTTCTCTACATTGACGAAGTTGCCGTAATTCCGGTTGCCCAGGAGCTGCCCCTTGGCGGCCATCGTTTCCCATACGAAGGGCATGAGCTTGCGCCTCCGGATATGGATATCGCTGTCCCAATACTTCGCCACCGTCCAGGCCGAATCGATCTTATTGTATTTCTTGTCAAAGAGGATGCTGGAATCGGCGCCTTCGAACAGCTCCCGCCAACGGTAACCGTCCATGAGGAAAACGACCAGGTTCCGTGCCTTTGCAGGCTGCTGCGCGCGGGCGGCGGAGGCCAGGATGGTCATCGCGCCGAAGGCGAATAAGGAATATTTCGTGATTTTCATGCCGTGAATCTAGGCAGAAATCCGATGGCCGGAACGGCAGGCAGGTTAACAAATCTTAAATAATGGGTACTCGCCCGCCGGCGGAATGTTAAACCGTTTTTAACAGAAATGGACTGCTAAAAGTCCTATCTTTAACGGCTCATAAATTGAGTGTAACAATGAAAAATAGTCTTCTCAGCTTAATGCTGCTCTTTTCCATATCGGCCTTCGCGCAGGGAGTGACTCTGCACGACCAATTCGAAAAGATTAATACCGTCCAGCAGGCGGAACAGTTTATAGCCGCCAATGCCGCCCTTAAGCCGGCCCTCCTGCACCTTTCATACGATAAGGATACTACCGCCTTCAATAAGAGGTTATTGCGCCAGAACAAAGGGGAGATATTCTCTGTGGGCTACGTAACGTATAAGGTGTTGGATGCAACCGAGGAAGTTAAATACCGCTCCAACTATATCTTCCTCGACGGCTCTACATTGTCCGCGACGCAGATCGACAGCCTGAAAAAGATCATCGTGCAACGGATCTCTTCGGGCGCCCCCTGGGACCAGCTTTCCGATCAGTACACGATGGACGGAAATACCACCCACGGAGATACCGGTTGGTTCTTTGGGGAAGAAATGATGCCTAAGGAATTTCAGGATGCGGTCAAGAACCACAAATTGGGCGATATCTTCTTCGTCGACGTTTCCGAACGCAACTGGCACTATATCGTCAAAAAGACCTACGACGACCAGGACAAAAAGGAAATGACCGTGCTGAGGGCCAACGGCAGATAATTCACGCGTCGATGGCACTAATTCCTGCGGGAAAAGCGTTATTTTTCGGGATCACTAAACCACCCCTCAATTCCCCCGCTCCATGAAAAAGACCGTTTTTTTCTAGCCAGCATCGTGCTTGTCACTGCCCTGCATGCGCAAACCAAGATTTTTAAGGAGGTCGGCGAGGAGATTTCCACGCAAATGAAGGAGATCACCCAGGATAATGCATTGGTCGGCTATCTTGCCTTTACCAAACTGGAAAAAGCGTCGGCGGATTCCTTCAATTACCGGATAACCATTATGGACGAAAACCTCAATGATATCGGAACGGTGAATTTTCGCCAGGAAAAGATCGACCTGCAAGGCGTTTCCCTTGAAAATGACGTGCTATGCCTCGGCTACGTGCAAAGTTCCACGAAGGGGATCCTGACCAACAAGGATGCAAGAAATGCGTACAGGAACGGGATTCAAGGCCAGATCCTTGTCCAATTCATAAGCCTGGCGGGCAAGATCCTGCGCACCTTTACCTCGAAGGTCGATCTGATCGCCGGCGTAACTCCGGCGGGAGGCGCGTTTTCCGTGAAAATGAATGTAGACTTCTATCTCAAATACGGCATGCAGGTAAGGAATATCGCCAAGACCGGCTTTTGCGTTTTTTATGGCGACGCAAACAGAAAGGACATCCTCCTGTTTGATATGGATGGCAATAAGGTCAGGGATAGGCGGGTCACAGCCGATGCCGCCAATTACTATTTGCTCGCCTCCAGCGCCAATTACTATCTCCTCACTAAAAATAACGACGAGGCGCCGGAGGGCGGGTTCAAAATTTATACCTACTCGATCAAAGATTCGACCGCTGAGTATAAATATGACCTGAAGGATAAACAGGGCGACGAACTGAAAGTATTATCCTTCGATAACGACCCGGTTACGGGCAAGGCCTTCCTGGCAGGCTGCATTATCAATGCCGATCGGACAAAAGATTTTATTACGGCAAAGGATTTTTCCCGCGACCCGTATCTGGGTGTGTTCACGATTACCCTGGGCAATACCAATAAGGACATCCAGGTGAATTATAGCTATTGGTATAATGGCAAAATACCGGGGATCACCACGGACGGACTTTGGTCGGATAAGAGCTTCTATGTGAGGTACATGATCGCATTCAGGGACTATAAAGGGAACACGGTTTTTGCAGGGACGGCGATGGAAGAAAAGAAGCTCTTGGGTATTGCAAAGTACAGGCTTGCGGACGCCGTCTTTGTTCTGCAGGGTGACGGGGGTAAGCTGAAACTGGACAATAATATAACATGCGACGATTCGAAATACTTTGGTCCGGCGAGCTCCATCATCGAGTTGGACAAAAAAAGCTATTACCGGGTGACCAATTCGGATATCAAATCGAATTACGTGATCATCGACGACGAAAAGAATACCTACATATACAATGTCAACAGCCAGAAAATTATGCGGACCATCCAGCACAAAGAGGGCAGCTTGAGGACGGGCGTGTACCCGGCCAAAGAAGGCCACGTTATGGTGGCAGAGTATAATAAAAAACAAAAGTATACCCGCTTTTCGATCGAGGCCCTATGATCTGACTGGCCGACCCTGCCCGCCCTCGTCCGCCCTCGTCCGACGTTATTTGATGAAATACCTGTATTCCACACTGTCCGGATGCGACCGGTCCAATTCGGTATAGACTTTCTTCACCAGGCGGCGGTGCTGATCATAGCGGTTCTGATAATTCACCTGGAAGCCCGGATGGAGATAATAGATCTTGGTAAGCGCGTTATGCCGGCTGAAGATCTGTTCAAATTGGGTATTCAGGAATACTTCGGCATCTTTAACCAAAAACAGTGGATTTTGTCCCCCATCGAACGTGTACGCTCTCAGATCGTCCGCGGTCGGGCGTTGGATCACATTCCATCCAGTGGCGTCATGATCCGCGTCAAAATGCAATTCATCGGTACGGATAAAGGGAGGTATAAATGCTTTGGTGATCACCAACACATTATTCGGCTGGTAGTCGAAGGTGAAGACCGTCGGAGGACGCAGAGGGTTGCTCCGCATAAAGACGTTGTACCCGATCACCCGGCCGCTGTCGTCATATCCTATGTTCGTAATCGTGCCCGACGGATCGCCGGTGACGGAATCGATGGTGCAGCCATGGTGGATCACATGCACGACGGTGTAAAAATCAGGCGCGGTCTCCTGCACGGAATCCACGAAACCCATCCTGTCATAATATAGCCGAAAACTCGATCCCTCAAATACAAATTCCTTCAGTTGAAAAAGCTTCTGGTCCTGAAAATGATCCTTCAGCAAATTCAGTTTGTTGCAGGCGGAAATGAGAAGGATGGAGCAGATCACTCCGGCGGCGTGTAGCACTCGTTTCATAAAAAAAGATTAATGGTTAATAATGGGGTTACACAGCGACCCCCGTGGGACGGTGGGCCCTCCGTGGGACACTGCAGGAGCAGAGTTAGTGGAGTGATGAAATTTTCCCCATGATGGGCATCAACCTGGCGATTGATTGTTGTCACGTGATCATTATCGCCTGGCTCCCTGGCTCGAAGCTAACAAACTGGCGGCGTCCTCATCCAGGTAAACGCGCAGGCCCGGATGACGACGAAGCAGACTGGCGGGAATGGCCTCGGAGAGTTCCCCTTCGAACGCTTTCTGCACAATGCCGGCTTTCTTCTTCCCGCTGACCAGCAGAAAAAGGATCGAAGATTCAAGCAGGGTGGCCAGCCCAAGCGTGATCCCCTTCTCGAGCTTCTGGGCTTTTGAAAAATATTTCTGGCCGGTTTGAGCGGTGATCGCCTCGAGTTGCGCGACGTGCGTGCGAGACGACACCGGCGTATTCGGTTCATTCATGCCCACATGGCCATTGAGGCCCAGGCCCAGAATGGCGACGCTGATGCCTCCATGATCGCGGATAAACGATTCCGCTGCCGAACACTCCGCAGCCGGGTCCGTTGCCCGGCCGTCAAAAAAGAAGATATTCCTGTCCTCGACCCCAAGGGGAACGAACAATTCCCTGTCTATATGAAACCTGCAGCTCCCCTCATCATTTCCATTCATTCCCTGCCACTCGTCCAATCCCAGGAACAACCAGCCGCTGGTATCGAGCTCCTTGCGACGGACCTTGTCCACGATATGCTTATAGAGACCCGCGGGAGAATCGCCCGAGGCCACACAGACAAGCGGGTGCTCCTTAGCCGCCGTGAGGGTGATCAGGTCCTCGGCTGCCTGCACGGACAGGGCCGCAAAGGAATCAAAAATGAAGGTCTTCATGCCAGCGTCCCCCATCCCTTTCGGTATTCTCTTCGGATGAATTGATTGGCAGGTTCAAAATTCGTCACTTTCATGTTGTCTCCATCCCATTTCAGGGCAACATATCGTCCGCTGAATTTATAGCCTTCCATATTGCCATAGACCGGGTCATTGCGTTTGATCTTTTCCCGGATGTTGAAACTCCGCAACAGCAGATTGCCCAGCAGAACGGTTTCGGTAAGGGGGCCCGCATAACCGATAAACGGTGAATCCACTTCCATCTTACCGTACCCGGCAATACACGCATCGACCCACTGCCACCAATGTCCATCCATGCCTCCTTCAATGCGCGGATATTTTTCGGCAATATGGACCTCTTTATTCAACGATAGGGGCAAAAGTCTGGGATGGCTCCCGCCCCATCCGCAGGAGACCTTTCCCTTGGTGCCTACAAACAGGGTGCAGCCCTCAAAATCATTTTCGCCCGGAAAGTCGCCCAGGGCGAGGTTGGAATTCAGGTCCGGATCCAATTCGTTGATACGCTCGGGAGTTATGCCCCCATCCATCCAGAAAAGATCCAGGTCTTTGCCATTCTTCATAGTGAACCTGAACTTCAAGGAGCTGGACACCGGGCCACTCTCGGGATAAATGCCTTCCTTGAAAATACCGCTGTACACCGTACTCGCGCTGCCCGAGATTTCCGTGGGATATCCCAATTCCAGCAACTTGAATGCCGGACCAATGATATGGCAGCCCATGTCGCCCAACGCGCCCGTGCCAAATTGCCACCAGCCACGCCAGTTAAATGGTACCAGGTTATCGATATAATCCACATAGGGGGCGGTGCCCAGCCATAGATCCCATTTCAACTCTTTCGGCACCGGGGGCTTGGCGGCAGGCCATGAGATCCCTTGGGGCCAGACCGGGCGATCCGTCCAGCAATACACTTTTTGAATGTCACCGATCAGCCCCGCCTCGAACCACTCGCGCATCGTGCGCATGCCGTCGCATGAGGAGCCCTGGTCGCCCATTTGGGTGACGACCTTATACTTTTTCACCGCCTCCGTCAGGATGCGGGCTTCATAAATATCGTGGGTCAGCGGTTTTTGCAGGTACAGGTGCTTGTTGAGCTGCATGGCGCTCAACCCGACGATCGCGTGATTGTGGTCCGGTATGGCAACCGATACGGCGTCAAAATGCTTGCTCTCTTTGTCAAACATCTCTCTCCAGTCATGATAGAATTTCGCTTGCGGGAATTCTTTCCGGCGCGCGGCAGCCGGCCGCTCGTCTACATCGCAAAGGTAAGCCAGCACGGCATTTTTCTTTGGAGCCGTCGCATAGTGATGGATATCATTTTCCGCCTCGCCGCCGCAACCCACCGCGGCGATGTATAATTTATCGCTTGGCGCGACAAAGCCTCTTCCTCCAAGTACGAATCGCGGCACGATCGTTATCCCGGCGGCGGCCAGCGTCACTTTCTTGATAAAGTTCCCGCGGCCAATGGCATTTCCTTTTTTTAGATTTTTCTTCTTCATGATCAGGCCGTTATTTTCGGATGAGCGGTTTGACTGCTACTTCCCTGAAGTACACGATGTCGCTGTCTGAATGGTTTTGAAGTCCGATATAGCCTTCATTCGGACGAACGCCGCGGATCGGTTCAAAATCGAATTTGCGCGCAGGCACGGGCTGTCCTTCGGTATACTCGGTAACCTTTTCACCATTGACAAAAACGACGGTCCGCGGACCATCCAGCGTGATCTCCATGGTATTCCACTGCGGACCGGGCTTGCCCGGTTTGGCCAACGGTTTGGTCAAAGAATACAGGGTACCGGTAATATGGTATTCGTCCTCGCCTGAGGTCTCCGGATGGTTGTCGATCTGTACTTCGTAGCCATAGTGAATAGGCATCCACTCCTCCCGGGGTTCGATGGGAATGCGTATGAAGACGCCGGAATTGCTGTTGAATTTCTGCATTTTGAAAGTTACCCGGATAACGCTGTTTCCGAACTTCTGCCTTTGCCAATACAGGAGGCCCATACCGCCCCGGCTCGCTATCAACCCGTTCTCTACCATGTGGGTACCGGGACCTACCTGCTTCCAACCGGAGAGATCCTTGCCATTAAAAAGTTGCACCCACCCGTCCTGGACAGGGCCATCGGGACGGGGCTGACCGCTGAACCCGAGAACCCAAAACAAAAGAAGCACGCTCGCAGGAAGCACACTCACTCGCATGGAGGAGAAAAGCCCTTTATTATTCATATGGCGCATTTGACAGTGAATATATTAATAAAAGCGATAATTTGCCTTCACGACATCAGGAACGATCCGGTATGAAAAGAAGTAAGTACATCGTCGGTCTTATTATATTAATCTTTTTTGTTATTTCATTTCTTACAAATGTGATCGGCCCGCTGATGCCGGATATGATCAACGGATTTTCATTGAGCTTTACCCTGGCAGCAGTCCTGCCCTTTTCATTTTTCATTGCCTACGGCGTCATTTCCATCCCCTCGGGGATCTTGATAGAAAAATACAAAGAAAAAACGGTCGTCGTGGCCGCATTCGTAGTCGCATTCTTTGGATCATTGATCCTGGCCATTTTCCCTGATTATTTGTCTGCCATCGGCTCACTTTTCCTTATCGGGTGCGGTATGGCCATGCTGCAGGTCGTCATCAACCCGCTGTTGCGCACCGCGGGAGGGGAGGAACACTACGCATTCTATTCCATACTGGCGCAACTGGTCTTCGGGCTCGCCTCCTTTATCAGTCCCCTGGTCTATTCGGGCCTTGTGCAGGGACTGGCCCGGGAGAATAGCCACAACGCTTTTTTGTCTCTCCTGAGCCGTCATGTTCCGGCCAGTCTGCCCTGGATTTCCCTGTATTGGCTCTTCACCGGGATTTCCCTGGTCATGATCCTGATCGTCCTGATCTCGCGTTTTCCAAAAGTGGAGCTCAGTGTGGAAGAAAAGCCGGGTGCGGTGGCGACACAGATCATGCTGATCAAACAGCGGGTGGTCATCTTGTTCTTTATCGCGATGTTGTGCTATGTAGGAACGGAGCAAGGAGTCGCGAACTGGATATCTCAGTTTCTATCTACCTATCACGGGGTTGACCCGCAGAAGACCGGAGCGGATACAGTCGCCTATTTTTGGGGCCTCATGACAGCAGGGGGACTCCTGGGACTCGTGTTGGTAAAATTGATGGATAGCCGGCGGGTACTGATCTTGTTTACTGCATTGGCCATGGTCTGTCTGAGCGCCGGCTTATTTGGAACAGTCAGGGTGGCCCTGGTCGCCTTTCCCATGGTAGGTTTTTTTGCTTCGGTACTTTTTCCCATCATCTTTTCTCTGGCGCTGAATTCGGTGACCGCCCACCACGGTGCTTTTTCCGGGATCATGGTTACCGGTATCATCGGCGGAGCCATTGCGCCGCTTGTCATAGGCTGGCTGGGAGACCATTTCGGCTTGCGCGCCGGCATGTGCTTCCTTTATCTGACCCTGGGTTATATTCTCAGCGTGGGGTTCTGGGCCAGGCCGATCATCGCCAACAAGACAATCAGGCTGTTCAGACCGAAAAAACACGACAAGTATAATCTACCTTCATGAGCGACAGCAAAGTGATCGGCATTGATCTGGGCGCGACCAACATCCGCGCGGCGCATGTGATAACATCTGCGCTTTCGGCCATTCAGGCGAGACGGATCAACAGCCAGGGCGCCGTCGACGACGTAATGAACGACATTTATGCAATCACCGATTCGCTCATGGATAAGGACGTGTCCGCCATCGGCATCGGCGTGCCAAGTGTGGTCGATCCGGAACGTGGTATTGTCTATGATGTCCAATATATCCCTTCCTGGAAGGAAGTTCCCTTAAAACAATGGATGGAGGATCGTTACCGGGTTCCAGTGCTGGTCAATAATGACGCCAACTGTTTCGCCCTGGGGGAATATTATTTCGGCAAGGGCCGGGGCAGCAGGGACATGATCGGCCTCAGCATTGGAACCGGTCTTGGAGCAGGCATCATCATCGATCGAAAATTGTTTGCCGGCGCAAATTGCGGAGCCGGCGAATTTGGCATGGTCGACTACCTGGATCATTGCTATGAATATTACGCCAGCGGCCAATTTTTCCAAAACGTCTATCAGATGGATGGCAAAGAGGTCTTCGAGCGAGCGCATGCAGGCGACCTTCTCGCGCTGGCCTGGTATGCTGAAATGGGCAAACACCTGGGCAACGCGATAAAGATGATCATGTATACCTATGATGCGACACTTATCATATTTGGCGGGTCGGTCCGCCTTGCTTACCCATTTTTCAGGGAGGCGATGTGGGAACGCATCCGGACCTTTGCCTACTCACGATCCATTTCGAAGCTCCGGATTGAGCTTTCCGGGCTGGAGAACAGCGGGATCCTGGGTGCGGCAGGCCTATATTATGATTCCCTCGTTAACTGAAAGTGACCGACGATCAATATCGCTCGCCATGAAGGGTTTATCAGGACTTCTGTTACTTCTATATACTACCGTTTCCGGACAGTACCGGGTAATACTCCGCATTACCAGCGAGGATTCGCGTCAGCCTGTTTGGGGCGCGTCTGTTATGGCGAAGGGCTCGAACATCGCGGGATCGAGCGACAGCCTTGGCCTGGTACGAATGGAAGGGATGGCGCAGGGAAGTTATAACTTCCTGGTGACTTGCGCTGGTTACGCGGACCGCTCAATAAAGATCTTGGTTCCTGTGCCCGCGGGAGACACCATAGCCGTAATGTTGGAGCCGGATATGGAGTTGCTGGGGAACGTCATCGTGAGTTCTTCCCGCATCAATGGCCGGATCAAGGACCTGCCGACGCGGGTGGAAGTCCTGGGAACGGACGATATGGAAGAGGAAACATCGATGCATCCCGGCAATGTGGCCATGCTGCTGAGCGAAGCATCAGGGATACAAACCCAGCAAACCTCGGCATCGTCAGGGAACGTTCAGATACGCATTTTGGGGCTGGATGGGAAATACACGCAGCTGCTCAAGGACGGCTTCCCCATGTATAGCGGCTTCAGCTCCGGGCTAAGCGTGATGCAGATCCCGCCATTGGACCTCGCCCAGGTGGAATTGATCAAGGGTGGCGCGTCTTCTATGTACGGCGGTGACGCTATCGCCGGTATCATCAATTTTATCTCTAAAAAACCCGGCTCCCGCCCGGATTGGAACATATTGGCGAATCAAACCGCGAGGGGCGGGACAGATGCAGGTAGCTTTTTTACGGTCCGGAATGCCCATTGGGGACTGACGCTCCTCAATACCTTCACGCATCAGATACCGGTGGATATTCATAACGATGGATTTACCGTGCTGCCGAAGCTGACGGCATTTGCGATCAACCCGAAGCTTTTTTGGTACCCCACCGACAGTGCAAGCGTAAGCCTGGCAGTGAATGCGACGGTGGATCACCGGACCGGCGGCGACCTGCTGGCGGTGAAGAACGGGCCCACGCCAGCCCATCCGTACACGGAAAATAATCAGACCGGCCGGTATTACTATCAATTGGAATATACACGGCATGCGGGAGGAGGGCGAATGTTTACGGTACGTAACAGCACTTCTTTCTTTGACCGCAAGATCGGGATCATGGATTACCTGTTCTCGGGCCGGCAATGGTCTACTTTCAGCGAGGCCAGTTACCTGATCCCATGGGCACATCATAAGATGGTGGCAGGGATGAATTTTTTGACGGATCGTTTTGAGGCGGGCCGTCGGACGGACAGCCTGCTCCGCGATTATAGCTTCGTTACCACCGGCTTTTTCGTGCAGGATAATTGGAGCGTGGGCGCGCGTTGGGCACTGGAAACGGGTATCCGGAACGATTATCAGAGCCGGTATGGAAATTTTCTGCTCCCCAGGGCGTCCGTCCTCTACAAGCTGTCAAAGGAGTGGAGCCTGCGCTTGGGCGGAGGACTGGGATATAAGGCGGCGACGATCTTCGATGCGCAGACAGAAGAGACCGCATATAAGGACGTACTGCCAATCGGCGGCACGGTAAAGGCAGAACGATCGGCAGGCGTCAACACAGACTTCAACTATACGGGTAGGTTAGGAGAAGATATGCGCATTTCCATAGACCAGGCCTTTTTTTATACGCGTGTCGATCATCCGCTGGTACTGGATTCGCTGCAACCAAATGGTTCCGGGACGAAGTTCGCCTATTTTACCAACGCCGGAGAGCCGTATACGACGCGGGGGTTCGAATCGAGCCTGCGGGTGAAGCAGGATGCCTGGTCTTTATTCACGGGTTTTACCTATGTCGATGCACGGACAGGATTGGCTTCGCTGCCTCATATCGCACTGGCCCCGCGAAGCAAGTTGGTATTCGATCTGAGCAACGAGAAGGAGGGTGATTACCGGATAGCGCTGGAGGCCTTTTATACAGGTACCCAATACCTTTATGACGGATCGAAAGCGAGGGACTTTTGGACGACCGGATTGCTGGTGGAAAAGCTGATCCGCCGCGTAACAATCGTACTCAATTTCGAGGACCTGACAGACACCCGCCAGACCCGTTTTGGCCCCGTAGTGGTGCCGCCGGTGACAAACCCCGCATTTAGAGAAATATATGCGCCGATGGAAGGATTTCTGGTCAATCTCGCTGTCAAGGTCAAGGTCTTGTAGGTGAATTCCCTATTCGGAATCACTTGAGCAGGCCGCGGAGATCGCCCGGAAATCGCCGATCATCGATAACGGCGGATACGTTCTTGTGCGGCCATGCCGTGAGATAAACGCACAGTAAGTGTAACATAAACGTACAGTGCCATATGCAACATTAATTGCAACCACGTGTCCTTCAACATGGTATACATAGGTATTGAATTTGTGCGAATTCAGGTATCCAAGATGATCCACTATGATTGACAGGCAGCGCATCTGGCGATTGATCAGCAGGAAAATGGCAGGAGAGGCGTCCCCGGAAGATTTGCGGGAATTGCAAAGATTATTGCAAAGAAGGCCCGACGTCCAGTATTTCATGGAAACGCTTCAGGCGATATGGAAGCCTTCGGGAGAAACGGGACCGGTCGAAAAACAAAATGAAAAGGAACTGGAGCGGCTATATGAACGGCACATGCATCGCCTGGATCGTAAAATGCAGGCGAAGGAAAAAGCAGCCATGGCGGCACAACCGGAGCGGCCAACCTGGCGTTCGCTTCAATCCGCTAACGGCGCCATCCTGAATAGCTACTTCAAGATCATTGTAAGAAACCTTGCGCGATTCAAAGGGTTCTCCTTCATCAATATTTTCGGGCTGTCCATTGGCATGGCCAGCGCCATTCTTATCCTCTTATGGATTCAGAACGAACTAAGCTTCGATCAGTTCCATGAAAAAAAGGACCGGATCTATGTCCTCTACAACCGCGCAACGATCAATGGCAAACTTGAATGCTGGCCCTCCGTGCCGACACTCCTCACGCCTGTACTGCAAACAAGTTATCCTCAGGTCGAAGAAGTTACCCGGCTGAATGGCGTGGGTCCGCTCGTATTGAATGTCGGTGACAGACACTTTGAAGCAAAAGGAATGATGGTCGATCCCGGGTTCTTAAAAATGTTCAGCTTCCCCTTAAAGGAGGGCGCAATTACACAGACATTGAATTCCCCGCGATCAATGGTCATCACGGAAAAATTTGCAAAGGAGGCCTTTCCCGGCCAGGATGCATTGGGCCGGGTCATCCGGATAGACAGCAATGCGTATTTCAAGGTCGACGGGATTGTGAAAGAAATGCCCAATAACACGGCATTCAATTTTGAGTACCTCATCCCCTATAGTTACATGAAAGAGGTCGGCTGGTACAAACCAAGCTGGACAGATGATAATACGGGAACCATCGTATTGTTGAAACCCGGCATTACGGAAAACAGGGCCGATTCTCTTTTTCGCGATATAATAAAAGCGCATGCCGGCAAGGTGACCAATGAGGTCTTTTTGTACCCGTTGACCAGATTACATCTGTATGGCAACTTTGAGAACGGGAAAGAGGCAGGCGGCAATATACGTAACGTGCGGTTGTTCGGGATCATCGCGGGATTCATCCTGCTGATCGCCTGCATCAATTACATGAACCTAAGCACGGCGCAGAGCGTAAAGAGAGCAAAAGAGATCGGGATCCGGAAAGTGGTCGGTGCGGGGAGAGTTTCGATCATTATCCGGTTCCTGGGTGAGTCGAGCCTGATCGCTGCCATCGCAGGGGCGATCGCGCTGCTCATCGTTCAATCCACCATTAAGGGGTTTAGCTGGTTGACCTGGAAAGACCTCTATGTCCCCTATAACGATCCCTGGTTTTGGATGGGGGTCGCCGGATTTGCGCTGGTCACGGGCTTGATCGCCGGAAGCTATCCGGCCATTTATTTATCGACCTATAAACCCATCAGCGTATTGAAGGGCTCTTTTAAAACGGTTTATGGCCTGGTCAGCCTAAGAAAGATACTGGTGGTCTTTCAATTTTGTTTTGCCATTACGTTCATCATTTGTACGGCCTTCATTTACCGGCAGATCAATTATGGCAGCAAACGCGACCCGGGCTATGATCGCGACCACCTGGCTTTCGCTTATATCAACGGAAATACAAACAAGAACTATGCACTGATCAGGCATGACTTGCTGAGCAGCGGCGCGGTCACCGCGGTTACCCGATCGAATTCGCCCATCACGTACGTCTGGAACGGAGCCGACAATTATAAGTGGCAGGGCGCAGATCCCAATAAAAAGGTCTATTTCAATGAGCAGCGCGCTGACAATGATTTTCTCGAAACGGTCGGTGTGCGATTGATCGCAGGCCGCACCATCAACACCAACACCCATCTGACGGACTCCACCGCCGTATTGCTGACAGAGTCGGCCGTGAAGGCGATGGGCTTCAAGAACCCTGTCGGCCAGATCATAACGAATCCCCAGGGAAACTGGACAGTCATCGGCGTGGTAAAGGACTTTGTCGCCGGCTCTCCGTTCTGGTCCGTGCAGCCAATGATCATACAGGGTCCGAAGAATTCGTTTGGCGCGGTGACGTTCCGGCTAAGTGCCAAAAATTCCCTCGCCAATAGTATGAGCAAGGTCGAAACCATCTTTAAAAAGTACAATCCGGAGTATCCGTTCAATTATCGCTTCGTGGACGAGGCCGATGCGGAAAAGTTCGAAGAGGAACGACGCACTGGCATTCAATCAGCACTCTTTGGCGGTCTGGCGATCCTGATCTCCTGTCTTGGGCTTTTTGCGTTATCCGCGTACATGGCCGAGAATCGCATCAAGGAGGTCGGCGTGAGAAAAGTGCTGGGCGCAACAGTATATAACGTATGGCAGTTACTGTCCAGGGACTTCGTCATATTGGTAATCATTGCTTTCCTGATCGCCTCTCCGGTCGCTTATTATTTGATGCACAACTGGATCCAAAATTACCAATACCGGACAACCTTATCCTGGTGGATATTTGCCGCTGCCGGCGCAGGCACCCTGCTGATCACGCTGGTGACCGTGAGCTTCCAGGCAATCAAAGCGGCCGTTGCCAATCCGGTAAAGAGTCTCAGGACGGAGTAGGGGGGCGTAGAAGGCAGATCACGAAAGCGGTCACCGATGTGCCGGCGATGATCGCTACCATAGGAAGGGCCGTTCCATTCGTAAAGGCGCCGACGCCTATCGATGCCAGCGCACCGATCCCCAGCTGCAGGAACCCAAGGAGTGAAGAGGCCGTGCCCGCGTTCGTATCGAAAGGGGCGAGCGCCAGAGCCGCGGCATTGGGATAGGTGAATCCCAGAAACGCCAGGAACAGGAATAGAAAGAAAATGGTGAAGCCCAGCCCATACCAGCCCGCGGCCGTGCCGGCGAGAAAAGCCACCGAAACCAGTACCTGCCCCGTCAAGGCCACCCGGATGATCTTTTCGCCCGTATAACGGCGCAATAGCCGGCTATTGAATTGGCTCAGGCCGATGAAGGCCACCGACAGAAAGGCGAAGATCCATCCATAGGTCCGTTTGTCCACATGGAAGATATTCATGAAGAGGATGGGCGATCCCGAAACATAGGCAAAGAGTCCGGCAAAGGCAAAAGACTCAACCAATACGTAGATAAGGAACTGCCTGATCCGCAGTACGGCAATGAAATTCCGGATGATCTGACCCGGCTTCAGAGAAAAGCTCTTATCGGGCGGATAACTTTCCGGCAAAAAAAAGATCGTCAGCAGGGTGATCAGCCCACCCAGGATCGCCAGGATCAAAAAAACCGTCCGCCATCCATAGCTCACGACGACATATCCTCCCGCCGTCGGAGCGATCATCGGGCTAAGCCCGATCACCAGCAATAACAACGAGAATACCCTGGCGCTTTCCTTGGCGCCGAACAGATCCCGCACCATGGCCATAGCCGTTACCTGCGCTCCGCAGCTCCCGAGAGCCTGGATCAAACGCAGCGCGATCAGCGTGTTGATGTCTTTTGCCTCCATGCAGATCAGGGTGGCGATGATATACACGCCCAATCCGACGAACAGGGGACGTTTGCGGCCATAGCGGTCCAGCAACGGGCCATAGATCAGTTGCCCGGCGGAGATGCCGATGAAATAGCTGGACAGCGAGAGGGCTACCCTGGCCGGGCTCGTACCCAGGCTTCTGGCGATGTCGTCGAAACCGGGAAGGTACATGTCGATCGAAAAAGGACCGATGGTCGTCAGCAAGCCCAGGATCACGACGTAGAGGACATAGGTTTTTCTTGTCAGCGCTATCATCCTGCTAAAATAGGAAGATGTGCGATACGCCGGTCATCCCGTACCTTTGCAAAAAATGAATCATGGGCATCGCTGACAGACTTTTCCAGTCGAACAAAGACAAGGCCGCCGCCAACCTAAAGGCCGGACAGGATTTTTTGGCAGAGAACAAAGACAAACCCGGCGTGGTGTCGCTACCGAGCGGTTTGCAATACAGCATCCTTACAGAAGGGAAAGGGCCAAAGCCAACCGCATCCAATAAGGTCACCTGTCATTATCATGGCACGCTGATCGATGGGACGGTATTCGATAGCAGTGTGCGTCGCGGTCAACCCGCCAGTTTCCCGCTAAATGCCGTCATCAAGGGTTGGACGGAAGGTTTGCAACTCATGCCCACAGGCAGCAAATGGCGATTCTTCATTCCTTCCCATCTCGGATACGGAGACAGGCAGGTCAGCGCACAAATAGGGCCCAACAGCACCCTGATATTCGACGTAGAATTGATCTCGTTCACCTGACCAACCCAACCCGCCGGCGATCCCCCGCCTCGTGACCCCACCTCCCCCTGCTTCGGGCATCCCTAAAAAAATTAGATAGTGTTACTAAAAAATTTAGTAATATTGGTCCGGGAATGACTGTTTCAAGGAACGATATGATCAACCAGCTAAGGCAGGATATTCTCTTGATGGAGGGATATAAGCCGCCTGCTGCTTCGGCAAAACCGGTAGAACTGGGGCCCATGGGCAGCGCCTTTCCCCATGGCATTTTTCCTGTGGGAACGCTGCATGAATTCTTAACGGACGGACCGGAGAACGGCGCCGCATCAAGTGGGTTCATAGCCGGCCTCGTCGCTGCGTTGATGGCGTCTGGCGGGGTGGCAGTTTGGATCAGATCGCCGGGTTCGTCTGGGAGAGTCTTCCCTCCGGCGCTGAAATACTTTGGCTTGGATCCGGGACAGGTCATCTTTTTTGATTTGAAAACGGAAAGGGAAGCGCTTTGGGCCATGGAAGAGGCCTTAACCTGCGAAGGCCTGGCAGCGGTGGTAGCCGAGATCAGGGAAGTCAATTTTACGGCCTCGCGGCGGCTGCAGCTGGCGGTTGAGCAAAGCCGTGTGACCGGCTTTCTGCTGCGGCAGAACCCGCGTAATAAACACACGATCGCCTGTGCGGCAAGATGGAAAGTATCCGTCATGGCGAGCGAGCCCGAACTTCTTATGCCGGGTCTCGGTTTCCCCCGCTGGCATATTGAACTGGAAAGGGTACGCAATGGCCATCCGGGATCCTGGCAGATGGAATGGTTAGCAGGCCGGTTCCATCCTGTTGTTCAAGAGGTCCGCGGATCGGCACTCGAGCATCCCCGAAAAACGGGCTAGCGTGTCGAAACGTTTTGTTTCACTTTGGTTCCGTCACCTCATGACGGATTATTTTGCGATCCGCCGGCCTGCTCTCCGAAATTCCCCCTTTGTGCTGGCTGTTCCCGATCACGGCAGAATGAGGGTCACCATGGCCAGCCAAAGAGCCCAGGCTCTGGGAGTACATAATGGAATGGTCGTCGCTGACGCCCGCGTGTTGGTGCCTTCCATCGAGGTATTGGATGACAAACCGGAATGGGCTGCCAGGCTTTTGCGCGCCCTCGCCCTATGGTGTGCCAGGTACACACCGGTAGCTGCCATCGATGAACCGGATAGCCTCGTACTGGATGTCACGGGTTGCACGCATCTTTGGGGGGACGAACAAACCTACCTGAACGAGATAGTCACCCGGCTCACCACGTCGGGTTATCATGTGCAGGGGGCCATGGCCGACACCATTGGCGCCGCTTGGGCCATCGCGCGCTATGGCCGCCATACCCCAATCATTGAAACAGGGCATCAAAAGTCGGCTATCTTGTCATTGCCGCCTGCCGCCCTTCGCTTACAGCCAGTGATCCTTGAACGGCTGCTCAAGCTTGGACTTCATCAGATCGGCCAATTTATTGATATGCCGTCCGGCGCACTGCGGCGGCGGTTCGGCAACGAAATGCTCCTTCGGATCAATCAGGCTGTCGGAACCATCGACGAACCCATCCTGCCCGTCGAGCCCCTTGAACCCTACCATGAACGGTTGCCCTGCCTGGATCCGATCTGTACGGCCGGAGGCATTGAGATCGCGCTTACCAGGCTGCTTGACGCCCTTTGCATGCGGCTCCGGAATGAAGGCAAGGGTCTGCGGACGGCCATTTTCAAGTGCTACAGGCTGGATGGAAAAATGGAACAAATGGCCATCGGTACCAATCGTCCGTCTGTTAACGCAAAGCATTTATTCAAGCTGTTCGCGGAGAAGATCCCCGGCATTGAACCGGATCTGGGGATCGAACTTTTTATCCTCGAAGCGTCCGGCGTGGATGCCCTTCTTCCCGGCCAGGCAAGGATTTGGAGCGGTTCCTGCACGCTGGAAGATAGCGGCCTCGCCGAATTGCTGGACCGGGTGGCTAATAAGGTGGGGAAGGATGCGATCAGGCGATATCTCCCGGCAGAACACTACTGGCCGGAGCGATCCGTTACGGTCGCGGCCTCGCTGGCAGACAAGCCCGCAACGGCCTGGCCCGATGACAGGCCGCGTCCTATCCATATCCTGGCCAGACCGGAACCCATAGAAGTGACGGCGCCGATCCCTGATTACCCGCCGATGTTATTCCGTTATAAAGGCAAATTGCACAAGGTTAAAAAAGCCGATGGACCCGAACGGATCGAACACGAATGGTGGCTGGAGTCATCCCGGCATCGTGACTACTATTCCGTTGAGGACGAAGACGGGGCACGCTATTGGCTATTCCGTTCCGGCCACTATGAAGGCAAGACCTCATCGAAATGGTTTCTCCACGGATTTTTTTCCTGATTAAATAGTTGCCATGTACTACGCCGAATTACAGGTTACGAGCAATTTTAGTTTTTTACGAGGCGCTTCTCATCCTGAAGAGCTCATTGCCTGCGCGGCCGCGTTGGGACATACCTCCATGGCGGTAACGGACCGCAATACCCTGGCCGGAATTGTCAGGGCCCACGCCGCGGCCATTAAGCACGGCATCCGGTTCATCCCCGCCGCCAGGCTCGATCTGCTGGATGGCCCGGCATTGCTGGCTTATCCCACGGACAAAGCGGCCTACGGCCAATTATCAACCCTCCTCACGTTGGGAAATCTCCGGGCAGAGAAGGGCGATTGCCACCTGTACAAGGCAGACGTATATCAACACGCCCATGGCATGAAATGGATCATAGTGCCTCCTGACCGGCTGAATTCGCTGTTCGATTTTGAACCGGCATTTGAAGAGGCATTGAAGGAATACCGCGAGGCCTTTGGCGCGGATTGTTATCTCGCCGCCCGGAGGTACTATCACGGAGATGATTCAAAACAACTTTATCGTTTGTCCCGGCTAGCCGCCCGGCTCGGCATTCCTCTGGTTGC
Source organism: Bacteroidota bacterium (assembly GCA_030706735.1). Taxonomy (GTDB): domain Bacteria; phylum Bacteroidota; class Bacteroidia; order Chitinophagales; family Chitinophagaceae; genus Puia. The sequence goes on along the minus strand of JAUZNZ010000005.1, from coordinate 83,158 downwards.
CACCAATGACGTGCACTACCATGACCCTTCCCGCCGTGAGTTGCAGGACGTACTTACCTGCATCAGGGAGAAATGCACGATCTATACGGCGGGTTTCCGCTTGCACGCAAATGCGGAACGGCATATGAAATCGCCTGTGGAAATGGAACGGCTCTTTCGCCAATATCCCGATGCCATCCGCAGAGCCCGGGAAATTTCCGAAGCCTGCCAATTTTCTCTCAGCTCCCTTGAATATGTCTATCCGGAAGAGATCACCAGCGGTGACCGCACACCGCAAGAGGAGCTGACGATGCTTGCCTGGCAGGGGGCCAAAGACCATTTCGGCGACAAGGTGCCCGAAAGGATACGGGCGGCCATCCTGCACGAACTGGCCTTTATCGAACAGATGAATTATGCGCCTTATTTCCTTACCGTTTATGACGTAGTTCGTTTTGCCCGCAGGCAGCATATCCTTTGCCAGGGCCGTGGGTCGGCCGCGAATTCGACGATCTGCTATTGCCTCGGTATTACGTCGGTAGATCCGACGAAGTTCGATTTGCTTTTTGAGCGTTTTATTTCTCCTGCCCGCAATGAGCCGCCGGACATTGATGTGGATTTTGAGCACGAACGGCGCGAGGAAGTGATCCAGTATATCTATGACAAATACGGCCGTGACCGCGCGGCAATCGTGGCTACGGTCACGCAAATGCATCAGAAGGGCGCAGTCAGGGACGTAGGCAAAGCCATGGGACTCTCCGTGGATGCCGTGGACCGTCTCTCGTCTTCGATCTGGGAATATTCCGAAGAATGGTTCGACCCGCAAAAGCCCCCGGGGCAGGGGATGAGCACGGAAGAGCCGCACCTGCGCAAAGTGTTGCAACTAACGGGACAATATATCGGATTCCCGCGGCAGCTGGGGCAGCATACAGGCGGTTTTGTCATCACGCGTGGTAAGCTGACCGATCTCTGTCCCATTCTTAATGCCAGGATGGAGGATCGTACGAATATCGAATGGAACAAAGACGATATTGACGCGCTTGGCTTCCTGAAGATTGACGTGCTCGCCCTGGGGATGCTGACTTGCATCCGCAAGGCATTCGACCTGGCGAAACAGCACTATGATCTCGATCTTACGCTGGCTAATATTCCGCAGGATGATCCGGCGGTATACGAAATGGTTACGGCTGCCGATACGATCGGCGTCTTCCAGATAGAGAGCCGCGCGCAGCAATCCATGCTGCCGCGCCTGCGCCCCAAATCATTCTATGACCTGGTGATCGAGGTCGCCATTGTCCGCCCCGGTCCCATTCAGGGAGACATGGTGCACCCCTACCTCCGCCGCCGTAACGGGGAGGAAAAGGTCGAATACCCTTCAAAAGAGCTCGAGGAGATATTGGGCCGCACGCTTGGCATTCCCCTCTTCCAGGAACAGGCCATGAAGATAGCGATCGTGGCCGCAGGGTTTACGCCTACCGAGGCCGATGAGCTCCGGCGCAGCATGGCTACGTTTAAGGCACAGGGCTTGGTCGCCCAATTCAAGGATAAATTGATCTCCGGCATGACCCGGAACGGCTACAGCACAGAATACGCGTTACGCGTCTTCAGGCAACTCGAAGGGTTCGGCAGCTACGGCTTCCCCGAAAGTCATGCGGTCAGCTTCGCCTTGCTGGTCTATGTGTCCGCCTGGATCAAATGCTATTATCCTGATGTTTTTGCCACGGCCATACTCAATAGCCTGCCGATGGGATTTTACCAACCCGCCCAGCTCGTGATCGATGCCCAAAACCATGGCGTGGAATTCCTGCCGGTGGACGTAAATTATTCGCAGTGGGATTATTCAATGGAGGAACGAGTAGGAGTGCAGGAGGGTGCCGCAAAATATTTTCCCGTTCGCCTGGGCTTCCGTCAGATAAAAGGCATTCGCGAAGAAGAGGCGATGCTCCTGATCGCCGGCAGGACAAAACCCTACCAAACCATCCACGCCCTGCAGGACGCCGGACTCTCTCCAACGACGCTCGAAAGTCTTGCCGACGCCAATGCGTTCCGTTCCATCGGCCTCGACAGACGTGAGGCGCTATGGGAAGTCTCCGCCCTCGCCGATCGGCCCATCGGCTTGTTCACCGCCCAGCCGTCTGAGAGTGAATGGGAACACGGAACGGATTTGCCCGCGATGACCGGATCAGAACACGTCGTCCATGATTATGCAAGTACCTCTCTCTCGCTCGAAGCCCACCCCGTCAGCTTTATCCGTGAAAACCTCCGCCAATTGGGCAATCTGACGGCAAAGGAAATGCGTGCTGGCAGGAACGGTCAGAACGTCCGCGTTGCCGGGTTGGTCTTGGTCCGTCAACGCCCCGGTACGGCAAAAGGCACCTGCTTCATCACCCTCGAGGATGAGACCGGCACGTTCAACCTGATCGTTTGGCCGAAACTATTCGAGCAATACCGAAAGGAAATATTGAATGCAAAACTGCTGATGGTGGAAGGCAACCTCCAGGTCGAAGGGGAGGTAATCCATGTCATCGTCCGGCGATGCCACAATATCTCCCGGCTCCTTGCACGTCTCTCGCCATCCCATGCTGACAACCTTCCCATTACCCACTCCCGCGCCGACGAGCGATCCGGCCTGCCCGTTCCGGACCCGCGGGAGCCATTGTTGTCAAAGGAAATGAAACAAGGGAAGATCTTCGGTGAGGGGAGGAATTTTAAGTAAGTCCGGTTACGTCAAGCAATTCCTCGTCCGGCCCCGACGGTATCGCGGTATACCTGTGGGGATACATCGGCATTCGACTTAAAAAACCGGCTAAAATAATATTCATCATCATAACCCAATTCATAGGCAATTTCCTTGATGGCTTTGTTGGTTAAATACAATTCCCGCTTCGCTTCTATAATGATCCGCTCGGAAATCAATTCGGTCAATGTTTTATTGAAATGGGTTTTAGTGATCCTCCCGAGCGCCTTGGCAGAAATGTTCAAACTCCTGGCATAGTCCCCGGCTGAATGTTTTGATTTGAAGTCTTTTTCAATTGCCTGCTTAAGTTTTTGTAGCACAAAAGGCTCCTTTCGGTCCTCCGTGAGCAAGGTAGCCTGCGACTCCTGCTCTGCCTTTAATCTTGATACCGTAATCAGGAATATCTTTAAGTAAGAGACCAATAACTCTTGTTGGGCCATGGCCGGGATTTGCATTTCCATTTTCATTTGCTCCATCAATTTACTTAGAGCGGATGAGGCGCCATGGTCCAGAAATGTAAATGGGGGATTGTAGATATTGTTAAATAGAACGCCATTGCAGTCAATTTCCTTCCGGTGAAGGTGAATACAATAAAAATCAGGATGAAATTGCAACGCCGTGCCTTTTAGATTCCCGGTTGAGGCAAACATAAAGGGCTGGTAAGGAGAAAAAGCATAAAGGCAGTCTGGGTTAAGCTCATATTCGGAAAAATCTGCCTTTACCCTGCCGGTTCCTTCCGTAATCCAGATAAGGGAAAAATAATTATTGCGTTGCACGTGGTCAAAATGACCATCCTCTTCAAAGGCAAATAATTTGAATGCGAGGTTCCCGTTCTTTGGATTGATTAAGGTATGTGTCGTTTGCGCACCCACGCCTCAAAGTTATTGATTTTAATTTCCGGCCCGTCTGGGATTTCGCTCATACGGTGGCTGCTGGATTGGGCATGACCAGGGGGAAATCAATTTCCGGCATGGCCGTGTTGTTGAAATAATTGGTCAGCATATTGATCGCAACATGCCCGACAATTTCTGCTGCTTCTTCTTCTGTAACACCTGCATCTCTTAACGCATATAGGTCCGCATCATCTACCATCCCCCGTTTGGTTACCAGCGCCGTTGAAAATTTTAATATGGCATCGGTTTTTGGGTCCGTGGCCCTGCCATGCCTGGCCGCTTCCAATGTAGCCGTATCCATTTTCATCAGGTTTGTGGCAACGTAAGTGTGTGCCGACAAACAGTAACTGCAGGAGTTGCTTTCCGCCACAGCCAGCGCAATCAGTTCGCTCGTTTTAGAACCCAATTTTCCCGTGCTCAGCGCCGCACTTAGCCGGAGGGATCCCTCCAATAGGGCAGGGGAGTTCCCCATTATCTTAAACGTGTTAGGGACTGACCCGAATTTGCTTTCAATTGCAGTAAATAATTCTTTTGCCTTGCCCGAACTAAGGGCGGGATCCAATACCTTCAAACGCGCCATATATTATCCTTTAATGGTGTTGTCAAAATAGACCAGGCAAAGGTGATATGACGGGCGGGAGTATGGAATGGACGATCGTCGCTTATGGATGGATATTTAAGCCCCTTCATTCAGATAAGGGATCGGATTGATGTAAAATGCCTTCTTCCAACCCTGGTGGCTATGGTCGATGCGCCATGGACAGGGGAAGACCGACCTGATCGTATAGTGGAGGTGCGTCGGCTTGCCCTTCGCATCGCCGGTATTTCCAACGGTTCCAAGTACAGTTTGATGCGACACGGGGGTTAAGGCATGAGTACGGATTTCGTGCAGATGGGCATAGTAATGAAGCCGCCATTGCGGACCGAGGACTACGACGAAATTGCCACCGAGTCGGTTCTGGCCCGTCGCAATGACCAATCCATCCGTTGCTGAATGGACATAGGTTCCTTCTTTGGCAAAGATGTCGACGCCTTTGTGGGTTACTGACTCGCCCCAGGGATAGGCCCAGAAGGAATGTTGGTCATAGCTATGACGGGTTGCGCCTGCCACGGGCATCACGAGTTGTTGGGGGATGACCCAGCCGATAGCCAGGATGGCCGCAAGAACAAGTCCGGCTTTCATGACGGTTGTGCGGCGGGTAATGGTTCTTTTCATAACAGAAAAGGTAATACACGTCGCCAGTCTCTGCAACAGGCAGGTGACTAAATTGCTGTTAAAAAGGGGGCCGCTCAGGTTCCTGGGCATTTTCTAAAAGTAGACAAAAGCCGGTTGTTAATACCTGCTTCCAATGGTTATTTTAGGCATAGCCGATTCAATAATATCAAAATCTGCTTCCGTTAGTTCCACGTTTAATGCACCTAAATTCTCTTCAAGTCGGTGAATCTTTCTCGTGCCGGGAATCGCGGTGATCTCATGGTTTTGGCTTAATATCCAGGATAAGGCGATCTGTGCTTTTGTTACTCCTTTGTCCTTTGCTAATTGGTCCAAAACGTTGACAAACGTGAGATTTTCGGCGATAGCCGCATCGGTAAATCGTGGATTGCTCAGCCTAAAGTCACCAGCCTCCATATCGGCACGACTTCTGATCGCCCCGGTCAAAAAACCCCGGCCCAATGGACTGTATGATACAAATGTAATTCCGAGTTCTTTACAAACGCCAAAAAGCTCCTTTTCTGGTTCGCGGCTCCATAAGGAGTATTCAGTTTGCAAGGCAGTGATGGGATGAACTTTATGTGCTCGTCGGATAGTGTCAGCATCAACCTCACAGAGACCTATATATTTCACTTTTCCCTGTTTGACCAAATTTGACAGGGTATCAACGATCTCTTCAATTTCTACATGGGGATCCTGGCGATGCATATAATATAGATCAATGGCCTCTGTTCCCAAATTTGAAAGGCTCTGTTCACAAGCCTTCTTAATATATTCTGGTTTTCCATTGAGTCCGAGCCATTCTCCATTTGATCCTCTCATTACTCCGAATTTAGTTGCCAGAATAACTTTATCCCATCGACGTCTAAAGGCTTTTCCAATCAACTTTTCATTGGCTCCCCAACCATACATATCGGCCGTGTCGAAGAAGTTGACCCCGATGTCAATGGCTTTGTGCAACGTGCTGACAGATTCTTCTTCATTGAAAGAGCCGTAAAATTCCGACATGCCCATGCAGCCAAGGCCTATTCGATTCACTTGTAGCGTGCTGCTTCCTAATATTGTTACATTTTTCACCTTATTTACTATTTGATTTGAGCCAACAAGGTCAATCATTTCGTAAATAATTACCTTATAGAAAGCAATCCACTATTTGCAAAATTCAATCAATTCCTGAATTTCAACGGCGAAAGAGTGGTATGCTTCTTGAAAAAGTTGGAAAAATGAGCGACTTCTTCGAATCCTAAAGCAAAGGCTATTTCAGACACATTCCATTGTGTTTGTTTAAGCAGGATTTTGGCTTCTTCGATCATTCTGCCTGTGATGATTTCTTTGGTGCTTCTGCCTGTAGTCTCTTTCAATACTTTATTTAGGTGATTAATATGTATGCCTAACGATCTGGCAAAATCATTGGGTGTCTTGAGTCTTATTACCTGTGCATCGCTGTCAATAGGAAACTGCCTTTCCAAGAGTTCTATGAACAACGATGAAATCCTGCTTGCAGCATTAGTGGCACCGGCAGTGCTTTTCAATGGTTTTAACTTCTGTCCGGAGTGTATTAGTTCCAACACATAATTACGTAACAAATCATATTTAAATGCATAGTCGGAAGAAAGTTCTGCATCCATTTTCCTGAATATCCATTCCATTTGAAGATATTGTTCATCATTTAGATGATATACAAAATCACTATTGGGCTGATAGATCGGCAATTCATCAATAAGCAAACCCGTTCTTGATTTGGACAAGAACTCTTTGGTAAAAACGCAAAAAAAGCCCGACTGCTCTTTGGCTTGTGGTGTATACCGGTAAGGGATTTTTGGCGTTGCAAACAATATTCCTTGTTTATCAATGAATACCGTTTTATTGGCATACTCTACCAGATTTTTGCCTTTGATCAAACTAATTTTGTAATACAATCTTCGGTTATATGTCATTTCAGGTTTTTTATTACCACTGAAATAGAACTTAACCATATCAAAGACATTAAAGTGCCCGATATCGTCTGAACTTCTGCTGTCTAAAAAATGATCAAGCTGATAACCGCTTTCGCCAAATATTTCTTTATAAAACTCTCTTATACTTAGGTCTTTCATTTTTACAAAATACAAATAAACCTGGTTCCATGGTTTGACGGTCACAATGACCTTGCCGTCTTCAACCGTAATTTGTTTATTATCATCATTTTAACGTTTAGTTCGCTGGTAAGTAAAGTATAAGCGTATAAGTCCTTCAATAGGTCTACATTTATAGAAGCGATCCCTTCCTGTCATTCCCCTACCTGAAAAATTCTGACTCATCACGGTTCAACACGCACGCCCTGGCGTGTAAACGACTTTTTATGAAGACGGAAATAAGCCTGCTGCTACTCGAAGATGACACGTATGACGCGGAACTGATCCAAAAGTCTCTTCGGCAGGCGGAACTGAAATTCAGGGCAACTATTGTATCCAATAAGGCTGAATTCGCGCAGGCTATTGATGATGACAAGTTCGATGTCATTTTGTCTGATAATTCCCTGCCGGAATTCAATGCCACCGAAGCGATGAAGTTTTTGCAAGACCTGCATATCGATTCCCCATTTATCCTGGTGACAGGCAAGGTGTCGGAGGAGTTTGCGGTTGATATCATTCATAAGGGTGCCGATGACTATATTTTAAAGAGCAACCTGGTCAGCCTTCCTTCTTCGATTGTACGGGCAATGGAGAGTAGGAAGGCAAAAAAGGAGAAACTGAAGACCGACTCGGAATTGATGGCGAGCGAAAAGCGCTATCGATCTCTTTTTCAAAGAAACCTGGCAGGGATCTACCTATCGACTATCGAAGGGAAGATCATCGATTGTAATAATTCCTTTTGTAAGATGCTTGGCTACGCCAATCCCGCAGAACTACGGAAGATCCCGCCAAGGAATCTTTATTGTTCGGAAATGGACAGGACAAGGACGATGATGCGCCTGGAACGCGAAGAGTTCCTGTTTAATTATGAGGGTCTCCTGCGTCGAAAGAACGGCGACCCCCTGTATGTGATAGAGAATATTTCTTTGATCAATAATAAGGAGACGGGAAATCGAACGGTGGAAGGGATAGTGATAGACATCACCCAGCGTAGGAGCGTGGAAGACGACTTGCGGAAGAGCGAGGAAAAATACCGTTTGCTGTTTGATGAGAATCCGCTGCCGGCCTGGGTCTGTGATAACCAAACGAAGCGTTTCCTGGCGGTAAATGATGCGGCCGTGAAGCATTATGGCTACAGCCACGGCGAATTTATCGGGATCCATGTAAATCGGATACAACCGGTCATAGAGAGCTGGGGCCTGAGCGGCCTGGCCAGGCATATAAAAAAGGACGGAACGGCCATCGATGTCGAGATCGTTTCTACCCTGATCGCCTACGAGAACAAATCGGCCTGCCTGGTACTGGTCAATGACCTCACGCATAAACTGAAAGCGGAAAACGAGATCAGGGAGGCCAATCGGGAATTGCATGAGCTTTCCTTGCACCTTCAAAACATACGGGAAGAGGAAAGGATCCAGATCGCCCGCGATATTCATGATGAATTGGGTCAACAGCTTACTGCTTTGAAAATGGATTTACATGCGCTGGATAAACAAGTTAGGTCGGATGATATTGCCATCCGCGGGAAGTTTACAGATATTATCGTGCTCGTGGAAGAGGTCGTCAATTCTGTCAGAAAGATAGCTTCGAACCTCCGGCCCAACATCCTCGACGATCTTGGATTGGTGGCCGCCCTTAAGTGGCAAAGCCACGAGGTGGAGAATCGTTTCGGTATAGAGATCCGGTTCCGCTGCGATATGCAGGAAATAGAGGCCGGCAAAGCGATCGGCACCGGGTTGTTCCGCATTTACCAGGAGGCGCTGACCAATGCGGTGCGCCATGCCAACGCTCAACTGATAGAGAGCGAACTCAGAATAAAGAATAATCGGTTAATCCTGGAGATCAGGGACAATGGGAAAGGGATCGACGCGGGCGACCAATCGGCGATAAAGAGCTTTGGTCTCCTGGGTATCAAAGAACGGGTATTTGTTATGGACGGGGAATACGCATTGACGAGCGAATCGGGGAAGGGCACCTGCCTCACTATTTCCGTTCCTTTTTAACTACTAAATCATCTTGCACATGCGAATTCTTATTGCTGACGATCATGCGCTGATCCGGGAAGGCCTGAAACATATTCTGTTGGAAGAGTTTCCTGCGGCATTCATTGCCGAAGCCCCCGATGCGGAGAGTGTGTTAAAAATGATGATTAGCGGAGATTGGGACGTCATCATTTGCGACCTGTCCATGCCCGGCCGAAGCGGTCTCGACGTCGTACTGCATGTCAAGCAAAATTTCCCCAAGATACCCGTGTTGATCCTCAGCATACACCCGGAAGAACAATATGCGATCCGGGCCATTAAGACCGGCGCAGCGGGATACCTCAGTAAGGATGCGGCTGCGGAGGAACTGGTCAAGGCAGTGCGAAGGGTGTTGCTCGGTCGAAAATATGTTTCCCCTCAAATTGCGGATAAGTTGGCGGACGAGCTTGATCAGGATCGGGTAAGCCGGGAACCCCATGAGGTGCTCTCGCAGCGCGAATTCGACGTTTTCTTGTTGCTTTCTGCCGGATATTCGGTTTCGGAAATTTCGGGAAGGCTCGTACTTAGTACCACCACGGTCAGTACGTATCGGGGGAGGATCATGGGAAAAATGAAAATGAGATCCAATGCCGACCTGACACGCTATGCGCTGGACTATAAGCTGATCTGATCGCTCGACTCTGCTCCGCCATTTCCCGGCCCCCAACGGGCACAAACAAGGTAAAAATATTCCCGGGACGTGCCTTTACGTAGGCCTGAATACTACAGCCTGTGGCAGAACGGGCCATACAAGATTGATAGTTTATGCTATTTTTTTCAGACTATTTAAGTCTCACCTTTGTGTTGTCAAGGTTAGATGTCCAATATCCGAAAACCAGTGAAGTCCAATCCTGAAACCAACCGACCCGGGTCCGAAGCCAATTTATCGTCCTATGAAACCGTAAATTGTTTGCCCTCGGAACGCAGTTAATCCCCACTTTTCCTAAGTGGGGACTTTTTTTATAACCGCCCTCTCATGAACCCGTACCTACGTCGAATCCGGTTTGGCCATTTCCGGAATTGCCGAAGCGATTCCTCAATCTGTATATCATTTTCTACAACTTTCCGGTTCGAACGCACAATAAGCACTTGAACGGAATAAGAATTGCATCCCTCACAGTATTCCTCTTCCGGCGCTGTTCCCGACAGCACTAACATGTAAATTATGGCAAAACAAGTAAGCGATTTTATCGTCGAGCGATTATCCCAATGGGGCGTCAAGCGTATTTTTGGTTTTCCCGGAGATGGCATTAACGGCATCCTCGGCGCGATGAACCGCGCGAAAAGAAAGGATTTTGCGATCCCGTTTGTTCAGGTGAGGCATGAAGAAAATGCTGCGTTCATGGCCTGCGGTCACGCCAAGTTCACCGGCGAGGTGGGCGTATGTTTGGCGACATCGGGTCCGGGCGCGATACATCTGCTTAATGGCCTGTATGACGCCAGGATGGATCATCAACCGGTTGTGGCCATCGTTGGCCAGCAGGCCCGGTCTTCGTTAGGGGGCAATTATCAGCAAGAGGTCGACCTGATATCGCTGTTTAAAGACGTGGCAGGAGAATACGTCCATATGTGCAGCGACCCCATGCAAACGCGTCATCTGATAGACCGCGCATTTCGAACCGCGATCTCGGAGCGCACCGTCACTTGTATCATTTTCCCGAATGACGTGCAGGAACTCGATTTTGTGGAGCCGGCCCGGGCGCACGGCACCATTCATTCGGGCATCGGCTATGAAAAGCCGGTCGTTGTCCCCGCAGATCGCGAATTGCGAAGGGCCGCGGAGGTGCTGAATGAAGGGAAAAAGGTTGCCATTCTCGTCGGGGCTGGCGCGCTGGAAGCGGCTGACGAGGTGAAGGAGGTCGCCGAGGTACTTGGCGCAGGGGTGGCCAAGGCCTTGCTTGGCAAGGCCGTCCTGCCTGACGATCTTCCCTATGTCACCGGGGCGATCGGCCTTCTGGGCACTAAACCGAGTTACGATATGATGATGGAATGTGACACCCTGTTGATGATCGGGAGCAGCTTTCCTTATTCCGAATATCTCCCCAGGGAGGGCAAGGCAAGAGGGGTGCAGATCGATATCAGCGGTAAGATGCTCAGTATCCGCTATCCGATGGAGGTTTGTCTTCACGGTGATTCCAGGGAGACACTTCGCGCGCTGCTGCCGTTACTGGAGCAAAAATCAGATCGCTCCTGGCAGGAGCAACTGATCAGGGAAACGCAAAAATGGTGGAAGGTGCTGGAAGCCAGATCACAGGACAGCGCAAATCCCATGAATCCCCAACTCGTCTTCTGGGAGTTGTCAAAACGGCTTCCGGACAATTGCATTTTTTCTGCGGATTCCGGGTCCACGGCCGCGTGGTTTGCCAGGGATCTGAAAATTCGCAAGGGAATGAAGGCTTCGTTGTCAGGCAACCTGGCGACCATGTGCCCGGCTATGCCCTACACGATCGCCGCAAAGTTCGCTTTTCCCGAGCGGGTACCCATTTGCCTGATCGGAGATGGCGCTTTTCAGATGCTGGGAATGAATGGGATGATCACCATCGCGAAATACTGGCGGGAATGGACGGACCCGCGTCTGATCATACTGGTGCTCAATAACCAGGACCTGAACATGGTCACCTGGGAGCAAAGGGCCATGCTTGGCGACCCCCGGTATGACGCGTCACAGGGTGTGCCGGATATTCCGTATGCCGAATATGCGAAGTTGCTGGGGTTGGACGGAATAAAAATTGATGATCCCGCAAAACTGGCCGAAGGTCTTGACTGGGCATTTAACGTGAACCGACCCGTACTGATCGAGGCCTGCACCGACCCCTCGGTACCGATGTTACCTCCACATATCGATTTTAAGGAAATGAAGGCGTTCGGTTCGGCGATGCTCGGCGGTGACAGCAAAACCTGGGACGTCATTAAACAAACCTATAAAGATGTGGTCGACGAATACTTTCACGCCAAATGAAAAAAGATGATCATCCCCCGCGGCGTGGCGAAAGTATACCCATAACGGATATAGGCGTGTCCGTATATACGATCCCAACCGACTTTCCTGAATCGGATGGGACGATCGACTGGGGACATACCACGATGATTTTGGTGACGGTAAGCGCAGGCGGAAAACAAGGCATGGGTTATACTTACGCCGATCCGTCGGTCGGGGCGATTATCGGAAAAACCCTCAAGCCGCTGCTGATCGGGAAGGACGCTATGCAAATTCCCGATATCAACCAGACCCTTGTCCGCGCTATCCGGAATAACGGGACCTGCGGTCTGGCCATGATGGGCGTGTCCGCCGTCGACATCGCTGCATGGGACCTGAAGGGAAAGCTATTGGATTTGCCAGTCTGCTCCTTGCTGGGCAGGGCAAGGGATAAAATGGCGATCTACGGAAGCGGGGGCTTTACGTCCTATTCCGATAACCGGACCCGCGATCAGTTTCAGGCCTGGGCGGCGCAGGGCATCTCCCATTTCAAAATGAAGATCGGCCGCGAACCCCAAAAGGACGTTGGCCGGGTGAAGGCGGCCCGTGAGGCGATCGGGCGAGACGCCTCCTTGTATGTTGATGCCAATGGTGCCTATTCCGCTCGTCAGGCGACGAAATTCGCGCATGCTTTTATCGGGTTCGACGTGACTTGGTTCGAGGAACCCGTGTCCTCAGATGATCTGCCCGGCTTGCGCTTTGTACGGGAGCATTCTCCGGCAGGCTGCGCCATTGCTGCGGGGGAATATGGATATCATCTTCCCTATTTCCAGGCCGTGCTCCGCGCTGGGGCCGTTGACATCCTGCAGGCGGATGCAACGCGATGTGGTGGCATCACTAATTTTTTGCTGGCCGCCGGGCTCGCCGCCGCTCACCAGATCCCGTTCTCTTCACACTGTGCCCCGGCTATTCATTTACAGGCCGCTCTCGCCGCACCAGGCTTCTTTATCGCCGAATACTTCCATGATCACAGCCGGATCGAATCGATGTTCTTCGATGGCTTGCCACAGCCAAAGAAGGGTTGTCTGGAGCCCGATCTCTCCCGGCCGGGGTTGGGTTTCGATTTCAAAGCCGCCGATGCTGAAAAACATAAATTATGACTCATGAGCAAGAATGTTAGCACCAATAATTCGCCTGCCGATACGCGATTTGAGACCAAACATTCACGTGGCGTAGATGTAAAAGGCCTGGAGGCCGAGCTCCGGCAACGGATAACCGGGGAAGTGCGTTTTGACGATGGTTCCAGGGCATTGTATGCCACTGACGGATCTAACTACCGTCAGGTGCCGATCGGCGTGGTGCTTCCGTGTAATGAGGATGATGTCTGCGCGACGGTCGCCATTTGTCATCAATACGGCGCACCGGTCCTGTCGCGTGGCGGCGGCACGAGCCTCGCAGGGCAATGTTGCAATGTGGCCGTCGTGATGGATATGTCGAAATACTATAATAAAGTGCTCGACATAGATCGGAATAATAAACTCGTCCGCATCCAACCGGGCATCGTTCTTGATGAAATGCGTAAAGCTACCGATGAACAGGCAGGTCTGACCTTCGGTCCCGACCCCGCTACCCATAGCCATTGCTGCCTGGGCGGGATGCTTGGTAACAATTCCTGCGGCGTCCATTCCGTGATGGCCCAATTCCAGGGCAACGGCGCGAGGGTTTCCGACAACACGGAGCGCCTTAAGATCATTACATACGACGGCGTCAAGATGGATGTAGGCCCAACCAGTGATGAAGAATATGCGCGCATCCAAACCGAAGGAGGACGCAAGGCCGAAATCTACAGGAGGCTCCGCGAACTTCGGGATAGATATGCCGATCAGATCCGGTCAAAGTTCCCCAATATCCCGCGTCGCGTGTCTGGCTACAATCTACCCCAACTCCTCCCCGAGAACGGATTCAATGTGGCCAGGGCCCTGGTCGGGTCGGAAGGCACTTGCGTCACCATTCTCGAAGCCACCTTACAATTACTGCCCACTCCGAAAAACAGATCGCTACTCGTCCTGGGGTATAAAGATGTCTTCGAAGCCGGAGACGCGGTCATGCCCATCTTGAAGCACGAGCCGATCGGGTTGGAGGGCATCGACGATATCCTCATCGGCTATATGGAGAAAAAGGGAATGAATCTGGAGGATCTTCCACTCCTGCCTGAAGGGAAAGGCTGGCTGCTTGTCGAATTCGGCGGTGACAGCAAGGAAGAATCCGATAATAAGGCCAGGAATCTTATGAAGGAGCTAAAAGAGACCGGGAATGCCCCCACCATGAGTCTCTTCGATGATCCGGACCAGGAAAAGATGCTCTGGGAGATCCGGGAATCAGGTCTTGGCGCTACTGCCTGGATACCCGGCGAATCCATGGGCGCGCCCGGTTGGGAGGATTCCGCGGTACCCCCCGAAAAGGTCGGCGCCTACCTCAAAGAATTGCGGGCTTTGTTCCATAAATACAAATACAACCCTTCTCTGTACGGTCATTTCGGCCAGGGCTGCATCCATTGCCGGGTACAGTTCGATCTGTTCACTGAACAAGGCATAAAGGATTATAAGGATTTTACCGTCGAGGCCGCTCACCTGGTCGTACGTTATGGTGGCGCGCTTTCCGGCGAACATGGTGACGGGCAGGCTCGCGGCGACCTCCTGGAGATCATGTTTGGACCGGAGATACTACAGGCCTTCCACGAATTTAAAAGCATCTGGGACCCGGGATGGAAAATGAACCCCGGCAAGATCATCGATACCTACGGGCAATTAGGCAACCTGCGCATCGATAATCATTACAACCCGCCGCAGGTAAAGACCTGGTTCCACTATGGCGATGAGGAGAACAGTTTTGCCCGTGCGACGATACGGTGCGTCGGAGTCGGCAATTGCCGGAGGCATGAACAGGGCACAATGTGTCCCAGCTATATGGTTACGCGCGAAGAGAAACACAGCACGCGCGGGAGGGCCCGGATGCTTTTCGAAATGCTCGAAGGAGACGTTACAAAGAACGGCTGGAAAGACGAACATGTCAAGGAGTCGCTTGACCTCTGCCTGGCTTGCAAAGGGTGCAAGGGCGACTGCCCGGTGAATGTCGACATGGCGACCTATAAATCCGAGTTCCTTTCACACTACTACGAAGGGCGCCTTAGGCCGCGCACGGCCTATGCCTTCGGCTGGATTTACTGGTGGTCGCGTCTGGCGTCAAGGATCCCGGGGATCGCCAATTTTATGATGCACGCGCCGGTCATCGGATCCATTACGAAAGCCATTGCCGGCGTCGAACCCCGGCGAACCATGCCTAAATTCGCGGAGCGCCCGTTCAAACAATGGTTCAAGGCAAGACCGCGCCGGAACCAGGGCAAGCCGAAAGTTATCCTTTGGGCCGATACATTTAATAATTTCTTTCTGCCCGAGACCCTTGTCGCAGGCGTCGAAGTATTGGAAGCTGCGGGCTTCGAAGTCATCACAGCACGGCAATCGCTTTGCTGTGGACGGCCGCTCTATGATTTTGGGATGCTAAAGACCGCCAGGAGAATGCTTCAGCAGATCATGGACAGCCTGAGGGAGGAGATCGAAGCAGGCACGCCCATCGTAGGATTGGAACCGAGTTGCGTAGCCGTCTTCCGGGATGAACTGCTCAATCTTTTCCCTGACAGCGAAACGGCCAAACGGCTGAAGAAGAACGTATTCACCCTGGCCGAATTCCTGGAGAAGAAGGCGCCGGAGTTCAAGATCCCTGTCCTTAAAAAGAAGGCTATCATCCACGGCCATTGCCATCATAAGGCAATCATGAAAATGGATTGTGAAAAGAGTCTGCTCCGGAAGACCGGCCTCGATGTTGACATGCTCGATTCCGGCTGCTGCGGCATGGCAGGGTATTTCGGCTACGAGAAAGGCGAGCATTATGATGTATCCATCGCTGCAGGCGAGAGGGTCTTACTACCGGCGGTGCGCAAGGCGGACAAAGAAACCATCATCATTGCCGACGGATTCAGCTGCCGGGAACAGATAGAGCAGGAGACCGATCGCAAGGGATTGCACCTGGCGCAAGTGCTCCAGATGGCTCTTAGGCAGCAGAATGCAGCCGAACCCCCATTGACGTCCTTTCCCGAGAAACGAGTTGTTGACGGAATGAAGATCAAAGACCCGAACAAGATCGGTAAGACGGTCGCCACGGTAGCGGGACTCGGCATAGCCGTTCTCCTGTTCAGTGCGTTCAGAAATAAAAGCAAATAGTATGGAAGTGGGTAAAAAGTTATGGGCGATCGCCGAGGGATATATCCCCGGATACGGAACAGGGCCTGCGCCCGATTTCATCAGCCATGAGGCAGCATGTATCCTTAACGCGGGCGCCCACGATGCGCATATCGAGATCACCCTCTTTTTTGCAGACAGAGAGCCGGCGGGGCCCTATCGGGTCACGGTCGGCGCCCGGCGTACCTTACACCTGCGTTTTAATAACCTGACAGATCCCGAACCCGTTCCCCTGGAAACCGACTATTCCAGTGTGATCCAATCCGATGTGCCGATCGTCGTGCAACATACGCGACTGGATTCCAGGCAGACCGCCAATGCGCTGATTTCGACGATCGCGTATACACAATGAAAAAGCTTATTTATGAATGATGTGAATGGAGAAGCGCCGGGTGGTCCCGGTCTGAGATTGCGATGGGCGTCGAAAACCCGGTCCGAAGCTAATCAGTAAATCCCCACTTTTCCTAAGTGGGGATTTTTTTATGGATCTTGATGGGGTGGAAACGAATATCAATTGTCGGACTGACAGAACTCATTCTTTTGCGCTCTGCAGAAACCGAAATTCATGATTCACCATCAAAATATTGTTATATGAGAAACTTTATCCTGCAGGCAATTCGTCCGGCCAAAACGCTTCTTCTGCTTTCCCTGTTCGTTTCGTGCCAAAAAGACAAAATTATCGGCCCCAATCCAGATTTGACTCCCTATCGGATCAGTAAGATCAAGCTTATTCCAAGCCTGGAACAAAGTCTGGATTCGATCATCTACACATTCACATACAACAGATTCGGCGAACCGCTCACCGTCAGGAACACCGCTGTACGTACCGGAAATCCAAATGTTGTTTTTAAATATGACAAATTAGGTCGACTTCTCTATATGGTACGCCCTTATGAAAACCAATCTTATGAATCGCTTGATAAATATTATTACAATGAACATAACCAGATAGCGCTGGATTCGCAATATAACTTCGGCACGTATATTGATTCCGTTCCGACGGCCACTATGGGAAGAGGATTCTACGTTCGAAGATTCAAATACGATGCCTTGAATAGGGTCACCGAACGTACGGATTCTTTTTTCCTCGGCGGCGGGAGATCATATGGAAACACGCGAACATTTCAATACGATCAGGCAGGAAACCTGATCACGGGCGCCGCGTACGATCACAAACTGAACTACCGTCGCACCAATGTGGTCTGGATGTTCCTCACCAATGATTACAGTGTCAACAATGCCTTTATTGCAGATACCTACAGCCAGTTTGGGCTGCCATTAGCCTGGGACACCGAAGATCTGCTTGGGACGGTAGTTCAGGGGCCCGGGAGGGTCATTATTTCATATGAATCAGAGTAACCCGTGCTTGTTAACCGCATCTCTTTGAACACATAAACGACCAGATTATCTTTAAGTGGGAATTTTATTTATGAGAGGGCCGGGGCGTGAAAAAAAATTGTATTTTCCGGTCATTATGCGACTTACTTTCCTCAGGCCGATGCTCCGGACGGACAATATCAAGGCAACCATCGACTTTTACACCGGCACCCTGGGATTTATCCTGGAAGAGTACAACGAGGGATGGGGTTGGGCTTCCCTGCACAAGGACGACGTGTGGATCATGCTTGCCAGGCCGGACGAGCATGAGGAGTTCAAGGGTCCCGCCTTTACCGGTAGTCTTTATTTCACGACCGACGATGTCGACAGGGTATGGCATCAGGTAAAAGACAAAGCCAAAGTATGTTACGAACCCGAAAGCTTCGAATGGGGAATGAAAGAATTCGCGATCTACGACAATAACGGCTATTTGCTGCAGTTCGGTCAGCCAACGACAGCAGATTAGCCCGATATTTCACTGCTTTAAATAATTTGCATTAATATGCGGCTCCTAACTTTCAATTTCCTGGCTTCTATGTTATTGCTTGCTTGCTCAGGTAATACTTCGCAGACAGCAAGTGATAAGCCCACGCAAAAGGGAAAAGTCTCCTCCACGATGCTAAAGATTATTCCGACAGTTCCGTCTTACATCCCCGGTAAATCCCAACAGGATAGTGCAAAAGAGTTCTTGATTAATCTTTATGGCAAGGCCAGAATAGAGTTGGCTTCCACAGACAGCATCGAATTCATCGACCAGGGGGAGAATTTTGATAGTGTGTCTTGTAATTTATGCGGGCGAGCGATTAAAATGGAAGATTGGCAAAATGCGATGGACAACGCGGCTCAACGGCAATTTGCCGACCTGAGCTTCGTCACTCCCTGCTGCCATAAGAAGACTTCATTAAATGATTTGACCTACCATTCGGCAGCAGGCTTTGCAAAATTTG
This sequence comes from Bacteroidota bacterium, assembly GCA_030706735.1. Lineage (GTDB taxonomy): Bacteria > Bacteroidota > Bacteroidia > Chitinophagales > Chitinophagaceae > Puia. The sequence continues at coordinate 64,668 of JAUZNZ010000005.1, read as the reverse complement.
TAATAACCATTTCAGATCTACAGGATGACTTGTCTGACAAAGTCATAAGGGACCTGCAGGATATTTTGGGAACGCCGCTAAGAAAGATATGGGCTCATTATTGAGGTCAGGATGGCTTCGGTGGCTCCTTGCTTTTCCTGATTGATCTTAATACTTCAAAAAACTCTGGCTCGATTTGGTCGAACGTTCCCGTTGTGGTGTCGAGTATTATCTGAATGCCTTTCTTGTTGTTAATAGCGTGAACAACATAGACAATATGCTCAAAGGCGTCCGTATAGGTTCCTTTATACCCCACAGCATTGACGAAATTGATCTTCCCATCGCCGGCGATAAACATGGCGGTAACATCAAATGACGCGCTCCCTCTTTTTTTTGCCGAGTAAGTAACAACATCCATTTTATCAGCGACATTCTCAATAATCACTCCGATGTTCGGAATGATGCTCCGGTTCAGGCTGTCCCTAACCTCATCTCTTTTGAACACATAAACGACCAGATTATTTTTTTCCTGTTTTCCGGTGAAATGCCATGCGTTATTGGGGAGGTCAATGGTAATCTTGGCTTCTGCAAAAGTTCGGGGCAAAGACGCAGTATCCTGTGCACGCAGCGCTAAAGCCGCTTGCAGTAGGGACAATATCGAAAGAAATCTTTTCATATGAAAAATTAGAAGATTTGCCCGGTCGGTCACACATCTTAGGGTCTGCCTAAAACAGAAGGCATAAATTTAAGTAGGGTACTCCCTTGGTCAAGCATCGTTCGTTGGAATGTATCCTTGCCGATTCGCTCCCAACAAGTGGTCCCGATATCAGAGCTGTTAACCCAAATATTATCCTCATCATCAAAGCATATCGCCCAGCTCTGGTAAATGCTAATACCGTCTAGCTTTCTATCCGATTTCAATATCATCCTATGCGTTGAATCCTCCAGGGCATAGCTTAAGATTCCGTCGTCTGTGGAAGTCGCTTTTAGGATATACCCGTTCTTCATGAAATGATATTCGCCGAAATCTCTCACGACCCCATTCCAATGATAATGCTTGTTTGAACAGGCTGTCAAGCAAATCGAAATGCATAGCAAGATCAGGAAATGTTTCATGCAGAAAGCTTAATGTCCAAAGGCAATCGAATGTAATATTTAATTTTTGCAAAAGCAAGGTCCAGCTGATCTGCGGCCAGTATTCCCTAATTTAGTTCATAATGCAGCCATGACTTAATAGTTGAGATACTATGCCAAAGCGGAGGGATCTAAGGGGAATACCACACAACCTGACAAAAACGTTTTCGGGGCGGAACGCCGATTGGTTCACTTTAAAGAAGATCCGGAAGAATGGTACCTTATAGAATTTCAAGGACCAAGCTCTCTTATAATTCAATTTTCGATAAGGGACAGTTAGCTGAAGGCGAGGTGTCAAGGATTAAAAATAGAGTCAAAATCGAAGTATTTCAAAAGACTATATTATTCGTTAAAGAAAATCACTTAATCGACTCAAATGCCAAAAATTTTCATGAGGAGATGTGGAAAGATGTGTCTGGCAAGCTCTCCCATTCTTTCTTTGTTTTCTTCCGCTTCTGATATTCGCGCGAGGTCCGAGCTACTCATTGAAGTAGTTTGCGGCTTTGACAGCAATTCCTGTAGAAACTGACGGTTCCTTGCATCCTCTATCTGGCGACGCAAAGACTGCACGACCTCTTCTGATTTGGTACTGTTCACCGCAAGCTGGGCGTATAAGGAAAGCGCGCTTTCCATGCCGTATCCTTCCTGCACCATCCGGCGGACAACCTGGCCCTGGCTTTTTCCGGCGCCCATCTCTTCGAGAATCGTGGAATATTCTGCTACCAGGAATATCTTCTCAGCCAGTTCGAGTTCGTCGAGGGATTTTGCCATAACATTTATTTAAGAGGTGCCAAGATCTGTTGGGCCAAATACGGGTAAAATCCGCGCAATAAAAACAGTAAAAACACCCATATTCCGTTTCGCTCCTTCGGCCTCGCCGAACCAGTTCATTACGTTCGCAAACGCACGAAACCCTCGGCAGTTGCCGAGGGTTTCGTGACCCCGTCAGGATGGCCTCCGCTTCGCTCCGGCATCCCTCTCGCATTGGCCTTACCCAAAACCCGTCGCCCCGACTTCGTCGGGACGGGTTTTTGCATCCATCCGCTTTAGCGAGCAAGCTCGCCCGCTCCTGGAATGCAAAAACCCCTCGCATGCGCGAGGGGTTTTGTGACCCCGTCAGGATTCAAACCTGAAACCTTTTGATCCGTAGTTCCAAAATCGACTTAACTGGGCTTAACTCGTCCGAACTTGCCTTAACTTAACTATTTGAATATCAATAGTTAAGTAGTTTTTCCCAAACTTTGCCTTATTGGTCCGAAGGCCGTTTAAGCAGAGTTTTTGTGCAAATTCTGTGCAAATAACCGGAGATTTTGAGAGCACAAATTGGAGAAGCTATGGCAATCAGAGTAGACATTTATCATGACAAACGTCGGTTCCGTTCTAAGACAAAAGATTATCCAGTCAAACTTCGCATTTATGAAACCGGCGATATGCGGATGTACACCACGGTTTACGGAATTACCGCAGACGAGATCAAAGCCTGGTCTCAACAACGGGTAAGTGAAAAAGTACAAAACCTCCGTAAGGCATTCAATAATCTACGTGTTAAAGCCCAGGAGGCAGCAGATGAACTGGACCCTTTTGATTTTGACCAGTTCGAGCTGAGGTTTATTAAGGATAATCCTGAAATCGACCAGACCAAGCTGAAGATAAAGGTTTCGGTGCCCGCGCAAGAGCCGTTTGACCTGACTGAATACTATAAGAGGTTTCCCATCTTGCAGGAGAGCCTTGAAATAGGGACAATCGGCCATGTATTTAAGGAATTGATCAAGTTTAAAATTGTTATCGGCAAAGTTAGTACCGCCATCCTTTATCAAAGTGCCTATATCTCGTTGGTAAAATTCGGCGGGAATGTGAAATTTAAAAGAATTAACAAGCTTTACTTATACAATTACACAGAATGGATGAAGGGTTTAGGTAACAGCAAAACGACTGTCGGGATGTATATTAGGCACCTTCGCCATGTGTTCAATGAGGCCCATGACATGAAAATAATTAAGAAGGAGAACTGTTATCCATTTGGCAAGAAGGAATATCGTATCCCCGGGACGAGAAGCGTAAAAAAAGTGTACGAGGTTGAAGAACTTCGTAAAATTTACGGATATCAATGTGATCCGGAAAAACCCTGGCTGCAGCGCGCCAAAGATTATTCCTTATTTATTCTGTTTGGCAATGGTATTAACCCGGCTGATATCGTTCGGCTAAAACGAAAGAATATTCAGGGTAATCTTATCGTATTTGAGCGGGTAAAAACCGAAGAGATTGCGAAGGAAGATCCCCCGTCAATTGCTATTTACATTAATGACGAAATAAAGCAAATCATCGATCGGCAGTGCTCCCGGGATGAAAATGGTAATATCATTGAAGACCCTGAGAGCTATCTTTTCCCAATTCTTAAACCTGGAATGAATCCATTGAGAGAATATCAGGAACGGCAGCTTCTAATCGAATTTATAAACAAGTGGCTATCCTTTATACTAAAGGAAGTAGGCGTTAATAAGCCGGGGCGGTGTTATTATTTGAGATCAACCTTTGCTACCATGCAAATAGCGGGTGGCGCATCGCTCTTTGATGTGCAGGAATTCATGGGGCATATGGATCCCCGGACAACCAAACGGTATGTGGGGAGTTTACCCATTGAGCAGAAAAGGCTTGCTTCACAGAGGATGGAAATCATTAAGGGACCAAATGATAAAACCTATTCTAATCGATAATTGCTCGCAAGTTTCACACTCGATTAGTCACTGAGTGCATTTATTAATAGCCATGCAAGTCCTGCCGTGATCGCCACTTTTGCAGCTCCCTCCCAAAATGCTTGCATCGGATTTTCTGTATTAACGATTTCTAGGGTCTGAATTGCTTGCATTACTTCGTACATCGACTGATATCTATCGTCCGGGCTCAAAGCTGTCATTTTAGTGACAATATTATTCAGTATCGGGTCTGAAATAGTACCGTGAGTTAAACCGGTTAGTAGTTCTCGAAAGATTATCCCAAGCGAGTAAATATCTGAGCGCTGATCTGCATTTCCAGACTGCCATTGTTCCGGAGCACAATAAATCTTTGTTCCAATGCCTTCATTCGTTAAGACCTTACTTTGGTGGTGGATAAATCTACCAATTCCCCAATCAGCAATTTTTGGTTCTTCATTTTCAAAGAGAATATTCTCAGGCTTAAGATCACGATGAATGATATTATTTGCGTGGGCATGTGACATTGCATCAGCAAGAAAATAGATAATAGAGGCGGCAGCAGATTGATTATATATTTTTCCTAGCTCGGCCAGTTTCTTGATTTGATCACGCAGGCTGCCATCCTTATAATATTTCATAGTGTACCAAGGTTCGGCTTGGCTTATATTGTAGTTGAGAATTTTCACGATATTCTTATGTACAAGACTTGCCATGATTTGAATTTCACGATGAAATCGCTCTCGAAGCGTAGAATCCCAAGAATTAAGCATTTGCTTTACAGCAACCTGGCCTTCGGTTGTTTGGTAGAGTGACACTACGCCAAGACCACCCCTTCCTAGTGTTTTTATTCTGTTTAAAAATTCTCCCATAAAATAGATGTTTTGGTAAGTTCTAAATTTTGGTCTGCTTTAAAGGGCTGTTTCTTTCTATCAAAAGGAAAGCCAATGCTCTTCGCTTATTGTTGACGCGACAACTTGACAGATTGGCATGACAGTATGTGCGGGAATGTTAGAATGGGAATCTTATTCATTATAAGATCCAGGACAAAATATTGTTGATCTGTTCTATTGTCCATTGGGTCGAGTTATCGGGATCAATGAGAATTTTATCCCAGGCTTCGTTGATGATTTTTGAAACCGGCCGGGTGTCGTTTGCCAATTGTTGAGGATATGATTGCAACATAATATCGCAGCATCCATTAAATACATTTTGCGCGATTAAGCTGAGTAGGTCAGCTGGAAAAACTTCGTCGTAATACGGAGGCTTGCTATTTTGGGTTGCTGCAGTTAGGTCATGCCAAGTCGATGCAATGGCTGCGGCTTGGGTCTTACACCCGATGAGGTCCAACATCCGTAATATAATTTGCATACGAATGTCATCAGGAGGATGATTCCTGAATAGATTTGACTTGGAAAAAAGGGTATTTTGTTTGCTGCTCAGTACGCAAATCTTTAAATGTGACCATCCGTATGCTGGGCCGACAGCATATGTTGCCATTAGGTCGCAGGCCAACTCTTCCATCCAAGTTTCTTTCCAGGCTTGTCTGGCATGCTGGACAGAAATTTTCATCCCGTGGTCTCTCTTTCCACCGTGTTGGGGCACATTCCGGTAGTGGTCGGTCATGCGTTGAACGAAATCACCGATCAAGAAAGTGTCATACTGCATGTAAATCAAGTGTCCGATTTCGTGGTAAAGGTCTCCGAGATTGAGTAAATGCTTTTCTTCACCTTGAGGCAACATGATAATTTTGTATTTCGGATAAGCGCGAAAATAAGCATCTGAGTTTGACATGGTGCTGACAAAGGGCGGTTTTTGTGAGAAATTAATTTCTTTGTAGATAGAATGGATGATTAGCTCAAAATACCCTTCGGCTCTAAGGTCATATCGGCTAATTGGCTGGTATAAGTATTGTTCGATCTCCCGGAACTCTTCCTCTAAATGACTATATATTATCGACGAATTGGGAGCAAAAAATGGGTCATCGAGTATTCCTTCATCAAGTAAAGATCTGAGTTTTTGCTTAAGGGCAAGCAGTTCAAGGATTGTTGTCTCCTTAAAGCTGCTGGCGCCTGGAGTATCTAAAGTCTGCTTAGCCAAGCGGTCGACCATTGCGTCAGTCCTGTTATGCAGGTCAATGAACATACCTTTAAGGAGCGCTATCATGCGTTTGTCTTTCTGAGATTTTGAATGATGAGACTTCGTTCTGCATCTAGCGCTCTGATTAGGTCATCAAGCAGCCTAAAATGATAGTGGGTAAGACTTATACCCGAATAAATAGCCCGCTCAAAATCAGCCATTTTTCTTTTTGGTGGTAGCAACGCGTCAAGTTTTGTCCTGAGTTCTGTTGCTGCAGGCTCTGGCATGCGGGTATATGACGATTCTTTGCCTTTTTGACGGAGGGAGGAGATAAAACGAAACAATTCGTTCAGTATATTCCTGGCGACAAGAACTTCTGCATCCGAAACTGCAAGTCGCGGATGATTTTCTTTTTCAGTGGATAGCAGAAATGCTTTCTTTAGGTGGATAATAGCTCGATTTACCTCGTCGGTAATTTCATCCAGCGCAATATACTGCTCCCATATCTGGCCTGATTTGCTCATATCTTGAATTCTGTCTCATGCTTTTCCTTTTATGGTACTTTAAGATGATCTGGCAAAAGCCTAGTTCGACCGGTTATCAACACCTCAAACCCAGTTTGCCATTGCGAGTCCTTAAATTCCGTGTTGGCGGCAGGTTTCAGTTCGAATACAATGGCTGCTCTTACTGCTGTCCTGCCGGACGATGCCATTTCCGCGACTGAGAAACACAACTCCTCACCTGGGGCGAGGAAACTTCGCCAATAGGCAAAAGATACATTTTGTATAATACCTTCTTTTACGTTTTCACTTTCGCCGACATACACAGGCTTTATTAGCGTTACCGTGTCGTTCGAATCGTTGTACTTGGACGTATATACGAAATAGATGCCTGCATAGTCAGGTATACCATTTTTATTTTTATCTCGCCAGTAACCTTCAATATGAATTTTATACGTTTGCAATTCAACAAGTTTATTGCTTTTTGTCCTCCATCAAATGCTTCAACTGCGATAAATACTTTATTAGTGACTCCTTGTTTTCGTATAACTCCCGACCAGCAGTATCCTCGGTCTTATTAATCAGGACTTTCCCTTTATCTTCGCCGGGACGCCGCGCCCAAGCGCGTACAGGAGAAGCCTTCAACTGATCCAACTCTGTTTTCTGGATCATAGTAAACGTTTTGAGAACGGCTTTTTCGGCTATATCAAAAGATAGTTGCAATCGGTTCAATATATCCCTTAACAATAGGACCGGAACCTTATTAGGCACGATGGAGTCTGATTTCAGTTTGCGCAGAATAGTAGCGGGTACTCTAGTGACTTTGGCTAGGCTAGACTCCGTGAATTTAGTGCGTTTCATCGAAACGCGGATCAATTCTCCAAGGGATGGTTCCGAGGCCGTTTTGAAAAGCCGGTCGACTATTTGCTGCCGCTTCTCCTTACTCATGTCTAGCGTATCATCAGGCAGCGAAAGAATGAGTTGCATTTTCTTAGCTGACAGATCCACGTCGGCCTCTCTGGCTTCTTCCAGCAACATGATCCGCAAGGCTTCAGCTAGAGCATTAACTTTGTTTGAATTAGCCATGATTTGCGGTTTTTTTGTTTAACAATTGTATTAATTTTTTTTTGCTTCTAAGATGTTTGACTTTTAATTGGTTATTCTTTATATTCAGCATTTTAGCAATCTCTTCGTAAGTATAATTCTGAGCTCGCAGTAAGAGGATATCTCTTTCATCCGGTTTGAGTTGGTGAAGGGCACATTTCAACGCCACTAAATTGGGACTTTCCGCTACATCATCACGGTAATATTCTCGAATAGCTTGGGTATCCAATTCGGGTGCGGACCCAGGGTCATCGTTAGTTGCCGGCTCGTCTTCTGCAAAAGCGGCCTGAAGGCTGATTGTGAAACCTACTTCTTCGCTCTGCTTTTTTCGATGGCGACGATAATGCTGGCGTAAGTAATTAATAAATACTTTGTAGAGGAAATTCTCGAAATGTTTCTTTGACTCGAATTTGTGGATTGGTAATTTAAGCACTAAAGTTTGCAGAGTCTGATATACGACCTCCCATGCCTCGTCTTCGGTCAGGAACCAACGTTTCACAGCAAAGGAAAAGAACTTCTGTCCGTACGTATTGTATAGCATTTCAAAGCCCTTCCAGTCTTTCTGTTGTACAAGACTAACAATATCGTTATATGTGGAGGATGTCATCTATATATTATTATGCAAAGAGGTTACAAGCAATTTGCAAAGAACGTAATTGTTTGATAATCAAGTTTTAAAAAAATGTAACCGCCCAGCATATTCATAGTAAAGGCCTTTCAAACAAATTTAAAACAATCAAATTAATCAACGATGCATTACGATAGCGAAAAGAAAGTGCTTCATCTGGTAATTAACGGTCAGCAGCATGAATGGTTCCACCAGTATATCACTGGCAGCGAAATTCGGAAACTTGGTGGCATTTCTGCCGATGATGAGATATTTCTAAAAATTGAAGCGCCGTGGGAGGATGAATTGATAATGGACGCAACTAAGGTGGATTTAGCCCGGCCTGGTCTGGAGCATTTTTTCTCTCGCGAAGCACCTAAAGACATAAAGATCATCGTCAATGGGCGCGAAAAGCGATGGGACAAGCATGAGATCAGTTTTAAGGAGGTGGTCGAGTTAGCATTTGGCAAATTTGACGACAGGCCAACCATGGTTTATACTGTGGCTTATGAAGACGGTCCACGTCAAAATCCAGAGGGCTCCATGGTTCGTGGAGAGACCGTTTTTGTAAAAAATAAAATGATCTTTCATGCTACAGCAACTGATAAGTCATAGTCCTGACATTCAGCGGCTTTCTAATGAGGGTTACGACCTTGATCTGAATGGAGCGTACCTGTTGGTCCATCATATTCCCTACGTCAATTCAAGCAAGGAAGTTAAGTACGGCACCATTGTCACAGTTCTCACATTAGAGAGCCCAAATCGCACTTCGATTCCACAGGACCATACGGTCTTCTTTTGCGGAGATAAACCCTGTGATGCACAGGGACAGCCGCTTACTTCAATAATCAACAGCAGCGGGGACCAGCAAATCACACCGACAATCAAGGCAAACCATTATTTCTCCAGCAAGCCGGTAACGGGGAAATACCAGGATTTTTATGAGAAGATAAGAACCTATGCCGAAATATTGGGTGCGCAGGCAAGAATTATCGATTCTGAAGCCAGTGCAAAACCGTTGGCTAAACCTAAAAAGCTCCCTGCGCAAGCCGACGATAGTGTTTTTCAATATCCCGACACTAATTCAGCAAGAGCGAGGCTAGAGATCATAAATGAAAAATTCACTGGACAGCGAATCGGCATAGTCGGGCTTGGTGGCACAGGATCTTACATTCTTGATCTTGTTGCCAAGACTCCCGTGGCGGAAATCCACTTGTTTGATGGAGATGAATTCCAACTTCACAACGCCTTCCGTGCCCCGGGAGCTGTTGATGGCCGGAATCTCGATCAAGGCAAAAGTCGAAACAAGGTGGATTATTTTGCCGAAATCTACGGGCGTATGCATAAAGGGATTCGGGTGCATCCTGAATTCATTAGCGCAGCTAACATTGACAATCTCAGTGGACTCGATTTTGTATTTGTCTCCGTCGATAAGAATGGGGTTCGACACCAAATCGTCACTCATCTAGTGCGCCAGGGCGTTCCTTGTATAGATGTAGGTTTGGGAGTTAACTTGGTCGATGAAAGCCTGATTGCTACCATCCGTGTAACTACAGCTAGCAGGTTGAAGTTTGATCATCTTGATAATCGTATAGGACAGGATGAGCCAGATGTTAATGAATATGCATCAAATATCCAGATTGCCGACCTCAACTGTTTGAATGCTGTATTGGCAGTAATCAAATGGAAGAAAATAGTTGGGTTTTACCAGGATTTAAGGCACGAACACAATAACCTATATTTCACTAACACCGGTAAACTCATGAACGATGATATTACAGCATAAATTCGTTGAAACGATCCCAGACGATGTGCCTTATGGGTGGCTATTTGTCAGCATCAAATATAAAACGGCGGTGCACAAATGCGCATGCGGGTGTGGTAACGAGGTCGTGACGCCAATCTCACCGACCGACTGGAAGTTGACCTTTGACGGGCTAAGTGTTTCCCTTAGCCCATCGATTGGTAACTGGAATTTTGACTGTCGGTCGCACTATTGGATTGTAAATAACGAAGTCGTCGAATCTTCTAAATGGAGTGACAAGGAAATTAAACTGGGAAGAAAACGAGAGGAGCTGCGGAGAACTAAATTTTTTGGGAAACATAAGCCAACCCGACAAACCAAAAAGAAGGGCCGTTGGAAGTAGCAAGCCATGTCTGCTCACTTGAGTCTGGTTGTGTAGAAGGACTTATTATTGATTGCTAAATAGAGATTTATTGGTCCAATCCGATTTACTAAAGCTCGGTCATCTTTTAACTTAAAGTTGAAGGGTCTGTGGGACCATGGTCCTTCGGGTCGTATGGCTGGCGCAAGAAGTCTATTCCAATTATTTTTGAACCATCAAATGCTTCTTCTCTAATTTGGCCTGTCCTCTTATCGATAATGCGGGCAATTTCGTAGGAGTCATCAGATCCGGAAAATGTCAACGACTCCTTGTCGTTTCTAACAGTATCAGCGGATGAAAAGTCTAGTTGCATTTGCCGAATGGTGTTTATGGAAAAGGGATAGGGCGACCCAAAAAGTGGAGGTGCCCAGGGTAGAATCAGGCCAGGCTTTTTATTTGCATACTGAAGGTCTGAAGCATGAAAGGGTACAACAAATTGATAGATGGAATTCAAAGCGTTTAAAACAAAGACGTGTGTGTACGCTGGATTGAATGGATTTCTTTTTCGATAAAGGAAGCCGCACGGTTTTAAATAGCAGAAAGTGTAAGGCATGGCGTATCTATACACATGGGCCATTCCAATCCACTCCTTATCATGTTTCCCGTTTTTAAGATACTCAAACGCCATTTTGTAGGCCCACAATTCTTTTTCGTCAATACAGGAAAGGGCCATTTTAAGCAAAGCCTTATAGGCTTTCACAGGTATATAGGGATGCTTGGTAAAATTGATTTTTGTCGTTTTTGTTTCTGCATCGAATACAAAGGTTTCGTCTGAAGTAATAGCTCTTTTAGCATGGATGATGGTTTGATTTCCCTCTCCTAAATCGCTTTCAATGACTACCTTCCCTCCAGGAGATTTAAACTTGGGAATTTTCTCTTTCCCTTTGACAGACAGCATAGTTCTGGCGATGCCAAGAAATTTAGAAAAATGATCCTCGTAGGTGCCAAATCGCAAATTACAATTATCACATTCAAAGTCTGACAAAAGATATTTATTACCAAGAAATTCTGAATATATATGTGCATCCTTCCGAAATGTGACACTGGGATATTTCAGACTGCAGAATCTGCAAATCCGGTCCTTGGGAGGCAGGAGATTAGAAATTTTTTCATTGGGGCAACCGAGTTCTTTCTCAAGGGTATAATTCATAAAAAATTCCGCCGCCTGGGGATGGAATTTTTCCGGATATCCATAGGCCGGGTTTAGCCCTGCCATTAATTCATTTCTCACCATATCCTAGCCTGTTTAGATAAGTACGAAGATAGCTAATTAGGTTGGCTGCCTAATATTTAGCCAAAGGGAAGGAGGCAGTGAAAAGATACTGCGACTGTTCGGTAGTAAGGCTTTCAACCATTTGCATGTTGATCAAAAGGTTTGCACAATTCACCGCATCATAATGCGCCTTACTTAACTTCCTCCTCAAAATTATTTCTCACTTCTTATTGTTTCAGTAAAGTTTCAGACAAAAAAGTATCAGTGTGTTATTTACTCGGTTTAACCTGGTTTAATCACAACCGCGGCATGAAATTTATTTGCATGCACATTTTGTGCAAATAATAAAAAAGCACCTAGAAATTTTATTCTAAGTGCCTCATTTTCAGTGACCCCGTCAGGATTCAAACCTGAAACCTTTTGATCCGTAGTCAAATGCTCTATTCAATTGAGCTACGGGGCCTTCTTAATGGGTGCGCCAACAATGCGCACAAGTCGTTAAGGGGCTGCAAATATAGAACAAAATCAAGAATCGAAAAAATGAGCTTCGTCGCCTATCCGCTCACCCGTCATCCCGCCATCAGCGCGGCCTCCCGACATCTCAACCCGCCCCTCATTCATAAATCTTCATAGCCGTCCTTTCCACCAGGCTCTTAGGCAGCAGCCACGCCATCAGCGCGCCCACTTTATTCACCAGGCCTACGACAACCTCACTCCGCCCCGCCAACATCGCCCGCACGGCCAGAGACGCCACCGCGGAAGGGGTCATATTGAATTTTTCGGCAGTCTTCATCCCTTTCTCTCCCAGCTGTGCACGATTGGGGAAATCGGTATCCGTGGCGCCCGGACTGATACAGGTCACCGAGACCGTGCCGGAGCGCAGTTCCTGGTGCAGTCCGCGGCTAAAGGACAGGACAAAGGATTTCGTCGCGGCATAAAGGCTGAGCAGGGGCACGGCCTGGTAAGCGGCGGAACTCGCAATGTTCATAATATACGCCCGCGATTGATTCCGCATCGCCGGCAGGAATAATCGTGTCAGTCCCACCAGGGTGCCCATGTTCAACTGCATCATATTCGCATGCTCCTCCAGACTGTATTTTTCGAAGGGGCCGCTCAACCCATATCCGGCATTGTTGACCAATGCCTGAACGGCATATCCTTTCGCCATACACCAATCGTATACTTTTTGCGCCGCATCGGCGGTGGACAGATCCAGCGCCAGCCAATCCACCTCCACCCCGTAACGGGCGCCCAGTTCGCCGGCCGTCTGCTTCAATGCGTCTTCCGATCGCGCGACCAGCAGCAGGCCGAATTTCCGGCGAGCCAGTTCTTCGGCGACGGCCTTGCCGATCCCTTTGCTGGCGCCCGTGATCAATGCATAGTCCATAGCTTCTCCGTTTAGGCTTTAAAAAAGAGGGCCAACGAAGTTGGCCCTCACAAATATAATCGATCGGTTGCTGGTTTGTCTTTCGAGGCGGTTAATTCTGCACTTTGGAGGCAAAACGATGGTAGAAGGGGGTCTTGCTCTTGTCGTGCTTGGGCATGTATTTCCCGGTAATGATCGGCACATACATCACCCGGCGGCGGCTGGCCTCGCCATATAATGGGGACTGCTGGGCGCGATGCCAGATGCGGCCGTCATGCACCGTCAGATCGCCGGCATTCACGTCGAAGCCGATCTCACGGCGATCCGGATTATTGTCGATGAAGTACTTCTTGCCAAATAACAACTTGAGCATATTTTGCTTATGCGTACCCGGCAATACCCGTAACCCCCCATTGTCAAATGGAGTGTCGTCGAGATGGATGCCGACATTCAGCATGGGCATGATCTTCTGGCCAAGGAAGAGGTCGCGCGGACTATCCGTATGCCAGCCCATCTGGGTGAACGAACTTTCCGGCATCCGGACATAGTGGTTCAGGATCAGGCCGTCTTTCTCGTTCTCCGCGATCCGACCCTCGTAAGGGTAAAGCAACCCAAGCAAGGCCCTCAGACGAGGCTCCTGCAGGAATTCATGGAACATGTCGCTGTTCAGGGAGAGAAAACACATCCGCTGGATCATCTTGTTCCCGTCCTGGTCCTTCCCAAACTTGAGGGGTATCCCGTTCACTTTTTCCCGGCCTTCGGCAAGCCATTGTTTCTCAATACGATTGAGTTCCTGCTTGAATAATTCTACTGTCTCGGGGTTAAGGAAGTTCCTGAATAATATAACGCCATTCTTGTCGAAATACTCAAATTGCTCTTCTGTCAGCTTCTCTCCTAAAATGAATTCGGGGCATTCAAGTTTTTTCATAATGCTAGCTTTTATTTAAGAAAGGGAAGGGCCTTCCTTTCCGCTCCAGAGCCTCTAAAAATAGTAGATGAATTAGATTTTAACAAATTGTGAATTCTTGATTAATCTTCCAAATGTAAGGAAATTAGATTTTCCGCGTTAATTTGCTTCTATAATCTCCCTAAACGCAAATAATATAATTACTAGATTCCCTGTGTGTTCGCTCCGAAAAACACCCTTTCGTCGCCTCCCATGGTTATCTTGCCTGTTGCTCTGCCATTCGCACCTCTTTGGTCAAAACGATCACCCGGCAAAGATAAGGCATGTTCTCATACTGCCAATCATTGCCCGGTCCATTGAAACGGGCTGGTCCTTCGGCGGCGCCGGCTCATCTACCTTTCATTTAAAGATCCATGATACGGCCACCCGAACCTCGAATCTGCAGGCCCTGGCCCTCTATACGACGAAGAGCCAGTTTGTCGTGGCACTAAATGGTTCCATCTATTTTCCGGGGGAACGGTTCATTATTAACCAGCAGTTGTCCTATAGCTCTTTTCCGGATAAGTTCTGGGGATTGGGCAATACCGCACCGGACAGCAGCAGAGAGCCCTATAAATATAAACAGTATTATGTCTACTTGCATCCCCAAAGCCTTATCGGCCGCAATCTTTTTTTAGGTCTTGTCTACCAATTCCAGCGGGTATTCGATACGGAATTCACGGCCGGTGGACTGTTTGACAAGGAAAACGTGTCCGGACGGCATGGTTATCACGTCTCCGGCCTCGGTCTCAGTTTCACATACGACTCCCGTAATAACGCGTTTGCCCCCGATCGTGGTACGATGATGCAGTTTTATTTCGCCCACTTTAACCCTTTATTGGGTTCTGATTATCAATATACTAATTTTGTTCTTGATCTGCGTCAATTTATTCGCGTCGAAGGCGGGCAGGTATTGGCGCTGCAGGCGTATGGCTTCTTCAACGCCGGAGAAACGCCCTTGCGAAGTCTGGCCTCTCTGGGTGGTTCTTCCAGCATGAGGGGGTACTATCAGGGTCGCTTCCGCGATAAGGACATGGGCGTCCTCCAGGCCGAATACCGCATTCCGGTGTTCTGGCGATTCGGCCTGGTGGGTTTCGGAGATATCGGCAATGTGGGCTCCAACCTGTCAAAGATCAACTTCGATCACCTGAAATATACCTTCGGCGGTGGCATTCGCCTGGCCTTGAACCAATCGGAAAGGCTCAACCTTCGCCTCGATTATGGTATCAACCCAAAGTTCCTGGGGGGATTTTACCTGCAATTGGGGGAGGCCTTCTAGCCCGCCCGCCGGCCGGGAGCCTATCGCCATCGTCCGGGGCCGCTTATCTGTCGGCCTCGGCACCTACCACTCGCCCCGCGCCGATCACCCCATATCGCTGCAATACCCGCTGCATCAGGACAAAGAGGAGCCAGGTAAAAAGGGGCGCGGCCACTACATCCATGGTATAGTGTATATGCTGTACCAGCACCAGAATGCCAACCAGCACGGACGCCGTCAGCGCAATGGCCTTATCGGTCCGACCGGGCAGGCAAAGAAAGATTAGGAATACCGCCGACGTATGACCGGAAAAGAACAGGTCCTTGGTCACGAACTTGGCCCCATAAAAGGCATTTGACATGGGGTCCGCGAGCACGATCAGGTTGGCGGGCGGATCCAGGGGCACCAGGGTGATCGTGAGCACCCGGCAAAGGTTCACGGCGACATAACTCCAGATGAAGGTCATCAACAGCTCCGGCGACCGGATGCACCTGACCAGCATTAATGCCCCCATCGACCACACGATCAGCAGGATGCCCATCGAAACATTATGCGGAGGCAGGATATCCAGCAACCGGTCATTGACGACAATACCGTCCCTCTTCTCGATAATCTGGAAGAACAACGGGAATAGCGACAACATAATGATGGTGAGCGACGCGCCCAATCTCATCATCCAGCGGAATCGCGGAGACTGCCAGGCCGTTGCCCATTCCTGCCGTAAAGTGATATAAGTGGATTGAGGCATATTACGTTACAAACGCTAAAATTACGCCCTTTATCGGGAAAATCAATAATGCCAGCGGACGAAAGCCTCCATGGCGGCATATTTGGTAAGCCCAAGTTGGGCATATAGGTTGGCCGTGGCGGCATTCCGATCCTCCGCGCGCTGCCAGAACTCACGGCTATCGCTACCCTGAAAAGGCACCATGTCCTTTTGAGATTGATGAATGAAGATACCGAAGCGCTTTTTCATGACCTGGTCCGGGCTCATGGGGATCGCCATTTCAATCTCGCTGATATCCCATTCCTGCCAGGCACCTTTGTAGAGCCATACCCAGCAATCCTTGACCCAGGGGTCGCCCGCTGCCTTCAACCTGCGCAGGGATTCGAATACGATATCCAGGCAGACCTTATGCGTCCCATGCGGGTCGGCAAGATCCCCCGCACAATAGACCTGGTGAGGCTGCACCTTCCGCAACAGCTCCATCGTAAGCCGGATATCCTCTTCGCCCATCGGCCGCTTTTCGATCGTACCGGTCTCATAGAACGGCAGGTTCATAAAATGGATCTGCTGATCCTTGATGCCCACATAATGACAGGTGGCCCTTGCTTCGCAGCGCCGGATCAACCCCTTGATGCTCCGGATCTCCGGCGTATCGATGTCGCTTGCCTTCTTATTGTTCAGGAACCGTGTGGCATTCTGCAGGATTTGCGAAGATTTCTTATTGTCGATGCCGGCCAATACCTCGAACCCGACGGCAAAATCAAGGAATCGGGTGACGAATTCATCCGTCACCGCAATATTACCGGAGGTTTGATAGGCGACATGCACCTCATGGCCCTGGTCATGCAGTCGCATAAAACTGCCCCCCATGGAAATGATATCGTCGTCCGGATGCGGCGAGAAGATCAACACTCGCTTCGGATAAGGCTTGGAGCGTTCGGCGTGGGCCGGATTGTCCACGTCGGGCTTTCCCCCGGGCCATCCCGTTATGCTGTCGCGCAACAGATAGAAAACCTGCAAATTGATCTCATACGCATCTCCTTTCTCGACCAGCAAATCGCTCAGCGAGTTGTCATTGTAATCGCTGTTGGTGAGGCTCAGGATCGGCTTGCCCAATTTCAATGCCATATTGACTACCGCTTTCCGGATCATCTGGGGCGTCCATTCGCATTCCCCGGTCAGCCAGGGGGATTTGAACCGTGTCAGGTCGGAAGCCGCCATTTGGTCGGTCACGAACAGGCAGTCTGGATGCTGCTGCAGGAGAGAGGCGGGGATCTGCTCCGTGAGATTGCCCTCCACCGCTTTTTGAATGACGGGCGCCTTGATCTGGCCCCAGGCCATGAGGAGAATGCGCTTGGCCCGCATGATCGTACTGATGCCCATCGTGATCGCCAGCCTGGGTACCTTGGAGATATTCTGAAATTCATGGGAGTTGGCGATCCGCGTGGAATTGTCCAGCGGGATCAGACGCGTCCTGGAATACAGGCTGCTCCCTGGCTCATTGAATCCGATATGCCCGTTGTTCCCGATGCCGAGGATCTGCAGGTCGATGCCGCCCGCCTCCTCGATCATCTTCTCATAGGCGATGCAATGTTTCTTAATGTCTTCCTTCTTCCATTCGCCATTTGGAATATGACAGTTCGCCGGATCGATGTCGATCCTGTCGAACAGCTGCTCCTTCATGAAGCGGTTATAGCTTTGCAACGCGTCGTTGTCGATGGGATAATACTCGTCGAGGTTGAAAGTAACCACGTTCCGGAAGCTGAGGCCCTCTTCCCGGTGCAGCCGCACCAGTTCCACATAGAGGGACTTGGGGGTCGAGCCCGTCGCCAGGCCAAGCACCGTCTTTTCCCTTTTGGCGTTCCGCTCGCGGATCAGGTTCGCAATCTCCTTCCCGGCAAACCGGGATCCTTCGTCCAGGGAATTGAATATCTTGACCGGTATCTTCTCCAACGAATCGACCATGCTCATATTTCGAATTTTGCTGTTCTGAAATTGCTGCAAAACTAATCCCAATTTCCCTTCATCAGTGTCGCTCCGATATAAAATGTAACGATCCCTGCGTTTTACTAAAATTTTTTTCAGAGAAGAAAGAAGAAGAGTTCGAGGGACAAAGCCAGTAGATTCTTTAAAGACTTAATGGCCTGATACAGGAGATTTCGGGCCACCTGGTAATTGATATTCATGATCTCGCTGACCTCTTCATAGCTCAGGTTCTGGTAATATTTCAGGTAAATGATCTCTTTCTGCCTGGCAGGCAGCCGCCCCATGGCCTCCATCACCCGCTTCCGTTTATCTAAATCCTCCTGCTCCGCGATAAGCAGGTTCTCATGGCTCCATTCGAAGGACGGGCCATCCTTATCGGTCAGTTGTACGACCCTTCCTCGCTGGGTCAATGTTCTTAATAGCTTATACTTCAGTGATTTAAGCAGATACGCCTTAACCGAGATCACCGGGGTGCGGGACTTCGCCTGCCAAAGTTCGATGAACAGTTCCTGGATACAGTCCTCCAGTTGTTCGTTCTCGGGCGTGAATTTGGAGCCATAGCGGAACAGGGCTTCATAGTGCGCCCGGAACAGCGCGGCAAAAGCGTCCTTATCTCCTTTACGGAAGGATTCCCACAGCATTATGTCCTGGTCAGCAGTGCTCAATGGCGGTCATTTACACATCAAAGCGAAAGGTTCGGGAATGACATGTTCATTGAATGTAGGAAATTAAACAATGCGCTGGGTTTCAGGGCTGGATTTTTGATCCGGGAATCGAAAAAAACCGCGAAAAACTTCCTCAAAGGACATTACAAACCTATCTTTAACTATACTTTCAAGTAAGATGTTATCCTTTGTATGTTAGAAAATTATCTTGAACCGGAACAGTTGCTGGCCGACGAATCCTTTCTTGCCTGGTATTTTAAGACCGGGGAAGGCGCCGATCCGGGAAAAGAGAAGGATCTGGAGCATTGGATATCCGCAGGCGCCGGCCGCGGGGAACTGGTTCAACAGGCCGTCAGATTGTTGGATTCGCTGCGTATCCGTGAGCAGGGACTGCCTGCCGGACAAGCGATGGCTGCCGAACAGGCGCTCATGGACAAGATCCGCCAATCCTCTTCCGCAACGGCCGGAACAGGCGGTATCCTCTCCAGCCGTCGCCGCTTGCTGGCGGCCGCAGCCATTGTGACCGTGATCGTATCCGGGGCGCTATTCACCAGGAGCCTCCTCTCCGGTCATTCCAGTTTTCGCACGCAATACGGTGAGATCAGGCAACGGCAATTGCCCGATGGCACCGAAGTAACGATAAATGCCCATAGCGAGCTCAATTATTCCACCGGTTGGCGGGATGGGGTCGATCGCGAAGTATGGCTTAAGGGAGAGGCCTGGTTTCACGTGCGTAAGACGCCCCTGAAGAGCCGCTTTATCGTGCATACGGATCATTTCGACGTGATCGTGACCGGCACGCAATTCAATGTAGTGAACCGGGACGGGAGGGATAACGTGATGCTTCAGGAAGGCAGCGTGATCCTGCACCAACCCGGATGCGACCGTTGCGCGGACCTGAGCATGAAGCCGGGAGATTATGTGGAGTACGGTCACTCCCTGCTCGAAAAGAAGACGGTCAGGAGCGATAGCCTGGCAGCCTGGAAAGAGCAGAAGCTGGAATTTTACCGGACGCCGATCCGTGAGTTGGTCCGGGTCATCAGGGATCAATATGGGGTGGATGTGAAGCTCGCGGATGATTCGGTCAAAGAGAAAACCATCAACGGGATCTTACGCAATAATAACCTGGACGTATTATTACAGGCATTGGAAGCGACAGGCGACTTCGACGTGGTAAGACAGAATGGGGACATCGTGATCAGGAACCATTCGCAAAAGTAGAGCGCTGGGTTTACCAAAATACTGCAAATGAGAAAATCAAGCCCTTACTGCATGCTTGGATTTCTTCTTGGTGCACAATTTTTTTTGTGTGCCTTTCCCGCTAATGCCCAGAGTAAGTACTCCTATTCTCCCGGAAAACAAAATGCCCCCGCCAAACGACCTCTTCTCGACGTGCTCATCGAATTGAACCATACCAAGGGAGTATATTTCCTTTTCTCCCAGCAAACCCTCGGGTCCGTACTCGTCAACACGCCCGTCATCCAACCCGACCTGAACATCGAACGGATCCTGGACCAGGTACTGCGCAATACCGGCCTCAATTATAAGAAGGTCGACGAAAGCACCTTCGTCATCCTGGCCAGGCGGAACCCGGGAAAAAATCCGGACGAAAATGCGACGATCCCGATCCAGTACCCGGCATATGACCGCGAGGACAGTATCGCCGCCGCTTCGGTAAGAACGAATATTGCCGGAAAAGTGATGGCGGCCGACGGAAGGTACCTGCAAGGCGTCAGCGTTACCCTCAAGGGAACGAATAAAGGGACCTCTACGGATCTCGGAGGGGGTTTCGAACTGTCGGCGGCGCAAAAGGATATCCTGATCTTTTCTTTTGTGGGGTTCAGGAATAAGGAACTCCCGGCGGGAGAAGCCGTCCGGAACGATATCGTGCTCGAACCCTCCGACCAACCCCTGACCGAAGTACTGGTGACCGCCATGGGAATTAAAAAGCAATCCCGTTCGATGGGCTACTCCGCCACGGAACTCCCGGGCTCCGCATTCACCCAATCCCGCGAGATCAATTTCGGGAATGCCCTGATCGGGCAGGTGGCCGGTGTCAGCGTGGCCGTCAATGGTACGGGCCCCTACGGCAGCAGCAGGGTGCTGATCCGCGGCAATGCCTCCCTTAGCGGCAATAACCAACCACTCTATGTCATCGACGGGATCCCCTACGACAATAGCAACCAGGGCTATTCGAACGAATGGGGAGGCGCCGACCTGGGCGACGGTCTGTCCAATATCAATCCGGATGATATCGAGTCCGTCCTGGTATTGAAAGGCGTGGCGGCCTCGGCCCTCTACGGGTTTCGCGGCGGTAACGGCGCGATCCTGATCACCACCAAATCCGGCTCCCGGACACGCGGGATCGGCATCCAGGTGAATGATAACGGGGTGCTCAATTCGGTCATTGACGAGCGCAAATATCAATATGTATATGGCCAGGGCATTTCGGGTGTCAAACCGCTTGGGAAGGACGTCGCGCTCGAAAGTCCTTATTATAGCTGGGGAGCCAGGTTGGATGGCTCGCAGGCAGTGAATTATCTCGGCAACAATTATATTTACGCACCCGCGAAAAATGGCTTTTCCGATTTCTTCCGGACGGGCTCGACAAACCAACTGTCCGTAGCGCTGACCGGCGGTAATAACAAGGGGCATTTCCGGCTTGCCGGTTCAACCCTCGACCTCAACGCGATCGTGCCCAATTCGGCCATGCGGCAGCAGGCCCTCAATTTCAATTCCACCTATTTCGTGACTAACAGGTTGCAAATGATCCTGACGGCAGACTATATTCTCGAGCAGGTCAACAACCGGGCTTCCCTGTCCGATGCTCCCGGAAACGTGATCGCCGCCCCGCTCTACCTGGCCAACTCCTTCGACATCCGCTGGATGAAAAACAATACGGTCAACCCGGACGGCACGGAACATCTGCCCGGCAACTCGGACCCCTATTTCGAGAACCCGTATTACATCGCGTACGATTATCAGAACCGGACGGCACGCAATCGCTTCACCGGCGGCCTGACCCTGAAGGACAATCTCCTGGACTGGTTATACGTGCAGGGCCAGGTCTCTTTCGACGGCTATATTTTCGACGCGACCAATATCGTGCCTTCGGGAGTGGAATATACCCGCAGCGATGGGTTGCACGGCGGCAATCTGACACAGTATACCGTGAACTATCACGAGTTGAACGACAATATCATGGTCGGCGTGGACAGGTTGTTCGGAAAGGAGGTCAGTTTCAATGCGCACCTGGGCGCCAACAGGCAGGACAATATCAACTCGGTAGGTGGCATCGGGGCCGTGCCGAATTCGAATAACCGGGCGGCCGGGCCCTTCATCATTGCCGGCTACTACAATCAGGATAATATTGCCGTCAAGCCATATAGCAATTTTTATAAGCATTACCGCGTGAATTCGGTGTACGGCAGCGCCGACCTGGGATTCAGGAACTACCTTTTTCTCAGTCTGACCGCACGCAACGATTGGTTCTCGACGCTGAATATCAATACGGATCATTATCTCTATCCGTCGGTCTCGGCCAGCCTGGTCTTTACCGAGGCCTGGCATATGCCTGCATGGATCAGCTCAGGCAAGCTCAGGGCCTCGCTTGCAGGTTCTTCGAACGGGACGGAACCGTATCAGAATACGCTGACCTACGGATTGCAGGGCTATACCGTCAGCGGACAGCAACTGGGATATGTCTCGACCGGCAGCCTGATCCCCAACGCCAACCTGAGGCCCGTCAGCATTTCGGAAAAGGAGGGCGGCCTCTATATGCAATTCCTGGAAAGCCGCCTCGGATTCGACCTGACTTACTATGACAAGCAAACCACCGACGATATCGTCAAGATAACGGTGAGCCCGACCTCCGGTTATACCCAGGATGTGCAAAATATCGGCAGGATCAGAAATAGCGGCTTCGAGCTGCTGTTCACCGCCAACCCCGTGAAGTCAAAATCCTTCAAATGGGACCTGTCCTTTAATTTCGCGGTCAATAATAATAAGGTGCTGTATATCGGCGGCTTGAACAGCATCGTCATCGATGGCGCCTACCCCCGCTGGGGCAGCGAGGTGAGCATCAGCAATGTCGTCGGCATGCCGTATGGACAGATCATGGGTTTCGCCTATAAGCGCGACCCCCGCGGCCGCTACATCTATAGCGATGGCCTAAGCAATCCCGCGCCGGCAGGCGAACCGGAACATGCCGGCATCATCCCCCTGGGCTCTACGGTGTACAGGCAAACCGGCGGCCTCAGCAACGAGTTCCACTATAAGGATCTTTCACTTTCCTTCCTCGTCGATTTCAAGTTCGGCGCAAAGATCTATTCAGGCACCAACCTCTTGCTTTATTACTATGGTCTGCAGTCGGCCACCTTGCAGGGCAGGGAGGGCGGGTATATAGGTCCCGGCGTGCTGGAAAATGGCCACCCCAATACTTTTTCCGTACCGGCCCAGCAATATTTCCAGGATATCTCCGCTACGGGCGCCGACCATATCGCCGAGGAATTCGTCTACGACGCCAGCTTCGTAAAGCTCCGCTCGCTCATCCTGGCGTATTCCTTCCCGGAAAAAAAGAGCAAGAACGGGGTCATCAAGGGCCTGACGATCTCGCTGGTCGGACGCAACCTGGCCACACTGGTCAAACATACCCCCAATATCGATCCCGAATCGAGTATCAATAACAGTAATGGGCAGGGGCTGGAGCTTTCCGGCTATCCTGCCGTCCGGAGCATGGGCCTCAACATCAACATGCGTTTGTAAATAGGCGTCTCCCGCCGGCTCTTCGTCTCCCACCCGCTCTTCGTCTCCAATGCAATCGATGTAAACAAAAAAAATCCCGGATCGCACATTACAGAAGCGCCTTCCACGCCACTTGCATGTAAAGCATTCATCTATTTTACCCAAAAATTGCTGCAAATGAGAAAAATTAGCATGAGTTATCGTGTGCTCTTCTGCCTCCTGGGCATACAAGCTCTTTTTTTAGCGCAGGCCGGAGCGCAAAGCCTGACTGCGCACTCTCCCGTACAACTTTCTCCCCGCACGCTCATTGTCGGCACGGTTACCGGCACAGACGGCAAACCCTTGCAGGATGTAAGCGTGATGGTCAAAGGTGCGAAGAAGGGAACATTTACGAACAGCAGCGGCGCTTTTGCCATCAACGCAAAGAGCGGCGACGTGCTGGTCTTTTCTTCCATTGGCTTTAAACAACAGGAAGTCACGGTCGGCAACGAAACGACGATCAATGTGACGCTCGTATCGTCCAATACGCAAATGACGGAAGTGGTCGTGACCGCCCTGGGCATT
Source organism: Bacteroidota bacterium (assembly GCA_030706735.1). GTDB lineage: Bacteria > Bacteroidota > Bacteroidia > Chitinophagales > Chitinophagaceae > Puia. The sequence goes on along the minus strand of JAUZNZ010000005.1, from coordinate 40,942 downwards.
AAAAAGCAGGCCCGCTCCCTCGGTTACTCCACAACGGAAGTGGACGGCTCCAAACTGACCCAGTCGCGTGAAATGAATATCGGCAATGCCCTGACCGGCCAGGTGGCCGGCGTAGCCGTGGCGGGAGATGCTACCGGCCCTTATGGCAGCAGCCGCGTTCTCATCCGCGGCAACGCATCGCTCAGCGGCAATAATCAACCTCTTTATGTCATTGACGGCGTGCCCTATGACAATTCCAATCAGGGCTATGCCGGCGAATGGGGCGGCCAGGATCTCGGCGACGGCCTGTCGAATATCAATGCCGATGATATCGAAAGCATGCAGGTACTGAAGGGCGCGGCGGCGTCTGCCTTGTACGGCTATCGGGGCGGCAATGGCGCCATCCTCATTACCACCAAGTCCGGCAGCAAGGCACGCGGCATCGGCGTGGAGATCAACAATAATTTCACGGCCAACACGGTGATCGATGACCGCGATTATCAATATACCTATGGCCAGGGGACGCTTGGCGTAAAGCCAAACAGCGCGATTGCGGCACAAAATGCTCCCTATCTTTCCTGGGGCGCCAAACTGGACGGCTCCCAGGCGGTCAACTTCCTGGGCGACAGCTATAGTTATAGCCCCATGAAGGACAATTTCAAAAATTTCTTCAAGACCGGCCTGACCAATCAAACCTCCGTCGGTCTCACAGGAGGCAATGACAAGGGGCATTTCCGCCTAGGTCTCTCGAATCTTTACCTCGGCACCGTGGTGCCCAATTCGAATATGAAATCGCAGGCGGTCAATTTCAACTCGAACTATAATATCACCAACCGCCTGTCCATGACCCTTACGGCGAACTATATTTTTGAGCAGGTCAGGAACCGGGCGTCTTTCTCCGACGCGCCGGGCAACGTACTGGCTGCGCCTCTTTATCTGGCCAACAGTTTCGACATCCGCTGGATGAAGGATCATACCGTGAACCCCGACGGCACCGAGCTGAATCCGGGCGCCGACGTCTATTTCGAGAACCCCTATTATATCGCCTATGACTACCAGAATGCCACTTCGCGCAATCGCCTGACGGGTGGACTGACGCTCAAATACAACATCCTCGATTGGCTCTATCTGCAAGGTCAGGTGACGCGCGACGGGTACATTTTCGACGTGACCCAGATCACGCCCTCCGGCGTGGAATATACGCGCAGCAGCGGCCACGGGGGCAACCTGACGCAGTATGAAGTGAACTACCATGAACTGAACAGCAATTTCCTGATCGGTATCAATAAACATTTTGGCCCGGACCTGACCTTCAATGCCAATGTGGGTGGCAATCAGCAGGACAACGTAAACCAGATCTATGGCGTGGGCGCCGTGCCCGGCTCTGGCAACGGTCCCGCAGGGCCCTTCGTGATCAGCGGTTTCTATAGCCCGAATAATATTTCGACCAAGCCCTTCGGCATCGATTACACCCACTACCGCGTCAACTCCGTATACGGCAGCGCCGACCTGGGCTATAAGAACTTCCTCTTCCTTACCGTAACGGCCAGAAATGACTGGTTCTCCACCCTGAACATCAATACGGATCATTACCTGTATCCTTCCGTGGCGGCCAGCTTCGTATTCACGGATGCGCTGCGCATGCCGGAATGGGTCAGCTTCGGCAAGCTGCGTGCTTCTTACGCGCAGTCTTCCAACGGAACGACGCCTTACCAGAATATCCTGACCTATGGCTTGCAGGGATACAGCATCAGCGGCCAGCCCGTGGGCTATGTCGCGGGCGGCCAGGTGATCCCCAATGCCAGCCTCAAACCGGTTCAGATCGCCGAGAAAGAGATCGGCCTGAATATGGAATTCCTGAATAACCGCGTCGGGTTCGACCTCGCGGTCTATGATAAACGAACGACCAACGATATCGTCCAGGTGACGGTGAGCCCCACCTCCGGCTACAACTCCAACATCGAGAACATCGGCAAATTGCGGAACAAGGGCGTCGAATTATTGCTGACGGGCTCACCCGTTAAAACCCGTAATTTTAGCTGGGATATGTCATTCAACATCGGACTCAATAGCAACCAGGTTGAGTACCTCGGTGGTCTGCGCAGCATCGTGATCGGCGGCGCCTTCCCCCGTTGGGGCAGCGAGGTCAGCGTCAGCAATGTCGTCGGCATGCCGTATGGACAGATCATGGGCTTTGGATACAAAAGGAATGTCAAAGGCCAGACCATTTTTAACAGCATTGGCGAGCCGGAACAGAGCGACAGCGTGATCGCCCTCGGCTCGGGCGTGTATAAGACGACCGGCGGCTTCAGCAATACCTTCCACTATAAGAATTTCGCCCTCTCCGTACTATTCGACTTCAAGTACGGAGCGAAGATCTACTCGGGCACTAACCTGCTACTCTATTATTACGGTTTGCAAAAGACGACCTTGCAAGGGCGGGAAGGAGGGTTTGTAGGAACAGGGGTGACGGACGGCGGCGGCGCGAATACGACCAAGGTCAATGCGGAACAGTATTGGCAGGATATTTCGGCAGGCGGTTCGGATCATATCGCGCAGGAGTTTGTCTATGACGCGAGTTTCATCAAGCTTCGCAGTCTTTCGCTGACCTATTCCCTCCCGGAAAAGAGTTTGGGGAACAGCTTTATTAAGGGATTGAATGTATCCCTGGTCGGACGCAACCTGGCGACCCTCGTAAAACACACTCCGAATATCGACCCCGAATCCAGTTTGAACAATACCAACGGACAAGGGTTGGAGCTATCGGGTTACCCGGCGGTCAGAAGTTTAGGTCTTAACGTGAACGTGAAATTCTAATCATTAACCCAACCTAAAGACATTCATCATGAAAGCAACGAAAATATCCTTCATCATAGCGCTTGCGGCGGGGTTGTTCTGCAGCAGTTGCAAAAAGGACTTTGTAGGGATCAACACCGACCCGAACCATATCACGGCAAGCAATATCAATTATGCCTACCTGTTCACCAATGCCCAGTTGATCACGTCCGGCAACAGCGACGCCAATGGGTATGAGGATTGGCGCAACAACCTGATCTATTCGGCGTGCATGATCCAGCACCTGTCTTCTACCACCGGATACTGGGACGGGGACAAATATATGTACAACGCCGCCTACAATTCGGCGTATTGGGATCAGAACTACAATAACAGCGTCACCAACATCGTCGAGGTAGTAACCCATACGAAGGGAGATACCGCGCAAGCCAATTTTTACAATATCGCGCGCATCTTCAAGGTCTTCATGTTCCAGCGCATCACGGACATGTACGGGGACTGTCCTTATTCCCAGGCCGGCCTGGGTTATATCTCAGGGATCACGTCGCCCAAATACGACAAGCAGCAGGATATCTATACCGACATGCTGAACGAGTTGCAGGATGCGGCATCCAAGCTCAATCCCAACGCGAACAATACGGTCGGTTCGGGCGACCTGCTTTACGGAGGAGACCCGGTGGAGTGGAAGAAGTTCGCGTATTCGGAAATGCTTCGCATCGCCATGCGCCTGAGCAAGGTCGACGCTACCAATGCGGCTAAATGGGCAGCAGCCGCCGCCCAGGGCGGCGTCATGACCAGCAACGTCGACAACGCGATCGTCCAGCACCAGGTCGTAAGCGGTACCCCCGTGCCGAACGGTAGCGGTCTGATCCTGATCGGGAACGACCCGAATGCCTCGCGCCTCAGCAAGACCTTCGTCGATTACCTCGTCAGCACAGGCGATCCCCGCCTTTCCTACCTGGGAACCGTATGCGCCGATCCGGGCGTCACGACCGACAAGGGGGATACCAGCTTTGCAAGTCAGCTGGGCCAGCCGAATGGATTCGACGTAAGCGGCGGCGCCTTCGACATCTCTCATGCACCCAACTGGCCGGGCACACAGAATAAGTATTCGGTCGTGAATCGCTATACCTTCGCGCGACTCGATGCTCCCACCTTTTTCCTGACCTACGGGGAAACACAGTTGTACCTGGCCGAAGCGGCGCAGAATGGCTGGGTAACCGGCACACCGGCGGCGACCTATTACAACGCCGGCGTCACGGGCTCGATGGCGATGCTGGGATCACAACTCGGCGCAGGGCCTTCCCCTGCCTCCATCACCGCCTACCTCGCGGCCAATCCGTACAATGCGGTCACCGGCCTGAAGCAGATCAATTACCAGTACTGGGTGACGAGCTTCATGGACGAGAATGAGTCTTTTGCAAACTGGAGGAGGAGCGGCTATCCCACGCTGACGCCGGTGAACTATACCGGCAACGCAACGGGCGGTACGATCCCCCGGCGCTTCACCTATCCGCAGGGAGAGGCCTCAACGAACGGAACGAATTATGGAGCCGCCGTGCAAGGACTGGCGAACGGAGATAAAATGACTTCCCGCGTATGGTGGGATAAATAAGATAGCAGTGTTTTGGTTAAAAAAAGAGCCGTCCCGATGCAGTGGGGCGGCTTCCTTTTTTATCCGATCTCTCCGGGCTATCCGATCCGCAAAGCGGCCGCATAAGGTCCGGCGACCTGCCCTCGCAGCCGCGGAGGAATAGTAATGATCAATCGCTTCCCTTCCTGCTTCCACTGCAATGGAGATTTCTTCCCGCCTCCTTCTCCAACCACCTCGATCCGGCTGCTCTTTGGGATGACGAGCCCATCGATCTCCACCTGCGCCGGCCATATGACGTCTTTTTGATCCTCCGCTCCCAATACAAAGGCATAATCATGTTTGCCATCCGTTGATTGCGTCAAATACACATTGCCGGAAGAGTAGGGGGCAAGCGGCTTCGTATTATAGATCCCCTCTCCATGGACCCGCAGCCAGGAACCCATGTCCTTCAACCGGGAATAGGCCGTATCGTCCCAGTCGCCCTCCGGCGACGGGCCGATGTTCAAAAGGAAGTTCCCCCCGCGTGAAACGATCTTTACCAGTAAGTGCACCAGTTGCGTGGCCGATTTATAATGGTCATGCGGCACATAGCTCCAGGAATTGCCCATGGTCATGCAGGTCTCCCAGGGATCGTCCATGGGACGCACAGGCACCTGCTGTTCCGGGGTGGTATAGTTCTCAAATTCGCCGGGCACGCTGCGGTCGACGACGATCAGGCCGGGCTGATGGCTCCGGGCCATTTTCGCGATCCCGGCCATGTTCACGTCCTGGTCATAACGGATGCCGCGCTGCCAATCCACGGACCGGTCCACTGACGTAAGCGGCCGGACCCAGCCACCGTCCAGCCAGAGTATATCCATCCGCCCATAGCCCGTCATCAGTTCCTCGATCTGGTTATAGGTATAGTCCGAAAACGCCTTCCAGCGCTTCGAATATTTGGCCGGATCGTAATTCACATTCCGGTCCTTCGGCGGAAAGTAAGGCCACCAGTAGTTTTCCGAATTCCAGTCCGGCTTCGAGAAATAGGCTCCGATGAGGAAGTCCTGTTTGCGGAAGGCGTCGAATATTTCCCTGGCGACATTGCTGCGCGGATCTGCAGAGAACGGACATTTCGAGGACGTGATCTTATAGTCGGTTTGTTTGGTATCGAACATGCAAAATCCATCATGGTGCTTTGTCGTAAAGACCACGTACTTCATGCCCGCTTCCTTTGCGGCGGCAGCCCATTTCGCGGCATCGAATCGTACCGGATTAAAGGTCGTCTGCAGGTTGCGGTACGCCTTGACATAGTCGTTATAGTTCGCGCTGTAAGGGCCCCTGCGCTGGGTCCATCCCTCATCTTCGGGACAAATGCTCCAGCTTTCCACGATGCCCCACTGGCTGTACGTGCCCCAATGCATCATCAGCCCGAACTTGCAGTCCTGCCACTGGGCCAGCTTACTGCGAACCAGTGGATCGGTGGGCGCCATATAGGCCCGGTCGTAGCGAACGTCCCATAGCGAATACCGCCGGTATTGGGTCTCCAGCCGTTCTTCGAAGTCAGGCCAGTTGCGCGCCTCCCTCGGACTCCAGAGTACTTCGCTGAGCGCGCTTAACCTCGGAAGCAGCATATATTCGACTTTCCGGGCATTGCTCATATACTCGGTCCATACATTGGCCTGCGCACCCCATATATGTTTTGCCTGATCGGCCGTGAGCCCGGCCGGAACAGGTTCATAACTATAAACGGTATCCAGCGGGAGGTAGCCGCCGATCGTCAACGAATCCTCATTCCTGTGCTGGGCGTGATCGAAATAGCAATAGCTGCCGGGGGTCATGATGACGTCATGGTTCTGCCTGGCCGCATCGATGCCTCCCTGCTCACCGCGCCAGCTCATGACCGTCGCATTCGGCGCAAGGCCGCCTTCCAGGATCTCATCCCAACCGATCATGCGGCGCCCCTTCGAGTTGATGTACTTCTCGATGCGCTGTACGAAATAGCTTTGCAATTCATTCTCGTCCTTCAGACCATTGTCCTTGATCCGCTTCTGGCATTTGGGGCAGGCCTTCCAGCTCGTCTTGGGGCACTCGTCGCCGCCAATATGAATATAAGTCGAAGGGAACAACGCCATCACTTCGTCGAGCACGTCCTCCAGGAAATGGAAAGTGCTGTCATTGCCCGCGCAGTAAACATCTTTGAAGACGCCCCAGGTTTGCTGGACCTGGTACGGCCCGCCCGTGCAGCCCAGCCAGGGATAGGCGGTCAGCGCTGCCGAGGAATGACCCGGCAGCTCGATCTCCGGGATGATGGTAATATAGCGGGCCGCGGCGTATTTGATCACGTCCCTGATCTCATCCTGGGTGTAGTAGCCGCAGGTGAGCGTGCTGTCATTCCCCGTGCCGGGATAATGCCCGATGATGGTCCCGCTGCGACAGCCACCGACCTCCGTCAGCCTTGGATATTTCTTGATCTCGATCCGCCACCCCTGGTCCTCGGTCAGATGCCAGTGGAAATAATTCATTTTGTGCAGGGCGATCAGATCGATATACTTCTTGATAAAGGAGACCGGGAAGAAGTGCCGGCCTACATCCAGGTGCAGCCCCCGGTAAGCGAATCGCGGATAGTCGTCAATGACGGCCGCAGGCAGGTCGAGGACCGACCCTACCTTGGCTGGCAGCAGCTGGATCAGGGTCTGTATGCCGTAAAATGTCCCCTCGTGGCTGGGGGCGGTAATGGCGGCGTAGTCCGTCGTGACGGTCATCCGGTATTCCCCGGGATGCCCGGAGTGGACAGGCTGACCGTCGGTCACCAGTTTTATAATATGCTTCGGCGGGGTGGAATGGCCTTGGTCTTTCACCACGCGCAATCTGAATCCATATATTTCCTCCAGATAATCGTTGAAGAAATCAACCGAAGGCTTGTCAGACGGGTCTGCGATCAGGACCGTATTCTTGTCTAAGGCAAAATGGCCTTCTCCCCATTGCGCACTGACGGGCTTGGGGATAATGGCGGGCTCTTGCGCCCCGGCAGTCATGGCAAAGCAAAAAAAACAAAGGGCGAATGGAAGGATTGTTCTCATCCCGCCAAGGTAGGAGATTTTTATTTTAGCAAAAAAACTCCGGGGTTCACATCCATTCGGCGTCGAACTGATGGAAGTCCTGCTTGATCTCGATATAGATCCTGCGGAAAGTGTCCATCCTTTCTTCCAGACCTTCGGTCATTACTTCATTTTCATCTTGCATCGCACCGATAGACGACCATCGCTTTCCGGAACGGAGGTGGTTGAAAATGTTTTCGACCTTGTACCCTGAATCGGGGAGATCATGACGTAATTGGTCGATCACCTCTTTCTGGCAGATGAATTGATTTTGGAAATGTTCGACCTGCGCGAGGAGTTCTTTGGGCAATCGCTTTGTGGACAGTTGTTCGAGGTGCTTTTCGAAGTGGCGGATCTCTTGCTTGATGGAGGAGAGCTCATGTTTCCAGGATTGCAATTCCTCCCGAAACTGTTCGATGGATGCTGTAGATTCCATTGGATTACATTTAGGTGAGCAAATAAAGAGCCTGTCCATTAAATTTAAGGAAAGGGCAGGATTGCCGCAAATTTTCTTTCTCACATAACAGGCAGCACGATCCCCGAAGGATGCTCCGGATCATGATAGATGCTGATCGTCGCCTTGCGGAAGTCGGCCTCCGTGGCCGTGGGGATATTAACAAACTGTTGAGGGTTGCGGTCCACCAGCGGGAACCAACTGCTCTGTACCTGTACCATGATCCGATGGCCCTTTTTGAAGGTATGGGCGATCTCATTCAGCTCGAAAGCGATCTCGGCCGGCTGACCGGGTACCAGCGGCTCCGGGCGTTCATAGCTATGACGGAATTTGGCCCGGAAAACGTCTGCCCGGACAAGTCGCTGATAGCCGGCAAGCTGCCCCCCGGCCGACCCCGAATCCGTCCCCGGCAGCACATCGATCAGCTTGATAACGACATCGGCATCGGTGCCCGTCGAGCTCAGGAAGACATCTGCCTTCAGCCGCCCGACGACATGCAGGTCTTCTGCCAGAGGCTCCGTTTGGTAGACGAGCACGTCAGGCCGCTCCGCGGCAAAGCGCTGGTCGGACACAATATATTGATTGTCCCTCCCCCCATGGATCCCGTCGACATAAGGTACGGGCCGGGAAGGGTCGCTCAGGTACTCATCGGGAACGGCGTCGGCGGAACCTTTGTCGGCGGCTCCTTTTTGCCCGGTGGGCGCGGTCATCGAAAGCCCTCCCCGGGATCGGAAATAGAGCTTCCTCGGCCTGGCTTCCGCAGGCGGCCAGGTCCCATATTCCTTCCATTGGTTGCTGCCCGTCTCGAATACCGTGGCCTCCGCCAGCGCGGGCCCGGCTGAGTCCTTCAGATAGTGGTCAAAAAACCGGCTTTCCAGCAGATGATAGGTTTCATTCACATTCCCCCCGAAGTCCAGGACGCCGAATTTCGTCCAGTTGCCCGCCGCCCATCCTCCATGCGTCCAGGGTCCCATGACCAGATGATTGTCATTCCGCGGCGACTGGTGCTCGATGGCTTCATACGTACGCAAAGCGCCAAACAGGTCTTCCGCATCGAACCATCCGCCCACGCATAGGACGGCCGGACGGATATTCCTCAGGTTCGGACGGAGATTCCTGGCCTGCCAGTACGCGTCATAGGTCGAATGCTCCAGGTATTCATTCCAGATCTTGCTCTTATAGTTGAAGAACCTGGCGTCCTGGCTGTTTTGTATCGGCCCCAGGTCCAGGAAGAACTGGTAAGCATCCTTGATATCCAATGGGAAAACAGTACCGGAGTATCGTTGCACCGGCCCCTCCCTTTTTACGTCGAAGGAGTTGTCGAAATCAAAATTATCGAGCAGGTAAAAAGCGCCATTATGGTTGGCATCGTCGCCGATGAACTCGTCCGTCACCGGCGCCTGGGGAGATACCGCCTTGATCGCCGGATGTGCATCAGGCAGCGAGGCCGAGGCATAGAAACCGGGATAGGAGATGCCCCAGATGCCGACCCGGCCATTATTGTTCTTTACATTCTTCAGCAGCCAATCGACCGTATCCCAGGTATCGGAGCTTTCATCCGTTTCCCGGCTCGTTCGTTTGCCTTCCCTGGCAGGCGTCATTTCTTCAAAATCTCCTTCGCTCATATATCGCCCGCGCACGTCCTGGTAGACGAAAATATATTTTTCACGCTGCAGTGTACGATTGGGGCCGATCGATGTACGGTATAGACTGTCGCCATAGGGACCGGCCGAATACGGCGTGCGCATCATCAGGATGGGGTAGGGGCGGCCCCCGTCCTTCGGACTGTAGATCACGGTATAGAGCCTCTTTCCGTCCCGCATGGGAATGGAGACTTCCCGTTTGTCATAATTGTTCTTTACAAAAGCCGGGTCGTTGACGGGCTGCTGTGACTGCGCCGCCGAACGGGTCAGCAGGAGGATAAGGCAAATGGCGGATGCGCTTCGTAACATATGGATTATTTTAACACCGGGAGGATGATCCGTGACGGGTGATCGCTGTCATGGTACAAACGGATCGTCGCCTTCTGAAAATCGCTGTCCTCACACGTATAGATATCGACAAATTTTTGCGGATTCCTGTCGGCCAGGGGGAACCAGCTGCTCTGCACCTGGATCATCAACCGATGCCCCTTCTTAAAGGTATGGGCGACGTCCGGCAACGCAAAACGGACCTTCTCGACCTTGCCCGGCGTGAACGGGACCGGCTTCCCGAAGCTCTCCCGGAAACGCCCCCGCATGATCTCTCCGTGCACCAGCATTTCATAACCGCCCATCGCCGAAATTTGTTTGTCATAACTGAAATCGTCCGGGAAGACGTCGATCAGTTTCACGACGAAATCTGCATCCGTCGTGCTGATGCTGACATTCAGGTCGGCGATCACCGGTCCGGCAAGGGTCAGGTCCTCGGTCAGCACGGGCGTCCTGAAGCTGAGCACGTCGGGCCGGCGGGAGGCGAATCGCTGGTCATCGGTCATGTACTCCCGCGTCCGCTCGAAATGCACGGCCGCCGTATACGGGACCGGATGCGCCGGATCGCTCAGGTATTCGCTGAACGCATTCTTTGACGCAGGTGCCTCCGGGGATAACCCTCCTCCGGGCTGAAAATAAATGGACTGATCTTGCTTGTCTGCCGGAGGCCACTGCGAAAACGTCTTCCAGGCATTCGCGCCGCTGAAGAATATCGTCGCGGCCGGAAGGGCAGGGTCCGTTCCCTCGCCTTTTAAATAGAAGTTGAAGAAGGGGATCTCGATGTCCTGCTGGAAGTGATAGGAGGTATTCGATCCGAACCGGATATTGCCCAGGTGATTTCCCGGGCTGGTCACGCTCGCCCACTGCCCGTGATACCAGGGTCCCATGACGAGATGACTGTTCGTTGCCGGGCTCTGGCTCCGGAGGGCTTTGAACAGGTTCCAGGCGCCGAAACAATCCTCTGCGTCGAACAGACCGCCGACAACCAGCATCGCCGGCTTGATACCGGTCATGGCTACCCGCGCATTCCGGGCTTTCCACCATGCGTCGAGATCCGGATGTTGATAAAGGTCCTTCCAGAAGGCGATCGTATCCCCCGTCAGCTTCATCAGGTTCTTCAATGCGCCCGTTTCGAGGTACCATTTGTAGTTGTCGTGCGAAGAATAGACGAATTCGGCCGGTCCCACGGTCGTAGGCAGGGGCCTCGGCTTGCCGAAGGACGAATAAAAGGACCATGCGTCCATCACGAAAAAGGCGCCGTTGTGGTGAAAGTCGTCTCCGATGAACCAGTCGGTAACCGGCGCCTGCGGGCTGACCGCCTTCAAGGCAGGATGGCCCGAAGCCGCAGCCATGGTGGCATAAAAACCGGGGTAGGAGATACCGGAAACGCCTACCCGCCCGTTATTGTGGGGAATATGCCTGACGATCCAGTCGATGGCGTCATAGGTATCGCTGGCCTCGTCCACGTCTGCATTCGATTTCTTGTCCTTGATGAAGGGCCGCACGTCTACGAACTGCCCCTCGCTCATCCACCGGCCCCGCACATCCTGGATGACCATGATATATCCTTCATGAAAGTAAAACCGCTGATATCCGTTCCAGTATGCCCGCCACTTGTCTTCGCCGTAAGGCGCACAGGAATACGGACTGCGCGTCATCAGGATCGGATGATCGCGGGTCGTATCCTTCGGAATGTAAAAAGCGGTGAACAGCTTCACGCCATCGCGCATCGGGATACTCCGCTCGATCTTGTAATAATTATTCCTGATCCAGGCGCTGTCCTGGTTATATTCCTGACCCAGACCGGCCAGCCAGAAGGACGAAAAAACAAGGGAAAAAAGAAGTTTTCTCATTTTATCCGTTAATTTTAGTTCCGGTGATCCAATTTAGGTAAAGTCCACTAATGGGGACGCGTTTTTTTTATGAATGAGAACCGGAGATTATGAATGAGAACGAGCGATTGATATCCGATTTTTATACCTGTCTTCAATGCCTTGACTGGCGCGGCGTAAATTCCTTTTACCACGCGGATGCGACCTTTTATGATCCCGTCTTCGAGAACCTGGAGAACGGACAGGTCACCGCGATGTGGGAAATGCTGCTCAGCGGCGCCAGGGAGTTCCGCCTGGATTTTGCCGGTGTCCACGCCGACGGGGAATATGGCGGTTGTACGTGGACTGCGTATTATTCCTTTTCCCGGACAGGCAGACGGGTCGTGAATAAAGGGAAGGCCCATTTCCGCTTCGTCGACGGAAAGATCGCCGAGCACCAGGATGAGTTCAGCCTTTGGGCATGGAGCAGGCAGGCGCTCGGCCTTCCGGGCCTCCTCTTCGGCTGGACCTCGCCGATGCACAGGAAGATTCGCGATATGGCCCGCAAAAGTCTCGACAAATTCATTAATCGATCCACATATGTTCGACCGTCGTAAATTCCTTCAATCTTCGCTGTTCGGTTCCCTGGGTCTTTTTGCCGGCAAGAGGGCGATGACCGCGAAGCCCTATCCGCTGGTCGTGAAAGATAATCCCATCGTCATCTCCACCTGGGATACCGGTCTCGCCGCAAACAGGGGCGCCTGGCAGGTGCTGGGGAGCAATGGGAAGGCGCTGGATGCCGTGGAGGCGGGCGTGCGCGTGACCGAAGCCTCGATAAATTGCTGTGTCGGGCTGGGTGCAAATCCCGATCGCGACGGCTTCGTCACCCTGGACGCCTGCATCATGGACGACAAGGGCAACTGCGGCAGCGTCGGCTGCCTCGAACGGATAAAACATCCGATATCGGTGGCCCGCCGCGTCATGGAAAAAACGCCGCACGTCATGCTGGTCGGCATCGGCGCCCAACAGTTCGCCGTCGCCGAGGGCTTTCCCCTCGAGGAACAAAAGCTCTCGGACGATGCAAAGCGGGCCTATCAGGAATGGTTGAAAAAATCCGAATATAAACCCATCATCAACGTCGAAAATACGAAAGGCGGGCACGGTCCCTTCGCCCCCGCGCGGTATGAGGACGGCAGCTGGAATCATGATACGATCGGCATGGTGGCCATGGACGCCGCCGGCAACCTGAGCGGCAGCTGCACGACAAGCGGCATGGGATTCAAGATGCGGGGCAGGCTGGGAGATTCCCCCATCATCGGCGCCGGCCTGTTCGTGGATAATGAGGTAGGCGCCGCCACCGCCACCGGACAGGGCGAAGACGTCATCCGTATCTGCGGCACGCATACGGTAGTGGAGCTGATGCGACAGGGCCTCTCGCCGGAGGCGGCCTGCAAAGCAGCCGTGGAAAGGATCGTCCGCATCAAGGGCGAAGGCGCCAAAGCGATACAGGTTGCGTTCCTGGCCCTGAACAAGCAGGGCGAGGTCGGCGCCTTCGCGATCCAAAAAGGGTTCAGCTATGCGGTCCGGAACAACGCCGGAGAAAAGATGGTCGATTCGAAAAGCTGGTATGGATATGGATCAACTCGGTCGTAAGCTGGAAATTTGTTGCTTCAACCTCGCTTCCGCACTCATTGCGCAGGAGTCGGGCGCGCACCGCGTGGAATTATGCGCCGGCCCCGCGGAAGGAGGTACCACGCCCGCCCTGGGCGCCATCCGCTTGACCCGCGAACTCCTGCATATCGAACTCTATCCGATCATCCGCCCCCGGGGCGGCGACTTCCTGTTCTCTGAAGAGGAGTTTCGCATCATGCAGCAGGATGTCGTGCTTTGCCGGGAAGCAGGCTGCGATGGCGTCGTGATCGGTGCATTGCGCGCGGACGGGACGGTCGACAAGGATCGCGTCGCCAGGCTGGTCGAACTTGCCTATCCATTGGGTGTGACGTTTCATCGCGCATTTGACTGGACGGCCGAGCCCTACCGCGCTCTCGAAGAGCTCATCGGCATCGGATGCGAACGCATTCTCACATCGGGCCAGCGCCCGCTGGCCGCGGAAGGAGCGGAATTATTGCACGAACTGGTGAACCTCGCGGACGGGCGCATCATTATCATGCCGGGTTCGGGATTGCGCGCCGCCAATATCGCCGCCCTCGCGGAACGAACGGGTGCTTCCGAGTTTCACAGTTCGGCCCGGACCCTGCGGGCCAGCGCGATGACATACGCCAATTCTGCCATGGCGGAAGATCAATCCATCGTGATCGCCGATAAAGAAGAAATACAGGGGATGCTCGGAGCTCTCGGGGCGCTCGGCGCCGCCTCTTCGCCTACTCCAGCTTTGTGACCTTGAGCATGTTCGTCGGAACATGCTTCTCCACGGGCAGGCTGCCCGTATTGACGACCACGTCGCCGCTCTTGATAAAGCCTCTTTCCATAAGGATCTTATGTTCGTCGCGGATTATGCCGTCGACGCTTTCCTCCTCTCCATAATAAAAGGCCCGTACGCCCCAGCTCAGACTGAGCTGGTTGATCACGCTCCTCTCTTTGGAGAAGATATACAGGGGTGACTTGGGCCGGTAACTGGACAGCATAAAGGCGGTGTATCCGCTTTGCGTCATGCCGATCAACGCGTCCGCATTGGTATCCCTGGCCAGCTTGCAGGCATTGTAGCAGATCGCGTCGCTTAGGAAGGAGGGGGAATGCTGTTGCGGCTTGAGGTCCTCCTCCCGGTTATACCGGTACTCCGTTTTTTCGACCTCCAGGATGATCTTGCGCATCGTCTCGACGACCAGGGCGGGATGTTGCCCCGTGGCCGTTTCTGCACTCAGCATGACCGCATCCGCGCCCTCCAGTACGGCGTTGGCCACGTCGGTGATCTCGCTCCGGTTGGGCTTTACCCGGTCGATCATGCTTTCCATCATCTGCGTCGCGACGATAACGGGCTTTGCCCGGTGAATGGATTTGCGGATGATCTCGCGCTGCGCCATCGGAACTTTTTCTACCGGCAGCTCCACGCCCAGATCGCCCCTGGCTACCATCACGCCGTCAGACTCGATAATGATATTGCGCAGGTCATCAAGCGCCGAAGGCATTTCGATCTTGGCGATCACCTTCGTCCGGCTCGCCTTTTCCGCGAGACGCCGCTTGAGATCGACGATATCCTCGGCCATCCGCACAAAGGATAAGGCGACCCAGTCCAATTTCTGGTCGATGATAAAGGCGAGATCGAGGATATCCTTTTCGGTCATCGAAGGCAGGGATATTTTCGTATCAGGCAGGTTGACCCCCTTTTTCGGCAACAGGATGCCGCCATAGGTCACCGCGACCTTCACGTCGCCATCCGCCCCCACGTTCACGACCACCACCTCGAGCTTGCCGTCGTCGATCAGGATCTTGTTGCCTACTTCGACGTCGTTATGCAGGTTCGGGTAGCTCACATAGATCTTGTCCTTGGTGCCTATCACTTTTTCCTTGGAGGTGAAGGTCAGGATATCGCCCGGAGCGATGGCCAGCGCGCCGTCCTGGATGTCTCCCACACGCAGCTTGGGGCCCTGCAGGTCGCCGAGTATCGAAATATTATAGGGTTCCTTGACATTGATGTCCCGGATATGCTGGATGATCTTGGCCTTGTCCTCGTGCGAGCCATGCGAAAAATTGAGCCGGAAAACGTTTACTCCCGCCTTCACCAGCTCCAGCAGCTTTTCATAGGTATCGCAGGCCGGCCCTACCGTGGCGACGATCTTGGTCTTGTGGAAAGTATGCTGAAGTCCTGCCTCCTTATCCATTCCGTGATACAGATATTTCGATAGATCTTTTGACATGTAGTGGGATGTTGTTTGTGTTATGAAGCTAATATTTTCACGATCTTTAACCAGTCTTCACTGATCCGCTGTTTGGCTTTTACCGCTTTTTCCAGCGGCGTATAGTGCATTTTATTGTTCAGGATGCCGACCATGACATTATGCTTGCCTTCCAGCAGGCACTCTACCGCGGAATAACCCATGCGGCTGGCCAGGAGCCGGTCCATGCAGCTGGGCGCACCGCCCCGCTGGATATGACCCAACACACAGACCCGGGTATCGATCGTCGGCAGGCGCTCCTTGATGATGCGGGCCACTTCGGCTCCGCCCCCGAAATTGTCGCCTTCCGCGACGACTACCAGGTTGACCAGTTTCTTCCGGCGTTCCTTTTCCAGGAGCGAACTGAGAAGCTCCTCGATGTCCGTCTTGCGCTCGGGGATCAGGATGTTCTCCGCCCCGGTGGCGATGCCGCTGTGCAGGGCGATATAACCCGCATCTCTTCCCATGACCTCGATAATGAACAACCGGTCATGGGCATCCGCCGTATCGCGGATCTTGTCGATCGCCTCCACCGCTGTATTGACGGCGGTGTCAAAGCCGATGGTGAAATCGGTGCCCGCTATATCCTTATCGATCGTGCCCGGCAGGCCGATGCACGGAATATCGAATTCACTGCTTAATTTATGGGCTCCGCGAAAGGAACCATCCCCGCCAATGATGACCAGGCCGTTCACCCCGATCTTCTTCAGATTGCCGTACGCTTTTTTCCGGCCTTCATATTCGAAAAATTCCTTGCACCGGGCCGTCTTCAGGATCGTACCCCCGCGTTGTATGATATTGGCTACACTCCTGGAATGCATGGGGACGATATCGTTCTCGATCATCCCGCTATAGCCACGCATAATGCCAAATACTTCCAGCCCATAATAAATACCGGTTCGAACAACGGCACGGATGGCTGCGTTCATTCCCGGGGCATCGCCTCCCGAAGTGAGCACGCCAATTTTAGTGACTTTGTTTTCCATCAAAAATCAATTCTAGGGTTTGTAGTTTTAAAAAAACGCTAAACAATGGCAAGATTTGTTGAATAATTTCTATTGTAACGTAAAAGAAGTCCCAAAAGTAAGGATTTGATTTGATACGACAACGGCCTTGAAGGGGCAATCTCAGGCTTGGGCCGGGGAAGGCAGGTGTACCTCCGCCATCATGCACCGTGCGCTGCCTCCGCCATGGCGCTCGATGCTGTCGAGAGGGAAATGGATGATGCGGTTATAGGAGCTCAGTTTTTCCCGTTGCGCGGGGGTCAGCGAAGTATAGGCTTGCGTGGACATGACCAGCAGTTTTTCCTTTTTGTCATTTTGCACCTGCAACATATTGCCCGCAAAATGCTGCATTTGATCCAGACTGATCGCCACGACGTCTTTTTCTGATTCGGCAATGGCCGCGCGAACCTGGTCCCTCTCTTCATTGATCGGCAGGCTGTCCAGGCAGATCACGACATATGCATCGGCCACGCACATCATGACATTCGTATGATAGATCGGCTGCCCCTTGGCATCGACGGCCCGGAAAGGCACGGGCTTGTACCCCATCCTTTCACAGAAATCCAGCAGCACTTTCCTTTCGGTGCGCGGCGACAGACAGGCATAGGCAATATGCTTTTGCCGGTCAAGGACCATGCTGCCCGTCCCCTCCAGGAAAAGGCCTTCCCGTTCATAATGACTGAGGTCGAGCGTGCGCTTGATCGTGAATTTGCCGGCCAGCGATTCCAGGATGCCGGGCCGCCGTTCCAGCCTCCGGTTCTCCGCAAACATGGGGTACAGGCATACCGTCCCATTGCGATGAAAAGAGACCCAATTGTTTGGAAATATGGAATCGGGAGTGTGTGGCTCAGGGTTGTCCTCGATGACGATGACGTCCACGCCATGGGCACGCAATACCGATACGCAGCCGTCGAATTCCCTCAACGCCTGTTCCTGGACGCCTTTCCCCCCGCCCGGCATCTGGAACGCATTGTTCACGGCCGTCTCCGGGTTAAAACCGAAATGTACAGGGCGTATCATCAGTATGTGTGAGGTCGTCTGCATCGTTTCTTACTCCGGTTCATCGCCTTACTCCAGTTCATCGCGCAGCAGGGGCATGCTCATGCAATGAAATCCACCCCTCGCCCGGGAAAGTTCCGCGGAAGGCATCAGGATCAGCGTATCCTCCATGCTGTCGGGATCGATCTCTCCCTTCTCCAGTCCGGCGATCAGGTCATGCGCATGGATGACCTCGAACCCGTTGCTCTTAAACGCCTCGATCGTCTTGTCATTGCGGTCATACCCCAAAACGACCCCTTCTTTCAGGGCCAGCAGGTTGCACGAGTCCGTCCATTGCTCCCGGGCATCAAAAGGGAATTCATTGTTGCCGGAATAGATGAACCTGATCTTCCCGGTGCAGCCAAGGTCGTTCCGGCTGATATCAGTCAGCAGATCTTCCAGGCTGTCGAAGTATTCCGGATTAGAAATATCTTTTTTTCGAAATTGAATGATGCGCAGCTTGTCCTCTTTTTTACTGCCCTCCAGGATGCGCTCTACCGAGTCCTCATCCTCACGCTTGATCGATTTTTTCGAAAAGATCCCCAACATGATCCAAACATTTCGTTTCACCTGGGTGAACAGGGTATCGATATGCATATAGTCCCTTTTTTTCGGGATGCGCAGGATCGTGATCTTCTTGACGACGTTCCGCTCGAACAGGATCTTGATCGCCTGGTGAGCGGCCTCCTGCGTCGTGCGTTCACTGACGCCGATCAGCAGGTGTTCCTTGCTGACGACCATCACGTCACCGCCTTCAAGCGTCACTTTCTTGTCGTCTCCTTCCCTGGGCAGAAGGAAATGATGATGCGTATCGGCCAGTTCGATGATCTTTTGCTGGTAAGTCGAAAAAAGAGGGTGATTGAAGAAGATGTATTTGGCCAGCAGGGCCTCCCGGGTTCGTGCCTTCTTGGCCGGCTTGTTCAATAAAACGTGATCATTGATCACGATGCCGATGTCACGGGTGAAAATAAAATTGGGAATGGGCGCGAACAACATCTCTTCGTCATTGAGGGTGCCGCTGATGAACGTTTTCGCCAGGAGCACGGGGGAGAGCTTCTGGAGCTCTTTTTGCGTATCGTACGAACAGGCCTCGATGGCGCAAACCGAGGCGACGAGCTTCAGCTTGATCTCATGGTCGGTCAGGATATCGGCAAGCAGCCATTGCAACTCGACGACCTTGTCGGAACGAAAGAACTGATCGTCGCCCGGCTTATAGAACCGGCGGTTGCTCTTTTCGTCGTCGATCGCGGCGAGACGGCCTTTTATCTTTTCCGGATCAAGGAAATAGAGCAGCACCTTGGTATAGAAGTCGTATTCCTTCCGCCGGATGGTGTCGAGATGGACGATGTCCTCGAACAGCCAGTCCTGCGCTTTGGAGGGGACCACTTTGCCCAGCCCGCTGTCGGGGCTGTGCACCAGGAGTCGGCGCAAACGGCCGATCTCCGAAGACACGGAGAGGGATAAGGAGGGATGAGTTCCGGGCAAATTGTTCCTGGTCATATGGGTTCGGCGAAGGTACATATTTGGCTATAAAGCGAAGAAATTAGGGGAAATCCTTATGCGTTTCCCGTCGCCAGCCCTCATCCGGCCTTCATTTTTGTCTTTCAGCGATCTTTTGTCCATTTAGCTTTTTGGTGTAGGTTTGAGGAAAATACGGGATGCAAAAAATTACCGATGATACGATCGACTATGTGAATGAATGCATCCAGCGCATGGACGAAGGCCAGGTCGAAGAGATCTGGGACGCATTCGCCAATGAACAACCCGCCCTGGTCGGGTATGTATTGGGAGAAAGCCGCGAATTGAAAGTGCCTGATGCAAGAGAAGACATCGCCTACATCCTGACGGTGATCTTTCTCAGCTTCCGCGAGATAAAAACGCCCATCCCCCCCGTTTCGGAAAAAGAATTCGAAGAGGCATTCAATAAGGAGTTCGACGAAATGGAAGAAGTGTTCCATGACGGTTTCGACGAAACCGATGCCATGACCATTATGGATTCCTTCAGCCAGCCGCACTTGCTCCAGTTTGCCGCTGCGATCATCTATGGCGAAAGCGATGAGGAAGACGAGGAAGAGGCCACAAGCAATTTTACCGAAGAAGAGGCCGGTCTCTTCGTCGTGATCTTCAAGACAGCCATCGCCCTCCTTGATGAGAAAGCGGACGCCATCGTCTCCTGACAAAAAAACTACCAACTGTTAGTTTCCTGATCGACTTCTTACTACATTTGCGCCAAGCAAATGATTGCCACCTTATGCATTTTCAATTATCCGAAGAGCACCTGATGATCCAAAGGGCCGCCCGTGATTTTGCGCAGAGCGAATGCCTGCCCGGCGTGATCGAGCGGGACGAGAAGCAGCGCTTTCCGAAAGAGCAGGTACTCAAACTGGCCGAATTGGGTTTCATGGGGATGATGGTGGACCCCAAATATGGGGGAGCCGGCATGGACACGATCAGCTATGTCCTGGCCATGGAGGAGATCAGTAAGGTCGACGCCAGCGTCAGCGTTTGCATGAGCGTTAATAATAGCCTGGTATGCTGGGGGCTCGAAAAGTTCGGCTCAGAGTCACAAAAACAAAAATACCTGACGCCCCTGGCGCAGGGCCGCAAGGATGGGGAACTCTATATCGGCGCCTTCTTATTGAGCGAGCCCGAAGCAGGCAGCGACGCCACTTCGCAGCGCACCACGGCCGAAGACAAGGGGGACCATTATTTACTGAATGGCACAAAGAACTGGATCACCAATGGGAACTCCGCCTCCGTCTACCTGGTCATGGCGCAAACGGATCCATCGAAAGGGAGCAAAGGCATCAATACCCTGATCGTCGAAAAGAGCTCCCCCGGGGTGACCGTCGGCGCAAAGGAAAATAAGCTGGGCATCCGGGGCAGCGATACCCATAGCATTTCGTTCACCGACGTGAAGGTACCCAGGGAGAATCGGGTAGGGGAGCAAGGATCAGGCTTTTCCTTCGCGATGAAAACGCTCGCCGGCGGCCGTATCGGCATCGCTTCCCAGGCCCTGGGGATCGCGTCCGGCGCCTATGAACTGGCCTTGAAGTATTCAAAGGAGAGAAAGGCCTTCGGCAGGGAAATCATGCATCACCAGGCGATCCAGTTCAAGCTGGCGGATATGGCGACCCGCATCGAGGCCTCCCGCCTTCTTTGCCTCCGCGCGGCATGGGAAAAGGATAATGACCTGGATTTTGCCCTGAGCTCTTCGATGGCCAAGGTATTTGCTTCGGAAACGGCCATGTGGACCGCCACGGAAGCAGTTCAGGTGCATGGCGGTTATGGGTACGTCAAAGAATATCACGTGGAAAGGCTGATGCGTGACGCGAAGATCACCCAGATCTATGAAGGAACCAGCGAGGTGCAACGCATCGTGATCGGCCGCTCCATTCTGAAATAAATGGCGATAGACCGAACAACATACAATTCATTTCTCTCGGAATTGGGTACGGGCGTGACGCTGGTGGCCGTCTCCAAGACAAAGCCTCCGGAGGACATCCGCCATCTCTACGACCTCGGCCAGCGCGACTTCGGCGAGAACTACGTGCAGGAACTGACAGACAAGCAGGCCGGCCTGCCCCGGGATATCCGCTGGCACTTCATCGGCCATCTCCAATCGAATAAGGTCAAAGCCATCGCCCCCTTCGTCCATCTCATTCATAGCATCGACAGCCTCAGGCTGCTCAAAGAGGTCGATAAGCAGGCTGCGCGCTGCGGTCGCATCATCGACTGCCTCTTGCAGGTGCATATTGCCCGCGAAGAGACGAAGTTCGGCTTCGACGCGTCGGAACTGGAACAATTGCTCACGCCATCCCCCGCCCCCGCAACTAACCCATCCCCCGCCTTGTCGGTACTTTCCCATGTACGCGTCATTGGCCTGATGGGCATGGCCTCCTTTACCGGGGACGAAGCCCTCATCACCGCCGAGTTTCGCTCGTTAAAGGCCTCCTGGGACAAATACTTCGGCGCACTGCCGTCCGCCGTCCTCTCCATGGGCATGAGCGGCGACTATCGCATCGCGATCCGGGAAGGCAGCAATATGATCAGGATTGGCAGCCTCCTCTTCGGAGCGCGTGAAAGCCGGTGACTGCCCCCTTTGGCGGGCTCCCCCAGATGAAGTAAATTCGCACATTCCAAAGGAACCGATCACTATGTCTGAGATCAGAAAAGAAGAAGAAAAATCGCTGAACTTCCTGGAAGAGATCGTTGAACAAGACCTGGAAGCCGGCAGGTACACGACGATCCTGACCCGGTTCCCCCCCGAACCGAATGGATACCTGCATATCGGCCACTCCAAATCCATTTGCCTGAATTTCGGCCTCGCACTCAAATACCGTGGGAAGACGAACCTTCGTTTCGACGATACCAACCCGGTCACCGAGGATACGGAATACGTGGAAAGCATCAAGGAGGATATCCGCTGGCTGGGTTTCGAATGGGCCAGCGAACTCTATGCGTCGGACTATTTCGAACCCCTTTACGAATTCGCCACCCGCCTTATCCGCCTTGGTCTGGCCTACGTGGACGACAGCAGCAGTGAAGAGATCGCCGCCCTGAAAGGGACGCCTACCGAACCGGGGAAGAATAGCCCCTGCCGCGCCCGCTCCGTAGACGAGAACCTGCGCCTCTTCGCCGAAATGCGGGCGGGAAAATACCGCGACGGGGAAAAAGTGCTGCGCGCAAAGATCGACATGGCCGCATCCAATATGCACCTCCGCGACCCGATCATGTACCGCATCAAGCACGCCCACCATCACCGCACAGGCGATGCCTGGTGCATCTACCCCATGTATGATTTTGCGCATGGACAAAGTGATTCCATAGAGAAGATCACGCATTCCATCTGCACCCTGGAATTCATTCCGCATCGTCCCCTCTATGACTGGTTCATCGAAAAGCTCGGTATCTTCCCCTCCCATCAATATGAATTCGCCCGTCTCAACCTGACCTATACGGTGATGAGCAAGAGAAAGCTCCTTCAACTGGTTGCTGACAAGCATGTGCATTCCTGGGACGATCCGCGCATGCCCACCATTTCCGGGTACCGCCGCCGGGGGTATACCCCCGAAAGCATCCGTACCTTTGCGGACAAGATCGGCGTACAAAAAAGAGAGAACCTGATCGATGTTTCATTGCTGGAATTCTGCATCCGCGAACACCTGAACAGGATCGCCTGGCGACGAATGGTCGTCTTCGATCCCCTCAAACTGGTCATCACCAATTACCCGGAAGGGGAGGAAATGCTGACGACGGAGAATAATCCCGAAGATCCCGGGATGGGCCAGCGCAGCATCCCATTCAGCGGTCAACTCTATATCGAACGAGAAGATTTCATGGAGAACCCGCCCAAAAAATTCTTCCGCCTGGCTCCCGGGCAAAAGGTGCGCCTCAAAAGCGCCTATATCATTCAATGCGACGAAGTGATCAAGGACGCTTCGGGGCATATTACGGAACTGAAGTGTTCCTACCTGCCTGGCAGCAAGAGCGGAGGGGACCAATCCGGCACCAAGGTACAGGCAACCCTGCATTGGGTGAGCGTTCCCCATGCGGTAACTCTCGAGCTTCGCCTCTATGATCGCCTCTTCAAAGTGGAAGATCCCTCGAATGCGGAGGGTGATTTCAAGGATTATATCAACCCCGATTCTCTGCAGATCCTGCCCGCCGCCTATGCCGAACCCTCCCTGAGAACGGCCAAATTCTCTGAACGCTATCAGTTCATGCGAAAAGGATACTTTACCCTCGATAAGGACAGCTCAGAGGAGAAGATGATCTTTAACCGGACGGTCACGCTGAAAGACAACTGGGCGAAAGAACAGAAGAAGAGCTGAAAAAGGAAAAGGAGGCCGGGCCTCCTTTTTTATACACAAGGTAACAATGATCGCTTTCGGCTCTCGCCTCACCCACGACCGGGGCGATTGGCGGCCATCCAATCCTGGTATTTCTTGTACAGGTCGCCTCCCCATGCTGCCTCCAACCTCTTGTTCATGGCTTCCCGTATGGGCGCCATCTTTGCCCTCCTGTCTTCCTGGCTAGCGGATTGATCCATCATGATCTCGCGCATCTGGGGCATGTAATCCCGCTGAACGGCTCTCAACGTATCCATCTGTACGGCCGTAAGATTGAGGTCGGTCTTCATCTTTTCCATCCTCTGTTCCTGCCGCTGCCTCATGGTTGCCGTATCCATCTGCGCCTGGGCAGAGCTGACACAGAAAAACGCCACAACGAAGGCGCCGCAAGTGATCATTTTTTTACTCCAATTCATAAAATAGCTGTTTTAATGATTAACTTCTTTCAGTACCAAATATGTGCTAATTTGCCCAAACACGGATCGGTTTTACGTAAACGGCAACCGGCATGGCCGTGTCGGTCAATGAATATTTTTTTGGCGTGAATGCGGATCCGTTTTGGTATCATTCTTGCTCAATCAGCTGAACATCCCTCCCCGGACCACAAGTCGTAGAATTCGAGATTCGCTATCTTTTTTCTCATTGTAAATATCTCTCTGTCATCATGATAGAAATTTTACTTAAAATTTTCGATCATGCAATTACTGGTCATTAACCTCTACGAGTTGGGTCAATTCCTTCGGATCTTATTATGGATATTCCTTCCGGTATTCACTGTCGCTGCCCTGATCACTACCTATGTTCATTACCGGAAACGCCGGAAGAACAACGGGCAGGATGACCCGGTCATGGGCGTTTATACCGAAGGCGATTTGCTGGCGATGCCGGCGGATACCGGAGAAGCCATGGGATCCCTGCCGGAGAACACGAGCGAAGCCTACAAAGGCCTCCTTTGGCTAAAAAACAAATATGAACAGGATCGCGAACAGGCGACGGCCAGGTTTGTCCAACTCAAGGAAGAACACCGCCTCCTCAGAGAAAAATATGAGAATCTCCAGGATAAGTTTCGCAAAAAGGGCGCCGGGGACCCCAACGCGCCGGAATCAACACCCTTACCGGCTAACCCGCTCCCCCCGACCCGCGAAGACCTCATCGAACTGGCCGCTGTAAAAGATCAACTGGCAGAAAAAAATCTCCAGCTGGCTTTTTTACAGAACCAACTTGATCAGCGGATCAATAGCTATCACCAATTGGAACAGCAGGATCGCGAACAAAAGGACCAGATCACCGGGTTGCAGGCTACCGTCGATCGCCTGCAGGCCACGGTCGACCGTTTACAGGCTTCCCTCGATAAAGAGGTCCTTCGCGCCTCCGAAGTGAAAGGCAAGCTGGAATCCAGCGGTCAACTCCTGCTGAAGCTGCACGAGCAGCTCGATCAACTGCTCGTCAGCCAGGAACCGGAAGCCGGCGAAGTGGCTCCCCGCATTGCGGCCTGGGTCGAGTCCGATGAGCTCACCGCCGTCTAGCTTATTTGTATTCGCCGAATACTTCCCGTAGCGTATCGGCGATCTCGCCGAGCGTGCATGATCGTTCCACGGCGGCCAGGACGGTGGGCATGATATTCTCCCCGGAGGCCGCTTTGTCATTGAGCTCCTGTAAGATGGAATCACATTTGGCGGGATCCCGTCGCCTTTTCAAAGCGGCCAGCTTTTCCATCTGCACATGCCGGATCGAATCGTCTATCCGGAAAACCGGGATATCGCTCTCTTCCTCCACCTGGAATTTATTGACGCCGACGATGATCTTTTCGCCCGTCTCCACCCGGCGCTGGTATTCGTAGGCGCTCCGCGCGATCTCTTCCTGGATCCAGCCTTGTTCAATGGCGCTGACGCTGCCTCCCATGGCGTCGATGCGGCCGATCAGTTGCCAGGCTTCTTCTTCCACCTGCCTGGTCAGCGACTCCACAAAATAACTCCCTGCCAGCGGGTCGGCCGTATCCGCCACGCCGCTCTCGAAGGCGATGATCTGCTGCGTGCGCAATGCCGTACGCGCGGCCTCCTCGGTGGGCAGGCTCAGGGCCTCGTCATATCCATTCGTATGCAGGGATTGGGTGCCGCCCAGGACGGCCGCCAGGGTCTGTACCGTCACCCGGGAAATATTATTCAAAGGTTGCCGGGCCGTGAGGGTGCTGCCCCCCGTCTGGGCATGGAATCGTAACATCATCGCCCGGGGGTCCTTCGCTCCCAGATCCTTCATGATCCTGGCCCACATCGCCCGCGCCGCCCGGAATTTGGCCACCTCTTCGAAAAGGTTATTGTGCGCATTGAAGAAAAAGGAAAGCCGCCGGCCGAACAGATCGATATCCATCCCCTTCTCCAGGGCCGCCTGTACATAAGCCTTACCGTTACTCAGCGTGAAGGCGATCTCCTGTACCGCCGTACTTCCCGCTTCGCGGATATGGTATCCCGAGATCGAAATGGTATTCCATTTCGGCATTTCCTGACCGCACCATTCGAAAATGTCGGTAATGATGCGCATCGAGGGTTTTGGAGGGTAGATATAGGTTCCCCTCGCCGCATATTCTTTCAGGATATCGTTTTGTATCGTGCCGTTGATCTTTTTCAGGTCGGCGCCCTGTTGCCTGGCCAGCGCCGCATAAAAGGCCAGCAGGATATACCCCGTCGCATTGATCGTCATCGACGTGGAGACCTCTTCCAGGTTAATGCCGGCGAATAACGTTTGCATGTCTTCCAGGGAGTCGATCGCCACCCCGGTCTTGCCCACTTCGCCTTCGGCCAGCGCATGGTCGCTGTCATAGCCGATCTGGGTCGGCAGGTCGAAGGCTACGCTCAACCCCATGACCCCCTGCTGCAGTAAATAATGGTATCGCTTATTGCTTTCCTCGGCTGTGCTGAATCCGGCATACTGCCGCATGGTCCAGGGCTTCCCCCGGTACATGTCCGCCTGGATCCCCCGGGTGAACGGGAACTCGCCGGGCAGCGTCGGGTCGGCCTCCACAGCCCCCTTCGTATAGACTTCCCTGATCTCGATGCCGCTATCCGTGAATATTTTTTTTCCCATGGTGATGGCATTGGTTGGTCCTGATCAGGGGATCATCAGCTTCTTCGCCTCATAGCTCAGGGCGTCTGATACGACATTCTGGAGGCTGGCCTTGGGATTCTGCACAAGCAGGTCCAGGAGCTGCTTGTTGAGGTCCATGCCGGTGGCCTCCGCCGGGAGAAAGCTGGCCACCTGATTGATGATAAGCAGGTTCTGCTCCTTGAAATTCCTGACCGCGTCCCAGGCCTCGGGACTTACATAGATCTGTTGAGTGATATTGTGTTCGAACTCCTGACGGATGGTCTGCGTAAGCAAGGCCTGCATATCCCTTATCCCCAGGCCGGGATGACTGGCCCGTTGGATCAGGTTGGGAATGGAAATGCGGTCCACGAGCAGGATCAGCCGCTCATAAGCCTGCAGTTGCAATTGACGCGGAGCCGGCCCCTTCGACCCCTCCTCCTCTTTCTTTGGCTTTCCCCTTTTCTGAACCTCCTTGTTCTGTCTCCAGAACAGGTAAGCCAGGGTTCCTGCCAGGGCGACTGCGATAATAATGGCGATTATCAACTGATTGGTGTCGATGGACATCGGGTTTTGTTTACTGTTGAACAAAAGTAACGAATGCCCTTGATGTTTTATTTGCTTAATAATACAGCCAGTGCCAATTCAATCCCTGTATCTTATTCCACTCCAGCGCCGGCGCCGGCATTTTGAGCGTCCGGTTCAGCTTCAACAGGGTGCTGGCGAAGGGCGACAACCCGTCGACGCGGTATAGATCCGTATCGAAGGAAAAGTAGAACTGCCGGTACCGGGTGAAAGAGGGCACCGCCTTGCCATCCACGGTGCTGGGATTGGTCACGCCGCCGAGCATGCCTTCCGCGCCATAGCCCGCGGAAAGATTGAGCCATTTCGGAAAATCGCTGCGCCCCGGCAGAAAGGATCCGATATTGAAGGACAGCCAATAGCTCTGGCCATTGTAATCCTTTAACATCCGTTGCGGAAGGTTCCGGCCCAATTCGGCGGGATAGTATTGGGCGAACAGGGTCTGATGATAGGAGAATTTAAGGCTGATCCGCTGTTCTCCCCACATGAGCTGCTGCCCTCCGAACAGCGCGCATCCGGCCAGATTGGCCAGCATATCCCCCTTGGAAAATCCCCATTTTACCGAATGGCCGTCCATGATCTCGATCATCGTCAAGAACCCCAGGCCGGTCAGCGTCCCGGCCAACGCGGAAATGCCCGGCTTGACGCCCGCCCAGCGAAGGAGATCGCTTTGAATGGCGGCGATATTGTAGGCCGTGGTCGCATGACCCGCTTTATCCATGCTCAGCCACTCATTGTTGTCATTGAAGAAATGAAAGCGGCTATGGGGGAATTTCTTGTACCAGAGATAACTCAGTCCCACGGTGATCACCGTCCCCGCAACGGCTTCCGTGATGATGACGCCGCGTACTCTCCCCGGGTTATACGTCAAAGAAGGCTCAAAGAAATCCTGCGCAACGACATGGGTAAGCGAGCAGAGAAGGATCACGCCTGTCAGCAGCTTTCGTTTGAGCATATGCAATATTAGCTCATTTTGCTATTCTCATCGGCCTCGCCCTGGTGTTTGGTATCGACTTTCCGGTACGCCAGGAAGAAGGCCAAAGGAAAGATCAGCAGCGAGAACGCCGTCGCGCATAGTAATCCGCCGATCACGACGCGGGCAAGCGGCCGCGAGCTTTCCGATCCGATACCCGTGGACACCGCAGCCGGTAACAAACCGATGGTCGCCATGAGGGCCGTCATCAGCACAGGCCGGATCAGGTCGTTCACGCCCAGTTTGATCGACGTATAGAGCGGACTCTCCGTTCCCCGTATGCGCTCCAGGTTATGCTTGAATGCCGTGATAAGGAGCACTCCTTCCAGGATGCAGATACCGAACAGCGCGATGAAGCCGATGCCGGCAGAAATACTGAAGTTCGTTCCGGTCATCAGCAGCGCCAGGATGCCGCCTACGACCGCGCAGGGTACGTTCAGGAATACCAGCCCCGCGTCCTTCAGGTTCCCGAACATGATGAACAACAGCAGGAAGATCAGCAGGAGACTGATCGGCACCACTTCCCTGAGTCGCTTGGAGGCGCGCTGTTGGTTCTCGAAGTCGCCTTGCCAGACCATCGAATACCCCTTTTTCAACGCAACTTGCTGCTCCACTTTCTCCTGCGCCTCCTTGATGGTGCCTCCCATATCCCTTCCGCGCACCGAGAACTTGACCGCGGAATAGCGCTCGTTGTCGTCCCGGAAGATCAGGCAGGGCCCGGTCTTTTGCGTGATCGTCGCGATCTCCCGAATGGGTACCTTGGAACCGCTCTGCGTCGGCACAAGCAGGTCGCCGATATCGGCCTCGGAACGGCGGAAATTCTCGGGGAAACGGATGCGGATATCGAATTTACGGATGCCTTCATATAATTGCGTCACCGCCTTGCCACCGATGGCCATTTCAATGACCGCATTGGCATCGGCCG
The DNA here is from genome assembly GCA_030706735.1 of Bacteroidota bacterium. GTDB lineage: Bacteria > Bacteroidota > Bacteroidia > Chitinophagales > Chitinophagaceae > Puia. The sequence continues at coordinate 11,916 of JAUZNZ010000005.1, read as the reverse complement.
TGGAGACGCCATACAAGGCCATCCGGCTTTGATCCAGGTCGATGTCCAGTTCCGGCTGCCCGATATTCTTGATCACGCCCAGGTCGGTGATGCCTCGGACATCCTTTAAAAGGGTATACACCTTGTTGCACTGCTGTTCCATATACCCCAGGTTATCTCCGAATATCTTTACGCAGATCGACCCCTTGACGCCCGATACCGCTTCCTCCACGTTATCCATGATCGGCTGCGAAAAATTCAATTCCGCACCGGGTACGACCGACAAAGCCTTGTTCATTTGGTCGATCAGCTCATCCTTGCTGATCCTCGGGCTCCATTCCTCCTCCGGATACAGGGAGACGCCGAATTCGTTGTTATAAAAGCCGGCTACGTCCGTCCCGTCATCCGGGCGGCCGGTCTGGGACATGACCCGCCTCACCTGCGGAAATCGCATGATGATGGCCCGCATCTGGTTGGCTTTCGCCACGGAGGTATCGAGCGAGATGCTGTAGGGCAGCGTGGCGCGAACCCAAATCGACCCTTCGTTCAGTTCCGGCAGGAATTCAGATCCCAGCAGCCTGAAGGAGTACAGACCCGCGATGATCACCAGCGAGGCCACCAGCAGGCTGGCCCTCTTGTTCCGGAAAACGAAGCGGAAGGCCTGAAGGATCCTGGACGTGACGAAACTGACAAATGGGTTATGCTTTTCCTTCACGTTCTTGCGGAGCAGGACGTTTACCAGCACGGGAACCAGCGTCAGGGTGAAGATCAGCGCGCCAAGCAACGCGAATCCCAGCGTATAGGCGAGAGGAGAGAACATCTTGCCTTCCACTTTTTGAAACGAGAAAATGGGCAACAGGGCGGTGATGATGATCACCTTGGTGAAGAAGATCGCTTTCCCCAGCTCGGCGCCCCGCTTGCGCAGCATGCCCAGCTTGGACAGCTTGTTGAACCGCAACATCCCACTGTCCTTCGCCTTATGGTCCAGCACGACGAACAACCCTTCCACCATCACCACCGCGCCATCGATGATGATCCCGAAGTCGATCGCTCCCAGGGAAAGCAGGTTGGCGGACATGCCCATCAGGTTCAGGCAAATAAAAGCGAACAAAAGGGAGAGCGGGATGATAATGGATACGATCAGCGTCGTTCTCCAGTTGAACATGAACAACGATACGATCAGCGTGACCAGCAGGATGCCCTCGATAAGGTTGTGCAGTACCGTGTGGGTGGCATAATGGATCAGGTCCTCTCGGTTGTAGAACGGAACGATCCGGGTATCGGAAGGCAGGATGTGGTCATTCAGCCTGGCAACCTTTTCCTTGAGCCCCCGGATCACCGCGTCAGGGTTCTCGCCTTTTCTCATAAGCACGATGCCTTCCACGGCATCCGGGTTGTCCCGCAGCGTCCGGTGTCCGGCGCTGTCGATCAGGGCATCCGTCCTTCCCACTTCGCCCAGCCGCGGCAGGTTGGAGATCTCCACGTCTGCGATATCCTTGATCAGCACGGGTATGCCGTTGATATTCTCGACGATGATGTTCTTGATCTCGTTGATATCGTTCAACAATCCGATCCCGCGCACCACATAGGCCTGCGAGTTGATGTTGATGATGTCGCCGCCGATATTGATATTGCTCTTATTGACGGCATTGTAGACGTCCAGCGGGGTAATCCCCAGATCGACCAGCTTCTGCGGATTGGCCCTGATCTCATAGGTCTTGACCATGCCCCCGAAGCTGACAATGTCGGCAATGCCTTCCACCGAGCGCAATTCGCGGTCCACGACCCAGTCCTGCAAGGTCTTCAGCTCCCTGGGACTACGAAAACTGCTCTCCAGGGTATACCGGTATACCTCTCCCGTGGGTCCGGTCGGCGGCTGCACCTGGGGGTTGATATTCTCCGGCAGGTTCACATTCGGCAGCAGGTTGTTCACCTGCATCCGGGCATAGCCGTCGGCAACCTCGTCCTCGAAGATCAGCTTGACCACGGAAAGCCCGAAGATGCTGGTGGAGCGGAGACTGGTCTTCTTTTGAACGGGATTCATGGCGATCTCTATCGGGATCGTCACGAATTTTTCCACTTCCTCCGCACTCCGGCCGGGCCATTGCGTGATGATCGTGATCTCGGTATTGGTCACATCCGGGAAGGCCTCGATCGGCATTTTCTGGAATGTGAAGAAGCCATAGATGGCGAGCAGCAGGGTGGCGAAAAAAATGAAGTATTTATTCTTGAGGGAAAAGGCCAGGATGCTTTTAAGTACTTTGTTCATCGGAATGTTGTTTAAGAACTAGCTGTTCAGATCCTGATAGATCAATAGCGCCTGTGATCCGATCACCTTTTCGCCTTCCGAGAGACCGTTGGCGATATACGTTTTGTCCCCCGCCGTCCCCGATACCTGTACGGGCCTGATCGTAATATTGGAAGGGCTCTTATATACCAATACATAGTATTGACTGTTATCGAAGATCAGGGCATTGCTGGGCACACATAGCATGCGCTTGTTCTCCGTATTGTTCAGCGTAACATTGGCGAACATTTCGGGTTTCAGGAGATAGCCCGGATTCGGCAGCATGATACGTACCTTCATGACCTTGTTCGTCGGGTCCAGTACGTTCATGATCTTGTCCACTTTCCCCCGGAATACCTTGCCCGGATAGGATAGGGTAGTGACATTGACGCTATCCCCCGTCCTGATCAGCGGGATGCTGGACTCATAGACATTGGCCAGTACCCACACATTCTTCAGATCGGAAATGGTGAACAGATTATTGCCGTTGTCCGACCGGATCGCCATATTGTTCGTGGCCAGCTTCTCGACGATGAACCCGTTGATCGGTGAGATCACCGCATATTCCCCGTTCATGCCCCCGCCATTGTTCCGGATAACTCTCCTGGCTTTCTCCAACGCAGCCTTCGCCTGGTCGTAAGCCGCCACGGCGGATAAGGAATCCCTCGCAGACACCAATCCGCTCTTGTACATATCGAGCGTCGCCTCCAGGTTCTTCTTCGTCACCGCAAGGTTCGATTCGGCCGTGACGATATCATTGCTGTACCCGGCCATTTCGGAACTCCTGATCACGGCCAGGGTCTGTCCCTTTTGCACATAATCCCCGAGCATCACCTTGATGTCCTGAACGGTGCCGCTTACCAATGGGTAGATCTTCACCACATTATCATCATTCGAGGCGATCTTCCCCGTCAGCGTGATCGAATTGACGACCCTCGCATTCGTAACGCTGTCGATCACAACGGTCCTGGCGAGGGAATCGGGCAGTACGTATTTCTGCTTTTGCTCGGCAGGAGCCCCGGCCCCGTCCTTGCATCCCGCCATGGCAAAAGACAATAGAACGGATGAGATCGCCATGGACCCGATCGCATATTGCCTGACAATTCGGTTCATCTCGTATATTTTATCTCAATTAAAAAAGTTGGTTCCCGTATAATAGTTGATATCCTCGAATGCACTCACCCGGTTGAACCGCACGGAATTCAATTGCAGGATATTTTGTTTATATGAGTCATAGAAGTCCAGGAAGTCGAGGATGCTGATATTCCGCTTCTCGTAATTGACCAGGACCTCGTGCATCAGCCGCTCGAAGTCCCCGAAGAAGGCCGGGTCGATGCTCCGATAAAGCTTGTCCTGCGCAAAGGCCCGTTGCAATGCCCTCGACACATTCTCCTGTACGGTGGCTTCCGTGCTTTTTTGTGTTACCTCATTCGCGCCGATCATCGCCCGGGCAGCCTTGATATTACCCTGGTTGCGATTGAAGAAAGGCAGGTCGATGGAGGCGCCGATGCCATAATACCCGTTCAGATAGCTGCCCGCCTCGTCATAACCCAGCGAAAGGGTGAGATCGGGAACGGCCAGGGACCGCTGGTAGTCATAGTTCATCTTGCTCAGGTCCTTGTTTGCGCGGGCGATGCGAAGATCCGTCCGATTCTGCAGCGCCGAATCGATCAGCGTGTTCAGGGGATATCGGGCCGGGTCCAGCGAGCCGATCGCCACGCTGTCCGGGACCGGATCGATAGTCCTGCCCGGGGCCACCTTGAGCAACAGCCGCAGCTCGCTCTGTACGTCATCGATCTGGTTGATCAGGTCATTATATTCGCTGCGGAAGCTGTATAGCTGCGCCCTGATCCGGACCAGCTCCTTCTCGGAAATGTTTCCCCTGGCCTGCTGCACGGCAAACGCGTCTACGATCTGGCTCAATGCCCTGATCTCCCGGTCATAGGCTTTTTCGGATTGCTGCAGGTAATAGATATTGAAAAAATCGGTGCGCAGCGTATACTTGAGCGTCCTCAGCAGGTCGAAGAACTGGTATTCGGTGAGTGTCGCCTGTTGCTGCGCGATCCGCACCTGCTTGTTCCTTTTCCCCGCCAGCAGGATGAGCTGGGAAAGCCCGGCCGTCGTCTCATCGTTTGTACCCGAAGGAAAGAATTTTTGCAGTTGTCCCGAATACAACCCATGCCCGATGCTGAAATTCGGGTTCGGCCATAATCTGGCCTGAATGATCTGTGCCCTGGCCGCATCGATTTGATAACGCTGCGCCAGCAACAGGAGATTGCTTTCCAGGAACATCCTTTCGGCGCCGGGCAGCGAAAGACGCATCGTATCGGATATTGGCTGCGCGAAGACCATGGAATGGAACAAGAGACAAGAGATGATCAGGGTGATCAACTTTTTTTGCATAGGTTATCGAGTGATTTTTTTGTGCGCAAATACTAGGGGGTATTAAAACGGAAACCCACTCCGTGTATTGTTTCGAGATTTACCTCCGGGTCGGCCTTGAAGTATTTCCTCAGCTTGGTGATGAATACGTCCATGCTCCTGCCCAGGAAATAATCATCCTTACCCCACACGTTCAATAATACCTCCTCCCTTTTCAGGATCCGGTTGGCATGCTCGCAAAGGAACTTCAGCAGATCTGCCTCTTTCTGGGTCAGGTTAAAGACCTCCTTGTCGATGGTCAGCTTGAGATCGGTATAGGAGAATTGCAGGTTCCCGATCTTGAAGGCGATCGCCTTGTCGGAATGCATCTTCCGCGTCCGCCTGAGGAAAACTTCCATGCGCATCAGCAATTCCTGGATGCTGAACGGCTTGGTGATATAATCGTCAGCCCCGCTTTGAAAGCCTTTGATCTTGTCCTCTTCCATCGAACGGGCCGTCAGAAAGATGATCGGGACCATGTCGGAATGTTGCCGGATCTTTTTGGCGACGGCAAACCCGTCCTTATTGGGCATCATCACATCCAGCAGGCAAATATGGAACTCATCCTTGTCGAATTTGTCGATTGCCGATTGCCCGTCCGGGCATAGAACGACCTCATAACCCGCGTCGACCAGATTGTCCTTGATGACATATCCGAGGGAAAGGTCGTCTTCCGCCAACAGCACTTTAACCTTGGATGCTTGCATAATAGGTTTAGTTAAAAGGGATGAATAATCTGAATTCCGTACCGATACCCGGAAGGCTATGTACCCTGATCTTGCCATTGTGCGCATCGATGATCCGCTTGACGAAGTTGAGTCCCAGCCCAAATCCTTTCACATTGTGAATATCACCCGTCGGTATCCGATAGAATTTCTTGAATATATTCTTGAGGTACTTTTTCTCGATGCCCACGCCATTGTCTTTCACGGAAATGAAAAATTCATCCTCCGCATGGCCCGTTTCCACGACGATGTGCGGATGCAGCGAATATTTTAACGCATTTTCCAGCAGATTGACCACAGCCAGTTCGAGGTGGGCGGCGTCGCCTTGGATGGCCGCCCCGGTATCCTCCATCTTCAGTTCCACTTTGGCCTGTTTCTCTTCGATCAGGGGCTGAACCTTGCTCAAGGCCTCTTCGATCAGTTGCTGGGCCACTATATTTTCCTTTTTCATCGAGAGGTTCCTGGATTCCGAGGAGGCCACCTTCAACAGGCGCTCGACCTGGTTCTGCAAATGCGTGGTCTGATCACGGATGATCGCCGAATACCGTTCCAGCCGGTCGGGCTGCCGCAGGATATTGCCATGGGAAAGTACGTCCGCGGCGATCTTCATGACGGCTAGCGGGGTCTTGAATTCATGGGTAAAATTATTGACGAAGTCTTTCTGCGTCTCCGCGAGGAATTTCTGCCGGTAAAAATAGAACAGGCTCACGGCAAGGCCGATCAGGGCAATGAATAGCACGATGCTGCTGGTGATCCAGAACCCCATCTGCTGCAGGATATACTCGTGGCGGTGCGGAAAGTACAGCAGGATATGATCGAAGCCCGTGGTCAGGACCGGCAGGTCCGACGTGGCGCTGATCGAGGCATAGCGTGATGCCGGCGTCGGGATGAATTCCTCATATACGTATTTCTTGTCCACATTGCTGTACGCGCCCAACCGGCAGTCCGTCAATACGCCGAAGTCCGCAAATTCCTCCTGGATATAAAAGGACAAAGAGTCCTTCGGAGGGATGGTGTCGGCCTTGAATATGAAGTAGTTGTCGCCCGGGTTATTGATAAGCTGCTGCAGGCTGGTGCCCGGCGCATCATTCATTTCGAGGTCTTCGAATAGCCCCCTGATGCTCTTGACCACATTGATATTGAACTGCCGCTGTTCAAAGGAATAGACGGTCTTCAGCCAATAGAGCTGGACGGTAACGATCAGGGCCACCAGCAAAGTGGCCGACAAGACGATCCATTTCAAGGTTGAAGAGCGCATGGGTTGAAGTCGGGACTCTGCAAAATTGCTATCCTTTATTTTTACAAATGGGTTTAAATCGTTAAGTGATAGTTAAGGACGGCCTTATATCTATTCCATTTTTAATATACAATCTCCTGTTAATATAAGGTTAAGAAACCGTTTTAGGAAGCCCCGGGAGAAGCTTTGCCTAAATTTGTGGCACCGGTGGGCAGTTTATTGTGTTGCTTGAAAAAAACTTTCTTTGTACTTTACTTTTGGGAAAACTATTTCCGGAACTAAAAAAATAAACATGAAAAAGTACCTTTTATCTGCTGCCCTCCTGCTGGTCATGGCGGGTGCTGCGATGGCACAGTCCCATCGCCCGGTTCATCATGGTAAACATCACCATCATCACCGGCATCACCACCATGCTGTTCACCATTAAGCAAGCCTAAAACATTGATGGCATGATAAGAAAAAGCCTGTAGCATCGCTACAGGCTTTTTTCTGTTATTTCCTGCGGGTTCCCCCGCTATTATTCTTTTGCTTTTTCTTTTTTCTGTCGCTATTTCTTTACCGGGATGGCAGCCTTCGGTCTTTCCGGAACTTTTACTGTCCGGGGAGCCTCGCCGCCGCCGAGCGGCTTACGTTTGGCGAAATCCACGAGGAAGGGGGCGGCAACGAAAATGGACGAATACGTGCCCGTGATCACCCCGATCAGCATGGCAAATGCGAATCCCCGGGTCACTTCACCACCCACCAGGAACAGGATCAGCAGGGTGAGGAACACCGTCAACGAGGTCATGATGGTTCGGCTCAGGGTATCATTGACGGACTTATTGATGATCTCGGCATTGCTCGCCCCTTTCATGAGATGACTGTTCTCACGGATCCTGTCGAAGACGATCACGGTATCGTTCATCGAAAATCCGATAACCGTCAGCAGGGCGGCGATGAAATGCTGGTTGAGCTCAAGCGAGAAGGGCACCAGCGACCGCAGGTAAGAGAACACGGCCAGGGTCACGAAGATATCGTGGAACAGCGCGATGATCGTTCCCAACGAATAGCGCCAGTCACGGAACCGAATGAAGATATACAGGAAGATGATGATGAGCGCAAAGATCGTGGCCCGGTAAGCCCCTGCCTTCAGATCGTCCGAAATGGTAGGCAGCACCTTTTTGGTACCCTGTATGAATCGGTTGGACGTGAATTCAGGATAGCTCGTCCCCTGGGGTAGGAAGCTCTGCAGTCCCCCATAGAGGGTATTCATCACGATCGAATCGGTTTGCGGGCCCTCCTGTTTGATGAGATAGTCTGACGTGATCTCCAACTGTTCGGCGCTGCCATAGGTCTTGATCTCCGGATCGCCCAGCACGGGCACCAATTGCTTCAGCGTGGCCCGTACCTGTTCGGCTTGCACGGGTTTGTGAAAATCGATCACATAGCTGCGCCCCCCCTGGAACTCGACGCCCTCCTTGAACCCATGGAAGAAGGAACTGACGCCCAGGATCAGAACGACGACGGAGATCACATAGGCGACCTTGCGATATTCGATGAACTTAAAGGCGTGGTGCCGGAAGATCCGGCTTGACAGGCCCGTGAAATATTTGAAGTGGCGGTTTTTATTGGTATAATAGTCCGTGACAAGCCTGGACACCAGGATGCCGCAGAATAAGGACAACAGGATACCCAGTATCTGGGTAGTGGCAAAGCCCAATACCGGGCCGAGACCAAAATAGAAAAGGATCAGGGCCGTGAGCAGGTTGGTCACGTGCGCATCCAGCACGGGGGCCAGCGAGCGCTTATAACCGTCGCTCACCGCAAGGGGGTACGATTTTCCGCGCGTTAACTCTTCCTTGATGCGTTCGAAAATGATCACATTGGTGTCGACGGCCATGCCCACCGTGAGAACAAGGGCGGCGATGCCCGGCGCAGTGAGGGTCGCATGCAGCGAACTCAATACGCCGATGGTGAACAACAGGTTGAGGATAAGGGCGATATTGGCCACCCATCCTGCCGTATTGTAATACACCAGCATGAGGATAAAGATCACCAGAAAGGAGATGCCGAAGGCCATCATGCCGCCTCTGACCGCCTCCTTGCCGAGGGTCGGTCCGACCACCTCGTCATGGACGATCTTGGCCGGCGCATCCAGTTTCCCGGACTTGAGGATATTGGCCAGATCCTGCGCCTCGACGACTGTCTGCTGGTTCCTGCTGCCGCCCATCGTGATCCGGGAATTTCCGCCCGTGATCGGCTCGTTCACAAACGGGGCCGAATAGACGACATCATCCAGCACGATCGCAATGGGCTTCCCCACATTCTTAGTGGTCATGTCGGCCCACTTCTTGGCGCCCTGCTTCTTCATGCTCATTTCGACGATGACCTCGCCGGTCACCGGCTCATAGTCCTGGTTGGCATCCTCGATGGCGTCTCCCTCGATCTCCGCTTTGTCTTTTCCGGGGATGGTTCGTATCGCATAGAGATCCAGTTCGGGGATCACCTTTCCGTTTTCATCCAGCCGCTGCTTGCCCCAAAGGAACTTGAGATCCTGCGGGAAATTATTGCGCACGACCGGCAGGGCGAGGTATTCATCCACCTTCGCCGTGTCCTTTGTATTGACCACCGCGAGAGCAGCCGAATATTGAGGCGTGCCGTTCTTGCCTTGCTGCGGCGGAATGAACCGGATCAGGCGATTGTTCAGCAGCGGATTTTGATTGGGACCCGCAACGGCGGAGCTGTCCTGTTTGGTCGAATCGGCCTTGGCCAGCTTGCCGGAGTCTGATTTGGCGACGCCGGTATCCTTCACGCCATTGAGATAGTTTTGCAGGGATTTGTCGGCCGTCAGGAATGGATTCTGGAGCTCTCCGAGATTATAGACTTCCCAGAACTGGAGGTTGGCGGTGGACTGCAAGTACTTGCGTACCCTGTCCGGATCGGTGGCGCCCGCCAGTTCTACGGAAATGATGCCCCTGTTCGCATCCAGGCTGATGCTGGGCTGGGCGACCCCGAATTTATCGATACGTAGCTGTAATACCTTATAGGTCTGGTTCATGGCCGCAACGGCCTGTTCGTTCAGATAGGAGATGACGGCATCATCGGACGCGTCGAACTTCAGCCGGTTGCTGTTATTGCTGTTCGCAAATAAAGGCGCCATCTTGGAGCCGGGATATAACTCCTTATAGGACTGGGCAAAAAGGTCGATAAAATTGCCGGCCCTGGTCTGCTTCTTGGCATTGGCCAGGTTGATGGCCTTGAGCACCTGCTGATCGCGGGGGTTATTGGCAAGGCCCTTGATCAGGGCATCGAGCGCTACGTCGAGCGTCACGCTGATGCCTCCCTGCAGGTCCAGGCCCAGCAGCAACTCGCTTTCTTTCGATTTCTGGTAAGTGGTTCCCCACCAGGTGATCTTCGTATCCTTGGTGCTGTCCAGCAGCTTCTTCTTACGGCTGTTGAAGACCTGGTCGAGCGTGTCCTGGTAAAGGGCCCTTGCCTCCTTGTCTCCGGGGTATTTTGTTTGTGCGGACGGGTATAGCCTGTTTACATAGGTCCTTGCCCGCGCATCCATGGCCGACTCATGTTTGTTTACGAACCAGGTGAAGGAAAGCTGGTAGGCGGATATGATGATCAATAAGGCAGCAAAAATACTTACCAATACTCGCATGGGAAGTTTTGTTTATTTTTTTTAAGGAGTGCAAAGATAGGGTTTTTTGGCTGAGTCCGGGCCTGAGCCCGCCCCAACCCATAAATCGGTCGAAAAAATTTCCCGACCGCTTGCGGCTTGCTTCCGGCGGCGTATCTTCGCGCGCGCAAATTTGAACCAACCAGTATGCAACTCTCATCGATCCTGACCCGGTTTAGTGAGCCGGAAACATTGAAAATGGCCAAGCTAGGTCGTGAATTAAGGGCAAAGGGCATTGACGTCATCGACCTGAGCCTCGGCGAACCCGATTTCGACACCCCAAACCATATTAAAGCAGCCGCCAAGAAGGCTATTGACGATAATTGGAGCCACTATACGCCTGTCGCAGGCTATCCCGATCTGCGCGAGGCCGTTTGTACCAAGCTCAAGAGGGATAACAACCTGGATTATAAGCCGGAAAATATTGTGGTGTCCACCGGCGCCAAGCAGAGCCTGGCCAATATCATCCTGGCCCTGGTGGATGAAGGGGAAGAGGTCATTATACCTACGCCTTACTGGGTGACCTACTCCGAGCTGGTCAAGATCGCCAAGGGCAAAGTGGTGGAGATCCGTTCGAGCCCGAAAAGCGGGTTCAAGATCACCCCGGCCCAACTCGAGGCGGCCATTACACCCAAGACTAAGGCTTTTCTCTTCTCGTCCCCCTGCAATCCCTCGGGAGCCGTTTATAGCCGGAAGGAGTTGGAAGGGCTGGCGGAAGTCTTTCGCCGGCATCCCGGCATCTTCATCATTTCGGATGAGATCTATGAATTGATCAACTACGTCGGAAAGCCCGAAAGCATCGCCCAGTTCGACGATATCAAGGATCGCGTCGTGATCGTGAACGGCCTGAGCAAGGCATTTGCCATGACCGGTTGGAGGTTGGGCTATATCGCCGCTCAATCGGAGGTCGCCAAAGCCTGCGAAAAATTACAGGGGCAGTTCACCAGCGGCACCAACTCGATCGCGCAAAAATCAGCCGTCGTCGCTTTGACCACTGACCTGGGCCCCTCTCACGAAATGGTCCGGGAATTCGGACGACGTCGCCAGCGTACCATGGAACTGGTACGGGCCATACCCGGTCTGACCTGCTTCGAGCCGGAAGGCGCATTTTATATTTTTCCCGACGTGTCTTCCTACTTCGGCAAGTCCGACGGCCAACACCTCATCCGGAATGCCAGCGATTTCTGCATGTACCTGCTGAATACGGCGCACGTTTCATCGGTGATGGGCGACGCATTCGGCGAGCCGGCCTGCGTCCGCTTCTCATTCGCGAACAGCATGGAGAATATCGAAAAGGCCTGGAAGCGCATTGCCGAAGCCCTGGGCAAACTTAAGTAAGCTCGCGCTCGCGCGCTCGCTCGTGCTTATGCGCGTCTCCTCGAATCAGCGGCCCACTAATAGCCGTGGCTTGGACCCATGTCCTTGCCTTTTCGTGTCCCCGCCCTTAGGGACTATAGCGCCTCCGTCGCTGTATTTTCTCATATGCCATCGCAAAGCCCGGCCATGTCAGAACGATCGGCCATTCCCGCCTTGAGCATTTGAATGAGCTCGAAAATAAGGCTCCTCCTGCGTATAGTCCCTGGGCGGACCACCCGCGCGGGTC
>JAUZNZ010000049.1 GCA_030706735.1 Bacteroidota bacterium | reverse complement strand
TTGCTTTCCGGATCTTCAGCAGGGCGCTCACCTGGCGGACCACGACGACCGGGATGTAAAAGATCGCCTTATACATGCCCTTCTGCCGGCTTTGCGTCAGCACGATCAAGACGAAGCTTAGGATGAAGCTCCCCAGTATGACGGCCCAGGCCAGGGCAAGCGCCGAATGAGGCCATATCAGCCAGTCGAGGCCCATGAATAACAGGGCCAGCCCCATCGTGATGAACAGGGGGGGACGAAGGACATTGAAACCGAAAAAGATGAGGTTGAAGTTGCCTCGCCGCCAGCCGGTCATGAACAGGTCCCAGTTGATCGCAAAATATTTGAAGTAGGTATAGATCCACCGCGTGCGCTGCTTTTCGAGCGTTTGGCCGCTGTCCACTTTTTCGTCGTAGACGATGGCGTCCTCGGCAAAGGCCAGCTGCGGAATGGTACGGATCATGTCCGCCTGAAGCTTCTTATCGAAACCGCCCAGGCCGTCCTTGTACATGACCTGGCGGTACAGTTCGGTATCGATGGCGATGCCCAGGCCGAGGATCGAAGAGGACAGTCCAAGCTCCATCTTGACCTGGCGCTCGACGAAGGTGTTGTAGATATGCCCGATCGAATCCAGTTTGGCAAAGATGCTGTCCGTGTTCTTGGACAGCATGTGCGTTTGCACGGCGCGGAATCCCCGCCGGAAATATTGGTCCAGTTTCTCGAAGTACTGGGGATGGACGAGATTATCGGAGTCGAAGACCACCAGGGCGTCATGCGGGCGCACAAAATGATCGACGGCGTATTTGATCGATTTGATCTTGGCATGCAGGGCCTTTCCCGGGCGAAGGAGGCAGATCCGGGGATCGTCGAAATGCAGGCCGCTGATATCGCAATCGTCGGCGACCACATAGACCATGAAGCGGGAATAGGTCTGCCGGCAGAAGGAGTCCACCAGCGGGGGGATGAACCGGGTGTCCTGGTGCGCCGTGATGATGGCCGCGAAATCGAATTCCTTATCCGTGATGACCGGATACTTGCGGTCGAGGAGGCGCTTGCCCTTGGGCGCCGGGATATGGAGCAGCAGGAGGAGGAGCGGCATGAGGAGATAAAGGGCCAACAGGGCCTGCAAGGCCCAGCATATTCCAGTCAATATCGTGAATAAGGTTTCCATGTTCGATCAATGGTCAGGCCTTCTGCCAGACCGTGACGAAACCTCCCGTGCAGCGGTAAGGCAAATATTCGGCGATGGCGCAATCCCATTTTTGCAGCACTTTTATCTTTTTCGACAGGAAGGAAAATGGAAAAACGTCCTCGATAAAGTTAGTCTTTCCGAACCGGATAATGCGGAAATTATTCCTTCCCGCCAACTCCTGCAAGCTGCTCCTGGTAAAGAATTGAATGTGCGTCAGGTCGTCCGCGTCGGACTGTGCGGTGGTGCCTTTGTATCCGAAGAGCCGCTTCATGCCCTTCACGAATTTCCAGGCCAGGTTGTTGCGGCGCTGCATGGCGATGACGGGCCTGGTGACGAGCAGCTCGCGGGGGCCCTTGCCATTGGGCACGGTCACGATGAGAATGCCGTCGTCCTGCAAGGACTGATACAACACGTGCAGCAGTTTCCCGGGGTCATTCAGGTGCTCGAGCACTTCGCTGCAGATGATGGCATGATAGCGTTGTCCGTCGGCCACCAGCTGCTCGGCGCTGACGACGTCGAACTGGACGTTTGGCCAGCGATTGAGCGAACGGGCTTTCTCGATGGTTTTTTGACTGACGTCGATCCCGCGTACGCGAAATCCCTGCTCGCCGAGGCTCCTTGATATCACGCCGTTGCCGCAGCCCACGTCCAGGACCTCTGCCCCTTCGGGCAGGCCGGCTTTGAGGGCGGCGATGATGAAATCCAGCCGCTTGATATCGGCGATCCGTTCAAATTCCATGGTATGCGGGTTTTGTCATTTTCAGGGCAGGGCCGCTGTGGCCGGCAAGGTTGAGGTACAACTCCTCGATCTGCCTGGTCATCCGGGCTGCATTGTATTTTCCCTGGACGGTCTCGATGGCCTTACGGCCATATTCCCGCCTGCGGGCCGGGTCCTTGCTCAGTGCGAGCAGGGCCTTGCGCAGGTTGTCGATCAGTCCGTCCGTTTCGATCATCGATCCGTTGACGCCGTCCTGCAGGATCTCGCTGGTGCCGTCGACGCGCGTGGCGATCACCGCCTTGCCCATGGCCATTGCCTCCAGCAGGCCGATCGGGAGCCCTTCCCAAAGGGAGGGCAATACGAACAGGTCCGCGGCAGCGAGCACGGCGGGCACGTCCTGCCTGAAGGCCTGGACGTGCACCTTGTCGCCCAGTCCGAGCGCAGCGACCCTTTCGAGGGCCATGGCCTGTTGGTCCCCCTCTCCGACCATCAGCAAATGCAGGTCGGGGTCCTTGGGCAATGCCTGCGCGAACGCCTCCAGGAGGCTGAGCGGCTGCTTGTGCGCCGTGAACCGGGCGATGAAGAGCACCAGTGTCGCCCCGGCGGGTATGCCCAGCTCGGCCCTGATATCCGGATAACGGCCTTCGGGGTCGAACTTCCTTCCGTCGATGCCGTTATTGATCACGATCGAATCGAAGGAGGGAATGCGATCCTTGCCCGAACGCTGGTTCGAGGAGGAGACCGAAATATTCCGGGCCGCATGAGAAACGAGGTATTTTTCACCCATCACGCGGATGCGGCGAACGAGGGGGTGTTGATCCTGGTGGAAGGACCAGCCGTGCACGGTATAGATCACCGGGATGCCAAGCGAGCGGGAGGCCCAGAGCACGTTGGAATTGGCCCGGGTACCATGCGCATGCACCAGTTCGACGGCATGCCGTTGCAGGAACTTCTTCACCCGGCCCCAAACGCGGAAATCGAACGGCTTCTCCGTATAGATGACCTCCGCGGGGACGTTCATCTGCCGGAGCCGGTCGATCATCGGGCCGTCCGTAAAGGAAAGGACGACGGGCTCGAAACGGGATCGGTCAAGGTGTTCGATCAAACTCAACAGGTGTGATTCGCCTCCTCCGATCTTGCCCTGCCTGATGCATTCCAGGATCTTTATCTTTTGGGTCATTACGTTCTATTTCAGCACGGGCTGACGGGTGATCCCCCAGCCGTCGGGCAGCTTTTCGGCGATCTCGATATTCCCGAATTCCTGCCCCTGTCGCGCGCCCACGGCCTTGGCCCATTTCGCCATGCGCGAGATGCCCGCTTCGAGGCTCAGGCCCGAGGGTTCGCCGAAGATCCTGCGGGCCTTCGAATGGTCGGAATAGGCATGCATCACTTCGTTCCTCGCGCTGAGGTAATTGATATCGGGTTCGACGCCGAATTCCTTGCACACCACCTTGGCCAGCTCGTTCACGGTGTACGGCTTGTCCGCACCGACGTTGAACACCTGGTTATAGGATCCGGGGATGTTGACGCACTGGGCGATGGGAATGGCCACGTCGTCGATATAGCTGAATGCGCGGGTTTGCGTCCCGTCGCCAAAGATAGTGAGCTTCTTGCCCTGCATGATCTGGTTCATGAAGATGCCGATCACGTTGCGGTACTTGTCGCCGATATTCTGGTTCTCGCCGTATACGTTATGCGGGCGGAAGATGGCATAATTGAGGCCGAACATCTCGTGCGCGGCGCGCAGGTCGAGTTCCACGGCATATTTCGATACGCCATAGGGATCTTCGGGCTCGGGCGTCATCTCTTCGGTCATCGGCAACTGGCCCTTGCCGTATACGGCGATGGACGAAGTGAATACGAAGCATTTCACTTTATGCTTTACCGACTCGTTGATCAGGTTGATGCTGCCGATGAGATTGGTATTGTAGTTATACCGGCGGATGAAGTGGGAAAGCCCTTCGGCGGCATAGGCCGCCAAATGGTAGACGTAGGTGAACCGATGTTCCGTGAACAGGTCGGTGACCAGTTCATGGTCGGTGACGCTGCCTTTTACGAAACGGGCCCCTTCGGGGATATGGTCTTCGAACCCGCCGCTCAGATCATCCAGCACGACGACCTCATAACCCATCTTCAGGCAATGTTTCGCCACGTGCGATCCGATAAATCCCGCGCCGCCGGTCACCAGTACATTTGTTTTCATAATGAACCTTTTATTTCTCGTTAATGAACTTGCTTTTTTGTCGCTGCGCTTGCTTTCCCCGGTCGCCTACAGTTTCTGGATCCAGCGGTCATACCAGAGCTGGAACATCACCACCTGCCAGAGCTTTTGATAATTGACCTTCCTGCCCGCGAGGTAATCCTCCCTCAACTTGATGATGGGGCCGGGGGCGAACACGCCGCTGACCGAGAGGCACTTCTCACTCAGGTAATACCGCAGCTGTTCCTTGAGGTCGTCCCGGAACCAGACCATCAGCGGAGCGATGAAGGGGCGCTTGGGCCGCTCCATGAGCTCTTTCGGAATATATTTATGGACGACCTGCTTGAGCAGCCATTTGTTGACGCCATGGCGGATCTTCAGGGAGGAAGGCAGCCTCGACACGAATTCGATCACGCGCTGGTCGAGCATCGGTTCGCGCCCCTCGAGGCTGACGGACATGGTCGCGCGGTCCACTTTGACGAGATTGTTGTCCACCAGGAAGGTCTTGTAGTCTACGGCCAGGAGCCTGTTGACCACGCCATCGTGCTTGTCCAGGCGACCCGCGTCCTCGAAGAAGGTGGGATACCGCTCGAAGTCCTTACCGAGGAAGGAGCGCACCTCTTTTTCGGTGATATACTGGCTGATATACTTTACGGCCTGCACCGGGTCGTGGCTCTTCCAGATCAGCCGCATCTTTTCGTAACGCGTCGTAAAATTATATTGTCTGTTGAAATAAGGGATGATGTCGGGATTGATGAGCGACATGGTGCCGCTGATCATGCTCTGCACGGCCGTGGGGAGCTGGCTCGTAAAGCGCTCGGCCTGGTTGAATTTATTATAGCCGCCGAAGATCTCGTCGCCGCCGTCGGCGCTCAGGGCCACTTTCACCTTTTGGCGGGCCAGCTTGCTCACCAGCACGGTGGGTACCGTGGAGTTATCCGCAAACGGCTCGTCATAGATCTCGGGGAGGCTGCCCAGGACGCCGGCCGCCTCTTTGGCGCCCAGGTACCACTCGGTATGGTCGGTGCCGAGATATTCGGCTATTTTTTTGGCCTCGGGGGCCTCGTTGAACTCGTTCTCATGGAAGCCGATGGTGAAGGTCTTGAGCTTTTCCGTGCGGCCGGTCTGCAGGATGGCAGCCACGCTGGAACTGTCATAGCCCCCGCTGAGGAAAAGTCCTACGGGCACGTCGGAAACCATCCGGTACTCGTACGCGCTCTTCAGCAGCCGGTCCGTCTCTTCGATCGCCTCCTGGTCGGACAGGTCCAGTTTGGGCTCGTTATAACTGTCGAATACATCCCAGTATTTCTTTATCTCCATCGTCCGGTTGCGCAGGTCGAGGGTCAGGTGATGCCCCGGCAACAGCTTATAGGTATTGCGGAAGATCGAATGCGGGGCCGGGATATAGCTGAACTGCAGGAACAGGGCGAGGCTGTTGGTGTCGATATTCTTTTCGAAGGCGGGGTGGCGGTAGAGTGCCTTGAGCTCGGAACCAAAGAGCAGGATCTCGTTGTGCCAGAAATAATACAGGGGCTTTACGCCGGCGCGGTCGCGGATCAGGATCAGCTGCTGTTTCTTCTTGTCGAATAGTGCGATGGCGAACATCCCGATAAACTTTTGCAGGACATCGAGGCCCCAGCAATCGTATCCTTTAAGGATCACTTCGGTGTCCGACCAGGAGGTGAAGGAATAGCCCTTCTCTTCCAGTTCCTTGCGGATCTCCTTGAAATTATAGATCTCCCCGTTGAAGTTGACGACATACTCACCGAAATGCATGGGCTGGTGGCCCAGGGGGGATAGGTCGAGGATGGACAGCCGGCGCTGGCCGAAGCCCAGGTCTACGCCCGGCGCATCGTATACCTCATATCCTGCGTCGTCGGGGCCCCGGAG
The DNA here is from genome assembly GCA_030706735.1 of Bacteroidota bacterium. Lineage (GTDB taxonomy): Bacteria > Bacteroidota > Bacteroidia > Chitinophagales > Chitinophagaceae > Puia. The sequence continues at coordinate 20,890 of JAUZNZ010000049.1, read as the reverse complement.
AACCATCGAATCCGTCATCTCCTTCAGTGTCTCCAAAGAAGTGTTCCGGTGAAAGTCCGCAAAGCCAGCTATGCCGCACATAATGAGGGGGGTTAGTTGAAAGTGATTGAACGGTTGAACTGCCAGAGGATCCCCTTCCAAAACGACCGCAGGTGTTCCTTTTGTCCCTTGAACAGAAAGGTCAGGGTATTCTTGGGTATGGTGAGCAGCGTAAAGTAGGTGAAGAACACCAGACGGGCCGGAACCGGGGCATTGCGGCGCATAAAGAAAATGCGGTTCTTGGTATGGTAGAAGGTCTTGAAGGCGCTGGACTTGCCCGTCGTCATGGACTCCTTATGATAGATGAGCGACTTGGGCTGGTAATATACTTTATAGCCCTTGCGCTTGATCTGCTCGCACCAATCGAACTCTTCGTAGTAAATGAAGAATTGTTCGGGCAGGGGGCCCACCTCGTCGATGATGCGACGGGGCACCATCATACCGCCGCCATGGGCGTAGTTGGTGACCTTGATCTCATTGTACTGGCCCTCGTCCGTCTCGCGGCAGCCGACCATGCCATTGCGCCCGGTGAAGATATTGACCGTATTATAGCCGGCATATTCGATCGTGCCTTTATGGAAGAAGTAGTGGAATTTCGGACTGACGATGCCGGCGTCGGGGTATTTCTCGAAGATCTCGAGCAATCCCTCCAGGAGGCCGGGCGTGAATTCGGTGTCGTTATTGACGATGAAGAGGTAGTCGCCCTTGGCCGCCCGGATGCCGACATTGTTGCCCCCGGTAAACCCGAGGTTTTTGCCGTTGCAGATGACCTTGACGGCGGGATAAATGGCCTTGAATACTTCGGTGGGGTCTTCTTTTGAACCGTTGTCGACGACGATCACCTCGATATTCTTGTAGGTCCCGTGTTCATTGATGGACCGCAGGAAGTCGCAGGTAATGGAGGTGGTGTTCCAGGTTAATGTAACGATAGATATTAAAGGGTTGTCCTTCAACATATTAAGTTTCTTTTGAGGTAAACGAGCATTCGCCCGGGGCCGTTGGCCGGGATGGCTATACGTTCTCCTTCTGCAATAACGCGGAAGGCGTATTAGCTATTATCCAAAGATCATACACAAAATTGCATTTGGAGGCATAGTCGATGTCTATATGGATGCGCTCTTCGGCGGACATGTCCTTATTGCCTCTTTTTTTGATCTGCCACAGGCCGGTGATGCCTGCCGGGGCCATGAACCGGGCGGCATAGTCATCGGTGGTCAGTGCAACGGCCTCGTATAGAGGAAGGGGCCTGTTGCCGACCAGGGACATATTGCCCAGGAAGACGTTTATTAGCTGGGGAAGTTCGTCCAGGCTGGTATTCCTTAAAAAGCTGCCCACGCGGGTGATCCGGGGGTCGTTGCTGATCTTGAAGAATACGGGGCTGCGGTGGTTATTGTTAAAGCCGTATTGGTTCAGGTGCGTCAGTTCGTTGATCTTCTTGTCGGCGCCATGCTCCATGGTGCGGAACTTGAAGAAATTGAAAATGCGGTAGCCGCGGCCGGCGCGTTTGGAGATATAGAACACGGGGCCGCTGGATTCCAGCTTGATCGCCAGGGCGATCAGCAGGAACAGGGGGGAAAGGATGATCAGGGCGATGGCCGAAATGAGGATGTCGAACAACCTCTTCAGGAGGGGCCCGGAAGCCATGCCCTGAAGCTGCCGCTCTTCGATCCTCGGCGTAGCCGACTTGGCTCTGCCCGACTTCATCTTGCGGAGGAAGCGGATCTTGGTTTGCAAAGTGTCCGCCTCGCAATGGTTCAGGAAAAGGATCTCGTCGGGGCGCGTTTGACGCCTGTATTGCTGCACTTCCTTTTCCGAAAGGCCGGAGCCGTCCAGGATGAAGGGAATGGAAGAGAGGGCTGTGTTTTGATTGAGGAACTGAATGAAGGACCGGATGGCGGCAAATTCGAATTTTGCCTCGCAAATGATGACTTCGGGGATGCTGTTCTTTTCGTTCTCCAGGCTGCGCGTCAATTCGGCCTTGACGCTTTCCAGGCTCTCGGCGGCATATCCCCTCTTGTACATATTTATCAGTCTTTCAATATGGCTCGTGTTCTTCCCCACGTAGGAGAAGCCGCTGTATTGAAAATTCCCGGTTTTGGGCAGATAGTAAGATTTGAAGGTGAAATGGGCGACCCTCTTATCTTCCTTCTGGGCTGTTTTGGGTAGAAATAATAAATCCATGTCTACAGGTTTTCAGTTTCATAAATACGGTGGTTCACAAACTTCAGATTGTCGGGGTGCAGCTGTTCAACCGGCCATGACGGAGACATCCTTTCCGAGCTCTCCGCTTTTGACGAGGTTATCGATCGCTGCTAATAAGATTACCGGATTGAAGGGTTTCAGAAAATATTCAACCACTCCATACTCCAGGCATTTCATTTCAGTTTCCTTTTTATCCAGTCCGGACAATACCACAACCGGGATATCGCCGTACATTCCGCTTGACGAAAGCTGCTGGATAAGTTCCCAATTCTCCATATCTGGCAATTGGGGATCCGCGATGATCAGATCGGGAAGGCTCCGATGGGAGAGATAGTACATGGCCGAGTATCCGTCAGGTACAGTCACTACCTGGTATTCCTTGCCCAAAACAGTCTGCAACAGGAACCGGATCGCCTTGCTATCATCAATGGCCAAAATTTGCTTTTTCATTACCAATGTTTCATTAAGGGGTTAAACTCTAGGTTTAATCTTTCTAGGATGGCAATGGAAATAGACGGCTGACAAAAGGTATTGGCATCAATGAAGAGCACTTCCTGGCGAGAAAGCGGGCTTTACCCAATGGTTATGTGGATTATAAATGAGACATCATGCTCATGATCAAGATCGTCAGATATCGGGGAATTTCAAGGATTCGTGGTCGTCGATCAGCTATGCATGTAAAGAGTTAAACGGCCTTTATTCAGAGGATTTGAATATGGCGGGCGTAAATAGTGGGATAAAAATACAACAGTTTTCCTATTAATCAAATTATCATCCTACTATTTTTGCTTTCGAGTGCAATTTGGGAATTATTCCCGGTTTAAAAAATACCCCATAAATGGTATTTTTCAAGAAAACCCATTGCCCTCCGCCTGGTTAGGTATATATAAATATATTATTCATAAAAATTCGCCCGTATCGCCCGCTGCAAAAGCCGGTTTTCCTGTTCCGGGATTAGCGCTCCGCCGCCATTTCCCAGCAGGTCCTCCACCTGTTCCAGGGTCCTGAAACCGACCACCGCACTGCTGACGGCGGGGTTCCGTAAAACGAACTGAACCGCCGTTTGGGCCCGACTTCGTTGCGGGCCCGAGATCCGGTCGATCGCCGCAGCCGCCGCGCTCACTTCCTCCGCACTATGGCCCAGGAACCCGGTCGCCTCTTTGCCGGTCAGCAAACCCCTGGCCAGGGTCCCCCTCGCCAGCATGCCGATGCCGCTGGTTCTCAATAGTTCGAGGCAATGCTGCTCCGGGCGCCGGTCCAACAGGCTGTATTGCATCATCACGCTCACGATCCGGCTGCGCCGAACATATTCCCCGATCACCGCAGGCCGTATGGAAGAGATCCCGTAGTACCTGATCTTGCCCTGCTGCTGCAATAGTTCAAAGGCTCCGATCGTCTCATCGATGCGGTCTTCCATGGTGCCGCCATGCAATTGGTAGAGATCGATCCGATCCGTTCCCAACCTCGCCAGGCTGCCCTCGACCGCCTGAAGGATATGGTCCCGGCCCGCGTCCCAGTCCAGGCCGCTCCCATCGGGCCGCCACCGGTTCCCCACCTTGCTGGCGATGAAAACCTGGTCCCGCCTGCCTTTCAGGATGCGGCCGATCTTCTCCTCATTGTGGCCTTTTTCGTAAATATCCGCCGTGTCAAAGAGATTAACGCCAAGCTCGATGGCCCGGTTAACGATCCGGGTATTTTCTGCCTCATCCTGCCCGAGGGACATGCAGCCGAAACTGACGGCGCTCACGGTAAGAGAGGAAGGTCCGAGCTGACGATATTGCATAATGCAAATATAAGACCACGGCCATGGGAAACCGCTCCCCAATCTGTGAAAGGCGGGTTGGGGTCAACGATCGGGGAATTTGCACCCGATCCGCCTGCATCCGATCCTTACAGTACGAGGGGATTCAATTCGGACGTGGCGAGCCTGCCCACCGGGAGGCCGCCCAGCCAGGTCTGGAGGTCATTGGCCTGAAATTTATTCTTCGGCTCGCTGATGCGCACGCCATCCTCCATATAGATAATGGTCATGACCTCGCGCATATGGGCCGACTCATTGCCCGGAGCGTTGTGGATCGTGTTGCCGTAATGCCAGGTGGCGTCGCCGGCCTGCAACCCCGCGGCCCGCACGATGGGGAAACGATGCTCGCGGATATATTTCTTGTATTGGGTATCCGATTCGTCGGAAATGTTCGCATCGAGTACCAGCCCGTTCTTATGCGAACCACTCGCAAAGGACAGCATGCCCATATCGACGCTGATGTCCACCAGGGGCATCCACATCGTGACCGTGTTGCTGGAATCGAGAGGCCAGTAATATTGGTCCTGATGCCAGGGCGTGGGTCCACCGCCGGGTTCTTTGAAAAGCGCCTGATCATGATAGATCCGAACGTTCTTCACGCCAAGCAGGTCGGCGGCCGTTTTGGCAAAACGCTTAGCCAGGACGAATTCCCGGACGCGCTCGTCGACACGCCAAAGATTCATGATCTGGAGAAAGGCCTTACCGTAAGTGTCCCTCTCCGATAGCTTTCGCTTTTCCGTCCTGTACTTTCTGACCGCCTCCACGATGGCGGGGCGGAAAACGGCCATCTCCGCTGCACTGACCAGGTTGCGGGTCAGAATATGTCCGTTTTCCCGGAATTCCTTGCATTGTACTGAGGTGACTTCCCGGATCTCATCGAGGTTTATAGCGGCTTTCGGAGTGGCGATCATGGCGGAGGTTTTACTATGTACAAAGTACGCAGTATAAAAAGCGTTAAAAAATGGGCATATGATCCAAATAATGGGGAATATTACCCCTATTAAAATAAATACTTAGTTTTGCAGTAAATAAGCCCCATGCTGCAAGCCTCGATCGAAGTACTGCAGGCGCCCGCCTCGGGTCAATCCTTTCTCCTGAAAGTGTTCGGGGCGATCGCATTCACCGCCCCTTATCATTTCCATCCCGAATATGAACTGACGCTGATCCTGGGCGGCCGCGGCAAGCGCTATATGGGCAGCCATATGGCGGACTTTGGGCCGGGCGACCTGGTGCTGGTGGGCTCGAACCTCGCCCATTGCTGGAAGCTGGAAACGAATGCGGACGACGGCAACCCGCCCCGGGACGACGCGGGCGCAATTGTCATTCAATTCACGGACGACTTCCTCGGTGCGGACTTTCTAAATAAGGCCGAGCTGGCGCCGATCGCGCGGCTATTGCAGCGGAGCCATTGCGGCATCAGGTTCCGGGAGGCTACCGTGGAGCGGGTAGGCAAGCGCATCCGCGCCCTCTCTGTCGAGGCCGATGGTTTCCGGCGATTGCTCTGCCTGCTGGAGATCCTGCAGGAACTGGCGGAATCGACCGACGACATGTACCTGGACCCGCAACGGGTCCGCGGAGCGGAGGCCCTGGCCGACCAGGAGCGGACCCACCCGGTCTTCGCGTACCTGGTGGAGAACTTTCGGGGTTCGATCTCGTTGAACAAAGCGGCAGAGATAGCGGGGATGACCCCGAACGCTTTTTGCCGGTATTTCAAGAAGATCACGCGCAAGACCTTCATGGAGACGGTCATCGAATACCGGCTCAACTATGCGACGCAGCAACTCATCCAAACGGACAAGCCGGTGTCCTCGATCTGCTTCGAGAGCGGCTTCGGGGACATATCGCATTTCCATAAGACCTTCCGTTCGAAGATGCGGCTGAGCCCGCTGAGCTACCGCAAGAAATTCATGCAGGGAATGAACCGGAAACGCGGCCAGGCGGAGCACCGGGCCTTGCTCGAGGTTGGTCTCGACTTCAGGGAACCCTGGACCGGCTAGCCGCCCCTGGCCGCCGACCCTTTTCCCGCCATCTTTACCAATACCGCTCCATGCGCCGGGATGCGCTGCGCATAGCGATGCCTGAACGTTCCGAGGTCGGCGCGCTTCCAAAGATCGCGAATGGCCACCGTGCCCCGGAAACCGATTGCTTTCAGGTCGATGGCCACCTCATGAGTGGAATCGCCGATATTGAACAGCGCCACGTAGAGCGCGCCGTCGGGCGCTTTCGACACCCAAACCATGGCGCCAGGGTCCTTATAAAGCTGCCGCGGAGAGCTGCCCTCCTGATCAACCGCCAGCACTTCGGGATTGCTGAACAGGGCGAGTTCCCGTTCGCGGTTATCCGGGAGGTTTCCGCCGAGCATCAGCGGCGAGCGGTAGATGCACCAAAAAGTCATATGCGTGGTCAGTTCATCGTCGGTCAACCGGCTGTACCGCTCCGGCCCCACCGGACCCCGCTTCGATATCTTCCCGATCTGGATCATGTCGCAATCCGGCCAATGACCGGGGCCGCCGATGCCTTCCCAGCGTTTCGCGTAGTCGAACATCTTCAGCATTTCTTTCCAGCTGTCCCAGAAGTCGTCCGCCATCCGCCACATGTTGGCGAACTGCGCGACATGCGGCGCCTGGGCGAGGGGCGTTTCCCCGGGCGAGAGGCTCAATACGATGGGTCTGCCGCAATGGGTAATGGCCTGCCGGTATCCTTCGATCTCGGCAGCGCTGTATGGGCGCGCGATATCGTCCACCTTGATGAAATCGACGCCCCAGGAGGCATAGAGGTCGAGCAGCGAATTGAGGTATTCCTGTGCGCCGGGGGCGCGCATGTTCAACCCGTACATATGGTTCATCCAGGGACAGGTGGAGTTGGTGTCGGCGATCCGGTCGGCGGTGATCCCGCTGGTCCCGAGCACCGGGGTCCTTGCCCAGACGGCCTGCCGGGGAATGCCGCGCATGACATGAATGCCGAATTTCAGCCCCAGGCCGTGCACATAGGCTGCGAGCGGCCCGAAGCCTTTGCCGCCGAAGGCGGAGGGGAATTTATTCACGTGGGGCAGGAGCCTTCCCCAGGCGTCCATCGCCAGCCAGGGGATATAGGAACCGTCGGCCAATCGCTTCTGAAAAGGATTCCCGATCAGGCTGCCGGGCGGGTTGTCGTAGGCCCAGAGAAAATCGACCACGATGTACTGCCAGCCTGCCTCCCGCAGGTTGCGCGCCATGTAACCGGCATTGGCCCGCACCTCGTCCTCATGGACCGCCGAGCCGAAACAGTTATAGCTGTTCCAGCCCATGGGCGGGGTTTGCGCCGGCACCTGGGCCTGCAGGGAGGCCAGCGCCAGCAGGCACGCGATCAGGGTCTGCGAACGGCGGGTAAGCATGGCAGGGATCATTTGAGTTCGAGTACCACCACGGAATGCGGCGGCATCTCCACGACCAGTTGTCCGCCCTCCTTCTTCGCGCCGGTGAATGCGGCCGGCTTGACCTTGTCGGGGTGGTCGAAGGTATTGACGTCCGTGAAATTGGCCGAGGTCAGGATCCGGCCCTCTACCCCATTCCAGGAAATGCCCTTCAGCTCCGTACGCACGGTGACCTTCTTCGCGGGATCGAGGTTCACCAGGGAAATATGCACGAGCCCCGACGCGTCGCGTGAGGCGGAGGCGTTGACCGCCGGGATCTTGCCCGAACCATACACATAGTCGGGGCTTTCCAGTTGTACGGGCAGCAGTTTGGCGTCCTGGTGGACCTTATAGAGGTCGAACACGTGATAGGTCGGCGTCAGCAGCATCTTGTCCTTGTCGGTGAGAATGAGGGACTGCAGGACATTGACGGTCTGGGCCAGCGCGGCCATCTTGACGCGATCGCAATGATTATTGAAGATATTGAGGGTGCTGGCCGCGATGAGCGCGTCGCGCAGGCTGTTCTGCTGGTAGAGGAAGGCGGGATTGGTGCCGGGTTCCGGGTCGGTCCAGATCCCCCACTCGTCGACGACCAGCGCGACCTTTTTGGCGGGATCGTATTTATTCATGATCACCGAATTCTTGCTGACGAGCTCTTCCATCCGGAGACAGTTCGCCAGGGCGGAAAAATAATCGTCTTCCCCGAACTGGGTCGCCGAGCCCTTGTGCTGCCAGTTCCTGGCGATGGTATAATAATGCATGGAGATACCCCAGGTATTGCGCAGGGGAATATTCTTCATGAGCACTTCGGTCCAATTATAGTCATCCCCGTTGGCGCCGCTGGCGATGAGCTTCAGGGGCGCGCCGGGATAATTCTTACAGAACTCGGCGTAGCGACGGTACTGCGTGGAATAATATTCGGGGGTCATGTTGCCGCCGCAACCCCAGCTCTCATTGCCGACGCCCCAAAAGGAAACGTTCCAGGGCTGATCGCGGCCATTCTGCCTGCGCAGGTCCGCGAGCGTGCTCTTGCCGTTAAAATTCAGGTATTCGAGCCAGTTAGACATTTCCTCGGGCGTCCCGCTGCCCACGTTGCCCGCAATATAGGGTTCACATCCGATGAGATGGCAGAGTTCCAGGTATTCATGGGTGCCGAAGCTATTGTCTTCCGTGACCATGCCCCAGGTCGTATTGACGGTCTTCTTCCGCTGATCCCTGGGCCCGATGGCGTCCCTCCAATGGTATTGATCGGCAAAGCAGCCGCCGGGCCAACGCAGCATCGGCACCTTGATCTTCTTCAGCGCATCGACGATGTCCATCCGGATCTTGTCGCCCGTCCAGAACCCATCATAAATGCAGCGGCCCAGGTGTTCGGAAAAATGTCCGTAGACGAAGCGGCTGATCACCGGTCCGGAGGTATCCCGGATCGTCAGGGTACTTTGTTGAGCTTGAATACCGGTCATCGCGACCAGGAGAAGGAATGCCAGAGCGGCGACTTTCATACGCATGGGAATCGTTTTAGGTCCCCTAAATTAAGCGTTTTATTGACAATTAATCCGTCCGGGGAAAAAATTTATCGCACCTGACCCGTGCCGCGGATGATCCATTTCTCGGTGACGAGCTTTTCCAGGGCGAAGGGCCCGCGCGCGTGCAATTTCTGCGTAGAGATGCCGATCTCGGCGCCGAGGCCCAGCGCTTCCCCATCCGTGAACCGGGTCGAGGCATTGGCATAGACGGTAGCCGCGTCGACTTCTGATAGAAAGCGTTCGCAGACTCCCTTGTTACCCGACACGATGGCCTCCGAATGCCGGGTGGAATATCGTTCGATATGCGCAAGCGCCTCGTCGATGCCATCCACCAGCCTGACTGCGCATTTGAGGCTCAGGAACTCTCTGGCGAAGTCGGCGGGCGTGGCCGCCTTCAGCCGCGGATAACCTTTGAGAAGACGTTGCGCCCCCGGATCGGCAAAGATCTCCACCTCATAAGGGAGTAAGGCGGGCTGCAGTCTCTTTAAAAATTCCGGGGCGATGTCCCGGTCCACGAGGATCGTATCGATGGCATTGCAGACCGATGGGCGCGAGACTTTCGCATTCACGGCGATCGATACCGCCATCTCAAGGTCCGCCTCCTTTTCGATGTACAGGTGGCAAACGCCGGCGCCCGTCTCGATCACCGGAACCAGGCTGTGCTTGCGCACGTATTTGATCAGGGAATCCGAGCCGCGCGGGATGAGCACGTCCACCCAGCGCGTGGCCCCGAACAGCTCCTGTACGGTGGCGCGGTCGGAGGGCAGGAGCGTGACCGCATCCGGCGGAATACCGTGTTCCGCGAGGACCGACCGGATGATCCGGATGGCGGCCTTATTGCTATGGTCCGCCTCGCTGCTGCCTTTGAGCACACAGGCATTCCGGCTGCGCAGGCAAAGGACCGCGATATCGAAGGTGACATTGGGACGCGACTCGTAGATCGCGCCGACCACGCCCAGCGGCACGGCCATCTTCTCCACCAGCAGGCCATTCTCCAACCGGCGCTTTTCGAGGATCTTCCCCGAGGGATCGGGCAGGGCAGCCACTTTGCGGATGCTGTCCGCGATGGCCCTGATCCGGGCGGGATCCAGCATGAGCCGGTCATTGCGCGGGTTATCGGGGGATTGCGCGGCGAGGTCCTTTGCATTTGCCTTCAGCAAGAGGGCCTGATCGCGCAGGATCGCGTCCGCCAGCGAGGCGAGAGCAGCCTGCAACTGCTGTTCGGTGGCCCGCCGGAGTCCGGCAGCCGCTTTATGCGTTCGTATGAGGAGGGATTCGATGCTTGCCATGGTTCAGAAAATGACGATATCATCCGCGTGGGCGGCCACGGTATTCTTTTTTGAAAAATGTTCGGGCAAGGCCGCCGCCCCCAGTCGCACCTTGGCCACGCCGATAATATTTTCCTCCTCGTCCACGAGCTGCACCACTTCGCCTTCGGCAAACTTGCCCTGCACCTTGCGGATGCCGACGGTCAGCAGGCTCCTTCGTTGGCCCAGGGCCCTGGCCGCGCCTTTGTCGACAAAGATACTCCCCAGGGTGATCGAGCCGCTGGCCAGCCATTTCTGTCTGGCTTTCAGGTTGGACGGACGAGGGAGGAAGGAGGTGCCGTGCCGGCCGGCGAGCGCATCGGACAAGGGCGTCTTGCCCTTCAACCCGCATATGATGACCCCGATCCCCAGGGAATTGGCCAGCCGCGTGAAGGTCAGTTTGGACAGCATGCCGCCCAGGCCCAGGCTGCTTTTGTCCCTGCGCACATACCCGAGAATACGGCTGTCCACCTTCTCCACCAGGGGAATGATCTCATTGTCCGGGCCCATGAAACCGCCGACCGAGGTACAGATGATCAGCGTTTCCGCGTCGAAGCCGATGGCCGTCAGGGTCGCCAGTTCGTCGTTGTCGGAGAACTTCAACTCGACATTGCTCACGAGGTCATTTTCATTCATGATCGGCAGGATCCCATTCTTCCAGAATTCGGCGAAGGTTTCTTTCAACTGGAGGAACCGGCCCCGGGTGGAGAAATGATGACGCTCGCAGAGGGCCTGTGCGACGGGGATGCCATATTCGGAGAACCCCCGCTGATAATCGCGGATGAGGATCGGGTTGCCCACGGCGGCGGCGGCCTGTCTTTCGGTGATCGACCCTTTATAATTGGCCATGAACGATTTGCCGCTGCCTACGGCGCCACTCGACACGAGCACGATGCAATAGCGGGCGGCCAGGCCGGCGATCTCGCCCGCCACGAGTTTGATGACGTCCTGGTTGACCACCCCCCTTTCGTCCGTGATGACCGCCGTGCCTAACTTGATGACCAAAACGGGCTTCTGCATCCGGCAAATTTACCGGTTTCGTGGCAAACGCGCTACTTCTGCGAGACGACCACGCCGTCGATGAGCAGGGCGCCGCCTTCTCCCGTCACGATATTATAGACGGGACGTGCGCCGTCCGCGGATTCGGTCTTGACCCATACCCGGTAGCGATGCATCGCGCCGCGGTCGTCGCGGCCCATCATCAGGTCTCCCTCCTGTACGTTCCCCGCCCTCTTTGGCCCGGCCAGCGTCAGCATGGGATGATTGGGGGTCGACTCCAGCCTGCGGGCATGCAGCGTTATATCGTGGGTCGTTGGCCGCTCTTCCGCCGACAGCAATAAGAGGCTGGTGATGGCATAGTTCTTCACTTCATGGACGGTGACTCCCGTTACCGTCGTCATCGTCGTGGCCTGGGTCCGGGGATCGACGCCGAGGATGACGTCGCCGGCCCTGATCTCGCTGATCGGCCGGGCCTGACCATTGGAGAGGGTCACCAGCCGGTCACCGGGGAAGCATATGTCGTTCCCGTACGTCCCCGACTCCCTCTCCTTGCTCAGGTCCTTGCCCTGTGCGGCAGCCGACGCGTGGTACAATTGAAAGCCGAGCTCCTTCGAGAGAACATAGGAGAGCTTCAACACAAAATTCTTTTCCTCCCTGTCGATCGCGTGGATGTCTTCGAAATACTTTCCCCAGACCTTTGCGTCGGCCCGGAAGCCCGGCAGGCAGGCCGTGTAACGCCTGCCCGTTTCCGAGGTATAGTAGATGACCGTGCCGAGTTCGGTGCGTCCCTCCTTGAGGATGAGCTTGTACAGGTCGATGCGCTTGCGCAATCCGTCGTCCCCCGTAATGAAGTACGGCTTACCGTAGTCATTACGGTCGAGGATATACGTATTCTCGAATTTCATGTAACTGTCCTTGTCGAGGTCCGGGATCGCCAGGGTTTTGGCGTGCTCGTATTCGGACATGCTGAGGGTGCGGGCCGTGGTATCCTTTTGGGCGACGGCGGCCTGTGCCGCGCAGGACAGCGCGATCACCAGGCCCATGCGAAATAGTTGCTGCATACGAATGCGGTTGATTAACTAAGCTCTTTAAAAGCGGCCGCGAAGGCCTCCATCTCGTCCATCCTGCCGATGCTCACGCGGCACCATTCCTTGTTATTGAACTTCCAGAAACGGACGCCGACGCCCCGCTTCATCATTTCGTCGGTAAAATGCTTCCCTTCCATCTTGATGGGGAAGAGAACGAAGTTGGCGCTGGAGGGGATGTAGTCGTATCCTTCTTTCTTGAGGGTTTCATACAAAAAGCTCTTCGACGCCGTCGTCTTTTCGAGCACCCCGCGCATGTAGTCCTTATCCTGGAAGCTGGCGAGTGCGGCCATGACGGACGGAGCGGACAGGGAGATCATGCCTTCGTTGTATGCGCCCAGCCTGGTGATCATGGAAGGCTGCGCGGCCACGTACCCTACCCGGAGGCCGGCAAAGCCGTATACCTTGGAGAAGGTCCTGGCCACGATGATATTCTGACCGGCCTTTACGCTGCTCATCATCGACATGCCTGCGGGATCGTCGAGATAATCGATATAGGCCTCGTCGACGAATACGGTCACGCGTTTGGACACCCGCTCGCAAAAAGCCCTCAGTTTATCGGCGTCGAGCACCGTCGCCGTCGGGTTATTGGGATTGCAGATATAGACCAGGCCGGTATTGCCGTCGATCGCCTTTTCCATCGCGTCCAGGTCCAGTTTGTACTCGCTGGTCACGGGCACCTTGATCCATTTCTCGTTGACCAGGGTGGCGCGCGTGGGCAGGTCCTCATAGGAGGGGTCGCCTGAAATGATATTGCCCCCGGGTTTGGAGAAACACAGGGCCGCGGCCGACAGGAGGCAACTCGAGCCCGCCGCCATCATATAATTCTCAGGCGCGAGGCCGTCATGATCGGCAAGCATTTTGACGAGATCCCGGATGTGCATGAAGGGATATTGATACGAGGTCGGGAGGGCGTTGAGAATGGCGGTCTTCGCGCGCTCCGAGGGCCCGAAGGGATTTTCGTTGGCGAAGAGGCGCGCCTTTAGTTCGGCCGGCGCGCGCAACGCGATCCCTTTTTCCGAATAAGCCGGCGCCATGAGCTCGCCGGTGCCGGTGATGTCGGCGATGCCGGTGACCTCGCGGGAGGGTGGCAGATGGCCATTTGGCGCGGCCTGCGCCTGATCCAATAAACCGGCGGCAAAGGGTAATCCACCGGCCAGCAGCGCGCCCCTGCGGAGCATCTGCCGGCGACTGAGCGTATTTGACATAAACAGGAGTTTACTAGTTAACTAATGTGACTTCATGGCGATGGGTGCGGAACCTCACGATGCCGGATAACTGAAGCGCTGGCCTGTGACCCGGCTGTGCAGGGCGGCGACCACGGACCGGGCCGATTCGAAGGCGCCTGCCATCCATGCATTCAAATACGTGAGGTGCTCCCCCGCAAAATAAACCTGCTTGTCCGGCGTCAGCAAGGCGCGATACAGGGTCTGCCGTTCCTCCGCCGAATAGATGGCCCAGCCACCCAGGTTGTACCGGGTCTTTTGCCAGCTGACCGAAAAAGCCGTCTCGAATTCCTGTCTGTATTGCGGATGGATCAGACTGCCTTTTTCGAGCGCCAGTTCCTGCCGCCGGCTATAGGACAATTCGCCGGTCATCCTCGCCTTCTCATTAAAGTTATAATATCCGACCAATATTCCCTTACCGCTCAAGTAATCATTGGACGGGTAGAAGATCTGGGTGAGCTGGTTATTGGTATGGGTGATGCCGCCATAGATCTGCTCGTCCTGCTCCCAGAACCTGCGGCGGAATTGCAGTCCGATCTTGCCGGTCGACACGTAGGCGATATTGTCGATGGCCCGGCTGGCGTCCGAGGCGAAGTTATGGTCGATATTGCTCAGCACGGGGAGGGGAATGGTGCAGATGCAAAGGTCGGCCTGTATCGATTGGGCGCCGTCCCGGTCCTTGTAGTCCACTTTCACGCCTTCGGCGAGGTTGTGAATGGCCTGCACCTCGGCCCGATAGTGGATCAGCCCGGCCAGTTGTTTTTGGAGGGCTTCCGCGATCTTATCCATACCCCCCACCGCCTGGAACAAGGTCATCTGCAATTCGTAGGTATATTCCGCCACATTGTAAAAATCGGGATCCAGGAGGCCCGAAGCGATGATCTCGGAAAGCCTGTAGGGATCGGCGATGCGGCCGGCCTTCTCACCCGCCCCGGGCGGCTCCATGTATCCGCGGCGGGCCGACGCCTTATAGAGTTTGTCGATGTCCAGTCCCCCTTCGGCGCGGAGATACTCCAGCAGTTTTTGACCTTCCTCTTTGGTCATGCCCGTATCGATCTTGTTCTGGTCGATGGCCTTGGCCAGCAGTTCGCTGATCCAGCCGCGCAGGTCGTTGTGGATCTCGCGGATGCGAACCTTCCGGTTCGTCAGGGGTCCGTTGCCGGTCGCACCCGCGGCGCCCTCGCTGAAATAATAGGCGGACTCATTGATATTGTTGTAGACCTCGATGGGCACTTTAAGCTCCCGGCAATAATGCAGGGTCAGTGCGTGGTGATGGGGGATGCGGGAGGGGCCGGCATTGAAGTAGAGGCCCTCGTCGAAGGAGGCGCGTTGTTCGGGCTGGCCGGTCTCGTTATGGGTCGATCCCTTCCGGACGCTCCAGCACCTGCCGCCGGCCCTGTCGCGGGCTTCGAGAATCGTACACCGGTAGCCGAGTTTGCCCAGCTCGTATGCGGCAGCCATGCCCGCCAGGCCGGCGCCGAGGATGAGGACATGTTTGCCGTCGCCGCGGCCTTCCGGAACAAAAGGATGGACTGGGGCCTTGCGAAGCAGGTCCATGGCCATCATGGCCGGATAAGCGCAGCCGGTCAATAAGCCGGCCCGTTCCAGGAATTGTCGGCGTGATACGGTCTTCACCGGCCGAAGGTACTCGTCCCGCAGAAAATAATCGTGAGGTCAAGTGAAATTTTGTCCTATTTTTAAATACATGATGCGATTTATCCGGATAGTCCTTTTGGCGGCCCTGCTGGCGGGTACGCTGGATGCGGTGGGCGCGGTGATCAATTATTCCCTGAACGGGGGCAAGGACCCGGCCGTCATTTTCCGCTATATCGCCAGCGCCGTCTTTGGCAGGGCGGCTTATACGGGAGGGACGAATATGGTGATCTGGGGCGTAGTGCTTCATTATGCGATCGCCCTGGGTTTCACGATCGCTTTTTTCCTGCTGTATCCCCGGATGGCGATCCTTTCCGACAACCGGTGGCTGGCCGGCGTTTTTTATGGCATCGCGGTGTGGATGGTGATGAACCTCGTCGTCGTGCCCATGAGCCATGCCCGGAAATTTCCCTTCCGCGTGACGGGCGCCCTGATCGCCATGGGCATCCTGATCCTTGCCATCGGCATCCCAATCTCCCTGATGGCGCACTACTACTACGATTATACCGAAAAGCCCCGGATCCGGGCCTGATCCCGGCAGACGCAAGCAGACCTCACCATTTCTTGAAGATCACGAAGACAGCCAGGACGATCAGCGCGAAGCCGACCAGGTGATTCCAGGCCAGTCGCTCGTCCTTGAAGAAGATCAGCGTAAACCCGATGAAGACCGTCAGGGTGATCGCCTCCTGGATCGTTTTCAGCTGCACCAGGGTATAGGGCCCGCCATTTTCCTTAAAGCCGCCTTCATTGGCCGGCACCTGGAACAAATATTCGAAAAAGGCCATCCCCCAGCTGATCAATATGATCGCAAATAAACTCAGGTTCCTGCCCCAGCTGAAGTCCTTGAAACGCAAATGACCATACCAGGCCATGGTCATGAAGCTGTTCGAGATGATGAGGAAGACGATCGTTTTTAGCCCTTTCATGCCCTAAAAGTAAGCCTAAAAATAAATCCGGCATCCAATTTGCGCCCCGAATGGCGACCCAAGGACCAACCCGAACGCCATGAAAAAATTCAGCATCAGGCTGCTGGTTGAGGATTCATTTTTCGATGCCGACGTCCTGGCTACAGACCATGGGGATTTTACGGAATACCATGTCACCCCCTCCGACCCCCAGCTCAAGGTCAGGTACGGCACGCAGTCCGTTGCCGGATATCCCAACCGCCCCTTTGAATCGCACATGTTCACGCCCGACGAAGCCAGCGAGGCGTATAAACGAGCCATGCTCGAAGGGCTGGAGCGGCACCTTGCTGCGGGCTCCAAGGATGCGGGCAGCCAAAGCGACGCTGCCTCATAGCTCCTCCGCCAGCATGCCCGCCGCCACCTGCACCCATTCCGCGGCGCGACGCATCGAATCTTCCGGCCCCGCGGCAAGCTCCGACAGGGCGACCGCCCGTTCGATACCGAGTCGGTCCAATTCGTTGCGGGTAAGGGCCAGCTGTCCGCAAACGGCAAAGACGCGTTTACCATACCGCCGGCCCAGCTCCGCCACGCCGGCGACGACCTTGCCTTGCAAGGTCTGCTCATCTATTTTCCCTTCGCCGGTGATCACCAGATCCGCCTGTTCGATCTGCCTGGCCGCCCCGCTGTATTCGAATACGAGATCGATGCCGCGAACGGGGACCGCATGCAGGAAGGCCATGCAACCCGCGCCCAGTCCACCCGCCGCGCCGGCCCCTTCACGTCCCGCCACGTCCCCGCCGGCAAAGGCATTCAGTGCCGCCGCGTATTTTTGCATGCCCGCCTCCAGCGAGTCCAGCCTATCCGCATCCGCGCCTTTTTGCGGCGCATAGACCCTTGTGGCTCCCTGCGGTCCGCATAGCGGGTTGTTCACGTCGACGGCCACCCGAAAACGGATGCCCGGCCATGGAGCGCCCGCCGGTTCCCGCGCGTCGCGCGGCCTCCCCGGCCCGATGATCTTCGCCACTCTGCCGAGGCTCCCGCCTCCCGGCGGCAATGCCGCGCCCTGCCGATCGAGGAACCTGAACCCCAGTGCCGCCGCCATGCCCATGCCGCCATCATTGGTCGCACTGCCGCCGATGCCGATCACGATCTCCTTCGCCCCCGAGCGGATCGCCTCCGCGATCAGTTGCCCCGTTCCGAATGTCGACGCATGCAGGGGATCGTATTCTGAAGGAGTCAATAGATGCAGGCCGGATGCCTGCGCCATCTCCACGAAGGCGGTGCGGCCATCCGCGGACAGCAGCCAGCTAGCTTCAACCGGACGACCCAGAGGGTCGGTCACGGTCGCATGATGGGATGTGGCGGCCGTATAGTGGGAAAGGATATCGAGGAGACCGTCGCCACCATCGGCCATGGGAAGGGAGATGATCGTAAGGGCTTCGGCGTGCTGGCGCAATCCGGCTTCGACGGCCCGGCAGACCTCGAGGCTGGTCAGGCTGCCCTTGAACTTATCGGGGGCGATGAGGATGCTTTTTATCATCTGATCAGCAAAAATACACCCTTTGCCGAGGTTGCCTTATCGCCGGCAAATTGGTACTGGCATGTCCAGACAAAGCTGTCATTTTCCTGCATCTTGCCCCCTATCCTGCCGTCCCATCCCTCTTCCGGCTTAAAACTA
Source organism: Bacteroidota bacterium (assembly GCA_030706735.1). Taxonomy (GTDB): domain Bacteria; phylum Bacteroidota; class Bacteroidia; order Chitinophagales; family Chitinophagaceae; genus Puia. The sequence continues at coordinate 3,078 of JAUZNZ010000049.1, read as the reverse complement.
TGAAACACCTTCTCACCCCAACGGTTATAAACAGCGAATTCATACTTCACCAGGTCACCGATTACGATCGGTCTCAACATATCATTGTTGCCGTCTCCATTGGGGGTAAATGCCCCAGGCACAAGCAGCTTATTCAGACAATCCTTTACCGTCACCCTGACCGTATCGCTAAGCGGACAACTCCCTTCATCATAAGCCGTAACGATAAAATCCGTTGTCTCCGGGGGACGGATCGTGATGCTCTGTTCGTCGGGATCGCCAAGGATCGCTCCGGCCGGCTGCCATTTATAAAAGGTAAAGCCTGCCGTAGCGGTCAGCCGACCGTCCTCCTTTGCACAAAGTTCGAAATCGGGGCCGGCACTCAATCCCTTGTCAATGAATTTTACCAGCATCGTATCCGAGGATGGATGATCGCACAGGTCTTTCGTCATGATATAGTATTGTCCGGGCTTAACAGCCAGAAAGGTAGAATCCGTCGAGGCATCCTGCCACAAATAGCTAAGGAATCCGCCACCGGCATTAAGCATCAGCGAATCGCCGGGGCATAAGCTGGTGTCTTTGCCGATATGTACGTCCCTGAATGGAAGAATGGTGATGGGTAGGGAGTCTGAGGCCGAACAGCCGCGGGTGTACGCATGCAGGTATGGCCGTCCGCTTTGCCCGAAGGACAGGATGACCGTAGTATCGTCCGGCCTTGCCATGATGTGAACAAGGCTGCTGTCGGCGTCCCAGTCGATATACCGCAAACAGTTTGCATTCTTTGTCGCAGTGAAGCGAATCCCGGTATTGCCTGCGCACACAGTATCAGGTCCATTTATCTTCAGGGTGTCGCAAATACTTTTCTGGGTACAGGCCATTGTGTTGTTTATTACAATGGCGGAGGACTGCGTATTGACCGGCGCCTGCGTCAAGCTGCTCAAATTGGTCTGCGTGAACAGGATCGGTGAAGTCGAGGGCATAAACGGGCTAGCCGAGATAAATGGTGTGTCGATACCACTGCAGCCCGTACCGCCGATGAGAGCAGGGGAACTGTTGACATATAGAAAATAGGGCGTGGACTGATCCTGGCTGGATACCATCGCCTGCTGAATGACATTGCCGGCTCCCGGGAATGACGCAAGCTGATATTGCGGATCGGCGAATTGCAGACGGCGCTGCGCCAGTATGGCCTCATTTTCGTCTACTTCAGTATAGTAGCTGATGTGGCGGTCGAGCAGATCGTCGAACTCACAAGCCGTGACCCCGGAGTCATTTGTTCCGCAGAGAACATCCAGAAAATAAACGCCTGGGATATGTTCATAAAAAGGTTTGATAAGGTCCACACCAGGGCGTCCAATATTGAGATTCGTATCCACAGATAGTACAATGGCTTCGAATTGAGAACCCGAAGGAGAAAACACGTTAGTAGTGAAAACAAAACTTTGTTGATTGTGCACAACCCTAAAAGTGGTTGTGCCAAAGCTGGTCGTATCCGCAGGTAGTACCAACGAGTTTAGTCGATATCGCCTGGACTCCAATAGGTTGCCTGAAAGATAGTCCGCCTTGATCAGGTATATCCCCCAGTCGTTCCCGCCGCTGAAGGTTCGCTGGTTATAAAGGCTTTCCAGGTAGACGTGATGGTTTATACAGGCAATGGCAGGCTCGCTAGTGAACATCCCGACAGGAGGCTGGTAAAAGAATTGGGCCTGCACGTTCCCATTCGCGTCGAACCGGGTGAACCGACCGTTGGCAAAGGACAGTATATCGCCATTATCTCCTTCAGCCAGACTTCCACCCGAATACCCGTAATAATCCTTTTGCCATACACGATTGCCGGAACCATCGAGCATGAGCAGGGTGAAATCCGGGATCGTGCCATTGAAAGAGGAAAAAGTGCCGGCGCCGGCAAGGAAGAGAAGGTTGCCTTTGCTCATCTCCAACATTTGAGGGAACCCGATTTCCGACCACAAGTACCCATAGCCCGCGAAGGTCTCATCGATCGTTGTGCTCCAGAGCAAATGACCCGCCGCATCTGTTTTGAATACCAGGAGGGAATCGGAACGAGATCCTGCAACCGTATCCCTCTTTCCATACCACCAGACCATGCCGCCGTCACGAGTATGACCGGCGCTCCCTTGCGCTACTTGTAGCTCATGGGTAAATGAAACGGAGGTGTATTTGGTGATTTTGGCGGAGTCGATGCAGGCGCTGGGTTGCGAGAATAGGAAGAGCGGCTTAAACAATAAGGATAAGCATAGGAGGAAGGTTATTCGGGGCCTACATAGGATTTGTTCAGTTCTCGGATACATAATTAAATTATGCCGGTAATTGCAAGATAATAATTTAGCGCCAGGTTATTCCTCACCCGGGTGGTATTGCTTTTCACTGTTCTTTAGCAAGTCGTCCTTGTAAAAATACACATCCTTGAACCAGCCTTCGAGGTACATGGCGGCCTGGTCCGAGAAGTGGGGAGAGTTGGGGTCGCTGCTCTCTCCGCCGGTCACGATGGTCTTCGCATGCAGGCGAGGTCCGAATTCGACGGCGGCAATAAAACTATTGCCCGAATACCCGTAGCGTTTTTTCGTCCCCGGCATGATCCGGCTTTGAAAGGAAGGCAGGGCGCCGAAGGAGGAGGAGACAAGGCCAGCAGCCAGGCTGGGGCGGTTGTCGTCGTAGGTCTCGTTGATGTGTCCTGTCAGGCGTTGATAGCGGCAGACCTCGCCCCATTCCTTTTTCCAATCGCCGAATCGTTGCCGCAGATCGGTGATCACCGCCGTCAACTCATGCAATTTGTCGGCGCCGGTGGAATGCGCCAATTCGTATTCCAGCGCGGGAATGACATAGGTCGCCTCTTCGGCCGTTGCGGGCCGGGGCGCATATCTGGTCATGCGCGTAGCCCACTCGATGGCGAGGGTCGTTGCGACGGAGCGTTCCCCCGACCGGCGATCCCATTGCCGAAGGACGTCGATGGGATCATGCAAGGCCGCCTTCGTCGAATCCGGCGCGCCCGCATAGGCGTCGAGTAAGGCCGGCAGAAGACGGTCGAATGCGGTCAGGTAATGATCATATCCTTTGGCGATCAGGCCGGCGAGCGTGAGA
>JAUZNZ010000048.1 GCA_030706735.1 Bacteroidota bacterium | reverse complement strand
TAGAACGCGGTGGCGTATGGTCGGACTGGTCCCATCAGCCACTTGCTGTCGGCCTGATGCCGCCCACCGTTTCTCCAAACATCAGCATCGCTCCGCTGGTCAGCAACGTCATTCCGGCGCTGGATACCAGCAAGGGCGTTTCCCTGCAGGTGCCGACGGGCTATGCCACCTACCAATGGCAGGCCGTGGGCGGAAATACCAACCTGAGTACGACCAATACACTGTATACGACGACTCCCGGCCAATACCATGTCATGGTGACGCAACAATTCGGATGTTCGAGTAGTTTCTCGAACCCTTATACCGTCATCAACGCCGGCGGTCCCAATCCGCCGAGCGCGGCAGCCGGTCTGGTCGCCACGTCGATCTCCAATACGCAGATCCGCCTGGATTGGAACGTGAATCCCGGCCAGCCCTTCCCGCAAACCGGATTCGAGGTCTACCAGGCCAGCAGCGCCGCGGGACCTTATAAGATCATTGCGATCCTCGGGGCAAGCGCCACCAAGGATACCGCAACCGGTCTCAACCCCGGCGCCACCTATTACTATAAGGTCCGCGCCGTGAACAATACGGCCGCTGCCGCCGCATCGAACGTTGCCAATAGCACGACCTTCGCGGATGTGCAGCCGCCCACCGCGCCCACAAACCTCGTTGTCACGGGCACGACGCATACCTCGGTGAGCCTGAGTTGGGGAGCCGCTACCGACAATGTCGGCGTAACGGAATACGATGTCTATGTCAACGGTAAGAAGGTCACCTCCGGATTGACTACCACGACCTTTACCGTGTACAACCTGAATTATCCTGCCTCCTACAATTTTGTGGTCACGGCGAAGGATTTTGCAGGCAACCAATCACCGTTCAGCAACCAGGTGACCAGCGAACCGCTGGCTTCCGGTCTGTTCTTCAACTATTACAATCTCGGCACTGCTCCTACGACCATGCCGAACTACCACGATACGCTAACCGAAGCGAAAACCGGGGTAAGCACCTCCGGGCCTTCGCTTTCGCCCAGGACGCAGAGCACGAACTTCGGCTTCCTCTGGCAGGGCTATATCCATATTACGACGGCGGGCAATTATTCGTTCCGCACGGTGTCCGCGGACGGCAGCCAGGTCTGGCTTGGCCCGCTCAATGGCGACGCCTCCCCATACAGCTTTACCGCGACGCCGATCGTCAATAACAACGGGTTGCATACTTCCCCTGCCACCGTCACGTCGGCCGCACAGGCCCTGCAGGTAGGGACCTATCCGATCGCGATCGCCTATTTCCATGGCAGCTCCCGATTCACCACGCCTTCGCTGACGCTCTCCTGGACGACGCCCAGCTCGGGTACCTTCACGACCATCCCGAGCTCGCAGTTCGCCGATGTGTCCGTAAATAACGGTTCGGCTCCGGCTGCCCCATCCAACCTGGTCGCCACTGCGCAGACCTATAGCAAGATCGGCCTGACCTGGACCGACAACAGCTCGAATGAGACGGGATTTGAGGTCTGGAGGTCGACCAACCCGACCACCGGTTATGCAACGGTGGGTCTGGCCCAGCCCGGCACGACGTCCTACGTGGACAGCAACCTCTCGGCCAGCACGCAGTACTTCTATGAATTGCGCGCCATTGGCCAGTTTGGACAATCCGCCTTTTCCGCGACGTCGAACGCGACGACCCTTGCCTTGCCTACTGCGCCCGCCGCGCCGACGAACCTCGTCGCTGAAGGGACCAGTACGGCAAACAGCGTAACGGTGTCTTGGACCGACAACTCCGTCAACGAAGACAATTTCCAATTGTACCGTTCGACGCCGTCGAATACCAACTACCTGCTGATCGCCACCCTGCCGGCGAACACGACGTCCTATAAGGATAACGGCTTGTTCCCGAGCAGCGTCTATTACTATAAGGTCAGGGCCGTGAACATCGGCGGCTCATCGGCGTACTCGAACGAGGACAGCGGGCATACGGCCGTCAATGCACCCACGATGGCTCCGATCACGGCCAACCAGTTCATGCGGTTTGGAACGCAACTGCAGCTGAACGTGACGGCCAGCGGCGGTTCGGGCACGCTGAACCTGCAGGTCGCCAACCTGCCGGCATTCGGCAGCTTCACGCAAAACGGCAGCGGCGCGGGTACGATCACCTTCAATCCGCAGGTGACCGACCAGGGCATCTACAATAATATAACGGTTACGGTTACGGACGCGAATAACCTGACCTCATCGCAAAGCTTCAATCTTACGGTAAATAATAATTTCAATCCAGTCATCGCCAGGCCGGTCAATAATGTATCGGTAAACGAACAGCAAACGGCGGTGATCAACCTGAGCGCTACAGACCAGAATGCGACGGATGTACTCACCTGGAGCTTCAAGGGCCTGCCCGGCTTCGCCAGCACCGTGATCAACGGAGGCAGTGCACAGCTGAACCTGGCCCCGGGCTATGCCGACGGGGGTTCCTATACCGTTCAGGCGCGCGTCGACGACGGCAACCAGGGCTTCGATACGGTATCCTTCACGATCACCGTCGTGCCCGTTACGCCGCCCACTGTCAAGGTGTACGAGCACTTTGCCGATGGCAGTGCAGGTACGGTGGCAGGCGCACCCTGGAACAATACCTCGGCCCTTCCGACCCAGAACGAGGTATTCGCCAACCTGCTGGATCAGAATGGCGTCAACAGCGGCATTTCGCTGACTATTACCAGCGCATGGCAGAACCTGAGCTTCGGCAACGGTACGAATACCTTTGGCCAGACGACGGGCAACAACTCGGGCGTTTATCCCGATGCGGTTCTCGGCTCGGCCTATTATACGGTTGAAACACCGCAGACCATCAGGGTCTCCGGCCTCGATACGAGCACGAAATACAACTTTACGTTCTTCGGCAGCCGCGGTAATGTCAACGACGACCGCACCAGCGTCTACTCGGTCACCAATAACTCCGGGACGAGCACGGTCAGCCTGCAGGCAGCCAATAATACCACGCAGACCGTTTCGGTCAATAACGTAGTACCGAATCCGGACGGCACCGTGGTCATCACGCTGGCCCGCGGTGCGAACGCGCCATACGGCTATATGAACTCTGTCGTCATCGAGAAACAATTCAATGACCATACGGCACCCGCCCGGCCCCGGAACATCGCCGGTCAGTTTGTGAACAACAACCAGGTGGCGCTGACATGGATCGCTGCGGCATACAACGCCAACAGCTACCAGGTCTATCGTTCGACCAGCGCCGGCGGTCCATATACCTTGCTGAACCCCGGAATGAACAATCCGGTACAGGCGAGCTACACGGATTCGACGATCAGCCAGAACAACACGTACTATTATTATGTAACGGCTACCAACGCCTACGGCGTATCGCCGACCAGCGATACCGTCACGATGGCGATCCCGAACCTGCCGCCTGTGGTCACGAACATTGCGCCGATCAGCGTACAGGCTCAGAAGACGGCTTCGGTCAACGTTTCGGCATCGGATCCCGGCGATGTCATTACCCTTAGCGCAAGCGGCCTGCCCGGCTTTGCCAGCTTTACGGACAACGGCAATGGCCAGGGTACGTTGAGCCTGGCTCCGGCCACTTCCGACGTGGGTTCCTACACCGGATCGATCGTGGCAACGGATAACCATGGCGGTTCTTCCAGCACGCCGGTCAGCATCACCGTGGGTTCTGCGAACCTGCGTAATATCTACATCAATATGAACGATGGTTCGGCAAGCGAACCTGCCCAGGGCGCACCCTGGAACAACATGAACAGCGCGCCGAACGCAGGGGCGGGCATCGCCAACCTGAGGGATGATTCCGCCGCGCTCACCGGCTTCGGAATCAGCCTGGTCGATCCCTGGGCGGGCGCCAACAATGTCGGGCCGACCACCGGCAACAATAGCGGCGTCTACCCGGACAACGTCATGCAGTCCCTGTATTATGACGCTTCCGGCTCGGGTTCACCACGCCACATCAATATCACGGGTCTGTCCGCGAAAGGCAAGTACAATATCAAGTTCTATGGCGGACGAGGCGGCGTGAGCGATAACCGCATTACGCACTACTCGGTAGGCAGCCAGTCGGTACAGTTGAATGCAGCCAGCAATACGTCGCAGACGGTCGAACTGGATGGATTGAGCCCGGATGCATCCGGCAGGATCCAGATCCTCGTCGCACAAGACGCCGGCGCGGCATTCGCTTACCTGAACGCGCTCCAGATCCAGTATACCTTCGATACGACCTTCTATGCGCCCACGAACCTGACGGCTTCCAGTCCGAACTCGAGCACCATCAACCTGAACTGGGTGAACAATGCTCCGGGCACGACGACCAGCTTCGAGGTCTGGCGCGCAACCAGCCCGACGGGTCCATGGTCTCTGCTCACCACAGTGGCCGGTACGACGACCAGCTACTCGAATACCGGTCTCGGCGCCGGCAGCGCCTTCTTCTACGAGGTGCGCGGCATTGCGGGCGCCAGGCAGTCGCCCTTCAGCAACGTGGCCAGCAGTTCCACGGTGGCGTACAGTGTGTATGTTCAGATGAATGACGGCTCGCAGAACCTGCCGCAAGGAGGTATCTGGAACAGCATCAATACCCTGATCTTCCCCGGCTTTGTACTGCCGAACATGATCAATGGTTCGATGCAGGCGACGGGCATCAACCTGGGCATGATCACCAACTTCACCGGATATAATGTATTCGGCGTGAAGACGGGTAATAACTCGGGTATCTTCCCGGACAATGTCATGAACGGATTCTTCTACATGAACTTTGGAGATACCGCGAAGATGATCGTGACGGGTCTGGATCTGACCTCGACCTATAACCTGAATTTCTTCGGCAGTCGCGCCAACCCGGCCACTTCAGTGGTATCCACCTATAAGGTAGGTAACACCGTGGTCAGCCTGGATGCGGCCAATAACTCGACGAGGACCGTCCAGGTCGCGGGCATCAAGCCGGACAGCACGGGCAGCATCTTCTTCTCCATCTACAATTCCGATGGTGGACGCGCCTATCTGAATGCCCTGGTGATCGACGGCGTGCCGTCGGCAGCAGAAGCCTTCGGTCAGACACCCGTACCGACAGCCGTTCCGCGCACCGGAGCAGGCGCCGCAGTAACCGGAGCAGCCAATGCCCTGTCGCTGAGCGGTTCGACCGATCCGTACATGGGCCCTGTCAGGCTGATGGCTTACCCGAATCCGTTCATCGACGAGATCAGGCTGAGCGTCTCCCTGAACAAACCGGTGGACAAGCTGAACGCCATGGTGATCGACGTGACGGGCAGGGTATTGCATGAAGAGCAGCTGACCGGTCTGCCGCAAGGCGTCACCGAACAGAAGCTGCACCTGAATGCAGCCGCTCTGCCGGCAGGCACCTACTTTGTCATCCTGACGGGCTTGCCGGACGGAAAGACGAAGGCTGTGCCGATGGTCAAGCAGGATAAGCAGTAAGATCGAACGATAATCGCGAAAGAGGATAAGGCCGCCCCGGGTTCCCGGGGCGGCCTTTTTGTTTTGCCTGGCACCCGTCACCCCGTCACGACCTATTTCACATTAAAATTCAAATATTCACATGATGATTTTTCATATTTCCAAAAAAAATGGAGTAATTTACATCTGATTAACAAACCACCCGAACTTCCTCTCTCCACCTCCAGTATTCCGGAGAACCTATTCTTCCTCCTATAAGGAACCGCCCACTTACTTTGCCTATTGATGATTTGTTCGCGATCCCAATGTCCTACGGCATACCGTAAACAAGATCTCCCATCAATTATACTTCCAGGTTATGAAAACGTCTACCCCCCTCCTCCGCTTCGTATTATCCTTGTCGTTAGTTTGCCTTCTGGAGCCGTCGGTGCGGGCCCAGAGCGTACTGGACCCCACGGACCCCATCGTCACGTACAATCCGGCGACGCCGCCGACCCAACCGGCCTGGGGTACCATCGGAAAATGGGTGCGCACCAGGCGGGTCAGCTGGAACACCAGCAACTACAAATGTTATGTCTATAAGGGCCAGTGTTTCCGTTTGCGATTCCCAAAAACCTATGACCCGACAGCCAATGACGGGAAAAAATACCCGATCCTGATATTTTTCCACGGCCTGGGCGAAGCGGGCGCGATCACCGATAATGAATACCAGATGTTCCATGGAGGGCAGGTCTTTGATAATGCCGTAACGAACGGAAGTTTCGACGGGTATGTTTTTTTCATGCAGACCACGAATGGTTTCTGGGGACAGCCTGTATATGGTTATATCAAGGAGCTCATGGACTATATGATCACCAACAATAAGCTGGATCCCTTCCGCATTACGCTCAATGGGCTATCAGGCGGCGGCGCCGGCACCTGGGATATGGCGATTGCCTACCCCAACTATACTGCGGCCGCCGTGCCGATGTCGGCCGCCTCGCTGGATTACCTGAGTACCGCACCGCCCGCCCTGAAGTACGCCCCCGTCTGGTTATTCCAGGGGGCCCTGGACGGATCGCCGGATCCAAGCACCACCCAGCAGCTGGTCAATGCCATGAACAATGTGGGGGCCAACCTGAAATATACGGTATATCCTGACCTGGGCCACGGTACCTGGGACAGGGCCTGGACCGAGCCGGATTTCTGGCCTTTCCTGTCAAGGGCTTATCAGTCCAACCCATGGACCCTGTTTGGACGAACGCAATTCTGTCCGGGGGACCCCATCGATGTCACGATCGGATTGACGGCGGGGTTCTCCGCTTACCAATGGCGAATGAATGGGGTGCCGCTCGCCAGCACGACCAATACGATCCATGTCACGCAATTGGGAACCTATGACGCGCGGGTGATGCGGGGAGGAGTATGGTCGGACTGGTCGCGCATACCGGTAGTCATCTCCATCAAGGCGCCGACGGTGTCTCCCAACATTACGATCCCGCCGCTGACCAGCAATGTGATACCGGCCCTGGATACCAGCCATGGCGTAAACCTGCAGGTGCCGACGGGATATATTTCCTACCTGTGGCAAAAGACGGGGAGTTCGACGACCATTGGCACGACCCCCACGCTGAATGTCGTCACGCCAGGCAGTTACCAGGTAAAAGTGACGGAGCAATTCGGTTGCTCCAGCAGCTTCTCTTCGCCATATACCGTAATCGACGCCAATGGGCCGAACAAGCCTTCTCCGGCCGCGGGCCTTGTCGTTACGACCTTGTCACAGACCTCGCTCCGCCTGGATTGGAATGTGAACCCGACCCAGCAATTCCCGCAGACGGGCTTTGAAGTATACCAGGCCACGAGATCAGGCGGCCCTTACCGGATCGTCGCCTTGCTGAATGGCAGTGCGGTGAACTATACGGCTACCGGTTTGACGCCGGCAGTCAAATACTACTATATCGTCCGTGCCGTGAATGGCACGAGCGCCGCTGCGGCGTCCAATGAGGCGAATGGCCTCACTGCTTCGGATGGGCAGGCGCCGACAGCGCCGTCCAACCTGAACGTGACAGGCATCGGGCGTAGTTCGGTCGAATTGACCTGGTCGCCGGCCACGGACAATGTGGGGGTCGTATCGTACGACGTGTACGTGAACGGCACGAAAACCTATAATACGTCGGGGACTACTTTTACGGTATATAACCTGGTCACCGGGAACAATTACAACTTCGTGGTCACGGCGCGGGATGTTGCCCGGAATATTTCTCCGTTCAGCAACCAGGTCACGGCCGTGCCGATCGCTACGGGACTTACGTACAAGTATTATACATTCGAGACCGCTCCCGCCAATCTGCCGAATTATGCGACCCTGGTGCCGGATGCGACGGATTTCAGCACGAACTCCACCTCGCTTACGCCGAGGACGCAGAATACGAACTACGGATTCCTGTGGGAGGGGTTCCTGCATGTGACCACCGCGGGCACCTACCAGCTCCGCACGGTCTCCGTCGACGGCAGCAAGGTCTATCTGGGCGCATTGAACGGAACGGGCTCGCCCTACGATTTTGCCGCGACGGCCAAGGTCAGCAATGACGGCACGCATGGCAGCCGTACGGCCACCTCGGCCAACCTGACCCTGGCGGTGGGCGTATATCCCATTGCCATCGCTTATTTCCACGGCACCGCCAACGGCTCCGGGGCGATCACCCTGTCCTGGAAGACGCCTTCTTCGGGAACGAGCTTTGTTACGATCCCGAACAGCGCATTTGTCGATGCGCCCGTCGTGAACGGACAGGCGCCGTCCGCGCCTTCCGGCCTGGCGGCGGCGGCCCAGAGCGCATCTAAGATCAGGCTGTCCTGGACAGACAACAGTAGCAATGAGACGGGCTTCGAGATCTGGAGATCGGCTACTTCGGGCAGTGGTTACAATACGGTGGGACTCGCCGGCCCGGGGGCCGTGGCCTATGTCGATTCGAACCTGTCCGCCAATACCCCCTATTTTTACCAGGTGAGGGCGATCGGCCAATACGGGCAATCGGGCTTTACGGGCGAGGCCGGTGCAACCACCCAGTCCCTGCCTGCGATACCCGCGGCGCCCACCGGCCTGGCTTCCGAGGGCACCAGTACGGTTTCCGGCGTGACGATCAATTGGACGGACAATGCGACGAACGAGGAGGGTTACCAGTTGTACCGCTCCACCAATAATAATGGAAATTACCTGCCCCTTGCCAACCTGCCGGCCAATACCACGTCGTATAAGGACACAGGCCTGTTCGCCAATGCGGTCTTCTATTACCGGGTACGGGCGGTGAACCTCGGGGGCAACTCCGCGTTCTCCAATGAGGACAGCGCGCATACCGGCAATCACCTCCCGACGCTGGCGGCGATTACCCCGGTGCAGTATATGCGCTATGGCACGCAGCTGCAACTGAATGTGCGGGCCAGCGACCTGGATCCGGAAGCGCTTTCGATACAGGTAGGCGGGTTGCCGGCATTCGGCAGCTTTGCCCCGACAGGCAATGGTACCGGCGTGATCAGCTTCGCTCCGGGGCAGGCGGATCAGCAGACCTATAACGGCATCACGGTCACCGTGACCGACGCGCATGGAGGCACGGCCTCAACAAGCTTCAGCCTGATCGTGAACAACAACTTCAACCCGGCGATCACCAGGCCGGTAAGCAATGTATCCGTGAATGAGAAACAAACCGCTACGGTGAACCTGAGCGCGACCGATCAGAATGCGACGGATGTACTGAGTTGGACCTTTACCGGGCTGCCCGGATTTGCCTCACCTGTGATCAATGGCGGCAGCGTCCAGCTGAACCTGGCGCCCGGCTATGCCGATGGCGGGTCCTATACGGTGCTGGCGCGGGTGGAGGACGGCAATAATGGATTCGATACTTTATCGTTCGGCATTACGGTCGTTCCGGTACCCCTGCCTTCGGTCAAGACCTATGTGCATTTTGCCGACGGCAGCGCGGGCACCGTCGCGGGGGCGCCATGGAACAATACCTCAGCGCTTCCGACGCAGAACCTGGCCTTCCCCAATTTGAAAGACCAGAATGGCGCAAACAGCGGGTTGACACTGACGATCACGAGCGCCTGGCAGAACCTCAGCTTTGGCAATGGAACGAATACCTATGGCCAGACCACGGGCAATAATTCAGGAGTATATCCCGATGCGGTGCTGGGCTCGGCCTATTATACCGTCGAAACGCCGCAGACCATACGGGTATCGGGTTTGGATACCAGCACAAGATATAATTTCACCTTTTTCGGAAGCCGGGGCGGAGTCAATGATGACCGGACATCGGTTTATTCGGTCACCGGTACCAATGGAGGTACGGCCAGCGTCAGTTTGCAGGCGGCCAACAATACCACCAATACCGTCGCCATCAATAGCGTGAAGCCGAATGCGGACGGCAGCTTGCAATTGACTCTTGCCCGCGGCGCCAATGCGCCCTATGGGTATATGAACTCGGTCGTGATCGAGAAGTTATTCAATGACCATACGGCGCCCGCCAGGCCCAGGAATATCAGCGGCCAGTTCGTAAACAATAACCAGGTGGCGTTGAGCTGGATCGCAGCGGCCTACAATGCCAATTCCTACCAGGTCTATCGGTCGGTGGCCCGGAACGGCGGTTATACCCTCCTGAATCCGGGGGCAGCCAATCCGGTGCAGGCGTCCTACAACGATTCGACGATCAGCCAGGGCAATAGTTATTACTACTATGTAATGGCCGCCAATCAATACGGCGTTTCTCCGTCCAGTGATACGCTGAACATGGTCACGCCCAATCTGGCGCCCGTATTGACGGGCCTCTCCAACCTGAGCGTGCAGGCCGCACAGACCCTGAATGTGAACGTGACGGCTACGGATGCCCCGGGGGATGTGATCACGCTGAGTGCGGTGGGATTGCCGGCCTTCGCCACCTTCCTCGACAACGGCGGCGGACATGGGACCCTGACCCTGGCTCCGGCCACATCGGATATCGGTAACTATGCCGGCCTCCAGCTTGTCGCCACGGACAATCATGGGGCCAGCGCCAGCTCGAGCTTTGGCCTTACCGTGACCTTCGCCAACCTGCGGAACGTCTATATCAATTTCAACGACGGCTCGGCTTCGCAGCCCGCACAGGGGGCACCATGGAACAATATGAACAGCGCTCCGAATGCGGGGGTGTCCGTCGCCAACCTGAAAGACGACCACGCCGCCGGCACGGGATTCGGCATTACGCTGGTAGACGCCTGGACGGGTTCCAATAATGTCGGACCCGTGACGGGAAATAATAGTGGAGTCTATCCCGATAATGTCATGCAGTCCCTGTACTATGACGGATCGGGCTCCGGTTCGCCGCGGCATATCAATATCACCGGCCTGTCTTCGAAAGGGAAGTACAATATCATCTTCTACGGAGGCCGCGGCGGGGTTTCGGACAACCGGACCACGCACTATACGATCGGCGGCCAGTCGGTGGTGCTGAATGCGGCGGGCAATACCTCGCAGACGGTGCAGATCAATAACCTGAGCCCGGACGCCAATGGAAGGATCTCCATTTCCATCTCGCAGGACGCGGCGTCGGCCTTTGCGTATCTGAATGCGATGCAATTGCAATACTCATTCGACACCGTATTCTATGCGCCGACGAACCTTCGCGCAACGGGCCCGAATGCCAGCAGCATCCGGTTGGATTGGGTGAGCAATGCGCCGGGCACGACGACGGGCTTTGAAGTATGGCGGTCTGCTTCGCCCACCGGTCCCTTCAACCTGCTTTCGACGGTGGCGGGCAATGTGACCACGTTCACGAACTCGGGCCTGAGCACGGGAAACAGTTTCTTCTACGAAGTCCGCGCCCTGGCGGGCGCCCGCCAATCGGCCTTCAGCAATATCGCAGGAGGTTCCACGGTGGCCTATACCGTGAGCGTGCAATTCAATGACGGCTCGCAGAACCTGGCCCAGGGCGGTATCTGGAACAGCATAAATACCCTGCTCTATCCGGGCTTTCTCCTGCCGAACATGATTAATAACCAAAGCCAGAACACCGGAATGAGCCTGGGCATGATCAGCAACTTCACCGGGTACAATGTATTTGGAACGACCACCGGCAATAACTCGGGCATCTATCCCGACAATGTCATCCAGGGCTTCTACTATACGAACTTCGGGGATACGGCCAGGCTTTTCGTAAGCGGCCTCGACCTGAACTCGACGTATAATTTCAATTTCTTCGGCAGCCGCGTTAGCCCGTCCACCTCCGTGATCGGCAATTACCAGATCGGCAGTCAGGTCGTCACGCAGGACGCCACGAATAATACCAACCGCGTCTCGCAGATCGCGGGAGTGAAACCGGATAGTACGGGCACGATCTATTTTAGCGTGTACAATTCCGATGGAGGCCGGGCCTATCTGAATGCCCTGACGATCGACGGGGTACCTGCCGCGGCGGAGAAGATCGGACAGACTCCGGTCGCGACGCAATCCATCGTGCGGGGCCCCGGACAAGCGGTTGCCGCTGCCAATACGCTTAACCAGGGTGGCGCTACGGCAAGGCCGGCCGCCGGGGAGATCCATGTGATCGCATACCCCAATCCATTCGTCGATGCAATGACCCTAAGCATGGCCTTGACCCAACCTGTCGACAAGCTGCTGGTCCTCGTGACCGATGGGTCGGGACGGATGTTATTCAGACAGGAATTAATCAACCTGCCGCAGGGCGTCAGTGCCCAGCGTTTGGCCCTGCATGGCGCAGACTTGCCTGCGGGTACTTACTTTGTCATCCTGGAGGGCTTGCCGGGTGAAAAGGCCAGAGTACTGCAAGTGGTGAAACTGAGGCGATAATGGGCCAAAAAAGGCCGCCCCGGACTTCCACGGGACGGCCTTTTTTATATCTTTGTATATGCTTAGTTCCGTTACCATGGTGCCGGAGGGACCGCAGGGGGCCCCGCAGGCAGCTCCGAAAACCCACAAGAAAGAATTCATCGGCTATATCCATCATTTCAGGGGATTGGCCATTTTATTCGTAGTGGCCTGTCACCTCCTGATGGCCTGGCCCCCAAACTCGTTTACCGAAAAATGCCTGCTGGTGCTCTGGGGCAATGGCACCGTTCTCTTCGTCTTTATCGCGGGGTATCTTTTTCAACACCTTTCCAGGAAATTCGAATACAAGGATTATTTGCGGAAGAAGCTCCAGAACGTCATGCTTCCCTACCTGATCGTGTCGGCGCCCATCATCGTCTACCGGCTCGTGGCGCACGAATACCCCGGGTATATCACCGACCCGCACCCGGCCTTTGCGACCTGGCCCGTATGGGAAAGGGTCGCCTATTTCCTCGGTTGCGGCGCGCATTTGCAACCCCTTTGGTTTATCCCCATGATCGCGATCTTTTATGTCGCGGCTCCGCTGTTCATCTATATCGACCGGCATCCGAAATGGTATTATATCCTGCCCGCCGTCTGTGTGGTCTCGTGGTTTGTCGAGCGCGAACCCTTTAGCGACATTCCCAAGATGTTCGTTCACTTCTTTTCCGTATATGTCTTCGGCATGTTCCTGAGCCGGTACAAAAAAGAATACCTGGAATTCGCGAAGAAATATTATGTGATCATCAGCATCGCCACCGTCCTGGCCTTTGCGGCTACGCTGCTGTTCTACACTACGCTGGGCAACCCGCTGAACTATGTACACAAGATGCTTTTCTGCTGTTTCTTTATCTACTGGCTGTGGCGGCTGGAGCGGTACGTGCCGCCCTTCTTCAACCTGATGGCCGACCTGAGTTTCGGACTCTACTTCCTGCACTACTATACCCTGCTGATCGTCAAAGCGGTCTATGAGAGATCGGCGCATCACGCCATCCCGGGGAATATCCTGTATTGGACGGCCGACCTGTTGCTGGTGCTCTTTGGCACCATTGTGGTGATACAGGCGGTTAAGCGGCTCGCGCCAAAGAAAAGTCGTTACCTGATAGGATGTTAAGATATTTGTTTATTTGTATTTTGATCGCCCTGGCGGGGCAGGGAAGAGGACAGGGCCGCCGCACCGTCATCCATCCCAATACGGATAGCGGCTACTACCTGCATCCACCCGAAGTCTATCGCTATCATCCCGGCGACACGCTGGTATTGAGCGCGCGGGATGCCTGGACCTATTTTACGGTAGAGAATTACCGGGGCCGTCCCGGCCGCCCGCTTGTCATCATCAATGAGGGGGGCCAGGTGCATATGCGGGACGGCATCCGGTTGCCCAATGATTCTTATGTCGAGGTCAGCGGGGCGGGCGCAAACGGCGGCACCGGCGGGACCGGCGCAGGCGGGGAGAAATACGGCATCCTGATCGAGATGGATCCCGTGTATATTTCCATGGGCGGCGGCGCCATGCAGATCGGACGGCGTTCCCGGAACATCGACGTCCATCATCTTTTCATACATCATACCGGCATCGGCATCGTCTGCGAGACCAATGGGGACTGCGCCGACAGCCTCGATTATCCAAATTGGGTGCTGGACAGCATATCGATCCATGACAACCGGATCGTCGGCACCTGGAATGAAGGCATGTATCTCGGCAATACGTCCCCGGACAATTCCGCGACCAGCTATGATTCGCGACCGGTCGATTGCAACGGCAAGACCATTTACCCCATGCCCATGCGAAATGGCGACATGCGGGTTTATCGCAATGAGGTGGATAGCACGGGCCGCGGCGGCATCCAGCTGGCCAGCGCCAGTACGGGCATGAGCCGTATCTGGGAAAATACCGTACGGCATTGCGGCCTTAACGGCGACGAGGCGCAGGGGACGGGGATCAGTGTGGGCACGTATTCCCATGTTTCGGTCGACCATAATACGATCAGTGATACGTATACCTGGGGCATCGCCAGCCTGGGTGCGTCCGGGACGGGCCGGCTGGTCCGGATCGAAAATAACCGGATCGACAGCAGCGGTTACCTGGTTCATTACCGCCTTGCGTCCGCCTCGAAGGATCGCATCGATCCGGCTACGGAGCCGACCTATCCGGATGAACTGGACTGGCCCTATGCCATCGAGCTGGGCACGCGCCCCACGCTGGACAAGGACAGCACGACCTTTTCCATCACCGGCAATGCGATCGGGTTCTATAAGAGCCATGTAGCCGCCATCCAGATCCACGATGCGGCCATGACCATTACGAAGTCGGGGAATATCATTTCCGACAATAAGCGGGTTAGTGACGGGGCCACCGTGCCGGTCTACATTGACAACACGCACGGAGAGATACACTATACGGATGCACGCGGGGTGGCGAGTACCGAGGGACGCGTTTATGGACGGAGACAGCGATTGATGCGCATGGCGCTATGGGGCCTGTGCGGATTTATCGTCGGGCTGGGACTGGTTCTGCTGGTCGCGCGCCGGAGACGGCGCCGTTCTCGATCAGCCAAAGCAGCATCGGCACCATGACGAGAATGGTCGGCACGAGGAACAGGCGCGTCTGGTAGGTCACCACGGTATAGAGATGCACGGCGAACCAGGCCGGCACGATCCCCAGGAACCATACCCGCAGCAAGAGCGGATAACGCCGGAAAGTATAGAGGATGATAAAGGGGATGACACTGAACAAACCCAGCATTTCGAAATAGGACTTGACGCCCACTGAACTCGCCAGGTTGAGCTTCAGCATGCCCGGGCCGGGTGGCACCTTCCAGACCTGGGGCGGCCGGTAGCCATAGTGCAGACGAACCCCGATGAATATGGCGAAGAAGAGGGCATAACAGCCCGCCACCAGCGCCCAAACCCGGGGCGCAGGCCATCGGATCGCCCGAAGATCGGGGGGCCGCAAGGTAAAGCGGGAGAAATCCATTTGCGAGATAAAGAACAGGAAGGGGATCATCATCGAGGTCTCCCGGTTGAAGGCCGCGAGCGCCATCAGGGGCAATAACCAAAGGGGATTTTTCTTATACACGATGAGGCAGGCCGCCAGCAGATAAAAAACATTGTCCACATACGTATTGAACGTCAGGTCGCTCGCGATCACGCCATTTCCCATGGCCAGGGAGACGAAGATCAGTCCGAAGAGGATGAGCCAGTCGTTGTCCACGAAATACCTCCACAGCCGCCAGGCCAGTACGAATACCAGAAAATTCAGGACGAAGCGGAAGAAAAGAAAGACGATCATGTACTTGATCGCTCCCGGGGTTTGCATCAGCTGAATAAATTCCTTTGTTTCCGGCGTGGGCTCCGAGGTCTCGTCGAAATGGAAATGGATCTTTTGCTCGATGGGATAGACCTTGTCGACGGTATGGTCGTAGACCCATACCATTCCTTCGATCAGGATGGGGCAAAGCATCCGGTACTGCCAGGGATTATAGAACTCCGACCGGCCGGCGATCAGCGCCTGGTGGCGGTCATAGGTCGTAATGGCGCGGCCATTGTAAAAATTCTTATAGATGGGGTAGAGGGACAACAGAGAAAGGCAGAACGCGAAGAACAGGCGTCGCGAGCGCCGGGTACGTCTAAGGTTTTTGGGCGACGATGCAGTAGTGGGGGTAGACATACATTCTCTTTTTGGTGAATTCAGTGACGATCAGCTTATTGTTCTCCAGCCAGGCCTTGGCCTTTCGCCAGGGAAGCTCATGCCCGATCTCGTGCGCAAACAACAGGTCATGCATCTTATTGCAATAGACCAGGGGGCTGGCTCCATTGATATCCTTCAACACCAGCCGCGCCCCGCTCTTCATTTTGGCGATCAGGTCATGCATGAACCGCTCCTGGGCCGCCGCGGGCACGTGGTGCAACACGTCATTGAGGTAGATCACGTCGAGCTCGCCGATCCGGTCGGGAAAGACGACGCCGTCAAATACCTCGAAAGCATAGGTCGTTCCGGGCTCCGCATATTTATCGAACAGTTGCCGGGCATTATTGACCAGGCGCTCGCTGATCTCGATGCCGAACACGAACGAAGGCTTTGCAAAATGTGCCAGCAGCAGGCCGAATTGTCCCGAGCCGCAACCGATATCCCCCACTTTTTCCCCTTGCCGGGCGAGGCCGATCAGTTCTACGAATGGACAGACGAGGGGGCGGTAATACACTTTCAGCCGGTCCACGAAGCCTGCATGGAAGTCGAGGCTCTTCAGGTAGGCAAGGAGGTCTTTATTGGTTAGGGGTGTAGACATATTCAATACTCGTTGGTTTTTTTTGTTGGGGAGGCGGCGGGCCGCTCTTTTGTTTGTGTTTACGATAGGTGAAGAGGAACCAGAAAATATTGTTCTCTATGAGCAGATTGTAGAAAATGACCGGGATCGTGGCGGCAAAGACGATCCCCATGACCAGCAATACCACAGGCTGGTAAATGTGGAGACCATGGGTAAGCAGGGCGCGCATTCCCGCCGCCACCATCACGTGCATCACATAGATGTACAGGGAATGGTAGCCGAACACCCGTAAGAAGGACAGCACATTCCAGCTTTGGAGCCGGAAGGCCAGGATGACCATGCTCAGGCATCCGGTCAGGGCGATCGCCAGGAATTCCATGCGACCGGCCAGTGCCTCGGTATAGAAACTCTCTTTTTGGCTCAGGTAAAGAACCTGCGCCAGGATAAAGAAGGGGATGATGCCGACCAACGACCAGGGACTTTTCAGCAGGCGCTGCGAAGATTCTTTGAAGAAGCCTTTCGAGATACTGTCCCCAAGCGCAAAGAATATATAGAAACGCATCCAGTCGGACATCATGCTCACCTGGTCGAGATAGGGCGACAGCAGGTATAACCCGAGACCGATCGCCAGGTGGGTCCACCTGCCGGGACGCAGGCGGCTCTTGACCAGCAGGCACACTACGCTGCAATTGAACAGGGCGGGCAGATACCAGAATTGATCCAGTTGCCTGGGATGGTAGAGGATATAGGTATAGTCGATCCATCCGCGATGCGAATTCGTGGAGCCGGAGCCGGCCAGCACGATCTGCAGGCTGACCTGGATGAATACCCAGATCAGGTAGGGATAGAGCAGGTTCTCGAATTTGATGCCGATCAGCTGCTTTACGGTGCGTTTGCCCATGCTGCCGCTGATAAATATGCCCGAGAGGATGAAGAACAGGGGCATGCGGAAGCTGAAAAATACCATATTGGCACTTTCCAGGATAGGGGGAACGGCAATATGACTGTACTCGATGCCCAGGAGCACATGGCGGTAAACCACCAGGATAATGGCTATCCCCCGGAGATAGTCCACCCAGTGCCACCGGCTCTTTTCCAGCACGGGCCAATTGAATGCTCTTGAGCACCAGGCTCTTAGGTGGCTCATGCGATTATTTTTGCTTCATAACGGACTCAAGCGGTACGCCGATCATTTCTTCGATCTGCAATTGGATAACGTCACGATCCAGCTGAAGATTGAGTTTCTGGGCCTGATCGTCGTTATATTTTTTTTGTTCGAGGCTATAGACCTCGATGGTTACCGATCCGTTCCGGAAGTTCTTTTGCACCTGCGTAAAGAGCACCTGTTCGTCGTCCACCAGCTGGCTCTGCAATTTGAGCAGTTCGTTCTTGGTCTTGTATTGACGGTATTTGGATACGACGTCCGCACGGATCTGCCGCGCCAGCTGTTCCTGCGTCGCCTTCCCCATCTCCACCTGTTCGCGTGCCGCTTTTACCTGGGTACGGGAGAACAAGGTCCCCAGGGGGATGACGAAGCCGACAAAATATTTGGGATAGACGTAGGTATTTTGGCCTGCGGGTCCCGGCTTGGCGAAGGTCTGATCGTTATAGTTGAGGGAGAGGGTGAGGAGGTTCTGCCATTGGCTCCTCGCCGTCTTCAGCTGCAATTCGTTGATGCGGTTCTGGTTCTTCGACCCCTTGAAGAGAGGGCCTTCCAGGGCAAGTTTCACGAGCCTCGCCTCGACAGGATCCGCGAAGGGATAGTTGACGCTGTCGATAAAGGCGGCCGCGGATGCTCCGGGCGGAGGCGGAGGGTTGCCGTTCTGGGCGCCGGCGTGCAGGGCGCCGATGACGATCGATATCAGGCAAAGGGTCAGACGCAGGGAGCAAACTTGTCTTTTCATGCAGTGGGTGTTTTTGTTGGCTGATCGAAATCTTTAAGTTTCAAAATAAGGGCGATAAAAGGATAGTAGACCATGACGTCGGTGATCTGGCCGATGGCCACCTGGGAGAAGTCACCCACGTAAAAGGCAAAACAGGCGGCCGTCGCGGCCGCATAAAGGGTGCGGATCTTCGGATCCCGGGTATGGAAATAGCCGCGGATGCCGGTTCGGAGGATCAGGAAATAAAGTATGCAGATCATGCCGAAACCGATCCATCCCATTTCGAGCGACTTCTTAAGATAGCCGCTGTCGGGTGGGAAGCCTGACAGGTAATGACCCGGGTTGTACTCCAATCCTTCGCTGCCCGTCGTGCCCAGGCCGCCGCCGATCGGATGCCGGTACATATAGGGCTGGATCGATTTGCGGTTATTCTCCCGGACCAGGTACGAAGGGTCATTGGAGGTCCGGAAGGTCTGCCTGAACTGATCGAGCTGCGGGTTATAGACCGGCAGGTAGAGCATCAGGAGGAAGACGACGACGGCGAAGACGGCCAGGGCTCGGTTGACCCGTTTGTCCAGGGTCAGGAGGACGAACAGGGCGATGCCTCCGACTACCATGGCGTTGGCAGTGCGCGTGATGGCATAGGACATGGCGATCAGCATCAGCATGGCCCCGCCGATCAGGACGGTCTTGCGCCAGGCGCCCCTGATCCCGTTGGCGATGGCGATAAAGAAGACGCTGCAGGTGGCCATGATGATCGAAAAGGAAAGGGCGTCAGGCATGGTGGACATCTTCTTGGCGCCACCGCCGACGAAGGTCATCCGGAACCGCCGGGGATCGGTCCTCAGCCAGTTCATTTCAAATTCGAAAAGACCGTGGGCCTGCTGGATGCAGGCATAGATCGCCACCAGGACGCAGGAGACGAAGAGTACGGATATGAAGCGTTTGATGGCCGCCCAGCTATTGAATACGTTAAAGGAGATGAATAAGATCAACAAGGTGCTCAGGATCTTCCGGAAGGCCGGGAACCAACCGACGAAGAATACGGCATAGGGGTTGAACAGTTCGATCGCCATATACCCGTATACCGCCAGCAGCATGATCACCACGGAGGTACTGGTGAATTGGTTGAGGCTTCGTTTCAGGTTGACCTTTCTCACGAAAAAACCCAGGAAGGTGACATAGACCAGGATGTCCTGGAAGATGCCTACCTGCAGCTGGTTGTCGAGGACCATCCGGTCGAAATGACAAATGAAGAAGGCATAGAACATGTTGATATACAGGCCTGCTTCGGTATTCAGCAGGCAAACCATCACGATCGTCAGGCCCAGCAGCAGCGCGGTCACCCCCAGGCCGATCAGCGTTTTTTCGGCCATCAGGTACCCGATCGCTCCGGCAAACAAAAAGCATAGCGTATAGCCCAGCCAGTTGTTCAGTTTTTGGTCGAGGAAGGTTCTCTCGGTAAATTTTTCGATCCTGTTCGTCAACCTGCTCAGCGGAGATATATTGTTTCGATCGATCATGCCCGATTAGAAGAATAGTATTTTGATGAAAATAGCGAGCATGAACGCTCCGGCAAAAAGCGTAACGATCTTCTCATGAAAGGATCTCTTGACCGGAGCCATGGGGTAATATTTATAGTTCAGGATGGTTTAATCCTCAGGATGCGTTGACGTTTTCCAGGTTGACCTTATTCAGGATCGCGCCGGTGAACTTACCGTTCAGTTCACGGAAGAAGGACATGGATTGCTTGTCGATCTGCTTGATGACATTCGTCGCCGAAAAAATGCCGATGATGCCGTCCGCGAACTGGGCCAATTCCTTGCTGTCCGAAAAATCGTTCAGGGGCGGCCCTTCGAGGAAGATATAATCGTATTCCGAGGTCAGCGTGGCGAGGTGTTTCAGGAGGTTCTCGCGGGGGAGTATCTCGGAGGGCGTGTAATCGCCGCCCTGGGAGCCGATCGCAAAGACCGTCCCGACGCCGATATCCTTGGCCGCATTCCGGACCTGCTCCAGCAGGGTCCTGTCCGAATTGTCAAGCCGGTTGGGATGGATCTTTTCCAGGATCGGATCCGCGCTGAGTTGTATGGTCAGATCGGGATTACAGAAATTGGTGTCGATGATCAGGATCTTCTTCTTGCTCATGCTCATGCTGTAGGACAAGGCCTGGATCAGGGTCGTCTTGCCTTCCCCTTTCTTGGTGCTCGTAAAAAGGAATACTTTTTTACCGCTGAGTTCGATCTCGTACCGGAGCTTGCGCAGCGATTCACGGAAGACGTTCAGGTTATTCCGGTCCACCGGGTCATCGCTTTGCTCGCGGCTGACCACCAGCTCCGGCAGGGATTTTTGCCGCAGGTTCATGAAATTCACGATCCCCATCAGCTTGAGGCCCACGACGCGGTTGAATATCTCGGGGGTCTTGATGGACGTGTCGAGATAGGCGAGCAGAACGATCACCAGGGTGACCAGGATGAATACCGATGCGCCCGCCATGCCTACGATCAGCATGCGCTTCGAAGGTTCGGGCTCGATGGCCGGCTGGCCCAGCAATACCTGCCTGAAGTTATTGACGGAAGAGGAACTGATGTCGGTGGCGTTATTGAGCTTCTGTTTGGCGTCCAGGTAGTCCTTGTTGGCCTGTTCCACGTCCTTGATGAGCGTCTCCACGGCAGCGCTCCGGGAGGCGTCCCTCGATAAGGTGCCCTTTACGGTGTTGATCTTATCCTGTATGGAGGCGATATTCGTGTTGGCGGCCTGGATGTCCAGGTCCAGGTCGTTCCGCTTCATGATCAGGTCTGCCTTTGTTTCCTGTGGCTCGCCGGCATTGGCATGGGACTCCGGGGTGGAGTTGAGGATGAGGCGCTGATATTCTTCTTTCAGCTGGTTATAGCGTTTGAGCAGCGCGGGATCTTCGGAACCGCTGTTCAGATAGGCGGCATAGGCGTCGTCCTTCGCCTTTCGTACCGTGAGCAGGTCGTCATTGTTCTTCGCGTTACTATTGGCGCCGCCCGAATTGGATCCGAGCGCCTGGATGCGCTGATTGATCTTCTGCTTATTCGTTTCGAGGGTCGTCAGGTTGCCTTTTTCCGTGGTCAGAGAGGTCTCCAGGTTCATGATCAGCTCGAGTTTGCTGCTATTCTCGGCGCCGACGTCGGTGATGCCTTCGCTCTGCAATAACTTATTCTTTTCGTCGAGCACCTGTTTCTTCCTCTCCACCAGCCGTTGCAGCGTATCGACGGATTCCTGGGAGTTATTGCTGCGCATATTGCGGTAATACCGGATGAATTGCTGGAACCCTTCATTCACCACGAAGGCGGACAATTCAGGGTTGGGGCTGGTATAGTCGATCTCGATATAGTCGGTTCGCTGCAGGCGATAGACGACGAGGTTCTTGGAGATCGTTTTGTAATCGTATCCGTACAGCTTAAGGTATTCGAGCAACAGCTTCTCGTCCGGTTTGAAGGACGTCAGCACGCTCATCGTTTCCAGCTTGCTTTGAAAGGTATTGATGGCCTGCTGGGGATCGACGTCCCGGTATACGGCGGACTTCTTTTTTTCCGCGCTGAGCACGGTGAAGGGCCGGCCGTTTTGCAGGTCGTGCAGGATCATCTTGTAAGACAGCAGGGTGATGACGCTTGGCGAGGTCATCGTCACCACGGCATTATTGAACTTGGTATCCGCTTCGTAAAAGTTGAAGTTATCCAGGCCCACGACGGGTTCGTCGGAGATGGTAAAGCCGGTGGAGATCTGTGCCGTGGACAGGTACTTCTTTTCTTCGTGGCCGGTTAGGAAGTAAGCAATAAGGGTCGCTAAAGCAGCGGCCCCGAGGATGATCCATTTTCTTTTTAAAAGGATCCTAAAGAGGTAAATGAAATCCATTCCGTTTAAATTTTTTAAGGGATAAGACCAGCCGATTTTCGCCGGGCATAAAGGTAAGCATAGATTGCTTGGAAAGCAAGTTTCGGGCCCGTTTCGGGCCCGGACCGGGAGATTTGGTCCGCGCGCTCTGCCGCGTCATTTGGCAGGGGCTGAACGGGCCTGTCCGGGCTGACGCCGGGCCTTCTCCCAGGCAGCGGCCTGGCGGCCTTTCAGGTGCCGGAAGAAGCCCTGGATAACGGAAACGTTCATGAACACGAAATAATAGGGTAGTTTCAACCATTTCGACTGCCGGGTCCGGGGACCGGCGAACTTACCGGCCAGGGCCAGGCCATAGAAGAGGATTTGTGCGGCGAAAAATACCCGAAATAGGGTATTCAGCCACGGAGCCAACCCCGCCCCTCCCGGCTCGAACGGACCGGCGGCGGGCCCTCCGGCGGCTCCTCCGGCAGCCCCTCCGGCGAAGACCAGGATCGTATTCGACAGCAACGCGAGGATAAAGCAGAGCGGACTCAGCGTCCAACGCAAAACGCGATGGGAGATGTACAGAAAGGAGAGGGCGGGCTGTCTCCAAAAGGCCAGCAAGGGCCACAACATCCCCATCGCCTGAAACCCTCCCGCGGCGATCCTGACCTTGCGTTTGTTCTCGTCCGTTAGGGAGAAGGAGGGCAGCTCCATGGCATAGGCTTCCGGTTCATATAGGATCCGGTATCCCTTTGTAGCCACTCTCAGCGAAAGAACGAAATCGTCCAGGATGACGTGATGGGGGAGTGGCTCGTACAGATCACGCCGCAAGGAAAAGAGCTCGCCGGCGGCGCCGACGACCGAATAGAATTCCGAGTCTACGCGCTTGAGGAACGACTCATATTTCCAGTAGAAGCCCTCGCCGGCCCCGACCTCATCGGATGTTCCGCCGGATTCATCGGACGTTCCGCCGGATGGTTCCCCGGCCGGCATCACCTTTTTTTCCCCGGCCACCCCGCCGATCTTCGGCTGAGCATAGTGCCGGGCGATGTGCCTGACGGCGCCGGCGTTCAGCATGGTGTTGGCGTCGCTGAAGATGAGGATCTCCCCGGTCGCGTATTGCACGGCCCGGTTGACCGCGGCCGATTTCCCCTTTCTCTCCGGTTCGTGCAGGCCGCGAACGCCAGGATATTTATTTATGAGGGCGGCCGTGCCGTCCGTCGAACCGTCGGTGATGAAAAGGAATTCGATCTTCTCCCCGGGATAATCCTGCTCCAGGGAGTTGAGGATCTTTTGTTCGATGCAATCTTCCTCGTTGAATGCGGCGACGATAAAGGAGACGGAAGGCAGATGCGTGTTGTCGGGTTCGTAGCGGGGCCTGAATTTCCTCTTCACTTCATTCGCGATCCGGGCGATCAGGGCATAGCCTGCGTAGTTGTACAGGATGACGAAACAGGAGACAAAAAAAGTATATTCCCAAAAAACCATTTGCGCCTAAATTTAAGTTATTTTTAGGTGCTGCTTATTAATTTTTAATGATTTCCAATGAGCTTAATGAACAGGTCGGTAGGGAAGTTGAGGTCCCGGATCGATCCCTGGCTGGCCACTGACCGGGGGGTTCGCAGTTTGCTGAACGGGATCGTGCTCGTGGGTTTTTTGCTCCGCATCTATGTCGCCTACTTCACGCATCTGCCGCGGATGGACAGAGATTCCTTCGAATATTTCAGCCAGGCGGACAAGCTCCTTGCCGGCGGTTATGTCAACTATTTCCCGCAAGGGTATCCGTTCCTCATCGCGTTATTCAAATGGTGCGCCGGTGATCGCGCGTCCGATCTGCTCATTGCGATGAATGTGCTGATGTCCACCCTGACCATCTGGTTCGTTTTCGATATCGGCAAGCGGATATTCCGCCGGGTTTCCATCGGGCTGATCGCCGCCCTGATCGTGGCGGTGCTGCCTACGCAGCTGAACTATGTCAGATGGCTGATGACGGAAGTGCCCACCGCCTTCTTTTTGCTCGGCGCATTTTTCTTTTATTTCCGGGACAGGAAGTGGCTGAGCGGCTTATTCTTCGGGCTGGCCACGCTCGTCCGTACGGACGAGGCGCCGATCTTCGTTTTGCTTTTTGCGCTCGCCCTGCTCTGGCAGCGGCGTTGGGACTTGCGGATGCTGGCGGCCGCGATCCTGCCCTTGCTGCTTGTGGGATCTTATTGTTATAGCAAGACCGGGAATTTTTCCATTGCCGGCCATAGCCGCATCAATATCATGTACTCCATTACGGCTTCCGGCGGGTACGTCGACTGGTATTACCAGGACAAGCACCCGGAAGTGACGACCACCGGGCAGGCCGTGAAATTATATATCGATCATATGAAGGCCGATCCCGGCGGCTATGTGAAGCAAAAGCTGGCCAACCTCTGGGAGCTGTGGGGCTTCTATCCCTCCTCCTCCGACGGGAATCGCGGGCGCATCGCGCGGCTGGGGATCGGTCTCGAAAATTTCTTTATGCTGTTCTTCGGCTTGTACGGCTGGTGGCAGAACAGGCGCAGTTTTTCCATTTTTGTGCTCATCCTGCCTTTCGCCGTGGCCCTGCCGCTTCATACCCTGCTGCTGGCCCTGCCGCGATATACCTATCCTGTCGAACCCTTCATGGTGCTCCTTGCGGCCTGGACCTTGTACCGGATCATCATGGGCCGCACCGCGGCAAGCCTCGCGCCGGTGGTTCCGGCGGGCTAATCGCCCTCTGGTCCCGCGATCCATTCCTCCAGCATCCCGAATATGGCTGCGTCGGCGGACATATCGAACTTGCGACCGAATAATTTATCCGTGCGGCGGAGGCGTTCGAAATCGCCCGCGCCCAGGACGCGCGGGTGGCCCCCGGTTTGTCCCGTCCAGTCCACATAGACCAGGTTATCGACGATCTGTTCCCGGAACGGCGAATTATACAGGATCGTCGAGAAGATGAATTCGTCGGCGCCCCAGACATACTTGAAGAAGCGCACCACCTTCGGATTGTTTTTCAGAAAGTCGAGGACGTAGGTCGCCGCGGCAGGGGTCAGGGTGAACCAATTCGCTCTTCCGACGAGTTTATGGTCGAGCGGATATTTCCGCGGAGGCATGATCTTGTTGAACAGATTGGCCAGCCGGAACTTCCCGGGGATGCGCCAGTTGATGAAATGGTAGCGCGTCACGCGGATCGCCGCCTCCTTCCACTTGTCCTCTATCGAATCGCAAAGGATGAATTCCTTGCCCCGGCGCTCGCGGAGGTATTGGAAAATATGCGCGGCGGATTTGAGGGGAAAGTCCTGGCCCGACATGACGTTGATATAGTCATACCCGCCATCGGGACTTGCGGACTTCGCCAGGATCTCCCGGAAACCATTGAGGGTAGCCTGTATCGTGCCCCAGCCCGCCCAGTAGATCGCTGCCCGTTTGCGGATCATGTACACGTTGGGTCTTTGCGTGAGATGGGCGAATGGCGCGATCGGGGTCTTTCTGTCGAGATGGATATAGAAATCGAAGGCCGGATGATCCATGGCCTTGATTAGACGCTCCAGCTGCGCCGGGTTCTTATGGGTCAATATGAGATGTGCGATGCGCATGGCGTTTGTTTCTGGGGTGGCTGCATGGGTTCAGGCCCTTGCCCGGTCCCGCGACACGATCCGGACGGCATTGGCATAGACGATCCGGTAATTATCCGGGATGTACCGCAGCACATTCACCAGGGAAGAGCCGATCTGCCGGCTCATCATGATATACCAGAGGGTTCCGCTGATGACCGAGGTGATCACGGTACCGATCGCCGCCCCGTAGAATCCGAAGCCCTTCAGGCAGAGGTAGGTGATCAGCAACTTGGCGCTCAGGGAGATCGCATTCAGGGCAAGGCATAATCCGGGGCGCCCGATCGAGTTCAGGGTATTGGCCGCCTGGTTTTGCATCGTACCGATCACGCTGTTCAGCATGTAGAGCTGCAAAATGGGCACGGCCGCCTCATAACCCGGACCGGCAATGACGTGGATCACAAAGCCGGGAACCAGGATCACGAAGATGGCGGCGGGAATGATCACGGCGAGCAATACCGAGACCATCCGTTCGTAGAG
Organism: Bacteroidota bacterium; assembly: GCA_030706735.1. Lineage (GTDB taxonomy): Bacteria > Bacteroidota > Bacteroidia > Chitinophagales > Chitinophagaceae > Puia. The sequence goes on along the minus strand of JAUZNZ010000048.1, from coordinate 2,625 downwards.
GTACCTGACCTTTTGCGTCCCTTCCTTTTCGACGGCCTGGGATAGCTTGGGGAACAGGATCTCCGTCGCCGCGTAGGACGGAATATCGATGAAATTATTGATGCGCGTGGCGGCATTGTAGGTGGCGACCGCGCCCGAGAAAAGGGACAGGAAGGCCCCGGTCATCAACTGGTCGAGATTGGAGAAGACATTCGAAATGATGCCCGATCCGAAAATATAGCCGCCGTAGCCGAGGATCTTCCTGATCCAGGCGATGCTGGGATCGAAACGGTAGAGCAGGTATTTGCGGCTGAAGAAATAAATGGTGATCGTCCCAAGCAGGATGCTGGCCGACTGATAGATCGCCAGATGCGTGAGGGAGAAAGGCTCCTTCATCAGAAAGTGGGCGAAGATGACCGAGAAAAAAGCGGCCTGTCTGACCAGGTTACCCGCGAACACGCCCTTAAAGTCGAAATGCGATTGTTGGATGGCCTCGAAATGCGAAAAGAAGACCATGCCGATCATGCCCGGAATATACCATCTCAGCATCCCGGCGAGATAGTCGCCCATATGGAAGAGATCGCTGAACCAATTGGCAAACAGCAGGATGAACACGATGAAAATAAGATTGATCAGCGCGTTGATCAGCAGGGAGGAGGAGGCGATCGCCGTTTTGCCCGGACTATGGACGTCCCCGCTCACGTATTTGATATGCGCATTCTTCAGCAGCGAGCTTTTCGTGGCCTCGAAGATCGTTGTAACGGTGACGAATAGGGCCCAAACGCTCATCTGCGTCTTGTTCTTATCGCTCAGCGAACGGATCAGGATCATGAAGTTGGCGAGGCCGAAGATCGTCAACGAAAAACGTTGCAAAAAAGTATAAAAAGCGGACCGTATCCAGTATGAGGACAAATATTTTTTCAAGGGTTGAGCATTTAGCGGGAAGGTTCGCGGGATTTATATATATGATAAAAAATTAGCGCGTAATAGATGCGTTTTCAGTATAATTACGTTACCGGCGTGTAAAAATACCCTCTTTTTCTTGTTTTTCATAAGACCCGGCGCTGATTATTTCTCATGGACATTACCCTCATTTTCAACGGCATAACCTCGCATTAACATATTCGTCGGGCAGGGTGGATACTATAGCTTTTTTGCACTCGTTTTTAATGGGTTGGAGTTCTTTATTTCATTAATCCGTATAATTAACATTTAATCCACAAAAGTTTGAGCTGTAATAATTGGTATGAAGTTTGGTATAACTTCGTGACCCTTTAACAAACAGCTAAAACTAATTTTTTTGTGATGTTTTTTTCCCGTTCAGTCATGAATGTAGAAAATTATACACAAGAAAACCCGAACGAAGAACCAAAGAATCCGCTAGCCACAGGGCTAGGAAAAGCTAAAATTCAATCCCTATGAAGATGAAAACTGTACTCATCATCTTTGCATTTATTGCCATTTGCGTACAGACCCAGGCGCAAACGGTGGTTGGAAGGCAGAATGTCGATCAGTTCCCTACTGATGCGAGCGGTACGATGACCTATGGTCTTACCTGGCTGCCTCCTGATTATTCCACCAATCCCTCAAAAAAGTTCCCGTTGATCATCTTTCTGCATGGTAGTGGAGAGGTGGGCACCGGTATTGGCGGTTTGAGCGTATTGATCAATGCCGGGCTGCCTGCGCGGATCGCCGCGGGCTTTAATCCCGCTGCGGTCAACCCGCTGGACGGGCAGACCTATGAATTCATCGTATGCTCTCCGCAGAACCCCAGTTGGTCTTATAACTATGATCAGCTCAAATACATTCTTCCCAATATCCTGAGTCGTTACCGGGTGGACCTGAACCGCGTCTATCTCACCGGCCTGTCTGCCGGCGGGGACGGGGTGAATACCTGCCTGGGCAGCGGCGACGGCGCCTTCCTGAGCCAGATCGCGGCGGCCGCCACCTCCAGCAGTGCGGGCGTGGACGCCGTGAACGGTCTTGCCGACGTGCAGGTGGAGGCGCATCTCCGCCAGGCGAGCAAGCCATTCGGCGTTCGGGTATGGACCGTCGCAGGCGACCAGGACTTTCTCTTCGGCACCGACGTGCGGTACCATGACAGTCTCAACATAACCAATCCTTCGCCCCCGGATAAACTGACCATCATCTCCGGCGTAGGCCATTCAACATGGAACCAGCAATACGACAGCGCATTCAGGCCGACCTTGAATTATTATGGCAACACCCTGGATTGTACCAACGGGTGCGCTCCCAATATTGCGCCGAACAATAACGGCAGCCCTGTGCGCGGCAGCGGCAGGACGCAGGACAGTCTGAACGTGTATGAGTGGTTCCTCCTGTCGACCCGGGGATCTGCGCCGTTGGCCACCCCGCCGACCAGCAATGCCGGCAGCACCCAAACGATCACCCTTCCCACCAGCAGCGTCACCTTGAACGGTAGCGCGACGGCAGGTGGCAGCAATACCATTACATCGTATGCCTGGTCGCTCGTGTCAGGCCCCAATACGCCGGCCATCGTCAGCGCCGGCAATGCCTCCACCGCGGTGAACGGCCTGATAGCGGGCACCTATGTATTCCAGCTATCGGTCACCCAAAGCGACGGCGAGACGGCCACCAGCACCGTAACCATCACGGTAAACGGCT
>JAUZNZ010000047.1 GCA_030706735.1 Bacteroidota bacterium | reverse complement strand
TTATGGCGATGCTGATGCCGCACATGATTATACGTTGCTCTTCTTTTCAAAGAACGCTACCATCTCATAGTCTTTTGAATACTTTGGCCAGATGGCCTTGGGTATTTTCTTTATCATGCCGAGCAGCCCCAGGTGAGGGGGGGCGGTAGCGGAGGCGGCGATGTCAATGGCGGTGCCGGGGGCGTCCGTTTCGTTTCCGGCCGCAAGAACCGGGTTGCTGGATTCGTGGCCGCTGTCTTCCGGGTTCAGGTAGCCGCATACCGGGCAGATCGGCGAGCGCAGCTTCTTTTGCCATTTCGGATAGAATAAGCGCCCGTAGGTCTTCTGGCCGACATAAAACCGATTGGTATTACAGGTCCGGATATCCTTGCATTCGAATCCGGTTCCACCGAAGAGTCCTTTCATTTTCTCCTCGTCGAATGAGCGAAAATGAAAGTCATTGTTAAAATGGCTTAAACAGGACGGACATTCCGATACGTTATGCCTGAGGTTTTCCCGGTAGGGAACGGCAATGACAATGTATTTGCGGCTCACCCTGGCGATTTCATTCAATGCCTTTTGATATACCCCGACGGGCAGGTGTTCGATGACGTCGTGGGCCACCACGCAGTCGAAAGACGCGTCCCCGAACGGTATGGCGTCGATCTCGGCCAGCATCTTCTCCGTGTTGACATATTTCAACGCCATTTCACTGCGATCGAAGCCAACTACTTTGATCTCCCTGAATTTTTCGGCGACCATATTCGTGAAGATCCCATTTCCGCAAGCGGCGTCCAGCAGGTTGGCGATGGGACGCTGACCGATGAAATCGAAAGTAATATCGATCTTCTCGATATTTATCTCGTAAGAATACGCATAGTTATTCCAGAACCGGTCGAATTCATAATATTCCTTTTCAAAATCCATTGGACATCCTGTTTAATTGTTAGGAGAAGGGGTTTGCTGAGCGAACTTTGCGACAGGTGTCTATATGGTTGAAAGAACGTATGATCAAATAGTCAAGTTCCGTTTGCGAAATTCCTCGAACCGATCGTGAGGAATGTAGCCGTTATATGGATTGTCCATGGAAAAGGGGATGGCCTTCTCCCTCTCCAGGTCACGTATCTTTTGTGCCGGATTGCCTGCGATCACGCAGTGTCCTTCCGGAAAGGATTTGGTCACGATGGCGCCGGCGCCGACGATGGTAAAATCGCCCAGTTCCACTTCGGGGAGAATGACGGCGCCCATGCCGATCCAGCAGTACTTGCCGATGCGGATCGGCCCGCCTTCGGTCTGGATGCGAAAATCGTACAGATCATGATTCCCGCTCATCAGGCCGACATTGGGACCGATCTGGGTATAGTCGCCGATGTAGATCCCGTTCACGGCATGGATATAACATCCGGGATTATAGCCCGGGCAGGTATTGATGCCTGCGTATACGTTCTTCGGGTAGCTGACGATGCTGGAGGGATGCATGGGCCAATAGGCCGCATAGTTGATCCGCCGCACCTTTTGCGTGTACCAGGTATGAAAGCTGATCGCGGTCTCCGAATGCTGCGTATCCCGGATGAACCGGAAGTAAGGCAGCCGGGTGATCAGCCAGACGAATGACCGGCCCAGGTAATAGAAGACCAGGAAAGGATTCCTCAGGATCTTGCTGACCGGGTTGACGCGGGCATTCATGATTGCGGGCATTTGCTATACGGATTTCTCCCGATCGGGCACCGGTACGGATTGACCGGGGTGCTGCCTTCGAGCGGATCTTTGCTTATGAAACGGTTAAAGCATTTCAGCCAATGTCTGGGTTGAAATTTCAACTCCGATACGATGCCCCTGACCTTTTCTACCTTGAATTTGAACAGCGCCTTCAGGATCTCCGTCGATAGCGCCTTATACAAGTTTTCCCTGGCCTCTGCGATCTCCTCCCTGGAAAGAGGGCAGTCGGGATGGTCGAGGAATTCGAACCTAAGTCTATATGAATCCAGGAAGAGCCGGCCGGACCGGTGGTGGGTCTGAAATGCCTGTCCGGGCGTCTCTCTCCACCAGGTCAGGCTGTCGCTGATCAGCAGGGCAGGATGATGAAGCGCAATTTTATACCGTATATAGTCATCCCCGCATTTGTATCCCATCGTCAGGCTGCCGGCGTTTCGGAGAATCTCCGTTCTGAAGACGACATTCGAAAATGCGGTCCCGAGAAATCCCTGACCGAAGTATTCTCCGATATAGAATTGCCCTGGGCTGATGATAGCCGGATAGATCAGGTTGTTCCGGAACCAGCGCATCAGCGCCATGCCGCATTCGGGAAAGGCGTCGAGCATGCGGACGCTGAATTCCAGGCCATGCGGGTAAATGATATCGTCGCCGTCAATGAAGATGAGGTATTCGCCCGCCGCCAGCCGGACACATTGGTCGCGGTTGGGATATTCTCCCAGGTTCTTTTCATTGCGGATGGCGCGGATGCGGGGATCGGTATAGGATTGAATGATCTGCCAGGTATCGTCCGTGCTGTTGTCGTCGGCGATCAGCAACTCGAACCGTTCATAACTGCTGCAAAGCACGCTTTCGATGGCCTCCCGGATGTAAGCGGAGGAATTGTAAGCCACCATGGCCACCGTAATAAGGTGTCCTTTATCGATCGTGGAGGTCATATTTTACGAAGGATGAAAATGGCCTCGTTACCGCCGTTCTGCGGCGCGAGGGACATCAGGATCTCGAAGGGGAACTGCAATTTGTCCTGCAAGGTCAGCAGGAGGCCGAGCATGGCATGGTGGTCCCAGACATGATAATGGATGGAGAAATTGCTGTCCTTGAGCCGGCGGATCACTTCTTGTACGTCCTGTTCATTCTTACAATGGTCCGAATGATCGGTATGCGTAACGAAATCATGCCAGTGTTCCTCCTCCGACCAGTCAGGACCCTCCTGGTAGTCCTTCAGCAGGTGCTCGGCCGTGGTGATCCGGCGGCCGATATCGAAGGTGTATCGTTTATCCGGCATCGCCATGAAGAACACGCCGTCCTTCTTCAGCACGCGGACGGCGTTGCGGATCGCCAGGATCGGGTTGCGCGTGTGCTCGATGAAATGGTTGGCGATGACGAAATCCTGGGAGCTGTCCGGGATAGTGGCCAGGGTCTCCCCGTCATCGATAATATCTACCTGGACCAGCTCGCGTCGGTTGAGCTCAGCCAGCACGTTCATGTGCTCATCGGCGCTGATCCTGTCGACATAGCGCACTTTAACGCCCGGGCGGACCGGAAGGGGATAATTGAGCCCACCGATCTCGATGCCTTCGCCGCGGATAAAATTGGCGCTCAGGCCCAGGCGGCTGAGCCGGGAGAACCGAAGTACGAGTCGTTTGTGGAGACCCTCCTTATAATTCCTGATGACGGATAACATGGTGATGCTTTATAAATGGCTAGGGGAAAGTATATTCACCGCGATAGAAGGCGGCAATATTCTTACCATATTGTTCATGACTGTAGTGGGCGGCACAACGCTCGAACTGGCTCCGTTGATAGACCGGAAAATCGCGTTCGTTGTCCAGGCGTTCGAGGTCGCGGGCCATGTCGTTCTCCATGACCGCATAAGACGGGTATACCGTGGCCAGGTCCTTGAAATCGCCCGTGAAGAACTCTTCGTTGTAGACGGCGAAGCCAACCGCTCCGCTGAGGATGGGCTCTATGAAATAGCCGTCGAGCCCTTCGCCGAAGGTCAGGGCCCATTTCGCCTCGGAGATCGTTGCCTTATACTGCTCATAGGTGAGGTTACGGATCACCTGCACGCGGATGTTCTTTAGTGAGTAGAGCTGCTTCATGATGCTTTCCCGGGCGGGATGGTCGTCCGGAGAAACGACGATCAGGTCCTGCTTATCCGGATAGGGCTTGAAGAAGTATTTTTCCGGGCTGATCCAAACCGAAAGTTTGTGGAGCGGTATGCCCCAGGCCTTGCGGTAGGCGTGCGTGCAATATTGCTGATGCGCCGTGGTCATCGTGACGAGTGTGACCTGCTGCCGCAGCTCCTGGATGACCCAGGCGGGGGGCATGAGCCGGATGTTCTGGTTCATGATGTTGACCTGCACTTTTTTCACTTTGTCGAGCCAGCTGAATTCTCCTCTGTGCAGACAATCCGAGAAATATTCCGTCACGTATTCGGGGATGTGGAAGACGACCTCCTTAACTGCCGTGAAGTATTGTTTCAGCTGGGAGGAACGGAAAACGTCCGTGTCATTCCTGAACCAGGTGTGCTTCAGCAGCAGGTGCTGCCGCGGCAGCGTGCACATGATCACTTCGGCGCCATGCAGGGACCGGAGCGCCCTTGACTCCTCGCAAAATGAAACGATGGAGATGATGCCTCCCGAGATCTTGTCGATGCCCGTATCCCAGTCCGCGCCTTCGACGAGATAGACGATCAGCCGTTCGGCGGACGGGTCGAACTGTTTGATGAGCTCGTCCTGCTTACGGCGGATGCCGGGTTCCCTGGCGACCTTCGCCCGTTGCTGGCGGTAATAGACATAACGGATGGCCGGCTTCAGAAAATCGGGCAGGTATTTTTTCATCATGGGTTGTTGGGGGGCCGGGGTCAGTTGGCGCGCCGGGGGGTTGGGGTCAGCGTGCGGGAATGCCCTTAACCGTTAATCCATCGTCAATGTCCTTTGTTACCACGGCGCCGGCGCCGACCGTAACCCCATAGCCGATCCGGACGCCGGGAAGCAGGACGGCTCCCGCTCCTATGCGCGACAGGTCGCCGATCAGGACCTTTCCGAGGATGCGTGCTCCCGGGGAGATCTCGCAAAACTCCCCGATGCGGCAATCGTGGTGTACCGAGCAATGAATATGGAGGATGGTTCCTTTGCCGATGACGATGTCCTGGGTGATGACTGCGCCGGTCATCACATTCACCCCCGGGGCCAGGTTCACGCCGAACTCCCCGATGCGGGCATGGGGGGAGATCACCGAAGTAAGCCGGCCGCCCCATGACGAATATTTTTTTTCCATGAACTGGCGGGCCGATGGTTTGCCGATGCCGAGGATGAAGCGAGGATCCCGGGACAAGGCCGCTTTTGCCTCATCGGGCGTCCGGAGGACGGAGAACCGGTCGAAGAGGCTATCCGGGGCGGAAGGGGAAAGATCGTCATAAAAAAAGACTGCGGAGGAACCGCCGTCGCCGAGCTCGCCCAGTTCGGAGAGGACCCCGAGTATTTCTTTTGCATGACCTCCTGCGCCGACAATGATCATCGTTAATATTTTAGTACTTTTTCCATGATGGCACAGATCTGCCTGACCGAGTCGGGCGAAAGGCCGTAATACAGGGGCAGGCACAAGACCCGGGACGCGATGGACGAAGAGACGGGCAGGGACTTGGTCTTTCCCAGGTACGGCAGGGTATTCAGCGCGGGAAAGAAATATCTCCTCGGATAAATATACGACGCGTTGAGGCTATCCCGAACCTCGAGCAATTGCTTTTCGGAGGCGAAGACCACCGGATAATAAGCGTGATTGTATTCGACCTGTGCGGGGATTACGGGGCGTTGCACCCTGATATCCATCTCTTCGAACAACCTGTCGTAGGTTTCCGATAATTTCTTCCTGCTTTCGAGTATGGGGCCGATGTACGGGAAATTGCTGAGGCCCATCGCGGCATGGAACTCGGAATTCTTGCCATTGATGCCCACGCCCCAGAACTCCTCCTGGCCCTTGTGCCCGAAATTGCGCATATAGGAAATGCGATGGGCCAGCAGGTCATCGCTTGTCGTGATCCCTCCGCCCTCGACCGTATGATATAATTTGGTCGCGTGAAAGCTGAGGGTCGAGATGTCGCCGTAATTCAGCAGGGAAGCATTCTTGTACTTAACGCCGAAGGCGTGCGCCGCATCGTAGATCACTTTTAGCTTATGGCGTTTGGCGATCCCGCCGATCGTCTCGACGTCGCAGGGGATCCCGTAAACGTGCGTGGCGAGGATGGCCGACGTATTCTTCGTGATCGCGGCTTCGATCTTCGAGGCGTCGATGGTCAGCGTACCGGGATCGATGTCCACGAATACCGGTTTGGCATTCTCCCAAACGATCGAAGAAGTGGTCGCCACATAGGAAAAGGGCGTCGTGATGATCTCTCCTTTCAGTTCCAGCGCCTTGATGGCGATCTGGAGGGCTACCGTACCGTTGTTTAAAAAATAGAAATGGGGCACGCCGAGGTAGCTCTTTATCTTCTCTTCCAGTTCATTCACCAGTGGGCCATGGTTGGTCAGGTGCTCCCTGTCCCATACCCCTTTGAGGTGTTTGACATATTCTTCGAATGGCGGCAGGAATGCCTTGGTGACGTTGATCATGGCGCGGGTATTTGGTTTACGGGGATTTGGTTCCTTAACGGGTTACCTCCGGCAATAAGCGGTTCGAGGAAGGATCTCCTTTTGCCCATCTGGTATTGGTCTGAAAACAGTTGATTGGTTACTTCGAAGCCTTTCATGGCGATCCGCCGCAAGGTAGCGGGGTCGTTGTACAGGCTTTTCAGGCGATCGAATAGTTGATCTGCCTTGTTGGGGATGATGACGATGTCCTCCCCATTCTTGTAGCAGATATTCTGGCCCAGTTCGTCGCTGGCCATCATGAGCACGCCGCGTAGCCCGGCCTCGATGACGGAGCCCGTCGGAAAACCGTCGAAGGCCCCTTTGAGGAGCGTGTCGATGCGATTCGGGGACAGGATGATATCCATGCCGTCGAAAAAAGTCTTGAGCTCGCCGGTCTTGAGCGTGCCGTAGAACCGGATCTTGCCGACGCAGCGGGGATCGGCGAGGTCCTTGTCGGAAAAAGTGCCGGCGACGTGGAAATGGACGTTCATTCCTTCTGCCAGCATGCGCGCGGCCGCCTCCTCGAACAGATCGAACCCTTTGTCGACCCCCCGCGTCGTATAGCGGTTGGCCACAAAGCAGATATCGAGGTGGTCCTTTCCCTTTCCGAAGTATTTCTTGTTTTCAATGCGGAAGGAAGGGTCGGAACCCGAAGAAACAACGCCGTATATAAAACAGATCTTGTCTTCCCCGCATATTTTCCTGTCCAGGAGATAATTCTTTGTCACGACCTGGGTAACGATCATCCTGGTAAACATGGGTGAGGCCGCAATCTTCCGGAGCATCACTTCGCTCTCCTCACCCGAGAGCGAAAACCCGCCGCCGGGATAGAAGCAAAAGGCAAAGGGAAGGTTATTCTCTTCGAAATAATCCAGGAGAAGATACGTGTTCTTAAGGAAGAGGCAGTAAGCCAGCCGTGCCCTTACCTTTCTGTGGGGATTGAAGATCGCCACTTCCCGACCGGGATATCGCGCCTTATAATTCCTGATCAGTTGCCGCATCGTGTCGTGCTCCGAGAGCAGCGACAAGGAAAGGCCGGTTGTGTAGACCTTGACCTTATCGAATAGCGAATAGTAATTGTTGAACTCGTTGTACCGGAACAGGGAGGCTTCGAAGGGGAAGACCTCGTCGATGATGACCAGGTCGTATTCTTTTATTTTCAGAATACCCGAACGGTCGAGGACCTTTTGTACTTCGAACCAGGCGGACGACAGCACGTACGCCGGATCCCTGAACAATAATTTGACTTTTGAGATCAGCAATGATCCAATGCCTGTTTTCATAGCGAGATCCTGTGGTTGATCAGTTGAGAGAGCCCCGGAGGGCAAGTTGGTAAGCGTCTGCATGTCTGTCCAGGAAACCCCTGGCCCCGAATTTATCCAGCACGGATGCGCGAAGGGCCGCCGGGTCGAAGGCGATTTGTTTATTCTTGATGGAAAGGATGGCGTCGGCGATAGCCACGTGGTCCCTCAGCCCGACGACCATGCCATTCCGCCTGTCGATAAAATCACTGGCGCCGCCGTTGTCGGTCGATATGACCGGCTTGCCGCAAAACAGGGCCTCTGCCGACGCGATGCCGAAGGTCTCGGTCAGGCTCGTGCATACATAGACATCGCAATCATTGTAGTATCGCGGCATTTCCTCGCGGGGGATCTGGTAGACGAACTCGCAGTAGTCCGCGATGCCCTGGGAGGCAGCAAGCGCCGGAAGCTCGTCCTTGTTCTCCTGCGACCAATAATAGGTAACGGCGATGATGGCGCGGATATCTTGATGGCCCCGGTCGATCAGTTGCCGGATCGCGCGGAAAAAAGTGATGAAGTCCTTAATGTAGGAATTATATCCTGTCGTGAATATGCGGAAGCGGCCGTCGTCCGTCGCGGGGGCACTCTTGCTGCGGGGGGAATCAGGGAGGGACGGCAGGGGCGCGAACCTGTTCTCGTCGATCCAGTTGCCGACCACCCGGTGCTCGCTCTTCAACCCCAGGCCGTGGAGCAGGGTGATCCGCATCAGGTAGGTGCTGACGTAGAGGATGACGTCTGCCCGGTTTATGACCCCCTTGTACGCAGCCATCTTATATCCTGAGAAATGGTCGTCGAACACAAAGGCGACATTTTCGGTCAATACGAAGGGGATCCGGAATTTTTCTTTCAGGGCGCCGGCCACCACGCCGCCTGATTCGTGGCCCCTGGCATGGATGAGGTCCGGCTTCCAGCCTTCCCGGAGAAGGTCTTCGAAGAGAGAGGTATAGGCCCTGACCTTCCAATATTCGTTGCGCTTTTCGGAATTGCGGGCGGATTGAAAATAATAATTTCCCCTGACGCGAAGCTTGCCGGTCAGCAGGTTCGAGGTACAGGACCTGGCCGGATAGGGCTTGAACGGAGAGGTCAGCCTGTTCCACAGATGCCGTCGCCAACCGATCCCCGGCAGGCAGTACAAAACGACGATATCGAAATCCTCCGCCAGCAGCTCGGCCTGTTCCTGGATCTGGGAACCGACGATCGGAGCGGCTTTTGAAGGGAAATAGCTTGGGAGTAAGAGGATCTTTTTCTTCACCGGGGCGATGGGTTAAGGGCAGTCAGGCGCCGATCTGTATGCGTCAAGGATGACCTTCGTCAGGGTGCCGATATGTTGGTCAAGGGTATAATGGGTCTCGATACGTTCCCTTGCCGCTCTGCCCATCCGGCAGGCCTCTCCAGGATCTGCGGCAAGACGGACCATGGCGCCGGCCATTCCTTTTATGTCGAATTCGTCGACCAGCAGGCCGGTCTCGTTTTCCATCACCACGTCCCGGATGCCTTCATGGCGGGTGCTGATCACAGGCACGCCGCAGGCGCCGGCTTCCAGGATGGAGAGCGGAGTGCCTTCGGCATTTCCATCTGCGGCGATAACGGAATGTTGTATGAAGGCTCTCGCCTTCGATATGACCGAGGAAACTTCGGCGGGCGTCTTTATGCCGGCGAACTCGATGCCCTCTTCAAGACCGAGTCCCCGAACCAGTTGGCGGCATGGCTCCAGCAACGGACCGCCACCGATCATGATGAGACGGATCGACGGTTGCTGTTCGCGGGCCATCGCAAAGGCCAGGATGCTCAGGTGGGGCGCCTTTTTTTCTACAAACCGGCCGACGGCGACGAAGGTCGGCGGCTCCGCCTTTTCTTCCGATAGCCTGAACAAGGCCGTATCGATGCCGTAACAGTTGTACACGATCCGGGTTTCCGGCGCTCCCAGGCGAAGCAGGCGATTCGTCATCGCATGGGAAACGGAAACGATCGAACTGGCATAGGCGAAGAGGTCGGCGTACTCCTTTTGCAGGAGTTCCAGGGTCGGGCGATGGGACGCATCGTTGCCGTGGAAGTGAACGACCAGCGGGATCTTAAGTTCTTCGCAGGCCGGGCGGATGATGGTCGCGATATGACCGTATTCGGCGAGAACGACCTGAATCCCGTGTCGTTTCAGGAAGGAGCGCAATGCGCGTTGCTCGAGGCGATGTCCGCGGCGTTGCGCGCCGGAAAGCAGCTTGTTCCTGATCCGGTTGAACCGTGTCGGCGGCAGGATCGGTTGGTTATTATAGGAAAGGTTGGCGAGGCCTGTACCGTTCAGGATCGTCGACTGAAAAGGCAGCCGGGCGATATGGTTCTGAATGAAGGTCTCGGACCAGGCATTGTTCTCCGGGCTGAAAATGCATAGCCGGATAGTTCTCGGATCGTTGGATTTGCCCGGCATGGGGTTGAGTGCTTAACTTTTCTGGGCAAGGGCCGTGAGGCCCGTGATCATATAGGTATTATCCAGGAAATTCGTGGGTTTCCGGTCGCGCTTATACAGCCCCGAGATGACCCTCTTCAGAAAGAGCCTGTACAGCCACCTCCTTCTCCTGTCCGGCAGACCTGAGCGGTTGAGCCAGAGTGCGAGCATTTGGCCGAGGCTTGCATTCCATCCGCCCAATGCGCTGATGCGGATATTGCCGTAGCCTGCGCCGGCCAGGTGTTTTTCGAGCGAAAAAGGCGTGTACCGGTATTCGTCGTAAGGCACGTCATGCAAGGGCCAGAGAAAGGGAACGGTGATGAAGACAAAGCCATCCTTGCGCAGGACCCTTGAGGTCTCTTTCAGCACGGCGGAGGGATCGAAGCAGTGTTCGAGGACTTCGGTCAGCATGACCGAATCGACACTGGCGTCCGCCAGGGGAATGGTCTTTCCATCCCATAGGAGGTCGGGCCTGGCTGCGGCGTAGCCTTCCGTTACCGGGATATCCAGGTCGAGGCCCAGGTATTTTTCCGTCCGGCCCTGCGGCCGCATCAATACCGACTTATAAGGCATCTTCCCGCAGCCCACGTCGAGCAGGGTCCCGGATAAATGCGGAACGGCTGCTTTCAGCGCCGCATAGATGGAAGAGCGGACATAGAACCGGTCAATATTGTCGAGATCGAAGCGGGGGGACAAATAATCTTCGAAGGGCATGCGGCTCAGTTGTTGATGATCCATTCGGTTTCGTCCACATAGACCGCCTCATTGGTCTTCCAATAATACTCCCTGACCTCTCCCCTGATCTGCACCTCGAACGGGCAAACGCCTTCGATCGTTTCGAATTTGTTCCGGGAGATATGATCGGAGAGATGGATCATGAGCGTGTATTTGTCCGGGAACAGGCGCAGCCTGGGAAAATAGCAGCTGAACCGGTGCGTGCCGGGCGTACGGCACAGCGGCGTCTCACTGTCCTTGACCAGGACATGCTGCACCTTGATCTGAGCGCCATTCAGGATCTGGAAGGAGAAAACGGCGCTGGGGATGCCTTCCGGCGCATTGACCTCGAAGTCGATCCGGAACGGTTCCCCGAAGACCTGTACGTTGTTGATATCCGTCGTTTTGACCTCGACGCGCGTTACACGAGGCCGTGTATCGGAAGCCTGCTGTGTAAAAATGAGATCGCGTGAGCTGACGTGCTCGAGGTATTTCTGGATCCCGTCGGCAGTGCTTCCGTCGAACGCCTTCCTGCCGGAGTTGAGCAGGATGATCTTGTTGGTGAGCGTGGAGATGGCTTGCAGGTTATGGCTTACGAAGAGCACCGTTCTGCCGTCCTTCGAGCTGATATCCTCCATTTTGCCGAGGCATTTCTTCTGGAATTCCATGTCCCCGACGGCCAGCACTTCGTCGACGATCAGTATTTCCGGTTCGAGGTGGGCGGCGACGGCAAAGGCCAGACGCACGTGCATGCCGCTGCTGTATCGTTTGACGGGCGTATCGAGAAATCGTTCGACGCCGGAAAATTCGACGATCTCGTCGAATTTTTTTTTGATCTCGATCCGGTTCATCCCGAGGATGGCACCATTCAGATAGATATTCTCGCGCCCGGTCAGTTCGGGGTGGAAACCTGTTCCCACTTCGAGCAAGCTGGCCACTTTTCCCCGAAGCCTGATCTCGCCGGAAGTGGGTTCGGTAATGCGGCTGAGTATCTTGAGCAGGGTACTTTTGCCGGCGCCGTTACGGCCGACGATGCCTACCCGGTCACCTTGCTGAACGTCGAAGGCGATATCCTTCAGCGCCCAGAACTCCTCTTTCGAGGCGGAGGGACCGGTGGCGCGCTTGCCGGACGGAAAGGAAAATAGTTTTTTTGCCCGTCCGACGATGCTATCGCGGAAGGTGGAGTATTTAGCTTCCCCTTCATGGTCGATGACAAAGCGTTTGGAAAGGTTTTCTACGTGGATGATGGGGGTTTTCATGCTTAAATATTATCCGCGAAGCTTTTCTCCGTTTTTCTGAAATACCAGATGCCCAGCCACAGGAAAAAGGCCACGCCGGCCAGCGAAGCCATGAAGCCTGGCCAATACATGGCGTCGCCGAGGAGACACCAACGGAAACCGTCGATGATGCCGACCATCGGGTTCAGGGAATACAGCAGGCGCCATTTTTCCGGGATGCGACTGCTGCTGATGCCGACGGGGCTGAGATACAGGCCGAACTGGACGATGAAGGGAACGATGAACTTGAAATCCCGGAATTTTACATTCAGGGATGCGATATAGAGGCTGGTGCCGAGGGCCAGCAGGATCACAAGGAGAATGAATATCGGCAATAAGAATATTTTGATATCCGGCACGAACCGGAAAATGATCATCATCACGGCCAGCAAGACAAAGCTGATGGCAAAATCGATGAGGCTGGTGATCACGGAGCTGGCGGGGATGATGATGCGGGGGAAGTAGACCTTGGAGATCAGATTGGCGTTCCCTACCAGGGCATTGCCGCCATCGGACAGGGCGTTGGAAAAAAACTGCCAGGGCAGCATGCCGGCGAAGACCATCAGGGCATAGGGCGCCCTGCCCTTGTATTGTGCGCCGGCCAGGACAAAGACCACGGTCAGGATGAGCGTAGTCAACACCGGGCGGATCACGCTCCAGGCCGCGCCGACCACGGTTTGCTTGTACCGGACCTTGATGTCCCTCCAACTAAGAATATAGAACAGCTCGCGGTAGCGCAGCAGATCCTTCCAGTAATTTTTTTCGGCGCGGCCGGGGGCGATAAGCAGTTCCTGGGCCTCGGGGTATTGACTCATCGTCTGTTACGCTTTCGGGTTTGGGGGTTTATTGCTTCCACATTTTCCTGAACCAGGAGGTGCGCTTGGAGCGCTTTTCATCCTCGAAGTAACCGGACTCGCTGCCATATGCGTAGCCGGCATAGTAGCCGTACCCGCCATAGTAACCCCCATAATAGCTGCCGTCGGCTTTCACGTCGTTCAGCAGAAGGGAAAGGCCGGGCAGTTTTTTATTTACGTAGAGTTCTTCGATCATTCCGACCTGCTTGCGGAAGGTGTACCCCTGGCGGATGATATAGAGGGTGCAGTCCGCGAAGCGGCTCAGGTTGATGGCGTCGCTCACCAGGCCTACAGGCGCCGTGTCCATGATCACCACGTCGAAATACTCACGGACCTTGTGCATGAGCTCTTCCAGCTTCGGGTCCAGCAGCAGTTCCGCGGGGTTGGGAGGGATCGGGCCGCAGGGGATGACGTAGAGATTTTCCACTTCATCGACCTTTACGAGCAGGTCTTCGAACTCACCGCGACCGATGATGTAGTTGGTGATCCCCACTTTTCGTTTGAGGTCGAGACCGGAAACGATCTTCGGTTTGCGGATGTCGAATTCCATGATGACGGTCTTCTTGCCCGTCAGGGCGATGACCGCGCCCATATTGGTGCTGATAAAGCTTTTGCCTTCTCCGCTGAAGGAGGAGGTCACCATGATGACGGGTTTATCTTTCTTGCCGACGACATATTGCAGGTTCGTGCGGATGATGCGGAATTGTTCGGAGATGAACCGACGGCTGTTCCGGGCCACCACGAGGGTCTGGCTGTTCTCGGAATGGCCGATCTCCCCGAGTATGGGCGCCTGGGTGCGCTTCTCGACTTCGCCCCGGTTGCTGACCTTGTCGCGCAGCATTTCCAGCACGGCGATGGCGCCGGTGGGCAGGAGCAGGCCCATCAGGATATAGAGAATGTAGATCTTTTTCTTGTCCGGACTGACGAGGCTGCCGGGGGACGTCGCGGGTTCGATCACCTTGGAATTCGAGATCGTGGACGCCGAGGAGATGGATGTCTCCAGCTTTTTCTGCAACAGGAAGGAGTACAGCTCTTCGAATATCCGCTGCTGGCGCTCGATGTTCACTTTCTGCAGGGACTTCCCGGGCAGGGATCGGATCTCGCTTTTTACCTCGTTCACCTGTTTGTCCATATTCCTCTCCGCGATCAGATAGGCCTGCTTGACATTGAGCAGGGCCTGATATATATTCGAGCGCACTTTCTCAATGGAGCCCTCCAGTCCGACGATCAGCGGATTATCAGGTTGGGTGGTCTTGAGATTTGCATCTCTCTGCAGTTGGAGCCGGTTGTATTCCGACACCAGTTGGAGGAGAGCCGGTTCCTGAATACCGAGGTTGGTGGGAACGGTATTGAACTCATTCTTGGAATCCTTGATATAGTCCAGGAGCCAGTCCACCACGTTCATCCGTATTTCGCGATCCACTTTCTGCTTGCTGCTTTCGCTGAGGATGTCCTGGTAGCTTTTGGCCTGGCCCTCGAGGTCATAGGCCTGCTGCGTTTGCATGAAATATTCCAGGTTACCCTGGGCGCCATTCAGGTCATCCTTCAGATTTTTAAGTCTTTCGTCGATGAACTTCAGCGTATTATTCGCGATGCGGGTCTTGTCTTCCACGGTGAGCGTATCGTATACCGCCATGAGCGTATTGAGCGCATCGCGTCCCAGGTTGCTGTTCTCGTTCTCGAAACTCAGGGTGAGGATCGTGGACTGGTCGTTCCCTTGTGCCACTTTGAGATTGCCTACCAGGCTTTCCGCGGCCTCCGGCAGGGGCATCCAGGTCACGATAAAATCCGCGCTGCCGTAGGAATGAAAAGAGACCATTTTATTCCGGGCCAATAACAGGCGGTTCCCGCCCAATTGGAAGGACTCGCCGAATGCAATGGGCGTCTTTTGTTCGTTAAGCAGGAATTGTTTGTCATTCAATACCTTGACCAGGAGGCTGAACTCCATCGTGGAATCGATCAATTGTTCGACGCGCATCTCGAAAGGCGCGTCGGGATATAGGAGGCTGGAACGGACCTTTCCTTTATTATAGTACACGGTCTGGACGCCGAGGTCCCTGGCGACCCGCTGCAATACAGGCCGGGAGCGTAGTATTTCCGTCTCGTTGCTGAGATTGGCCGACTGCTGGTTCATGAACAGCTCGTCGAAACGTTGATCCTTGCCACCCATGTTATTCTGGTCATTCTGGATCATCAGCGAGGATTGCACGCGAAAGATCTGCGGCGTGTAACGGATCTTGGTATAGGCAATGACCATGAACAAGGCGAGGCTGAGCACGAGCCAGGGGAGATACCGGAAGTATTTCATGATGAAATCCTTTGGGCCGATGGCCCAGGCGGCATCCTTCTTATAGAAACCGTTCTGCGAGGCGATATCGTTGAGGTGTTCCGGCATAGTCGGGTTTATCTTCTAAGCAAGCTATAAATTACGGCGATCGTGGAGACAATGGTCAGGGTCAGGGAGATATTTCGGGTGGTCAGTTGGTCATTGGCGGCGATCTTCTTCCGGGTCTGCTCGACGTAAACCACGTCGTTCTGCTGCAGGTAAAAATAGGGAGAAGCCATGATCTCCGGTTTGGTGATGTCGAGGCGGGCGAACTCCCGCTTGCCATTGTTCTGCCGGATGACTAAAATATTATCCCTCCGGCCGTAAAAAGTAATATCTCCGGCCATGCCCAGGGCCTCGAGCAGATTGATGTGGTCGCCGGGAATGCTGTAGATGCCTTGCCTGTTGACCTCCCCGAGCATTGTGAACTTATAATTCAGGAAACGGATCGTATAGTAGGGGTTTGTCAGGTATTTTTTCAGGCTGGAGTCCAGTTTCTCTTTCAGTCCCGACCGCGTGAGACCTCCTACATGCAGCAAGCCGAGGCCCTGAAATTCGATATTTCCCAGCTCATCGACGAGGTACCCGCCGGTGGTCGGGCTTGCTCCCGTGAAGGAGGCTGTCCCGCCGGTGGCCCCCGACGCGGACTTTTCATCCGAGCCGCCTGAAGCCGTGGTGATCAGCGGTTGGTTATAGATGGCCGTGGCGGCAGGATTATCGCTGTAGACAACGACGGTCAGGATGTCGCCCACCTGGATCGTTGGATCAGGGGTCTGGACCTGGCTCAGCCGGGCCGTATCGAATTTTCCCTGCATATAGGTATATTGCCTGGTGCTTCCGCAGGAACTCGTCATAACGACTATGAATAGCCCTGCCGGTATCAGTGGCCATATACAGGAGAACATTCTGAAAGGATTCCGCATATCGCTAAAGGGATTATCGTTCAAATCTAATTATTTTCCAGCCATTGCCACGTTCGACCTGTCCAGGATGGCCACCAGGGAGTAGCCAATACTCTCAATGAGCACCTGAACCTTCTTATTGAGCACCCGGACGACTTTCGCCTCTTTGTCCATGAACAATCCCCGGCGAATGGTCACGCGGGTATCGGCCTGCAGTTCGATCGGTTCTACCCTGACCTCTTCATGTTCGTTCAGGAACTTACGGATGGTCTCGATCTCCTTGTCTTTGACCCGGGCGGGTTTGCCGAGCCAATACACGAAATTCACCACGCCGGGGACCTGCCGGACCCGGGTCATCTCCTCTTCGGCCACCCTCACAAAAACGTAGGATTTGAATAGCGGTTCCTCGACCCACTTGGTCCGATCGCTCCATTTCCTGCGCACCCTATTCAGGGGGCAGTAGGCCTCGAACTCCTTTTCCAATAAGTGGGCATGGAGTTTCTTCTCCCATCGGGGCTTGGTGTATAATACGTACCAGCTTTTTTTCGGCCTCTGCATGGCTTCGCCCTCTCAGTCACATTATTTGCTTGTAACTGTTTGTTTATCAATCAATTAATAGTTCACGCGCACATAGTCTCCCTACAACGAAAAAGGGTATAAGCGAGCATTGCATGAAATACTCCTTATACCCTTGTCCATATTAGTTTATAATAATAATGAGTCGCTCAACTTATTCTTCACAGGATGATAAAATTAGTTCTAAGGAGTCCGATCTCGAGGGAACAAAAAACTCTTTTCCCCCGGCATTTATTGTATTCGCCGACTTACAAATTCCTATAAAAGAGCGGCTTAAACACTTCGGGTGCAAATATAGGAGATTTTGCCATGCAATAGACGCAATGGGAAATTGAAAAACAAGCTTTTACCGGTGCAAATCCGGGTCGATAAACCTTATCTTTATCCGGATGGAAAATTCACCTCCCGCGAAGGAGCGTTTTTATTCTCTCGACGTATTCCGTGGCGCCACGGTAGCCTTGATGATCCTGGTGAACAATCCTGGCAGCTGGAGCTATATTTATGCTCCCTTTGATCATGCCAAATGGAATGGTTGCACGCCCACCGACCTGGTCTTCCCCTTCTTTCTATTCGCGGTGGGGAATGCCCTTGCCTTTGTGCTGCCCAGGCTGGAGGCCGCCGGCGAGGCGGCGTTGCTGAGCAAGGTCTTCCGGCGCACGCTGCTGATCTTCGGCATCGGGTTGTTCCTGAACTGGTTCCCTTTCGTAAAGTGGTCGGCGTCGGGACTGGTCTTCAGGCCCTGGACGGATCCGGTGGACCTGGTTCATGCCGGCGCGGAAGCGACTGGCGTTCGTATCCTGGGCGTGCTGCAGCGGATTGCGCTGGCCTATTGCCTGGCTTCGTTGATCCTGCACTTTGGAAAGCTTCGGGGGGCCTGGGTGACGGGGTCGGTGATCCTATTGGGCTATTGGGCACTTTGTCTGGCATTCGGGAACCCGATGGATCCCTTCAGTCTTTCGGGTTATTTCGGCACGAAGGTCGACAAGGCGGTGCTCGGCGTGGCGCATATGTACAAGGGCGAGGGAGTTGCTTTCGACCCCGAGGGGTTGGCCAGCACGCTGCCGGCGGTCGTTCAGGTTCTGTTCGGTTATATGGCGGGGCATTACATCCTTTTGAAAGGGAAGACGTATGAAATGCTGGCCGGCTTGTTCGTCGTGGGTTGCGTGCTTGTCTTCACGGGGTTCTGCTGGGATATGGTCTTTCCGATCAACAAAAAAATATGGAGTAGTTCCTTTGTCCTCTATACGACCGGGCTGGCCATTTGTGTCCTCAGCGTGCTGATCTATGTGATCGAGCTGCATGGCCGCAGGGGGGTGTTGACCCGGTTCTTCGACGTTTTCGGGAAGAATGCACTTTTCATTTTCATGTTCAGCGGGATGTTGGTGAGAGGATACGGGTTGATCCGTTTTGCCAACGGCGTGGATGCTTCAGGAAAGGCCCGCTATGAAGGGCTGGGGGGCTGGATGTACAACCATCTTTTCGCGCCGGCGTTCGGGAATATGAACGGGAGCCTGCTCTATGCGATCTTTCATATCTTTTTGTTCTGGGCGATCTGTTACTGGTTGGACAGGAAAAAGATCTACATCAAGGTTTGAGCGCTATCTTCGGGGGATAAATTGTTATGACGATGGGATTTGCTACCCGATTCGCCAACCGGTTCCGAAATACGAAGCTGCATTATATCGTCTGCCGGTTCCTGGAAAAGTTTGACATGGAAGGATTCACCCTGTCGTATGCCCAGTGCGGCGAAGACCTGATCATCAAGACCATTTTCGGAAAGGACAAGCGGGACGGCTTTTATGTCGATATCGGGTGCAACAATCCGATCCAGAAGTCAAACACCTTTAAGCTATACCTGAAGGGCTGGAGAGGCATTTGCGTCGATGGCAATGCCGGGCTCGTCAAGCGTTTCCGGCGGATCCGCCGGCGCGACACCTGTCTTTGCGAGATCGTGTCCAATGATGTGCGGGATGTCGTCTTTTATCAGGACGATCAAAATCATGAACTCTCCTCCGTCGATGCGGCGGTCGGCGTCGGGCTAAAGTCGGCGGGTGCGCATGTCCGGGAGGTCCGGATGAGATCGACGACCCTGGCACGCATTCTTGAAGCGCATGGCGGGGGGTTGGCCATCGATCTGCTATGTGTCGATGTGGAAGACCATGACCTGGAGGTCTTGAAGGGGAATGATTTTGGGAAGTACCGCCCGCGGATCATCTGTGTGGAATCCTATGGGAGCCTGCAGGAGTTGAAGAGCTCCGAACTGGATATCTTTCTCCGCGACAAGGGCTATGAATTACTGGTTTTCTCCAAACCGAATATATTTTATCAGGACGGAAGGGTTGGATGATGGCGGAATGGGGGTTGCTGGCATTATGTGACAACCACTCCTAGAACAACCTGATCTGTCCCCCCGGCCGCATGAACTTTGTGGTATCCAGCTCCCACTCTTCGGCATTCAATCCATACTTCTGCGTATAGCGGGCATATTGCTGCGCGACGAGCTGGGCGATATTCCCTTCACCGCGCATGCGGACGCCCCAGCGGCTGTCATTGACCTTGCCATCGTGGCTGGCTTCGATGAGGTGCCATACCTTATCGGCGCGGTCCGGAAAATTCTTGTAGAGCCAGTCATGGAAGATGAGCTTGATAGCGCCGTTGAGGCGGATAAAGGTATAGGCCGAAAAGGTCGCGCCCTGGTCGGCGGCAGCCTTCATGATGCGCTGCATTTCGTGTTCATTCAGGCCGGGTATCATCGGCCCCAGCATCACGCCCATGCGGACCCCTTCCGCGCTCAGTTCGCGGATGACGCGCAGCCTTTGTTTGGCCGTGGTGGTGCGGGGTTCCATGAGCTGCCGCAGGTCCTCGTCGAAGGAGGTGATGGAAACCAGGATCGAAACCAGCCGGCGCTTTGCCATCTTCACAAGCAGATCCTTGTCGCGCAGGATGCCGGCATTTTTGGTGATCATGCCGACGGGCTGATTGAATTCCAGGCAGGTCTCCAGCAGTTTTCGGGTGATGCCGAATTTTTTCTCCGCGGGCTGATAACAGTCCGTATTGCCGCTGAGGGATATGGGAACGCACTCCCACTTCGGGTTCATCAGGAATTTGCGCAATAGTTCGGGTGCATTCTTTTTCACGATGATCTTCCGTTCGAAGTCGAGGCCCGCGCTATAGCCCCAGTATTCATGTACGTTGCGGGCGTAGCAATAGGTGCAGCCATGCTCGCATCCCTGGTAGGGGTTCATGCTGTACCACATGCCCACGTCGGGGCTGTCCACTTTATTGACGATGCCTTTGGCCGTCTCTTCCAGGTATTGCGTTTCGGGGTTGGGGATCATCCAGTCGTCGATGGATTCGATGTGTTCCCTGACGGTCTCGTTCTTGAGGAAGCGGTTCTTCGGGTTGAACTGTGCCCCACGCCCCTTCAGGTATTGCAGGGGAACAGAGGGCAAGGAGTCCCCGACCTCTGCGCCCGGAATACTGGGAGGGGCCTGGGATGCGGCCGGCCTTGACGTCGGGATACGCGCGGAAGGTGCTGACGGGGCAGGGTTCATGGGGCCGGGAGTCGGTGCGGATTCGGGGAGTGGCGTCGATGCGTGGACGGGTGCGGATGCGGCAGGGAGTTCCCTGCCCGTTCTTTTTTCAGGCATATGATCGAATTTCAGAAGTTAACGAGTGGGCACAGACACATTTACCGTCCATGCAGGGTTTTGCCGTGAAGGCGATCAGTTCGCCATCGGGGACTATGCAAATAATTCCCCCTGGCGCGTGGCCACGGGCAGGTTTTGAAAGGCAAGGCGCTCGACGATCTGCCAGGCCCTGTCCCCTTCACGCCGTCTCAGGAGCAGCATTCCGTCGGCAATGAAGCGGCCCGTGAAACTTTTGTTACTATACTCCTGCCAACCTTTTTCGAATTGCCACGGCAAGAGCTTGCGGGCCACCAGCATGTGGGGCTCGTCCATAAAATGCGGCTTGTTGTCCTTATCCAGTTTCATCAGGCGTTGTATGTCTTTCAACTCTTTGACCAGGTTGCGGATGGGCAATTTGCTGGTGACGTTGATGAAGATCGAATGCGACGGGAAGCTGCCGAAATCCTTCAGCTCCACTTTGAACGGAGGAAACCCCATCGCAATGATCCGAAGGCGTTGGACGATACGCTCTTCGACCAGGGCAAGCTGGTTGAATCGCAGGAGGGTCAGGTGGACCTTTCCGCCGACCGCGACGGCGGGTTGATAGGTCTCCTGGAATGCCACCCGGACCTGCGCGATGCGATGGCGCAATTCTTCGTGCGGGTTCAATACCAGGAGGTATTCCGTAACAGGCAACTGTCTCTTAAAATTTTCCTGCAGGTTTGGGATGACGGGCTGAAGGGGCTGGTTGCGGACCTTCATTTTGGTCTTTGGCGGAATGGTCGTGATGATTTCCGAATGCATAAAAATATTTTTTGTGGTTGAGGTAATGCGCAGGCCGGTCAGGAGCAGGGCTGATGGAGTTCCGGCAATAAGTGGAAAATATTTACCGTGGTGCAGGAATCGAAAGCATGCTCCCTTTTCAGCAGTACCAGCTCGTTCACCTGGAATGATCCATGAAAGGTCTTGCGGGAATAATCCGGCATGGCCTTGCTGTACACCTTCTCGGTCAGGCTGCCCGCAATGCTCAGGTAGGGCCGGCCGATCAGGTTGACCGGGGGGCAACCCGAGGAACGGATGAAATCGTCGATGGCCGAAAGCTGTTGCGCCAGCTGCAGGAAGGGCTGCTGATCCAGGATACGCAGGTAGATGGTATGCGGTGGAAAGCCGCTGTAATTATTCAGCGTCATTTCAAAGCTGCGATGGCGCCCACAGATGCGTTGGATCCATCGGATCAGCGTGTTCTCCATGGCCTCACCCGCCTGGAATGCGGCGACCGTGATATGCGGTTTGTTGCGCACGGTCATTTGCATGCCGTAATCGCTGGAGAATCGCTGCTGTTCCTCCAGCAGCTTGTCTTGCAGTTCTCCATGGGGATAAATGACCAGCAGGTATTCCGACCTGCGGCTCCGTCCCGCCCCGACCGTGCCGGCCACCCTGGCCAGGGTGGGACTGCCGGCGATCCCCCGCTCGGGGCCAGGGGGCGAAGGAGTGAAAAAAGATGGTTGATTTACTAACCCGGTACCCATAAAAAAAATTGAATTGTTTAAAAATTTAGTATAAATTTACTAAATATATTAGTAAGACCAAAATATTTTTATGGAGCTTGAACAATTCGAAGGCATCAGCTACAAGGGCAGCAAGCGCTTTTCCCAATGGGACATTCCCACCGCGAATGCGACCGGATTCGGAGCGGCGGCGGACGACTATATGGAGCGGGGCATCGACCTCAACGAACAGTTGATACGGAACAAACCCGCCACCTTCTTTATGCGGGTCAATGGGGACGCCATGATCGGCGCCGGCATTTTCAGCGGCGACGTCGTGATCGTGGACCGTTCGCTCAAGCCGGTAAGCGGGAAGGTGGTGATTGCCACGCTGAACGGGGAAATGCTGTTGCGGCGTCTCGAGAAGAGTTTTTCGAAGATCAGGCTGGTCCCCGAGACGCCGCGATTGTCGCCTATCGAGGTGGACCCCTCAGGGGCCGAATTCTCCATTTGGGGAGTAGTGACGTATGTGATACACTCGGTATGAACGCTATCGTCGATTGCAATAGCTTTTACTGTTCCTGCGAAAGGTTATTCAGGCCCGATCTGCGGGACAAGCCGGTCGTTGTCCTTAGCAACAACGACGGCTGCATCATTTCGCGCAGTGACGAAGCGCGGAAACTCGGTGTCGGCATGGGGATCCCTTATTTTCAGGCCAGGCAGATCATCGAGAAACAGGGGATCTCGGTCTTCTCCTCCAACTATCATCTCTATGGCGATATGAGCTGGCGCGTGATGGAAACGCTGCGAAGCCTTTGCCAGCATGTCGAAGTCTATTCCATCGACGAGGCGTTCCTCGATCTAAGCGAAGTGCCCCTTCATCAATTGCCCGATCATGTCCGGGAGATCAAGGACAAGGTGGAACAATGGACGGGCATTTCCGTCTCGATCGGTGTGGCGGCGACCAAAACCCTCGCGAAACTGGCGAACCGGCTCGCCAAAAAGAATAAAAAGGCTTCGGGCTGCATCAGCATATTGGCTACGGAGGAAGAACGACGGATCGCCTTGCAGCGAACCAGGGTGGACGAACTTTGGGGGGTCGGCAGGTCCTATGCCCTGAAACTGATCGATTGGGGCATTACCAGCGGCTGGGAACTCTCGCAGATGCCCGAAGAGTGGGCGCACAGTAATATGGGTGGGGTCGTAGGCGTCCGGTTGATCCGCGAACTGCGCGGGCTGCCCGCGCGCGTCATGGAGGAAGAGCTGGTCAATAAAAAGATGATCGCGACGACACGCATGTTCGGGCGGCCCGTATCCCAGTTGCATGAACTCAAAGAGGCCGTTGCTACCTATATCTCCAGGGCGGCCGAAAAATTGCGCAGGCAGCAAAGCGCAGCGCGAACGATCAGCGTATTCCTGGTGGCCAAAGAACAGGACCATATGGTCAACTTCAGGCGGGGCGCCACCATCAGCAGCTTTGTCAACCTCGATGCGGCGACACCCAATACCCATGAATTGATCAAACCCGCCCTGGAACTCGTCGAACAACTGTATGAAAAAGGCAAATCTTATAAAAAGGCGGGCGTGATGCTCAGCGGCCTGGTGCCGGATGCCTCGGTACAGGGAAATCTCTTCGTTCCCCAGGCGCAAAACCAGCGGCGGTTCCTGATGAATACCATCGACAATATCAACTTCAGCATGCGCGACGACAGCGTCAAATTCGGCTCCTCGGGAATGAACAAGGATTGGAAAATGCGCCAGGAACTCCGTTCCGGCCGGTACAGCACCCGTTGGGAAGACTTGCGGACCGTCAAATAACGGGATAACAAGGCCCCGGAACCCGGGCCCGTCGCCGCCAAACCGCCGTTCACCGAAATTTCACCGGCATTTAAAACATCCGTTGCGCTCATCCGTCATTCTCTACATGGACAAGAGCGTAGCGATAGCAGCCCAAATGGCACCCCTCGCCGGCCCTTCGATCGTATCGGTCATCAACCGGTTCGGCGACCGGCTCCTGGGGTTTATCCGTCGCCGCGTTCGCAACGAGGCGGATGCGGAGGATGTGCTCCAGGACGTCTGGCAGCAGCTAACGCTCGCGGCAGATAACGGCCCGATCGAGGAAATCGGCAGTTGGCTGTTCACGGTCGCGCGCAATAAGATCACGGATCGTTACCGAAAGAAAAAACCCGAATCATTGGAAGATCTGCTTATCCTGGAAGATGAGCACGGCGTGCTCAATTTCTCGAATATTCTGCTGGATGACAGCAATAACCCGGAGACAGCGCACTTACGTTCGCTATTCTGGAAGATGCTTGATGAGGCGCTCGATGAGCTGCCCGAGGAACAGCGTGCCGTTTTTGTATGGAATGAACTGGGTAATATATCCTTTAAAGAGATGTCCGCACTAACGGGTGAAAAGGTGAATACGCTGATCTCCAGGAAGCGCTACGCGGTGCTGCACCTGCGCGATCGCCTGCAGACCTTGTATCGTGAGATCACGCAACGCTGAATTAAAGCCCCTAAATGATTAAAAAATAAAAACAGTATAGTATGAAAAGGTTCAGAGCCCGGGTAAGGCCCCGTTGGATACTCGGTTTTATTGCCCTCGGCCTTCTGGCCGTCACGGTGTTCGGCAGTTTGGTCATGCTGCTCTGGAATGCGCTCTTCCCGCCATTGTTCCATCTGCCGCTGATCACATTCTGGCAGGCGCTTGGACTATTGCTGCTCGCCAAGATCCTCTTCGGCGGTTTCCGAGGTGGTCCCGGCCGCCGCTGGAAACGCAGGATGGATGTGGACTGTGAGAATATCAGCCAGGAGGACAAGGAACGGATACGACAGGAATGGGGCAGACGCTGCGGCAGACGTTTTGGCGACGCAGAGGACTTTAACCGGCGCAGTGCGCCGGACCCCGGCCAGGAGAAGGCGAGATCCACTGCTTCGGCCACCCCAAAAGAAGATATCTGAGCAACGGCCCAGGGAACAGCGCGTAAACCAAAGGGATCCAATCTATTAGAGGTTGGGTCCCTTTATGCTTATTTTAACAGTCGGGGATTAAATTATCCGTACCGGCAGCCTTCCAATATACCAAGCTGGAAAGGCTAAAAAATGAAAAACATCTTCTAACAAGAAAATCTACAATTATGAAATCGTTAATGATCGCCTCGATGGTCGCAGCAGGCAGTCTCGCCGCCACAAGCAGCCACGCTCAGGTCTATGTTCGTGCAGGGATCGGCCTCAGGGTGCCCGTACCTCATGTGTATGTCGCACCTGCACCCGTAGTGGGCGAGACAACACTGGGTTACGACGACTCCTATGTCGACCCGTATGCCGAACCCTGCCCCGAAGCCGACGGATACGTACCTCCCGTAGAATTCTATTATAACTACCCCGCATACCCCGCATGGAATGGGCACTTCCGCGACAGGTTCTATTATGAACACTATCGCCCCTACTTTGAAAGGTATCGCGCCGAACATTTCCGTGGAAATTACGGCGGCCGGTCAGCATATGGCCGCGGAGGATTTGAACACCGGGATTATGGTCGTGGCGGAGATTATGGTCATGGCGGGTACAACCGTGGTGGATTTGAACACGGTGGGGACGGACGCGGCGGCTATGAGCGTGGTGGGAACGGACGCGGTGGTTATGAACGCGGTGGGAATGTACATGGCAATGGCCACTGGCATTAATAAAAGAACGGCGTTGTTGAATGGTATTATGAAAACGGATCTCCTGATCCGTTTTTTTTGTGCGCGACCGTCATTTCGGCTTACGCCATCAAAGCCGGACTCAATCATCGTCGTCCTTTGACGCCGCGGCCTTTACGAAGGCCGCTCGTTTCGGCACGGGGACACGGGCCTCCAGGCCTTTTATACCCTTCCAGAGGATCTCGTTGAAGAGGGCATCCGGAATGCGGTCTTCGCGTCTGAAATCCAGGGCGTCCGATCTCTTCGACAACTCATCGGAGGCGCTGTTCTTTTCATTCAGGTCGATATTGGCTGGCAGGGAACGGAACGGGGAGAGGTCCGCCACCCGAGAAAAACAGCGCCACATCGGGTTAGCCGAAGCATCGTACTGGCTCATCGGCCCCATGCCCAGGATCAGTTCGATGGTTCGCAATACGGACGTCGTGGAATACATCGTATGGTCCACAAAATGCCGTTTGATGAAGCCCCCCGCGATATACACGGGACTGCGGTGCGCGTCGACATGGTCGGGCCCGTTTTGGGCATCGTCTTCGAGGATGAATACCACGCTCTCCTTCCAGACGGGACTCTGGCTGAGGTGTTCCACGAACTTGCCTACCGCCAGGTCATTATCCGCCACGAACGCAAAGGGGGAAGGCTTACCCTTGCGCATTCCTTCCGTATGATCGTTGCCGAAGCGGAGCGTGTTCAGGTGGGGCAAGGCGCCGGCAGCTACGAGAGAATCGAAATCGCGGGTCCATTGACCGAAACGGACGGTATCCCGCACGTCCAGGTCCCACCCGGTATAATAGGGGCAGATATGCCCCTTCAAGGTCGGGATATTCGGCTTATAGTCATCCGCGAACTCACCATAGCTTCGGTAACTCACGCCGGCGCGGAGGCAATCGTCCCAGATAAACCCGTTCTTATTGTTCGCGATATCGCGATTGCCTTCACTGTCGTAATTGCCTCCCCGGCCGCCGTAGGCGGTCGGCCAGGTCTTTTCGAGATAGTCGTCGGCATAGCCGCCCATGCTCCAGTTATGTCCGTCCGCGCTGACTTCGGCATCCACGTAAAAATTGTCCAGCAGGACGAACTCTCTGGTCAGCGCATGCTGGTTGGGAGTAACGCGGTCGCCGAACAGGACGAGACTGCTGTCTCCATTGCCCTGCGCGATGTCGCCGAGCACCTGGTCATAGGTGCGATTTTCCTTGATGATATAAAATACGTATTTGATCGGGGAGGGCTGACCCACGCGCATCGGGACGGGATTGCCCTCCTCGCCTTTCGCCAGTGTCTCGCCATCCTTGCTGTAGGGCGTATTCTGATAGACCAGCGCAGAGTACATGCCCAGTAGCTGGTCGTCCGGCTCTCCGATGATGCTCATCGTCCCCCTGAACAAGCCTGCAATATATTGCACCGGGTGACTGACCTGATGATCGGGCCGGCTCTTCCGGCCATTGTCGCCCTGCTGATAATTCACTTTCTCTCTTCTGCTCACCGGGCTCGGTCCATACGGGTTGGCCATCGAAGAGAACCCTTTCCCATTTGCCACCCAGATCTCTTTACCCACCACCTTAACGGCCGTAGGATACCAGCCCACCGGTATGAAGCCCCTCGAACGACCTTCTCCGGGCCGCTGCACGTCGAATACGGCCAGGCAATTGTTGTCGGCATTGGCGACATACAAGGTCTTTTCATCCGCACTCAACGCGAGCGCATTGGTTGTCGATCCGGGTGGTGCGTTGGGGTAAAGGGCGGCATTCAGGGTCTCGAGTACTTTCCGCGACCGGATATCGATGACCGATACGGAATTATCATTGGCATTGGCCACGAACAGCGTGCGGCCATTTCTGGTCAGGCAGATATCGTTCGGGTTGTCGCCGACGGGGATCGAGGCCAGGAAGGTCCGGCGTTGCGTGTCGAAGACCAGCAGCTTGTCGCAACCCCAGCAGCTGATATATAGCTCTTTTTTATCGTGCGAAAGGACACAGGTATAGCCTTCGCCGCCCAGAGGAATGCATTGAAGGACTGCCTTGGTATCAAGGCTCACGATGTAGAGGGAGTTATTCTCTTTGGTCACCACATACAGCAGTTTGCGATTGTCGTCGATATCCATTCCTGCCGGCGAGACCTTTTCGGGCCATTTATTGCCGAGGATCAAACTATCTACCCGGCGGAGCAAATGCCGCTCCCCGGAGCCACCGGCCTTTGCGCCGAACGCATATTTCAGGATCATATTATCGTTGCCGCCCGAGGCATACAGGGACCGGCCATCGCCACTGAACTTCAGTCCCAGCCAGGATCTGGGGATGACCACGCTGTCCGCCACACGATGCCCGCGCAGGTCGATGATCTGCAAGGTTTGCGTGCTTTGGCCGTTATTGGTCACGGCCATCCAGTTCCCATCCGGCGTGACGGCCATATTCAAGGGGAGGTCGCCCAACGGCAGGCTGGTTCCTGCAGGCGTGAGTGACCAGCCATTGGGAAGGGTGACCTTTTTATGGAGCAATTGATCCCGGATCTTTCCGGGCTGGGAAGAGGCATGGGCGGCGATGCCGGACATCGCAAGACAAAAAATAATTCTGCGCATAAAAGATCGATTGATCGGATAGTTCGTGATCGGATAGTTGCGACAAAGATATTTTTTCTATGGTCAGAACAGGGGGAGGGCGATAAATTAACCGCAAAATAATTTAGAGGGTCGGGGTGCGGATCAGCTGGTCAGGGAAAGAGGCTTTCGGCCACGGCGACTGCTTCCGGTTTGCCCACGTCGATGAGCTTGTAGGGCCCGGGGTCGAAGCCGCGTATCCGCTGAGAGGACGCGAGGTCGAGATAGACGTCCACCATCGAGAATTTGCCCTGGCGGTGCATGAGGGGAAAGATCGCCGGATCGATGAGGTGGATGCCGCTGAAGGCTTTTGGGATGAGGGTTGCGGAGGCACCGGTTGCCGGAGCGCGGTTTGCGGAGGCGCGGGGGACAGAGGCGCGATGGAGGGATAGTTTCTCTTCGCCGGTCTTTGTATTCCGCCATCCGCACAATTCCTGATCTTCGTTGAATAAGAAGTACCGCGAGCTGACCCGTTCGCTCACGGCCAGGGTGGCGAGGGGTTGGTGGCGGAAATGGTCATTGGCCATCGCAAAGAGATCGAGGTCGGTAAGAATATCCACATTCATCAGCAGGAAGGCAGGGCCCTTGCCCAGCCAGCCTGCCGCCTTTTTCAATCCTCCCCCTGTTTCGAGGACCTCGTCCGATTCGTCGCTGATGCTGATCTCGCTGCCCCATCCATTATTCGCGCGGATCGCCGCAATGATCTGGTCCGCGAAATGGTGCACGTTCACGATCAGGTCGCGTATGCCGTAGCGTTGCAGGTATTCCACGTTCCGCTGGAGCAGGCTCTTGCCGTTGACCGGCGCCAGGGCTTTGGGATGCTGATCGGTCCAGGGTTTGAATCGCGTGCCCAGGCCCGCGGCGAGGATCATCGCGCGGGTTATTTGCGGAGTGGGATTCATAAAAGGAGGTTCATAAAATGATGTTCTGCACCAGGGGACTTTTTCCCGGATAGTCCGTATTATAGTGCAAGCCGCGGCTTTCCCGGCGGAACTGCGCCTCTTTGACGATCAGGTAACCCACGGTGATCAGGTTGCGCACTTCGCATAATTGCGGGGACACGTCGGTGGTCTCATACAACGCTTCGATCTCCTCATGCAGGAGGTCCAGCCGTTTCATCGCGCGTTGCAGGCGCACGTGGGTGCGCACGATGCCCACGTAGTCGCTCATCAGGAGCTGCAGTTCTTTCAGGCTTTGCGTGATCAGGATCATTTCCCGGGGCCGCGTAGTCCCTTCGGCGTTCCAGTCCGGGATGCCCTCGCGGAAGGCGGTCCGATCTACCCTTTCCACGCGGTCGAGATAACAGCGGTGCCCGAACACGAGGGCCTCCAACAGGGAATTGCTCGCGAGGCGAGTGGCGCCATGCAAGCCGGTGGAG
>JAUZNZ010000046.1 GCA_030706735.1 Bacteroidota bacterium | reverse complement strand
TATCAGAAATTGTTTTCCATATTACGCTCGGTCGTGGATATCCAATCGCTGATCAACGCTTTTGTGGCCGCCTATGAGAGCAAGACCATGGAACAATTGGAAGGTCAGGTGGCAAGCGCACGGATCGCGCTTTCCGGTTTGTCATCGCCCAAACTCTATTATGTGTTGTCGGGAAATGATTTTGGCTTTGACCTCAATAATCCGGCCGCCCCAAAGGTAATCTGCATGGGGAGCAGTGCCGGGAAGGAACAGGTTTATGGGGCCGTGATCTCCGTTTGCGCGACCCGGATGCATAAGATGATCAATAAACGAGGAGGAAATCCCTGCACCCTGATCTACGATGAGGCCCCTACCCTCTATCTGCCCGGCCTTGACAGCCTGCTGGCAACGGGAAGGGCAAATCAAATTTGCGTGGTCCTGGGGATCCAAAGTGTGGATCAGCTGCGAAAAGGCTATGGGCAGATATTGGGCGACCTCATTTTCGGATTGCCGGCCAATATCCTCTGCGGGCAGGCCAGCGGAGACACAGCGCGGGTGGTGGCGGACCGGTTTAGCCCGATCCTGCAAGACCGCAAGAGCTTTAGTACCCATACCCGTTCCATATCCACGACGGACAGCAAGCACCTGGACAAGGCGATCCATCCCGGGAAGATCGCGACCCTCAGTTCAGGAGAGTTTGTCGGGATCGTCAGCGATGACGCGGCGCAGAAGAAGCGATTGAAGGCCTTCCATGCCGAAATTGTCGTCGACTACAAGCGAATTCGGCGGCAGGAAGGCTCGTTTTGTGACCTGCCGGTCAGAGGGGACGTGACGGCCGAAATGGTCGAACGGAATTTTGTCGCGATCAAGGAGGCGGTTCAGCGGATCGTCAATGACCGAATAGCGATGATGATGGATGATCCAGGCATGGAGGAGTTAGTGGTTAGGAAGAAGGAGGGATTGGGAAGGGGCAGGAGGATGGATTGAGGGTCGGCCAGGGTGGCTTCCTGGCATCCGGTTGTTTGTCGATCCGTATCGAATTTTCGTCGATCATATTTTTGTCCGTGCGTCAGAAACGGAAATTTGACTCCATGAAAAGTGCGGTCTTCTTCCTGGTTGGCATCACGTTAATTGCCGGATTCAGTCTACCGAAAAAAAGGCCTCGGAAAGACCTGGCTGCCGTGGTCGCCCGCGTCGCGCATCAGTATGTTGAACGGGAAGCGACCCTCGACTCTTTTTTGCAAGCTTATCCGCATTATTTTTATGATAGCAGCTGGGTGGTAAGGGAAAAGAAATACGAGGAATTGGCCTATTATTTTAAGCGCGCCGCCAATTTTTTCATCTATTTTGAGCCTGACCGATACTACCGCGACGTCTCCGGTCCATTCCATTTTCAAAAAAACAATAAAAAAGGCTTTTTCAGCGGAATTCCGGACGCCTGGCTGTTTGAGGGTCCCATTGGAAATGAACCGGATAGCATGCTTTTAAAGGAATTTTCGCGGGACGATAGTCTTAGCCAAACAGATTTTATCCGGCAGGCGACGGCTACCTATCGGAAGCTGTTTGCACAGTACGTAAATGCCCGCCACTTCGAAACGATGAGTGCCACGGTACTGTTTGACGCTTTGCGGCTAGAGATATTTCGGATCAGCACAATCGACCTCGCCAATAGTGACTTTATTATCGAAGAGGCGGCGTTACCTTCACTGAATGGTTCTTTGGACAGCTGGCTGACTTTCACCGGCGCACTTGCCGAGGCGCTGCCAACCAGCGAAAATGGCTTGCGCGCCCAATGGACCACGCTTCGATCGGGGATCAAATCTTACCTGGCCGACAACAAGAACTATGGTTCATTCGACCGAATGCATTTTCTCCGAGACTACCTGATCCCTGTTTCCCGATTCCTCAACCATCTTCAGCTTGCGCTGCAGGTTCCCTTCCTTAGTCATCAGCGTGCGACCCGATCCGACGCGTTGGACATCTACAACAAAGATGTATTCAATGCCGATTATTTTGCGCCCAATAAAGGCGGTTATTATTCCCGGGCCAAGGCCGAGCTTGGCGAACTGTTGTTTTTCGATCCCATTCTATCCGGCAACAACAAGCGGGCCTGTGCGTCATGTCATAAGCCAGCCCTGGGCTTCACCGATGCGAGGCCAAAAAGTGTTTCGTTCTCCCTGCAAACGCTTCCGCGCAATTCCCCGACGGTGATCAACTCAGGGCTTCAAAAAAACGAGTTTTGGGACCTACGAGCCAGCTCTCTGGAAGACCAGCTCGATTCGGTGATCAACAACAAAGAGGAATTGCACAGTTCATTTGCAGCCCTCGTCGATCGGCTAAACTCCAGTCCCGAATATGTACGGCTTTTTCACGATGCATTTCCGGAGACACGCAGGACAGGTATTAACCGGGACGCGATAAAGAACGCCATAGCGGTGTACGAGAGGACGCTTATCGGACTTAACAGCCGGTTCGACCAATACGTGCAGGGTGAACCAAGCGCGTTGACTCTGCAGGAAGTCAATGGTTTCAACCTTTTTATGGGAAAAGCCAAATGCGGCGTTTGCCACATGGCCCCCCTATTCAATGGTTCCTTACCCCCATTTTACGATTTTTCGGATCACCACTCCCTGGGTATTCCCATACGAGATACCATGGATAAATATGTCGTTGACCCCGACCTGGGACTGATGAAAGTCAACGGCGACTCATTTTCCCGATTTTCGTTTAAGGTCCCCACCCTGCGAAACATTGCTCTTACCGCGCCCTATATGCACAATGGTGTGTACAAGACCCTGGAACAAGTCGTCGATTTTTATGATAAGGCTGCAGGGAATCAGTTCTCAAAGGACATGCGGTCCGATATGACCGGGTTGCCCTTTTTTACGATATTACCCATTGCATTGCATCTTACGGACGTCGAAAAGAAAGATTTGGTAGCGTTTCTCAACGCACTAACCGATAGCAGCGCTGCCTCAAGCGTACCTCATCGGTTACCAGCCATACGATCTGGCTATGCCGGACTGAATAATCGCACCGTGGGAGGTGATTACTAAAGGGAATCGTCGGTACGATCTTATATTTTCTGAACGGCGACCCGGGTCTTTTCCAAATTGAAATGACCTTTATCCCAGTTTTGAGATTTCGTTAGCCCAACCCATTGCATCATTTCTAAAAATTCAGGATGATTGGGATCGCGCAGTATTTCCTTGAAACTGGCATATCCCCGGGAACCGCCACAGTCTTCCGGCGGACAGGCGCCGTCGCCGGCTATGCAATAAGCCCGAAGGGCTTTCTCTTCCGTGACCTTCTCCAAGGTAATTGCGTGAATCCAATAATCTCCAAAATCGTAGAGGTAGGTGAATTTCTGCATTGGGGACGAAAAAAAATCACTCAACTTAGCTTTTTTACTATCCATTATAGGCTCTTCATCCCACCCGGGATCCGGAACGCCAATTACGGGATAGGACCTAACCCTGTCTGGCGAAAATTCGAACAAGTGCGCATTCTTCCATCCAAATGCGGCCTGGATCACCCTATGAAATCGATAAAAAGTAAACTGCTCTGGCACGGATACTCTCCTCCATACAACCGGATCAAGAATATCCATTAATTGAATATGAAATTGGTAAGACATTAATAACGCTTAGTTAATTTGGCTTTAAACCTAATATAATTTCGACTTTAAGCCAAATTGTTCGTCGTGAGTCAAAACTTATTTTTATTGATCAGCTCCATAAAACGCAGCCTGAATTTGTCGCTGACCGGTATGCGTTTCTCACCGATGTAAATATGGTTGTCTTCGATCTTACTGAGCTGCTCAACATTGATAATATAGGAATTGTGTACCCGGATGAACGGAGATCTAAGTTGCTCCTCCATGTCCTTTAGGCGGCGGTAGATCAGCAGCTGTTCCTGGCCTGTCGCCAGCCTTACGTAATCCTTCTCTCCTTCAAAGTACAGAATGTCCTTTACCAAGATCTTCCTAACTGTTTTTCCCGATTTCACGAAAACAAATTGCGGGCCCTGTTCGGCAGCTGGCAGAACCTCCGGCCCGGTTTTAGCAAAATGCTGTTCTATTTTATCCACCGAGGCCAGGAAACGCTTTAACGTGATCGGCTTAAGCAAATAGTCGATGGTCTGAAAGGAATAGCTTTCTACAGCAAATTCGGAATAGGCCGTGGTGAAGACAATCTTGGTGCGGGCCGGCAACAATGCCGCCAGTTCCATTCCGGTGAGCTTTGGCATATTGATGTCCAGGAAAATAAAATCAACCGGGTGCGTTTTTAAGAATGCCAACGCTTCCAATGCATCATAACACTTTGCTTTCAAGGTCCAGGTCGTACTTTGCTTTATCAGGAGTTCCAGCAGACTGATCGCATCCGGCTCGTCATCGATAATTATGCAGCTTAAACTCATTTAAGCGGGATTTTTAAGAATGCGGTAAATAATTCTCCTTCATTATCAATGGTTAACTCAAATTTCTCGCCGTATAACATCCTGAGCCTCTTGGTTAAGTTAGCGATACCAAAGCCGCCGGATAGATTGTCGGTAGTCGGTTCGACCTTGCGGTTGCTGGTCTTAAAGACCAAATAATCACGTTGCTGGGCCAATGAAATGGTTACCCGGTTTTGCTTTTCCGATTTGTCGATCCCATGTTTGAAAATGTTCTCTACAAAGGTCATGAGCAGCATGGGCGGAATGCGGAGGTCCGGGTTATACGACTTCTCAAAATCAATGCTTGCGCCATGCCGGATACGGATCCTCTCCAGCTCCATATAATTTTCGATAAATGCCACTTCCGTCGATACCGGCACCAGCTCCTTCGGGCTTTCATCAACAAAATAACGCATAATATCCGACAGGCGCTCGATCAGGCCAGCGGACGATGGATCGACCTTATAAACCCGGTAATAAATGTTGTTCAGCGCGTTAAAAAGAAAGTGCGGCTGAACCTGCGATTTGAGCAAGTTCAGTTCGGCCTGGCTTTTTTGCAAAAGGATCTCCTCTGTCTGTTGTTTTAGGCTGAAATAGGCAATCGCAATGCGGAAAACCAGGCTGAGGACATAGATCAGGATGCCTCCGGGGACATAGCTCAGTAATTCAAGCAAATCAACCGGCTCTGGCTTTATAAACTTAAAATACTCATAGAGGATAATGCTTACGTACCCTTTTAGCATTCCCGTTAAAACTAACAGGAAGGCTACGGATATACCGTACGCTACGAACCTTCTCTTTTGATAAAACAACGGGTATAACCATAGGATATTCCCGTATATGATGATTGCATAGGAGGTGGTGTCGACTACCGTCCTGACGACTGATTTCAGCACACCAGCCATCGGTAACACAGAAAAAAATATCAATAATAACACGGCGATCCATGTCAGCACCTGGAGCTGAATAATACTGGGCGCCTTCCTCAACATCTTCATCTTTAAAAATACTAAGCCTTTCCGTGTTCCCGGACTATTTTATACGGTTGGGCCCCTATTCCCGGCCATTGCCCGAAAAATCAAGACCATTCAGCTAAACCCCCGGAAAGGCCCGGCCGTCGAATATAGAGGAGAGAGCGTCGAAAAGGTTACTTAAACCGGTTTGCAAATGACAACTTTGATCATAAAAAAATATGAAGAAGTTAATCAGTTTAAGCTTCGCCATTTCACTAACGACGGTCCTTTTTGCCCAACAAACCCCGACCGCTGCGATCAAACAAACCATCAATACCCTGACGGACGCCATTCGCAAGGGGGACAGTACTTTATTAAGGTCCGTTTTTGCTAAAAATGCAGAAGTCCAAAGTGTTTCCATGGACAAGACGGGAAAGGTCTCGTTGTCCACCACAAGCGCCGATGAGCTGGCCACAGAAATCGGTACGCCACACGCGGCTATTTATGATGAGCGGAACGTTTTTGGGGACATTGAAATTGACGGCCCGCTGGCGATTGTCCGGACGTCCTATTTTTTTTATCTCGGAGCTACCTTCAGCCATTGCGGCATCCACTATTTTCAATTGGTGAAAATGGAAGATGGCTGGAAGATCGCTCATATTGGATATACCGTGAGGAAGGACAATTGCGCTCCGTAGGTCTGCCTTGTAAAACCATTTAATCACTCCATAAATAACCAAAACATGAAAAAAGCATCCCCATTGTTTGCGGTCCTGGCATTCGTATTTGCCAGCAGTTCAGTATCCGCTCAATTTACGCAATCACAGATGGTAGCCGAATGGCAGCGGGCAAAATCATACACCAAGGCCTACCTAGATGCCATGCCTGAAGATGGCTACGGCTTTAAGCCTACGCCGGAGATCCGTTCGTTTGCCCAGCAAATGCTGCATATATCGGATGCCAACTATATGCTCGCTTCTGTCGCAAGCGATAAACCAAACCCTGTCGGTGAAACCATTGCCTCTCATAAAGTCAATGAACAGACCGTGTCACCGACCAAGGAAGCCGTTACCAAGGCGGTAATGGAAAGCTACGATTATGTCATTGCCAAACTTCAGGAAATGACGCCCGATCAATTGATGGAAACCACAAAGTTCGGCAAGCATGAGAACATTACGAGAGGCGGGTTATTCGGCAAGGCTTTTGAACACCAGACCCATCAACGGGGCCAAAGCACGATTTACCTGCGCTTAAAAGGCGTCACGCCGCCAGCAGAACAGCTGTTTTAGGTAGGCTTTACAAAAAAGGCGGTCACGAATTTGGGGATTACACATTAATTAGTTTATTTTTGTAACTATTAAAACTTTACAAAGCAAACTAATGAAGAAATACCCTATTCGTTGTCCGGTAACGGCTTTCTTACGTGTGATCGACGGTCACTGGAAACCATTGCTTCTCTGGCATTTACAAACAAAACCGTTGCGTTTTAAAGAGGTTCTGTCACGTCTCCCGGATATCTCGACCAGAGTACTTACAGAACAACTTAATGAAATGGAGGAGGATAAGCTGATCATTCGCAGAGCCTACAATGAAACGCCTCCGAGGGTGGAATATGAATTAACGGATTACGGCAGTACCTTATTACCTGGTTTGGCCTTGTTACGCGACTGGGGCCTGCAGTACTTGAAGGAAAACAAACACGTCCTTCATCCCGATAGTGAATGGAATCAAAAGATTGTTGAAGGATGATCAATTATAAAATAAATTAATGAAAACACTTGGGCTCATCGGCGGAACGACCTGGCTGTCTACCATCGATTACTACCGCATCATTAACCAGGAAGTGAACCGCCAACTGGGAGAGCTGCATTCCGCTAAACTAATACTCTATTCGATTGACTTTGATGAATTCAAAACCCTTGCCGATGCGGGCGACTGGCCAAAGTTAACGCAATGGTTTGCGGGTATTGCACAAGAGCTGCATACCGCCGGGGCAGACGCCATCGTGCTTTGTGCCAATACGCTGCACCTGATGGTTCCGAAACTGGAACAACTTCTACAAATTCCCATTATCCATGTCGCTGACGCAACGGTCTGTGAACTTCGTTCGCAAGCCATCCGCAAGACCGTCTTGCTGGGAACCCGGTTTACGATGGAGGCCGCATTTTTCAAGGATAAACTTTTGGAGCAAGGTATAGAGGTGATGACCCCTGATAAAGATGAGCGGCAGTTCATTCACCATACCATATTTGCCGAACTCGACAGGGGCTTACTGCTACCGGAAACGAAGGTCCGTTATCTCGCCATTATCGAAAACCTGATCGCAAAGGGCGCCGGATCCGTCATTTTAGGCTGTACAGAAATCCCGCTGCTGATCAAACCCGAAGATTGCACGGTCCCGGTTTTCGACACCACGCTGATCCATGCCAAGGCTGCCGCCAAGTTCGCATTGGCCTAGGCAATGCGAAGAATTAACCCAGTCATGAAATCTAATTACATTTCACCGTGGAACCCATCTATATTATCGGCGCCGGCGCTATCGGCAAGGTACTGGCCGTTTGTCTGAGCAACCATGGCAAGAAAGTCGTCTTACTGCGCGGCAGCGTCGACCAGGGCGAAACGCACAGGGAAAAAATCCAGGTGGCGCTGACTTCACAGGAAATCATTGAGGCAGAAGTAACGATTGATACGCTTGGCAACTACCGTAGTTTGGAAGGATTGGTCGTGCTGTGCAACAAATCCTACGGCAATGCGGCTTTAGCTGATGCGTTAAAACATAAGATTGGCCTCGCCCCTATTGTACTCCTGCAAAATGGCCTGGGCGTGGAGCAAGCGTTTATGGATTTTCCGGCTGTATACCGTGCCGTGCTTTTTGTCGCCAGCCAACCGCTCTCCGATACGAAGCTGCACTTTAAGACGGTCGCTGTATCGCCTATCGGAAGGATCAGGGGCGGCGACGAAGCGTCCCTTGGGCATATTGCCGGCTTGCTTAATACTCCCCAATTTGGTTTTAAAGCTGAGCGAGCTATTCAGCCGGTCATCTGGAAAAAAGCCATCATCAACAGCGTGTTCAATTCGGTTTGCCCGCTGCTCGACACAGACAACGGGATCTTTCACCGGAACCCCAAGGCCCTGCAAATTGCAGAAAGTCTAGTAGCCGAATGTTTGTGCGTGGCTGGCGAACAAGGTGTCAATCTTACCCTGGCAGAGGTGATGGATAGCCTCCTGCTTATCAGCCGCTCTTCGGACGGGCAGTTCATTTCAACCCTGCAAGACATCCGGAGCCACCGGCCTACCGAAATAGCGACGCTCAACCTGGCCATTGCCGGAATGGCCGCAACGCAGCAGGCTACTATCCAAACCCGTTTGCTGGGCGAGTTGACTTTATTAAAATCTCAACTATAAATTAAACATTAAAACAAAACAAAATGAAAACAATTGAAGCGATCCAATCAGCTGAATTAGCTGTTTCACCGGGGCCCTTCAGCACAGGCGTAAAAGCCAACGGGTTTTTATTCTTATCAGGTCAGGTGGGCATCGACCGGAACGGTAAACTGGCCGATGATTTTGATCTCGAAGTAAGGCAGATTTTTACAAATATTGGCGCCGTACTGTTGGAACAAAAGCTGACATTCGACCACATCGTTAGCGTTACGGTCTATTTAAAGGACATGCAGCATTTTAAACGCCTTAACGAACTCTATAAAACGTATTTTAACGGCTATTACCCGTCCAGGACCTGTATCGCGGTCTTAGAACTGCCGTTAATGGCCAATGTTGAATTGACGATCACCGCTTCGACCAATAACTGATCATGCTTCGGGCCTACAAATGGGACCGGCGAAAAATACCGGTTTTCCGGTAGTGCCGGTATATCCATTTTAACTAATCTTACCGCACCTTATTAAATAAACTTAACAAATGAAAACTATTAAACTGTTACCCGCGTCCGCGGCCTTGATCGCGATTGCCCTTATTGCAGGATGCAAAAAGAACAAAGAAACTAGATCAGATTGCCATATCGTCGCAATAACATCGACTACCGGCGAATCATATTATCTCACCTATAACAAGGATGGTAAACTAGCATCCGATTCCTCCGGCAACAGCGTCACTACGTTCGTTTACAGCGGCAGCACAGTTACCGGTACTACCAATATGTCCGGCGCATTCAGCTCCAAAACGATCATCACGCTCAACTCAAATGGACTTGCTTCAAACGTACGAACAGAATATAATGCCGCAGGCACTAATTGGGGAAATGCCCTATATGAATACAGTGGAACAGAGGTTGTGAAGGTGACCAATACCAGCTCTTCCGGCGGGTCGCCCACCCTTTCTACCATTGCGTGGAGCAATGGCAACCCCACTTCCATTACCTCCGGGTCCAGTACATCGATCCTGGATTATTATACCGACAAAGCCTTTCAGAAAGGCGACTATCTCTATCTTGCACAGCTCACCCTGGGTTATACTATCTACACAAGCAAAAACCTGTTGAAATCCATAGTGTCCGGCTCAACACTCACGACCGTAACCTATAGTTTTGATTCGGACGGGAAAATCAACATGATGACCGTGTCCAGCGGCAGTAATGCAACCACTGTACTTGTCTATCAATATCAATGCAATTAGGGTGCTATTGAAAATACTTAGTCAGCGCATCCCAAAAGTGGGCAAGTAGGGAATGGGTTTCAATGCAAGAAAGACCTATTATACCAATTGGTGCTTTCCGGATGTGAAATAGGCCTGCCAATATTTCGGTCTGGTCTTAAAGATTTCATTGGCTTAGTTTTTTTTGCTTTAGCTGGAATATATTGCCTTCCGGGTCCTCGCCATCACATAACCAATACTGGTAGTTCTCAAAGGTCTTGACTTCGCGCATCCGCACATTTTGTTCCAGCAAACAGCTCCTCAGCCAGTGAATATCTTCGTTCACTTCGAAGACGATCTTAGCATTACTGTTCGCCTGGCCGACGGCCTTTTTGGTCAAATATTGCGTCCCCATTTGGTGGAGGCCGATATGCGCGTTCCCTGCTTTTAACAGAACCCATACGGCCCCATCGTCTTCCACCAGCTCCAGTCCAAAGGCAGTCATATAAAATGACTTTAACCGTTCCATATCCCGCACATACAGGATAATGGTATCCAAATTTACCGTGATGGCCATATGATTCCGTTTTACTTATTTTCTTCCAGATACATAAAATATGGCCCGTCGGAACCGGCGATACAAGGTTCGGGGTGTTGGGTTCGAAGGAACGGCCGCACGCAATTCCCCGAGCTAATCTATTATGCAAATTACCGGGATAGCTAGGCATCCGACAAGGACATTTATCACTTAATTGCGGTTGGAACAAGGAGATTATTTGTTCATCGAGACCCGGCGGACGCGGCTTAGCGTTTCCCTGGTCAAACATAAAAGCGAATGCGTGACCAAGTTACACAAAAACCACTGAATGGAGATTAGACTGGGTATCCCATTAATTTACGACATAAAAATGCAATCCGGCATAATTCGCTCTACCCTGGGAGGAATTGTTTGCATAGAGGAGCACCGTATAGGTATAGCCTGCTTTTAATCCTCCGGTCCCGATTTGCACCGCAGCGTTGTCGGGAAAGCCTGAAACACCCAGTCCCATTTGGTTGCTGGATCCATCCGTGCCGCTAATGGCTATTACCGCATTGCTTTTCAAATTCTTCCCGATTATTCGAATGTTCAATACCCCTCCATTTCCATTCAGCTGACTAAGCGAAACCTTGTAGCCCACGCTCGGAACAAAGGTAAACCCCGGCAAATCAAAGCTGTCTACCCTCATTATGGGCGAAAGGTAAAATTGGATCATTTTTTGGTCCGTGCGCCCATCCGCGTTGGTAATCGCTGCAGGGATCATTTTTGTGGTGTCCTCATTATTGATCTCGCCAAAAAATGTTTTGGGCAGATAGGAATAGCCTACCCAGTACGTAGCATAATTTCCACAGCATTCCATGGAACTGTCTAAATTGAATAAATTCGCTGGCTGCCCATTAATGGACAAGGAAGTGCCTGTTTTACTCCATCCGCGGCCAATTACCGTTAGTGTGTCTGCAGGCCGGGGATAGACAATGACATTAGCCGGAATACTAATCCTCGATAATTGACAAGCCATTTTAAATTTAAGGGCCTGGGGGATGGATTTGCTTTTGCCGTTGGCCATCACTTTAATATCGACGACACCGTCATCGTAGCCAAATACCTTCATGAAGCCTGTAACCGAGTCGGGGGGCATCACAAATTTCAGTTGCGTCGCTGTGGCCTGGGTGATAGTAGCATAACCCGTCCCGAAATTCAGGGCATCTTGCGTACTGAAATATACGCTGTCCTTTGTTTTATCGGGGTTAAAGCCGGTCCCTGTTATGGCTATCTCGTCCGTAGAATATGGGTTATGCGGCGAAAACGATGATACAGTCAATGAATCACCTCCGCCGCCATTATTCCCGCCACCGTTATTCCCCCCGCCATTGGAGGAAATTGTACTATTTTTTCTGCACCCTGCCAGCAGGAGGAAAAGAGGAAGTGACCAGTAAATCGTTTTCATAATAAAATTTTGTTTGATTTGCCAACAAAATTCGTTTATGAAAACAGTCCGGAATATCCCCCGTATATGGGGTATTTGAAAACGATGCGTTTACCTGATGATGCCGTCATCCTTTCCTTTGGCAATGGCCTCCAATTGGGAGTGAACCTGCATTTTTTCGTAGATATTCTTGATGTGACTGCGAACGGTCTCCAGGGAAATATGATTCTCTAATGCAATCGTTTTGTAGCCAAATCCTTTTGACAAGGCTAGGAGCATTTCGGTCTCCCGATGGGTCAATTGGTACCTGTTATTTCCCGCTTTCGGCTTGTTTTGCATGCTATTGATAACCATACGCGCCACACTGGGCGTCATGGGCGCACCCCCCGATAAAACCTCAAGCATCGCTTCCGGCAAGCGGGTTGAGAGGTCTTTTTTCAAAAGATACCCTGACGCGCCGGCGCAGATCGCATCCAGCACAATCTCATTATCATCGAAAACGGTCAGCATGATGATCAATACCCGCTGGTTAAAGGAACGGATCTTTATTACT
Source organism: Bacteroidota bacterium (assembly GCA_030706735.1). Classification (GTDB taxonomy): domain Bacteria; phylum Bacteroidota; class Bacteroidia; order Chitinophagales; family Chitinophagaceae; genus Puia. The sequence goes on along the minus strand of JAUZNZ010000046.1, from coordinate 17,106 downwards.
GCATCTATGCCGCTAATGCCGCCGGGCATATCGATGTCCATGAGGATGATATCGGGATCCAGCTCATTTACCTGCTTTTTCACATTCAGTACATTCGGGAAACTGCCCAATAACACATAATCGCCGGATTGTGTGATCATTTCAGCTATACTTTCCCTCAACTGAACATTGTCCTCATATATAATTACGCCAGTCAGCATGCCCTTTCGTTTTGCAAAATTCAGTAAATGACAGGTAATATCCATCCCCTAATCATGGGATTTGATAATGAGCGTTATGACGGTTCCTTTGCCTTTATTGCTGCTTATTCCGATCGCGGAATGTATCCTTTTTGCTCGTTCCTCCATATTTCTCAAGCCATTTCCCGCCTTGATCTGCCCGCGGTCGAAGCCAACCCCATTATCCTCTATCCTAATTTCGATACCTTCGTCTGTAGAGGCAATGATCGTATCTATTTTTGAGCAGCCGCTATACTTAGCCGCATTATTGATCGCTTCCTTAAAGATCAGGTAGATCTCCTTTCGCTTATCGAGCGTTAGTTTTTTGCTTCCAAAATTCCCCCGAACTGTTAGATTGTATCCGATGTTTAAAGGCTCCAGGATGTCTGTCGCAAATTCCCTCATCTTATAAAATATCCTTTCGAGATCATCATTCATCGGGTTTATGGCCCAAACAATATCATGCATGTTCTCCATGATAAAGCTTGAGTTCTCATGTATTTTCCGAAGATGCTTGTTCGCTTTCGGCTCTCCCGAATCATCTTGAATGGCGAGTTTGCTAATGATATTAATACTCGATAAAGCAGAGCCGATATCGTCATGCAGATCCCTGGCAATCGTATTACGTATTTTTTCGATCTCCAATAGCCGTTTTGTCTTCTGAGTAGCCCTGTACCTGCCTATTCCAAGCACGCCGGCGACAAAAATAAGAATGAACAGCATGATATACCAGCGTTGGTTGGCGCGCTGCCTTTGCAAGGTGGCATAGTTGAGCTCCTGGTCCTTCTTCAACAGGCTTATCTCATTCTCTTTTTTGACCGCCTCAAATTGCGCCTGCAATTGGGCCGTTTTTTCGTTTTGCGACTTAAGCTGTAAACTATCTGTCAACGCGTATTCTTTCTTAAGCCAATTACATGCTTTTTGCCAATCGCCTGTAGCCTGATAGAGGATGGCAAGCTGTTGTGCCGCATCCGGTAGATAATTTTCCATTTTAAGGCGGTCGTTGAGCTCATAGCTGGACAAGAGGGCGGCTTCTGCCTCTTTATATTTCTGCAATTTTATCAGGGTCTTGCCGATGTTTATTTTTTCGTAGGCCATGTCCGACTGGCTGTTGTCACCGGCAAATACCTCGTATGCCTTTTTATAACTCTCCAGCGCCTCCGAATACCTGGAGCTGGCATAGTAGGCGTCTCCCAGCCGTTCATTCAAGACGCTCCTTTCGTAATTTTTGCCGGGCATCGCATATATCAGCGGGATACAGCTACGAAGCAGCAGCAGGCTGCTGTCCGGGTGGTTGCTGCTCACATAAGCAATGGAAAGGCTGGCAGCCGCACCAAAAAAGCTGATGGTGTCCTTTAGTGAAAGGTACATTGCCATACTTGCCTTGAAATAGGGTATGGCTTGCTGGTATTGTTCCTGTTGACGATAGAGAATACCCATTAATCTTTTCACCTCCGCCATGGCCTTTTGATCGTTTATTCTTTGTGCCATGGAGTCGGCCCGAACCAGGTAAATGGCGCTCCTTACAAACTCGCTCTTGTTTGAATAGGTGAGGCTGATATTTATGTACATCCTAAGCTCCTCCCCTTCCTCATGCAGTTGCTGAAATAAGGAGGCCGCCTTAAACAGGTCGGGAAAGGACTTTTCGAAAAACCCTTTACGCGCAAAGGCCCAGCCCCTGGCTTTATATGCAAATGCTGCCAATCTTTTGTCATCACTCTTTTGAGATTGAATAATGAGGCTTTCAGCGATACTCAGTGCCGAATCGGGTTTTTGGGGACTTAGTTTATAGGCCGCTTTGGCTTTGGTTATGGCGATGGAGTCGTTGTATGCTTGGGAGAAGGCCTTGTTGAGGTGGAATAGGAGTATTAAGGCCAAAACTAATTTCATGTCCTAATTTACCCTATGATCACTAAAAATGGAAATTATTGGCGTCTTATCCGGTGCGGACACCTGCTGTATCGATAGCGGACAGTGTAAGCCGATTGCAGGAATATAACTGACTGATTTTTAATTCTTTTGGAAAACGGCATCTCTTTCGTGGCCCGAGGAGCATGCTAATCATCTTCTTTAAAACCGCCTGGCGCAACCTGGTCCGGGGCAGAATATACAGTGTTCTGAATTTATTGGGGCTGGCCACCGGGATGGCCGTTGCCCTGCTGATCGGGCTCTGGGTGACCTATCAACTTTCGTATGACCGGTTTGTCCCAGGTTACGAGCAAGCCTTTCAGGTAAGATTCAACTACAGCGACAACGGTGTGATCAGGAACCAGGCCGGGGTCAGCCTTCCGCTTGGCGATGCACTCAAGAAGGATATCCCGGAAGTGGCCCATGTGGCGCCGGCTTTCGATATCGGACGGACGATGTTTGTCGTACAAGACAAGCATATCTACGGCGATGCGATCTTTGCCGGCGAGGATTTTTTGCGGGTATTCCCTTTTCCATTGGTAGCAGGGGACGCTGCCACGGCGTTACAAGGGCGAACGCCATCCGTCGTCATCACGGAGTCGATGGCAAAGAGCCTGTTCGGAACAACGGATGCCCTGAACCGGACGATCAGTCTCGGGAACGATAATAGCCCGCGTAAGGTAACGGCCGTGGTGCGGGATCTGCCGCGCAATAGCAGCTTCCGGTTCGACTTCCTCGTGCCGTTTGATGAATTCGCTCAGAACGAATGGATAAAGGCGGCGACGACCAATTGGAATTATGCTTATTTCCAACTGTATGTCTCGTTGCAACCGGGCGCCGACGCCGTCAGAGCGCAGGCCAAAGCCAGCCAGCTGGTGAAGCAGTATGCGCCGGAGTCCTATGCGACCTTTCACCGCCAGCCCATGTTCTTTCCGTTGAAGGACTGGCATCTTTATTCGGACTTCAAAGACGGCCAGCCAAAAGGCGGATTGATCGATTATGTGCGAATGTTCAGCATCATTGGAATCCTCGTGTTGCTGATCGCCTGCATCAATTTTATGAACCTGTCGACGGCACGCAGTGTGCGGCGGGCAAGAGAAGTGGGGGTGAGAAAGGTGATGGGATCGCTGCGCGGACAGCTTATCCTACAGTTTCTGATGGAGTCGCTGCTCCTGACGACGCTGGCTTTTTTGCTTTCGCTTGCCCTTGTGGCGGTGGCACTGCCCGGATTTAATGCGCTGACCGGCGATGCCGTCCGGTTGCCTTTGGAGAGCGGGTGGTTCTGGCTGGCCATGCTGTCGTTTGTGCTGCTGACCGGGCTGCTGGCTGGGAGCCGGCCGGCCTTTTACCTTTCGGCTTTTCAGCCGGTAAAAGTCCTAAAGCGGGCAATGCGCATCGGGCCGGCGGCCTCGCTGCCGAGGAAGCTGCTGGTCGTGCTGCAATTTACGTGCAGTATCGCCCTTATCATCGGTACGATGATCATTTACCAGCAAATACAATATGCCAGGAACCGACCCAGGGGATATGACCCGAACCGGGTTGTGGTATCCAGGGTCCACACGGATTCCTATGCAGCCTTCACGCAGGAGATGCTGGCATCCGGAGTGGTGAGCGGCGTGACCAAATCCGCCCTCGCTCAGACGATCGTAGATGCCCGAAATACGGTCGATAACTGGCCGGGTAAGCTGCCAAATGAACCTTTGTCCATTGCCGTGAATGCTGTTGCCGACTCCAACTATTTCAGGACCCTGGGTATCGGTTTTGCAGGAGGGAATAATTTTAAGGGCAGCGACGGAGCCGATTCAACCTGTGTTATCATCAACGAAACGGCTGCCCGGCGGATGCGATTGAAACAACCGCTGAATCAATACCTGGAGATGTCGTTCTCCAATACGAGTCACCGGCTGCGGATCATTGGTGTCGTAAAGGATGCATTGACCGACAATCCCTTTGCTGCTGCGCAGCCTGCTGCCTTTATCTACCAGCCGACCTGGGCCTGGGTGCTCAGCGTGCGGCTGGCGCCAACGGTCCCCACCTCCATCGCATTGGCCAAGGTAAAAACCATCTATGAAAAATACAACCCCGGTTATTCCTACGATTATTTCTTCCTCGATCAGAGTTATGCCGCCAAATTCGATACGGAAGTGCTTATCGGGCGATTGGCCGGAATCTTCGCGGCGCTGGCGATCGGTATTTCCTGTCTCGGGCTATTTGGACTGACGGCCTATATGGCCGAACAGCGCACCAAGGAGATCGGCATCCGCAAAGTACTGGGGGCTTCGGTGAACCAGGTGCTGATCTTGTTGTCTGGCGATTTTATCTTACTGGTAGCCATCAGTTGTTTGATCGCAGCACCCCTGGCCTATTATTTCCTTCATCAGTGGCTGTCAGGATACTACTATCGGATAACCATTAATCCGCTGGTATTTGTCATGGCAGGCTTTGCCGCGCTGGTGATCACGGCCCTGACGGTCGGGTTCCAATCGGTGAAGTCGGCATTGATGAACCCGGTGAGATCGTTACGCAATGAATAAACGGCGGTTGAGGGGATCTGTCGTAAATTACCCTATGATCGCAAAAAATGGGAATTATTGGCCTGCCGTCCGCGATATCATGGCGGAGTTCCCTCAAACCCCGGAATCGACCAGTTACGGAACCCCGGCGTTTAAAGTGAATAAGAAACTTTTGGTGCGCCTTAAGGAAGACGGACAGACGCTGGTACTCCATTCGGATGACCGGGACGTCCTTCTGAAAAAGGATCCCTCGGTATTCTTTTTTACCGAACATTATGCCAACTACCCCTTCGTGCTGGTAAGACTCCATAAGATCCCAAAAGGTAAATTGCGTGCGGCCATTATTCAGTCCTGGAAGGAATTGGCCTCCAGGAAACAACTGGACGCCTATATGAACAAATAAGGGAACGTGATCGGATAAGCCGACCTGATCGTAAAACGGGAATAAGTGATTTTTGATCAAACATCTAGTAAACAACCACTATATCGAATAAACTCATTTTTTCAAGTCGCAAATATAAACAAGCTTTGGGATCAGTAAACTTTATCCAATGCTTTCACTGATCAAGAAGTCCCTGGCCTTGTTGCTAATCGTATTGCTACATAACTCCTGCGCAAGATTTTGGGAACCCAAGTCGTTCGGTACTGTCACGATCAATCTACATGGTATATTCCCAAATTGTTACACGACCAGTTCAGGCACTACTCATATCACGTTCAAGGGAAAGCTCCAGGTTTACTATTATAAATCGTCCAGTGATAGAAGGGATGGAGATCATGCCTCATTTACATCGGGTACTGACCCGATCGTAGTCAGCGTGCAAGTGCCCAATGATGGAACTGAATTCCAATTTGAGGTGGTCGGGCAAGGAAATCAATGTTCATTGTGTGCGCTTACCCAATATAACAATGATGTTTGCAATCAGTTTCCCTCAGGCGGGGGAACTCAGGCTGCCATACCTCAATTTGATGCTATAGGGGGTGTCACCAGACAATTCGCGAGTACCCTTGATTTCTACTATGCTGCTTTTTGGCAAAAGGGAAATGTGCCTGGATCATGTGGTTGCATCGTGCCAAATTAACTAATCCACAATTACCAGTATGCGATACATTATTTTCATTTGCATCATTGCGATCAGTATTTCCTCCTGCTACAGAGAAATAGATTCGCTGGTTCCGCACAGCAAGGCTTTCGCGTCCCTCTTGACGACAGACACGCCGATCTCCTGGAATTCCATTGAACTTGTATGCGATCAACACGCCGACCCAAATGACAGCAACACCTTTTACACCCTAACCGGCATTTATAGGGACAGTACAACTCATGCCCCCATGACCATGGGCAACATCGCTATAACCTCTCCATGGAAAAGCGGTACAATAACCCAAACCCTGACGCCAAGCTCTGGCCATACTTACCAATTAGATTACGATTCTTCAGGAGTTGGTCTTGCTCTGCTATATGCAGAGGCAGGGAGAATGCCCGGTGCAATTCTTAAGATCAAGGCAACCGGAACTTCTGCCGCTGATACGGTAACGCAAAGCATATACTGTCCCAAACTGATACTTACTCATACTTCGGACTTTCCCAGCGGGCAGTTCAGCAGATTAAGCAGCTTGACTCTCAAGTGGGTCACCGATGCCAGCAATGCGTCAGGTGATGTCCTTATCAAGGTATGGTACGAACCCATATTGAGCAGGGCTTTGAGTGACAGCACCTTGCCGTCCACAGACACTGCACTTACCTATGTTGTCGCGGATAACCTCGGGACGTACACCATATCCTCCAGCGACTTGCAATTGCTGCATGTCAATTCTCTCGTACATATAACTATCGGCAGGGGAACAGAAGCGATTAACTATCTTCCGCTGTCGGGAACAAAGGTCTATTTCTTTACATCCACTTCTGCAAGTACCAAATTGCTTACACTTACCAATTAGAAGGAATTTACCAATTGGCTAAGTGCTGCGACCTGCACCATCAAAAATGAACACGAACCGTGCGGAAACGGACAGGCGCCGATGAGGTAAACACGTAACGCATTGGATATTAGCAGATAATCAATTGGGCATATTTTTGGCATCGGTGAGGGGTATTCTTAAACTACACTCATGTTCCAAAACTACTTAAAGATAGCCTGGCGCCACCTCGGCAGGAATCGCGGTTATACTGCCATCAATATTGCCGGCCTGTCCATTGGCATGGCCATCGCCCTGGTGATCGGGCTGTGGATCTCAGATGAAGCAAGTTTCGACCACTATGCCCCCAACCACAGCCGTCTTGCTGCCGGCTGGTTGAACATGCGCCTGAATAATGCCACCAAGAAGAAAGAATTCTTCACCGGCCAGACGATCATGATGCCGCTTGGCAATACCCTCAGCACGAAATACAAGGACCTCTTTTCCCGGGTTGCGATGACGGAATTCGGCAGCGGCAACAGCCGTCTCTTCAATTATGGCGACAAGACCGTCACCGGCAGGGCGCTCACGGCACAGGCCGACCTCCCCGGGATGTTCGGTTTCCGGATGATCTACGGCCAGGCCGACGCCACCAGGGAACCGTCCACGATCCTTATCGCGCAGTCCCTGGCCAAGGCCCTATTCGGGAACGGCGACCCGGTGGGCAAAACCGTAAAAGTGGACAACACCCTCCAATACCGCGTCGGCGGGACCTATGCCGATCTGCCGAAGAATACTACGTTCAGTGGACTTCAGGCAGTCCTGCCCTGGGCCAATGCCGCCAATGGTTATCGTCGTGACAATACCAGCTGGCAGGACCACAACGGCCATCTGTTCGTGGAACTGGCTCCAGGCGTCAGCGCCGAACAGGCGACCGCCAGAGTAAAAGACTTGCCTACGCCCCAGGAAAAAAACTATCATGAGGAGGTACTGATCTATCCACTGGACAAAGCCCATCTCTATAACCAATTCGAGATGAATAAACCTGCCGGCGGCCGCATCACGATGGTCTGGCTCTTCGGGATCATCGGCGCCTTTGTCCTGCTGCTCGCCTGTATCAATTTCATGAACCTGAGCACGGCGCGGAGTGAAAAACGCGCCAAAGAGGTCGGCATACGAAAGACCATCGGCTCGCTCCGGAGGCAACTTATCGGGCAATTTCTAAGCGAATCCGTTTTGCTTGCTGTGATTGCCCTGTTCTTCGCGCTGGTTCTTGCACAAGTTTCCTTACCCTTCTTCAATGACCTGGCCGCCAAGCAAATGTCGATTCCATGGACCAACCCGGTTTTCATCCTGGCGATGGTCGGATTCACCTCGTTCACCGGGCTTCTGGCGGGCTCGTATCCGGCGTTCTATCTCTCGGCGTTCAAGCCCGTGAAGGTACTCAAGGGAAAGATCCAGGCAGGCAGATCGGCTTCCCTGCCCAGGCAGGTCCTCGTTGTCCTCCAATTCACCGTCTCGCTCGTCCTGATCATCGGAACGATGATCGTTTTCCATCAAATCCTGTTCACCAAGGATCGCCCTATCGGCTACAACCGCGAGGGCCTCTTTACGGTGGGCATGAACACCCCTGATGCCTTTGCGCATTATGAGGCCCTGCGCACCGAACTGATCCAACAAGGCCTCGCCGCCAACGTCGCCGCGTCGGACATGCTGCCCACCGACTTTCAAAATGGGAACGGTCTCGACTGGTCAGGCAAACGCCCCGATCAGAATGTCATCGGCTTCCTTAATGTCAACATCACTCCTGACTATGGGAGGACCATCGGCTGGACGATCACGCGTGGCCGCGACCTATCCCGCGATTTCGTTACGGACAGCAATGCGGCGATCCTCAATGAAAGGGCCGTCCGGTCCATCGGCTTTAAAGACCCGATCGGCCAGGTCGTGAAGCTGTTCGGGAAACCCTATACTGTGGTGGGCGTCTGCGCTGACATGGTCAATAATAACCCGTATGACACGACACAAAACGCCATTTTCCTCGGCGGCGGCTACAGCAGCAACATGATCGTGAGGATCAATCCGGGCAACAACCCGCATAAGACCCTCGCCGCCATGGAGCCGATCTTTAAAAAATATAATCCGTCGAGCCCATTTGTCTATAAGTTCGTCGACGAGGCTTATGAAGTCAAATTCGAAGCGGAGCAGCGGATCGGCAACCTTGCGGCGGTCTTCACCGGGCTGGCGATCTTTATCTCCTGTCTCGGTCTTTTCGGACTTGCCGCCTTCGTAGCCGAACGGCGGACCAAAGAGATCGGCGTACGCAAGGTGCTCGGCGCAAGCGTCGTCAACCTCTGGGGGCTGCTGTCAAAGGAATTCCTGAAGCTCACCGGCATCTCCATCCTGATAGCGGTGCCGGTCGCGTACTATTTCATGAAGAAATGGTTGGAAGGCTATACCTATCATGCTCCCCTATCCTATTGGATCTTTGCGTTGGCGGGAGCCGGGATCATCGCCATCACGCTGCTGACGGTGGGTTATCAGTCATTAAAGGCGGCCATCATGAACCCCACAAAGAGTTTGCGATCGGAATGAGGGGTTTAGGTGGGTGTTAGTCTAATATTTCGCAGTCGAAACCATACTCCTTGATGAGTATCATGATCCCCGTTGCCTCCAAGTCGGCACCCTCGACCCTGAGCACCTTATCACAATCCGAAAGATCAAAATTGATCTTGACCGATGGGAACGCTTTGGACAAAACAGAAAGCAGCATTTTGCTTTGTTCCCGCCTGTGCACATTTGTCTTAAATACTTCAACCATTTCTACTCCATTTAAAGTTGTGCCGCCGGCGCTTTTATTGCGCAGCCATTCGGTTGCAAATATATGCGCAACTGTTTGGTTTCGCAAATTTTTTTTGGGGATACCCATTTCGGGTGAATTTACGCCAGGCGGCGGAAATCGCTGTTTCAGGTGATGGCAAGGCTCTCCCAGTGGACCTATTTTTACCCCGACAGTTCGAATTAGCCATTCCAAAAAATCTCCGTTATGAAGCAGCAACTTAAATTTCTCTCTTTTCTCATCCCAGGACTCCTGACCTTCGGCCTTTGCATGGCCCAAAAGAAAGCGTATAGCGGGCCGGGTGACGAAGGGCCTGAAGAGCGCAAGCCAGATCTCAAGATCGTTTCGGTCTCCGTGGTCTATCCCCAAGCAGCAAAACCTATCACGCTGAATACCGCCCGCGGCACGGTGCAGGGCAACCCCAACTCGGCAGCGGCCAATCCGCTTACGCAGTGTACCGTGGTCGTTCGTGCCGACTCGGCCGCAGACGACGAGGTCATGGTCGATGTTACGCTGCCCGTCGGAGTGAAAATCCAGCAGGCGCCACCCAATGCCAGTACCGGCCCCTGCGCGGACTATCATATGCAATGCGACGGCGCCATTCACCTTCCTCTCGGTCATTTGACGCCCGGCCAGACGGTAACCACCCAATTCACCTATAGCACCCCGCCGACGGGAGGAAGCCTTCGAAACGCCGTCACCGTCCATGTCAAGGGCAGCCGGCCGGAGTCCAATATGAGCAATAACAGCGGATCGGCGACGCTGCATTAGGTTATAGCTTTACGAAGGATCTGTATACCGCCGTTCCATTCTGCCTTCGCAGGATCAGCAAATAATACCCGCTGCTCAACCGGCTGATGGGAATGTCGATCGAGGTTCGCGCCAGGATGGAATATACGGCGAGCGTTCGTTGCCCATTGGCGCTGACGATCTCCGCCGATTGCCATTTATCCGAGAATTGTAAACTGTCAATCCGAATGCTGGTAAAGGCAGGATTGGGATAGACATGAATACCAGCCGGCGCGGGGGTTACCGTGTTGACGGCCGTTACAATATGCACGGTAAAGGTCAGCGCATTGCTGGGTATCGTTACCGGCGACAGGCAAACGGTGTCAGCCGTCAACAGGCATCGTATCTTGTCCCCGGTCGCATTCGGTGTATAATTGAATACCTGCGGCGTAGCCCCTGCAATATCCTGCCAGCCATGTGACGCCGTGCTATCCTGCCATTGAAAGCTGCGATGGTTCCCAATGCTTGGCAAAGCAGAGAGACTGGTCGACTGTCCGGCATTCATTACCGTATTGCCAATAATGTTGACCTGGGGCAATGGACTTACCGTGCATTGGTAAATGCTGTCTGTCGAATCCCTGGTGGCATACGTATATTTATATTTGACGGTGATCGCATGACGACCGTAATTGATCTGCTGTTTATTGAAATACTGGAAGCTACTGTCCGATTGATTGTAATTAAGCGGCAGGCCATCCTGCGTCACGGAAACAGAGATCAGGGGGTTTTCCGGCGGGTTCATCAATTTCCCGACCCCATTATCGTCATTAACACAGCGGTCGGCGATGCCTGTAGCCACCGGAACCGGCAAGGGAGGAGGGGGAGCGGCTACGATGATCGTTTTTTGTGCAACCTGCCCCTCTTCGCAATAACCGACCGCCTTAACAACCAGATTGCCGCCGGTGGCCGTCGTGTCCGCGCTCAGCAGAACAGAATCGACGCGACTCGTACTGGATAGGGTTACGCCTTTGCCACTATAGGTCCAACTATAGGTAAAAGCCCCGGTATTGGCGGGAATCACCGTATATTGATTGAAGCGGTTATTCGTATAGATCGTATCCGGCCCGCAGATCGAATCGGGAGTGAGTGCCGGATTGGGCGAGGATTGCAGGGGCAGCACCGCCAAATTGCTAAACGGTTGCCCGTTGACATAATCGAATCCGCCGACAGTCAGCAGGCTCTTATCGGTGAAGATGAAGTCCTCCACGCTGCCCGTCTTGCCAAATTCCGTATAGCCGGCGGTCACATAACCCAGGTCGAACAAGGCCGGCATCAGGGCCCCCGTCGCGGTGTCAATGGCGCCGAAACCCGGAAACCGCCCTCTGGTAATATCCGGAAATTGCGGGCTGCCAAACCATATCTTGCCATTAAACAATTTCAGATCGGAGGTCGGTAGGAAAGAGCCGCCGGTCGCCGTCTGTGAAAAAGTGGTTTGCCAATCCGTAAGCTGGCCTGTGGTGACGTCGATGCAGGCAAAATTCCGGCGCGGTTTGCCATTCAATGAATTAAAATACCCCTGGATATACAGTCTGTTATTGCTAAGCAAGGCATGATCAAAAGTAATCTGATCGTAATAGCTATTATTTCCCTGATAGGAGTAGAAATTCAGTGGCGCGCCGGACGCCTTGTCATAGACGACGAGCCAGCCCTTCCTTTGCGGAAGCGTCGTGCATTGCTGATCGAAGCGATTGTCCCCGATAGAATAGATCTTATCCCCCTGCGTGACCAAATAGATCGGACTGTGGTCCGGCCCGTAGGCCGCAAAACTATACCCCCAGGACGGATCCCTGGTCAGAGAAGGGATAGAATAGCGTCGCAGTTCATTGTCTACGGAGGCATACAGGTAACCGCTGTCTATGATAAAATCAACCATTCTTGAATAATGCATGTCCGGTACGGGCAATTGCAGACCATCCGACAGCCGGTACATCTGAAAAGAGGCATTGAAATCGTCGACCGCGCATTGGCTTGGCCTTGCGGTGATCCCGAGAATAAAGAGAGTATCTCCCTGTATCATCATTCGCTTGCCTTCGGTAAACCCGGGGTTCGCGGGATTCCAGGGCAGGACGGCCCGCGTGGCCGAATCAATCGCGGCAAATCCGTTTCGCGGAAGGGCCTGGATGCCGTTGAAATGACCTCCAATGAATGCCGTGCCATTTGAAAATGCGATGGACGTCATTTCATCCGAGGGCGACAATTGCCAGGGTTCGACATTCAGGCTGCCCGTATCGACCACGGCGAAGTTCAGGCGGTTCACGCCGTTTATGAAGGTAAAATTCCCGCTGAGGAAGATCCTTCCGTCATGGATATCGAGAAAGGTTGGATACTCTCCGAGATTGAGGTTATCGCCCGATATGGCGCCGGTGCTGGCATCAAATGAACAAAAGCCTCTTCGCGCATATCCGGTCGATCCCTGTTCTACCGCCTCAAAGTATCCGGCGGCGTACGCCTTATTACCGCAGACCTTCAAGGAAAGAACAGTCCCGGAGCTATACCCGTCGGTCGCATTCATCGAAGGGCCGATGGCATAACGAAAGGCACCCGTGGTGGCTGAAAAAGCCAGCAGGGTCTGGCCATTATAATCGGAGGCGTAAATGATGACGCTCGAGTCTCCATTGAACTGCAGCAGGCTCGCATTGCCATATTCCGTAAAGGCTATGGCGGGTCCGATGGGGAAATTGCGTCGCATATCATATTTCCGGATGGCGCCGGCTACCTGTCCGGCATAGATGATCGTATCTCCCTTCAAAAGGAAGGAACTGATCGACGAAGCCGCCGTGACGGCTGTCGGCAACGAGGAATCTCCCTTAATGGAGAATACTTCGAATGCAATATGGGTCTGGCCCAGGAAAGTCGAAAAATCGCCTCCGATAAACAGGGTATCGTTGCGGTTCTGCATGGTTCGCACGATCCCGTTCGCCTTCGGGTTCCAGGATGTCGGCTGACCATTATTGTCAATTTCCGCCATATAGGTGCGAATGCTGTCGCCGATCCGGGTGAAATCCCCTCCGATATAAAAACCACCCTTTCCATTGGGCAATGCGGTCAATACCGTTCCGTTTATCCGCCAATGCGGCGTGGTTCGGACGGTATTGTTGGATGTATCGATCACCAGTCCGGGGCCCTGGTTGGGGGACATGTACCGAAAGCTGCCCAGCAGATAATATTTACCCTTATCCGCGGCTATATTAATAATCTCCGAACCGGTATTATACACAATATGAGCATCCCTGGAATACGAGGTGTTGTATCGGTTGGTCACCGGCATCAGGCTGTCGCCGTTTGCGGAAGGCAGGGAGCATTGGGATTGGGCCGATAGGAAGAAATAAAGGGCGAGTAGGCTTAAGAGGAACTTTTTTTTCATATGACCAGGTCGGGAGTGACTAAATGTGCCATAAAATAAGGCTTTTTCTGTCAGTCCTGCAAACTTCGATGACGAAGGGGGAACTAACGGCCGTGCGCCGCAATCAAGTTCTAATTTTCCTTACCTTGGTTGAGAAATATGGAAGAATTACTGGCTTATATCCACTCGCTAATGGCCTTCCCCGAAAAGAGCTGGCAGGCCTTGCAGCCGGCGCTGGCCGAGGTAGAGTTTGCAAAAGGCGATGATTTGTTGAAGGCGGGGAAGGTTTGTAATGCGTTGTTCTTTATTGTGCGCGGCTATTGCCGCGCCTTTTATAATGAGGATGGCCAGGAGGTGAATACTTCCTTCTTCTTCGAGGGCGAGATTGCCACGAATATCAGCAGCTTTGGCGACGGCCGGCCTTCTTTATTTTCGATCCAGGCCTGCGAGCCGGTGACCGCTATCCGTTTCAACAAGGTCGGGTTACGGGAGGCCGCAAGGGAGAACGCCGACATCGAAACCCTGGGGCGGAAATGCCTGCAGTTGATCGCCGGCAAGCAGGAGAAGTTCGGCGCGATCTTTCAGCGCCTGAACCCGGAGGGGCGGTATGACTGGCTGCAAGAGCATTATCCCGAGATCCTTCAACGCGTCCCCCAGACGCAACTGGCCTCCTTTCTGGGCGTGGCCAGGGAAACGGTCAGCCGCATCCGTGGCCGGCGATCCTGATCCTGCTCCTGTTTTGTGACGATCGTCACAACATGTGCCCCTGCCCGGCCGTAATTTTGTAGCAAACAACACCGATTACTATGGCACAACCTCTTGCGGGGGACACCGTCCTTTCGTTTATCAAGGCCTTGAATGCAGAAGATTTCAAGATGGCCCGAAGCTTTGTTCATCCCGACCTGACCTTCATCGGCGTGCTGGGCACGCGGCATGGCGCCGATGCCTATTTCGCCGATATGGAGAAGATGAAGTTAAAATATGAGATCGAAAAGACCGTTGCCGATGAGACCGACGCCTGTCTGTGGTATGCGATCCAAATGGGCGGCAAAAAGATAACCGCCTGCGGCTGGTACCATCTGGAAAATGGGAAGATCGCCGAGTTCAAGGTACTTTTCGATCCGCGGCCGCTGCTGTAGGAGCTTCCGGGTCATCCAGTCTTTACGCCCGTGATCTGTTCACAGGCGGCGAGGAACTTCTCCTGTACGGTCGGGTCATCTGCAACCGGGGAATAACGCGTTTGCCGTTTATGGTGGAAATAGCGGCCGGTTACGGTGGCGGAAGGGTCGTTGCTGACGGCCAGCCAGGCCTGCGTTTGATACCCGGCTTCCAGGCTGTCGGGTGCGCCCGCACCGCCCATTTTGGTGGGCACCCAGCCCGGGTTGACCACATTGGCATATACAGTTGTCCATTTACGGGCGATCGCCATGGTCAGGATGACGTCATGCAATTTGGTATCGGAATAGGTGAGCTTGCCGAGGGCAGCGGCGGTCAGGTTGTCCAGGTTCGGCTTGCCTTGCAGGTGCATGCCCGAACTCATATAAATAAGCCGTTTCGGCCGGTGCATCAGACAGGTCAATATATACGGCGCAAGGGTATTGACGGCGAGTAAGACCGGCAGACCTTCTGCGCCGACGCTGTTCTGCGGTATCCGGTAGACGCCGGCATTATGGATCACCGCGTCGAAGACGCCGGAAGCGTTGGCTTTTGCAGCCAGGTCTTTGGTCTCCGCCATGCTGGAAAGGTCAGCGATCAATACGTCTTCCGCGCCGGGGGCCTTCGCCAGTGCTTGTTTACCCCGCTCCCGGTTGCGCGCATGCAGTACGACCTGGTGACCCTGCGCGATCAGGTCCTTTGCCGCGAGCTGTCCCAATCCGTCTGCCGAGCCGGTGATGAATATCCTTGCCATCGCGTGGTTTTATGGCAAAGATCGCCCAATTCTTATTTTCTTACGCTATAGAAGATATACGGCAGAAAGAATAAGCTGAGGAGGAAGAGCGACCAGATGTGTCCGGTCGTGATATTGTAGTCCTGCAGGAGAACCGCCCATGGCTTATTCGTGAGCCTGCCCAACGAAAATTCAAAGAGCACGGTCAGCGCAACCCAAATCAGGCCGATGCTGAGGGCCTGTTTGCTGCTTTGGATGCCCAGGTATGGGAAGATGATGCCCACATAGATGGCGCATAACACGGTTAACGTGACCGTTGATAATTGGTAGGCCGTCAATTCATGTACATGCTTCAGGAAGACGAATTGCCTCAGCGAGCCGTTCGCTACAGCGAGGACGATCATGGGAAGCCAGAATAAAAAATATTTATAGCTCATCGTTGAACGTATTTTTTCTTCAATAAAATAGCGAGCAGCAACATCGCCAGCGGCGCGGTTATTGCCCAGGGAGAACCCAGTATAAGCAGTTTTTCCGAGTAGACCGGATAAAAGTAAACGACCGCGATCAACGGCGTAACCGCTGCATTAGCCAAAAAAGACAGGCGCACCCATTTCTGAAAGCCGCCCCTTTCAAACACCGGAATGGCTAATGCCATGGCCAAACCCATGCAGATATATCCCAATGCATCGAAGTTCCAAAGCAGGGAGTGCGGCGTTTGGTCAAGAATGCGAATAGTAGAATAACCGCCATGACGTTTCGCCGGAATGACGAGCGCCAGTTGGGTAACATAATTTGCTATAACGAATACCGCGTAGATGACGGAAAAGAGCAGCGCGGCGTGACTCCAGAAACGTTTTTCGCCTGACGTCGTGTAATGCAGGGCCAGCATTTCCAGAACAAAGGGAATCACTATGCAAAGGGAGGCGCCGAAGATCAGGATCTCATCCCATGGAAAACGAAGAACTCTCACCAACTGGAGCAGTTGGACAATGACATAGGCCATTGTCGCGCCGAAGGCGGCAAAGCCCGCCCGATACCCTGCCTTATATGAAGTCATGGATGCAAAGCTATCCGTGGATCAAGAATTGGTCCATGATCATTGTCAGCAAACCTGCTGAGCGACGTCAAGCGTGGCGTTCCGTCCTGCGAGTAACTTCGGACAATGGACCGATCAATTGCCAATACTACCGGCGCCCATACCACCGGCGCCCATGCCACCCGGTCGTCTGCCGACATCACTTCTTTGCCGGACCTCTTAGGTCATGCGCATGGGACGGGTGCGTCCCGGAGCCGGCGACCGGTTTATAGAAATCAACTTCCTCCCTGCAATCATGCCTGTCCGGCCGGGCAAAATATCCAGGCCTGGTTATCGCTTGCCCGGGAGGGCAACGTGGAGGAGGCCTGGCAGGTCATCATGCAGGAAAATCCCCTGCCGGCCGTTCTTGGCCGCATCTGTTACCATCCATGCGAAGACGGCTGTAACCGTGCAGCCACCGATAGCGCCGTAAATATTCATGCCCTGGAGCGGTGGCTTGGGGACCAGGCCCTCGAAAAGGGGTGGACGCCACAGATCGCCGAAGCCGATACGGGCAAGCGCGTGTTGGTCGTCGGAGCGGGCCCGGGCGGACTGTCCGCGGCCTATCATCTGCGGCGAATGGGCCATACTGTCGAAATCCATGAAGCCGGTCCGGTGGCCGGCGGCATGATGC
>JAUZNZ010000045.1 GCA_030706735.1 Bacteroidota bacterium | reverse complement strand
GACACGAGGGTGAATGAGGGGTGGCCGGCGTATGAACAGGCGTTGAAAGACAATAAGAAGGAATACACGGCGTATGTTTACCCCGGGGTAAACCACGGGTTCCATAACGATACGACTCCCCGTTATGACAAGGCCGCGGCGGAGTTGGCCTGGAAACGAACGATCGATTTCTTTACTGCGAAGCTAAACTGAGGGTCAATCGTTTAATCCTTTGCCCCCGAGAATCTGGGGCATCGATTTTTCCACACGGGCCTCACGGGTCCTGGATTGTTTGGGGGTGGAGAAATAAAGAAGGTATGCCCTTTGGCGTCCCGGCGTCAATGCGTTAAAGGCTTTCCTGAGGGCGGGGGTCTTTTTTAGCTGAGTTTGAAACTCGTCGGGGATGCTGTAGTCTGCCGTTTTTTTGAGGTCTACCCGGAGACCGGCCTTTTCGACTTCGATGGCTTCATAAATAGTGGACTTCAAAGCAGGCTCCAGCTTACCTATTTCCCGACTATTTGTGAAACGGATCTGGCGTGCCGCCTGTACATTTTCGGTTTGCTGGACCAGGATGCCGCGCGAATCATTCAGCAAGGCGCCTTTAAAAAAGAGGAGCGCACAATAGTCCTTGAACACGTGTATCAGGACGATATTCTTTTTTTGAAACGTGTAGCAAGGCGCTCCCCATTTCAATTCTTCCACCAGCCCACAGTCAAGGACGATCGTGCGCAATTTCCTGATCTCTGCCTGCCATTTATTGGCCTTGTTAAAATAGAAATCGACTTTAGGATTCATGGCCGTTATTTTTTGGGTTCAGACCCTCAGCGAGCCGCGGAAGCCCCTGGCGGCATAATAGGAGTCCGCGCCGTTGTGATACAGGAAAACCGTATCATAGCGACGATCGCAAAAGAGCGCGCCGCCGCGTTTTCGAATGTCAGCAGGCGTTGCGACCCAGCTGGATGTCTTCGCATCAAAATTACCAAGTTCCTGTAACGCCCGGTATTGTTTTTCCGTCAACAGCTCAATGCCTATTGCCGCGGCCAAATCCATGGCGCTATCCTTGGGCTTATTCTCTTTTCTGCCGTCGAGGGCAGTGCGATCGTAGCAAAGGCTTCTACGCCCGGCAGGGCTTTCCGGCGAACAGTCGTAAAAGATATATTCACCAGTCTGCTTATCAAGGCCTACCACGTCGGGTTCGCCGCCGGTCCTTTCCATTTCACTAAGCGTCCATAGCTGTTTCGCTTTGGACTCCAGCCTGGCCTGGATCTTAGTCCATTCGAGACCTTTATGCCGGTTCATGTTCTTTTCAAAACGGGCTTTCAGCGAACTAAGCAGTTCGGCCCGCTGCGTGGGCGACAAATCCCTTTTCATGGTATTCATTCCTTTGGTTAGCTAAAATAATCCTTTTCCCGGCGGGCCGGAAATACCAGGATACAACGGTCAGCATGACGATCAACAGAGCGGGGAATTGGGCGCCGAGCGGATCCCCGGAGGCAATATGCGAAAATAGCGCTCCTGATCCGACAAAGAAGAAACCTGCATAGGCCCATTCCTTAAGCAATGGGAATTTGGGTATAAGCAGGGCGATCACGCCGAGGATCTTCCAAATCCCCAGGAGGGTTAGAAAATAGACGGGATATCCCATGTGGGTGACACTGTCCAGTCCTGCCGGCCCCGCTTTGCCTTTAGCTAACTGGGCCAGTCCGGTGGAGAACATGCCTAATGAAAGCCAGATCGTAGAGATCCAGTAGATGATCTTGTTTGTCTTTGACATGACGTTCTATTTTAGTTTGTTTAGAATGTTTTGTATCCGGTTATGCGCCATATTTATCCCCTGGGCAAAGGGTAACTTCAGCACCTGATCTCTTAGCGCAGCCGACTCATAGATTACATGCATGGTGAGCTTACTGCGGTCGGCGCCGAGTTTCTCAAAGTCGTAAACCTCCAACTGGACGCCAAAGGGGGTATTCTCCATTTCAAAGGTCTTGATGATCTTCCGATTTGCGGTGAATTCGTGGATCACCCCGTTGGCCCGAAATACCGGGTTCCCTTTGTCATCGGTCTTTTCGAATTGGTAACTGCCATGCTTCTTACTTTCGTATTTCAGCACGTTCATTTCCATCACCTGCCCGACAATCTCCGGGTCCTCATACGCTTTAAAAAGCAGTTCCAGCGGCAGATCGAATTCCCGGGTAATGACCAGGTCCTGCTTGCCGTCTTCGGCGTTGATCTTCGTTCTCTGTTCCATGGCAGACTATTTTTTTGGTTTGTAATTTTTCATGATGGCCTCTAATTTGTTAAACCGGTCATCCCACATTTTGCGGAATGGTTCGATAAAGTCGGCTACTTCTTTCATTTTTTTTGCATTGATATGATAGTGGATCTCCCTGCCGGTTTGCGTTTGTCCCAATAATTCGCATTCGGTGAGTATTTGCAGGTGTTTGGAAACAGTGGGCCGGGCCGTGTCAAAGTTGGAAGCTATGGCGCCGGCCGTCATGGCTTGCGTGGCAACCAGCAGGAGGATGGCCCTTCTTGTCGGGTCGGCGATGGCTTGAAATACGTCGCGTCTCAGGTTCATTGTGTAGCTATTTGGCTACAAATATATGTGTAGTTATTTGGCTACGCAAAATTTTTTTGATTTTTTTTGAGATTTTTTTTGGGGGGGGCGGTCAGGGGTGGGGGCCTAGTGTGTAGCTATCCGGCCGGTCTTCAAATCGACCGGTACCGAGATATGTTCGAGGGCGATCAGCCAGGTACCGGCAATTTTGCGATAGCCATCGGTGACGCGCACTAGCCTATCCACGGGGTGTCCTTGTTTATCGATGCCGGTGACGCGCTGGATGCTGTGACTGAATCCGAGATTGCCCTCCACGGTGATGGCAAGCTCCGAGATGCTGATCTTCGGGGTGCCTTTGAAGACCGCGAAGAATTCCTCCCAGTCCCGCCTGTACGTGTCGGCGCCGGCATGCTGATCCCGCGGCACGACGTCGAAAACGAAGAGCTCTTTGCCCGGGACATAATTTTTCATCATGCCGTCAATGTCGCCGGCATTGAAGGCGGCTACGAATCGATCTGCCAGCGCGCGGATCGCTGATTCGTCGGTCGGATGCCTGGGGATGAGCAGGTACGAGGCGAAACGCCCTCCCGAATAGACCCGGTGAAAGCCTCTATTCATCCGGTTCTCATGTTTAAGGGTATTATACTCAATGGGTTCCTGGCCCATCACGATCAATTGGAGCGCGGAGCCCTTTTCAAAGAAGGTAGATGAGGGCCATATCTCAACCTGAACCGGAACAATCTCATTGGGGGTTATTTTTAACAAGTGTTTGTGTCGGTGGTAGGGCATTTCGACGGTTGACCTTGACGGGTCCAATTCCCGGTGGGAGACCCGCAACCACCCTTTGGCCACGACATCCCGGGAACCGCCATTGTAACCGGAGAAATAGACTTCTTTGCCCTGGCTGTCCAACTTTTTTACGACAACAAACAGGTCCATGTCATTGCTGTCCTCTGCGGAAACCCACAGGTGCAAGTTCATTCCTCCCGTGAGTTCGGTGTCCTCTTTGAATACATGGGTGAAGGCGGCCCTGTTCGCTCCCTTTTTGCCCATTGCCGCGTACCGGACATAACCTTCCTGCTGTGGAAACGTATCCAATAAATCTCCGCCCGGCGCGTGAAGAAATAGCTTTTGGTGGACTATCTGGCTAAGCGGCCATTGATCGGTATATCGAATAAGGGATGTATAGTAGGCCGTGCGAACCTCCAATCTCACGGTCGGGCGGGAATGCATGTCGTTGTTCTCTCCTTTCAGGAAGCAATTAAAAAAAGTCTCCTGCCATTCCAATGCGTCGTTCCCGTAGTACGTCTCCCATTTCCGTCTGCCGTGCGTGTACAACCATTTATGTTCCGATCCGATCTGTTTATATCCTTCAAATGAACCCCGCGTGTGCAATCCCTGGTCCGACCAACTCGCGCATACCAGGGCGGGAACGGTGATCTTTGTGAGGTCGGGACATTTGTTCTGCCAGTATTCATCGTCGAGCGGATGCCGGGCGGAGGTTTTGAGGAGGTCGTCTATAAGACCGTATTTGCGATTATAATGGGAGAACCTTTTGCTGGTGAGCTGACCAATTAACCCTATCTCACGGATCCCTCCATGGTAAACGGCATCCCGGTACATGTCCGTAAACCCTTCCCAGGGACAGATGGCCGTCAGGTGAGGCGGTTGCAAAGAAGCCGCCATCCATTGGGACCAGGCCAGGTAGGACACGCCGTTCAATCCGACCTTTCCATTACTCCAGGGCTGACCGGCGGCCCATTCGATCAAATCGTAATAATCGAGTCCGTTTTGTTTGTCGAACACGTAGGCCATACCTTCGGAATTCCACATTCCCCTTGCATTCGCGTGGATAACTGCGTATCCTCTTTTTACCCAGAATGCCGGGTCGGGGCCTTCAAATATGGCCAGGTCGGAAGTATCGATCGTGCCCACGTCGATCCCGAAAATCTTGAAGATCTCGTACCGCTCCGGTTGCTGATCTTTCCCATAGGGCGTCATGGACATGATCACCGGATAATTCCCCGGCTCATCAGGCAGATAAATATTGGCCAACAATCGGATACCGTCGCGCATAGGAATCCCGACATCCTTCCATTGATTCAGGCCGGGAATCTTCGGCAGAGATGTTTTGAAGATCTTTCGGGTTATCCGGCGAAGGATAAAGCCGGCTAACCTCATTGCTATGATAAATTTGCTCATTGAAATGCCGTCGCCGTCATCTATGCTATTTTCGGGCCAGCCACCAGGCTCCCGAGTTTGATTAACGGTACTTTCCGTGAACAAGATCCGGAATTAGTTGTTGGGGTTATCGGACGTATATATTAAAATAAAATGATCTTCATCACACAACTGATCTATATTTTGGAAGGCCAGGAAGCTGTTTTCGAGCAATTTGAAACCGTTGCGATCCCTATCATTTCAAAATACAACGGCCGGCTCCTGCTTCGGGTGCGACCCGGGGAAAACGCTTACCTAGAAAGCGCCATGGACCGTCCCTACGAGATCCACCTGGTAGAATTTGGAACGGAGGATGATTTTAGGGATTTTATGCAGGACGAAGAGCGAAAGCGATTCCTGCATCTGAAAGAGCAGTCTGTCAGATCGGTCTTACTATTTAAGGGGACAAAGGTTGGTTGACGGTCACAGAATCGCCAATCTGAAAACTCATCAGGTCTTTGCCAACAAGGATCTGCCCGGCGTAGTTTGCCCGGGTTCGTTTTATCAATTCCGGCTCGTTGTGTCCGTATAATTTTGAAATATGTGAGTAGACGGCGAGCTTTGGCTTTGTCGCGTTAAATACGATGGCGGCCTGTTCCGGAGTAGTATGGTGCGCCAATATTGCATATTTGGGGTCTGTTTTGGCCAGCGTATCCGGCGCAATAACCACCTCGTGTATCAGCAGGTCCGCCTCTTTTCCAAACTTGATCACATTTTCACAGAACCGTGTATCTCCCGAGAGCACAACCGCGTGTCCATGGTATTCTATACGGTATCCGAAGGCCGGTATATCAGGGTGATGATCGACTGTGAAGGCGATCACTTTAACGCCATTGGTTTCGTAAACCGTTCCTTCCCGGATCTCACTAACCAGAAATTTGCTGCCTGCTTCAACCTTCTTATCATCGTCCGCCCTGATCTTCAGATCGAAAGAAAAGGCTTTTTGGAGGTATTTGATCATTTCATCCGTACCCGGGGGGCCAAATACCTTCAAGGGAACCCGCCGATCAGAAACAAGCCATCCGGTAAGCCATAGATCCGGTAGTCCTACGATATGGTCGGAGTGCAGGTGGGTCAGGAACAGGGCCGTCAGGTTATTATAAGTCAGATCCAATTGGCGCAATCTCTGCAAGCATCCGCGTCCTGCATCAAATAACAGCGTTTCGCTCCCTGCCTGAACAAGGATAGCCGGCCCAAAGCGCTCCATAATGGGTTGCGGAGTTCCGGTACCGAGTAGCGTGACCGTAAGTGCGGGGTGGGGCGTAGGGATCCCGCCTTGCCCAAAGGAAAAACAGGCAAATGTGAGAATGATGACGGTCAGCGGAAATCTGGGACTCTTATTTGTCAAGAAGTGAATATATGAAAATAACGCCAGGCGGCGGGCATAATGCTCCTACGCTGAAAAGAAAAATAAGTTACATTTTTATGGCCTTGCGGACAATTTCCTGCCTTCCGTTCTGTTTCTGTAGAGGAATTACTACGCTGCCCGGCATTTCATCTACTCAAAGTACCTAGCAGGCTCTATTTTTTTGGGAAGGATTTGATCGAATCTTTGTACCGAACAATCAAAATTACCGGCTATGGAACCTATCTACGCACAACAAGAGATCTTACTGCTGACCGGCACGACGCTGGCCGCCACCAACTTATGCAACATGAGCGAAACGGAGGGCAAGGAAGACCTCACGACCAACGAGCGGCTGGAAGAAGCCTGTTGGAATGGGGTGCTGAGGGAACTGCTGCCGGAAGTCTATCTGCAGCCCGGTGAGGGCCGCAACCTGTTCCTTTGGCAGATCAGAGAAGGGGAGTCCGTTCTTGAGATCAACCTCGGCGAGGTGCCCTTGCCGATTGACAGGGCCTTCTCCATCATCCCACACTACTTTATTGCGGAAATTTTGTGCAACTAGTCGCCGGCGTCTTCTGCCCGGCTATACCATTCATGTAATTGCGAAGTTTTATGGATTAACGGTAAAAAGCCGTTGACGGATTTGAATAAATTCGGAGACCAAAACCATACAAACTCATCGCATGATCAGGAACTATTTCAAGATCGCCTTCCGGAATCTGTGGAAACACAGGGTATTCTCCTTCATCAACATACTCGGGCTGACCGTGAGCATGACGGCTTGCTTCTTGATCTTTTTGTATGTGCGTTTTGAATGGAGCTACGACGCATTCCACGCCAAGGCCGATCGCATGTACCGGGTGAATTGCGATCTGAAGACACCCAGCGAACTGATCAAGGCGGGTGGGCCCGGCTGGGCCATTGCGCCTAATTTAAAAAAAGAATTCCCGGAAGTCGAGTCCGCGGTGCGACTGTATACGACCAGCCTGCTGGTGAGAAAGGACGATGTTAAATTTCAGGAACTGAATTCCTTTTTCGCCGACTCCGCCTTTTTCAACGTATTCGATCTGAAGTTGCTGCATGGCGATCCGGTTACGGCATTGAAGGATCCGTTTACGGTGGTGTTCTCCGAATCGGCCGCAAAGAAATACTTCGGAAATGCCAATCCCGTGGGACAAACTGTGCTGATGACAGGGCAGAACTGGTCTGTACGGGTCACGGGGCTTATGAAGGATATGCCGGAGAATTCGCAGATCCGGGCCGATATGATCGTCTCGATGCCCACGCTGATCCGCACCTTGAATGTCAATCCGCCATTGGATGAAGACTGGGTGGACGACGGCCCCCCGGCCTATGTGCTCCTGAAACCGGGCGCATCCGCCGCTGCGCTGGAAGCCAAATTAGGGAGCTTTGTCGACAGGCATGCCGGGACGGAGATGAAGAAGCAGCAGGTCTTCGTGAACCTGTCCCTACAACCGGTGAAGGACGTATACCTTCACTCCTCAAGACCCGGAACCAAGACCGGCAATATCAAGAACGTGTATATCCTTTCGTTCATCGCCGCGGTCATTCTCCTGATCGCCTGCATCAATTTTATCAACCTGACCACGGCCCGATCGACCGAACGGGCGCGGGAAGTGGGTATCCGAAAAGTGGTGGGCGCGCTGAAAGGGCAGCTCGGAAGGCAGTTCGTGGCAGAATCGGTCTTCCTTTCTTCGATCGCGTGCGTGTTGACCTTAATATTATCCGCTTTACTGCTTCCCTCCTTCAATCAGTTATCCGGTAAGAGGGTCAGCGAGGGGATCTTCGCCAATCCATCCCTTTTGCTGATCCTATTGGCTTCGTCGATCGGCCTGGGCATACTGGCAGGCTTTTATCCGGCCTGGGTGCTCTCCTCCTTCCGTCCTTCCGCGGTGCTGAAAGGCCGCTTTGCATCCGGGAAAAAAGGCATCCTGCTCCGAAAGGGATTGGTCATCGCCCAATTCACTTTATCGACCGGCATTATCATTGCGACCATGGTGGTTTACAAACAACTGACCTTTATGCGGGATCAGGATCTGGGATTTCGGAAGGACCAGATGGTCGTCATCAATACCGAGGGCGATCCCGGCATTACGCCTTTCCGGGAGTCGGTAAAGAGCCTTCCCGGCGTAAGATCGGTCTCCATATCATCCAGTGTTCCTGGCAGCGATAATCCAAACGTCATTTCCGAAATGGAGAATAACCGGGGGGCCATGCAGGTGGCCAATATGGACCTCTACTTCGTGGACTGGGATTACATCGATCAGTATAAGATCCGGATGGCGGCGGGTCGCCCTTTTTCCAGGGACTTCCAAACCGATACGACCCGGGCTATGATCATCAATGAGACGGCAGTGAGACTGCTTGGGTACGCTTCGCCCCAGCAAGCGCTCGGGAAGCGTTTCAGGCAATTGGGCAGGGAAGGGACGATCATCGGGGTTGTCAAGGACTTTCATTACCATTCCCTCCAGCAAGCGATCAAACCACTTAGCCTGCGTATCGAACCCACGGGCTGTTATCTGGTCTCGGTCAATCTGTCTCCCGACCGGTTGCAAGCCAGCATGGCGGCACTGGAGAGCAAGTGGAAGAGCATTATTCCCTACAGGCCTTTTCTCTATTATTTCCTGGACGAATCCTTCGATCAACAATACCGCAGCGAAGAGCGCTTCGGAAAACTATTCCTGTACTTTGCGATATTGGCGATATGCATCTCCTGCATGGGTCTTTTGGGCCTCGCCTCCTACAGCACGTTGCAGCGCACCAGGGAGATCGGCATCCGAAAAGTGCTGGGCGCCTCGGTCCTTAGCATCATCAACCTCTTGTCCGCGGATTTTCTGATCCTGGTCATGATCTCCTATCTCATTGCCGCTCCGGCGGCCTGGTGGTTCATGCAGGGATGGTTGAAGAATTTTGCGTATCGCACCGGGATCGGCTGGTGGGTATTCCTTGCCGCCGGGAGTATGACGGTGCTGGTCGCTCTGTTTACGATCAGTTTTCAGGCGATCAAAGCGGCCATCGCCAATCCGGTGAAGAGTCTGAGTTCGGAGTAAGGGACAGGGCGGGAAGGATCAAGGCTTCGAAAAAGGGCTTTTTGGTCGGGAACATATGCGTCTTATCTGGATGAAAAAGTTGGGGAGCTCACCTTGTAGTTCAATCCGGCTGAGGTCCCGCAGGTCACGTCGATGGTCACTCCGGTGATGCCCCCGGCCAGATCGGAGGCCAGGAAAACAGCCGTGTTGGCGATGTCGGCCATGAGGGGAAGCCGTTTCAGCATAGTATCTGCCTTCATGGATCGCAGAATGGGTTCCATACCAACCGGATCATGGTCGATCGCCTCTTTGAATACTCTTGAATCGGGGGAGCCGCCCGACCGGATGTTCACTACGCGGATGCCGTATATGCCCAGTTCGGCAGCCAGGTTTTGGGAGAGGCATTCTACCGCGCAGCAGGCGGGAGCAAAATTACCCGTATAGGGATAGCTGATGCCACCGGGCGTCGCCGTGAGAGAAAGGATGACGCCGGAATGTTGTTTCATCATAACCTTCGCGGCGGCCCGGGCTGTCAGGAAGCGGGTTTGCATGGTCTGCGCGATCGTTCTTACAAAGTCGTCCACGGAGATGTCGACCAGGGCAATATTTTGGACGACCTTGATGTCGACTGCATTGAATGAGATGTCGAGATGGCCTGTTTTGTAGACGACCTCTGCGAGATGGGTATCGACGGCCGCTTCATCGAAGGCGTCCACCAGGTCGACTTCCGCTGTTCCCCCGGCTGCGGCAATCTCCGCGGCCGTAATTTGCACGGATGCGGTGCGGTGGCCGGTCAGGAAGACGCGTGCGCCTGCAGCGGCAAGGGCTTTGGCCACTGCTCCACCGAGGGAGCCTCCGGCGCCGTAAACGACGGCGTTCTTGTTTTGGAGTGAGGTCATATTACCCTCCAAGTTCGTGAATTCTACGGTTTTTGCAATAGCCGGAAGGGGTGTGCAAGGAGGATCGGGCGGGGCGGTGAGGTGCGCCTAACTTTCGTTCTATTGCGTGTGCCGGGGGCCGGCGGTAGTTTTGTGAAATTTTATGCCATGTCCCCCTTGTCGACTGCCAAACCCTTTCTCCTGGTCTGCCTCAGCCTTTCTGTGATGATCTCCTGTAAGAAGGGCGCTTCTACTCCCGATAGTTCGCTGGCCACCTTTGTCACCAATGGTCAGCCGGCTACGACCACGCCGGTCGGCGTGCCGGTGGGCAGTCCGGTTTCCAAAATGATCGGAGCCGCAGGCGGCGTGTTGTATTCGCCGGACAGCCTATTGAAGCTGACGATACCGGCGGGGGCTTTGTCAGCCAACACCAATATCAGCATCCAGCCGGTAACCAACAGCATGCCGAAGGGCATCGGCCTTGCGTACGATCTGAAGCCCAACGGCACAAAGTTCGCCGTGCCGGCAACGATCAGTTTTCACTATTCCCCCGATTCGGTCGATAATTCATTCCCGTATTTTTTGAATATAGCTTACCAGGATAGCAGCCGCGCCTGGCGGACCGACATGGTGAACCGGTATTTCGATACGACCGCGCATACCCTCAGCCTGGACATCAGCCATTTTACCATTTATGCTTACGACGACGGCCTCGGCGTGGCGGCGTCGCCCACGAAGATCTACGCCGGGCAGACCAGCAGTCTCTTCCCCTATGAGACCCTGGCACAGGCGCCGAATGATGATGGGGATGTGATCACGGAAGCCACAGGCGTTCCCGGGCAGTACATCGGGCAGTGGTTTGTGAATGACATTCCGGGCGGCAATGCTTCGGTCGGCACGGTTACCGCCGGCGCCGGACAGGCTGCCGTATATCATGCGCCCGCGAGCCTCGACCATACCATTACGGTATTTGTCGCCTGCCAGTTTAAGGTGAACGAGACGTTTGTGGTCGGGAAGTCGAAGGCCACGATCAAGAATCCCAGGAAGGGAATAAAGATCACGGTGAAGCCGTATGAAGAATATGATTTTACGATAAAGCTCTACTACTATGACAGTACCCTTTCCGGTTTCTATGGCGAGATGTCCAATGCCACGGTGCCCGTGTACACAGATCATTGCCAGTTCGATGTGCATCTGAAGGCTAAACCGGTGAACCCGGAGCTGACGGTCACCTCCAGTATTCAGAACTTCGCGCCGCAGGTATCCGCACCTTATGCCGCCTACGACGTCTTCACCTGGACCTGGATACCCGATCCCTATGGTGTGATCGATGTATCGTCGGCCTACGTCGACCCCAGTGAAGGAACCCCTCCGGATTCGGTATTCGAGGTTTACCTGAGACATGCCAACGCCGCCTCGCCGGGTGAAAGGTCTACCGCCAGTGGCACCGAGGTCTACAATTACCCGGCACAGCCGTATGGAGCAGGGGTCGGCCTGCCGCCTGTCATTCCGCTGGACCTGAAAAGGAAGCCGCCGTTCCTCGATTATGTCGTAAGGGGAGGCGGGAGAGCCGAGGTCTTCGCGATCGTGCCGAAAGAGTAGGGGGTTATTTCGCGCGCATCCTGTTCCCCTTCGCCTCGTGGGTCAGTTCCGCCAGGCCAAGTGCCTCCATCAGCGGCGGGATATACATACCGAAACGACCGCGAAGTCCTTTCTTCAGGCCATACCATCCGCCAATGGGGTTCTTTGGCGAGCGGCCCCAGGCTTCGACCGTTCCTTCCTTTGCCGGCTTTTGTTCGTCGGCGCTGCCCAGTTCCATCCAGTCCTTATGCCGCCTGAGCATGCCGTGCAGGTCGGAGAGACAACGCGGATCATAATGTAAAACGGTCTTGCCGACGGTGCAGACCAATAGCTCTTTGCCGTCCTTTTTTTCGAGGTGCATCGTGTAGGTGGATGTGCCGGGAGGAGTTTTTAAAACCATCGGTTTCTCTTTCGTCCCAATCTTGTAGGTCATCGTTTTATTGTTTGGTCGGTGAGAAGGAATGGGTCATTGGGGGAATCTGGCTTCGTCAGAAGAGCCGACAAGGGTGAGCAGTTCCTGTTTGGGCGGCACTTCGAACCCGGCTGCTTTGAGTTCCTGCTGGAACCGGAGAAAGGAGGGCAGTTTAAGAAGCCGCTCGTTGTCGGCATCCGTTTTGAAAAAGGCGGTATGAATGAACGTTTTCCCGTCCGGCCCGAGACAGGAGAAGTAGAAGAGCCCCGGCTCATTGAGTTGCCGCAGGTCGTTCATTACTTTTTGGATGTTGGCCTTGTTTTGCTCTACAAAAGCAGGCCTTGTCGTGTATGTTACCCGGATGATCTTCATCGGATCGTAGTTTTTGGTGATTATATGTGTTTGACGATCCGGACAGAAAAAACGATAGGCTACCCGGCGTCTTTTGCCAAATATTCTTCCATCACCCTTCTATTGTGCTCTAAATGATGTAGTTGTAACTCTGACGCCCTTGAAGTGAAGGGGTCGATCCCCTGGATGATCTGCAAGCGGAGGTCGAAGAGGCGTTCCTTTCCCGCGGTTTCGGCCTCCTTCGCCATGTCGATCTTCGCCGCCTCCTCCTGGAATTTTTGCCTGGGGTTGTACATCCCGTTCAGTTCGGAGCACTGGTGGCAGATGCCTTGTTTGTTGATCAGCGCGCAACGACCTTCAAAGATGTCGATCAGTTTGGACCGGCCGGCGTGCAGATAGTATTTCACCATCGCTTCGGTCGTATCGAGGATCTGTGCGATCTCAGCCACTTTGAACTCATAGATCTCCTTCAGCAGGATGCCGATCTGTTGTTCGAGGGGCAGAGATTTGGAAATACAGGTAAAGCAAAAAGCAATGTGTTCTCTGATCTCGAACTGTCCGTGGGGCGAGGCGGTGCGGATCTGCATCGATTCCTGCAGGAAGGCGGGGTTGGCTTTGGCGGCCAATCTGGCGATATCGGTCACGTGCGCGACCCAGCGTCTCTTTGCCCGCAGATTGTCCCTGGCCAGGTTGGATGCGATCGTAAAAAGCCAGGTTTTAACGGAAGAGTCGCCGCGGAAGGTGGATAGTTTTTGAGAAGCCTTGATATACGTGTCCTGGACAAGGTCTTCGGTGTCCTCGACGCTGGCCGTCATCCTTAGCAGAAAGGACTTGAGCTGTCCCCTGGTTTGTTCAAATGCCGATGTAAGTTGTTCCGTTGTCATGCCCGGGAAGATTATTCCTCAACTACCCCTAAAGTAGAAAGTTTTGGATATTCCGGGAAATAATCGTGGGCGAGGACGGCAAATAGGCTATTTTCGCTGTTTAATACACTTCCCATGAATATCCGGGTAATCAACATGAGCCTCAACACAACCGACCGGGAGATCAGAAAACTATTTTCGTCTTATGGCATCGTTGATTCCGCAGAGATAAACAGGAACTCATTGAATGGCCGGTCGCTGAAGACTGCGCATATCAATATGCCGGTTGAAGCCCAGGCCCGGCAGGCGATCCAATCGCTCGACAAGAGTACCCTGGACGGAAAGATCATATCGGTCACCGAGCAACCCGCCCAATTGTATTGATCTGAGAATTATTATTTGGCGCCCTGGGAAAGCTTGGTAAATTCAGCGCCGTTGAATATTCTTGTCAGGTTGACATCCTTCGAGTTCCGGTAACTCTCGAAATTCTTCAGGGTCACTATCCGCCAAAAATTCTTCCCTTTCAGTTCAACGTAGTCGGCATTTCGTATAAAGACGCCTTCCACCGTATTCCTGGCTTTGAAAAAGATCTTGATGGCCTGGCCACCGTTGTCCGGATTGTTTGCGAAAAATTTCTCGATCTGCTCGCTTGTCATGGTGATGATTTTTTTTAAATGTCCGATCGCGCCTTTTTATCTACCTTTAG
The DNA here is from genome assembly GCA_030706735.1 of Bacteroidota bacterium. Classification (GTDB taxonomy): domain Bacteria; phylum Bacteroidota; class Bacteroidia; order Chitinophagales; family Chitinophagaceae; genus Puia. Next base: position 15,903 of record JAUZNZ010000045.1, on the reverse strand, counting down.
ACTAATTATGATAAATAAAAAACCTACCGGTATCGACTTACTGAAGCAAAATTTTGGAAAGGTAGAAGAGAAGCATCTCGAGTTCTTTGAGGGCGGAGAGCCGCGCTGGCCCACGGAAAAGCGTGACTACCTGCGGAACCACCATCAGAACCTGGATCAGTTCTTCCCTGCGACCATTTCGATCAAAGGTCTGAAATTCAACGGACTGCCTGAAAATATCCTCAGCGAACTGCACTCAGCCTTCGAAGCGTTCCAGCGCGGAGAGGAATACAATTGATCTTCCATTCTTTTGAGCTTATGCCCTTGAGATAGTATGAAAGCCTTCAGACCAAAAGGATCTGAAGGCTCTATATACTTTACGCCAATGGCGTTTTTATCAGGCTACCAACGGGAACCACGATCGCGCGAGAAGGAACCATTGCGGCTATCCGTCCTGGGCTTTGCTTTGGTTACGGAGAGCGTACGGCCTTCGATCTGGCTGCCGTCAAGCTCTTTCATCGCTTTTTCGGCGGCTGCGTCTTCCATTTCCACGAAACCGAATCCACGTGACCTTCCGGTCTCTTTGTCGGAGATTACTTTCGCGGAGCTGACTTCTCCATATGAAGAAAAAAGGTTTTTCAATTCCTGATCATTTACCTGGAATCCCAGGTTCGAAACATACATGTTCATACTGTAAAATTAAATAGTTAAAAAAGCACTGAGCTAATGCAAAAAAAGTAGTGGAAACGGGATTGCAGAGAAGGAGAGAAGCAAATAAACGAATCGATTACTTAATATTGTAAACCTCAATATTTGTAAAAGTACTAAAAATTAGCGGAACAGCGAAATAAATGATAGTGCGATACCCCCGGCGATGGTATTACAGCCCGGCCAGCCTCTTCAACAGGTCTTCTTTTCTGCGGGTCGATACCTCTATTTCGCTATTATCCGTCATGCAAACGGAGCCGCCCTTGCCCTTGTTATAGCTTTTTATACAGGCCAGATTGATCAGATGGGAATTGTGCACGCGGTAGAAATCATATTCCGTCAACAGCTCTTCGAATTCCTTCAGGGTCTTTGCCACCGTGAGCCTTCTGCCATCCTTCAGGAAGAGGGTCGTATAATTGATATGGCTCTCGCAACGGACGATATCGCTGACGGGCAGGAAGACGAGTCCTTTCACGGTGGGGACCGTGATCCGTTTGGAGAGGCCCGGGACATTCTTCAAATTATGGAATAGGGTATCGAACTTTTGTGCGAGCTCCTCTTTCGATCTTTTCTGCTGCAAGCGGATGACGGCTTGTTGCAGGTCATCCGGGTCGATCGGTTTGAGCAGGTAGTCGATAGCGCTGAACTTGAATGCCTGGATGGCGTATTTTTCGTAGGCCGTGACAAAGATGATGTCGAAATGAATGGAGGGCAGCCTGCCCAGGAGGTCGAAACCGGTCTCCTCCCCAATCTGGATGTCCAGGAAGACCAGGTCGGGTTTCAGGTCAAGGATCGCGCGTCGTCCTTCTTCGGTGGTATGGAATGACCCCGCTAAATGGATGGAGGAGCGACATTGGGCGTCCAACGACCTTGCCAGGTGGTCGATACAGTGTTGTTCATCGTCGATGATGATCGCGTTGATCATATTAGTCATTTAGCCCGGGCTTAGTCATTTACCTCGAGCGGCAGTGTCAATTCCACCCGGGTCCCTTCAGGGAGGTCGATGATGTCGACGCCCGCATTGGCACCTTTTGTCTGGTTGATGATGTCGATACGATCCCTGGTGATCTTTAGTCCCATGGACCGCTTGCCCGCATTCGTGATGCGTGAAGCCTGATCCCGGCCAACTCCGTTGTCCTGGACGATACAATGGATCATTCCGTCCTGTCTCCCGATCAGGATCTGTATCCTGCCGCCATCGGTTTTCCCGCGTATTCCATGCCAGATGCTATTCTCTACAAACGGCTGAAGCATCAGCGGCGGTACGAGGGTGAGTTCCTTGTCGATGCCCGGTTCGACACGGATCTCATAACTGAAATTGTTCTTGAGGCGCATCGATTCGAGCTGCATGTACAGTTCGAGTACTTCCAGGTCGCTTGCCAGGGTGATCTCGCTCTTTTCGGAGTTTTCCAGCACCATGCGCATCATCCTGGCGAATTTGATCAGGAAATGGTTGGCGGTAGCCGTTTCGTGTCTTGAAATATAGTCGCTGACGGAATTGAGGGAGTTGAAAATGAAATGGGGGTTCATCTGCAGGCGCAGGACCTTCATTTCCGTGTCGGAAACCCTTGCCTTCAGGTCCGCCTCCTTGCGCCGTTCGTCGGCGTCGCGCCTTTTCTTGTAGAGCATGAATCCCGAAAAAGCCGCCAGTAAGAGAATGAGTGCGCCGATGACCGCAGCCCATTTGACAAGCGCCTGCCGCCTGATCTCGGCATCCGCCAGGGCTGCCGCCTTTTCATTTTCGGCGCGGATCGAGGCCTCCTTGCGTTCGAAATCGAATTGCAGTTCTTTGCGCGTGAGGGCAGATCGTTTTTCATCATTCGACACGCTGTCCCGGAAGAGGACGAAGTTCTTGTAGGCCAGCAGCGCGCTATCGTACTGATGGCGGCGTTCGTAGACATTGTACAGCGTTTGCCAGGCATTGTATTGCCATTCTGCCGAGCCGAGATCCTTCGCGGTTACGAGGGATTGGAGGGCGTACTCCTTTGCGTGGGCCAGGTCCCCGCCGGTCAGGTAAATTTTTCCGATCTCGTTCAGCGAGCCCGCTTTAGAGTCCTTGTTCCCGTATTTATCCGAGAGCGCGATGCTTTGCCCCAGGTAGCTGAGGGCCTGGCGGGAGTCGCCATGCTTGTTATAGGACACGCCGATATTGTTGAGAATGATCGGGATGAAGTTCGTATTGTGATCCTTTTCGGCTATGGCGAGGGCTTGCCGGTAGGCGTCCAGGGCCTTTTCCTGATCGCCCATATCCGTGTAGACCGTGCCCATATTGACGAGGGCGATGGTTTCGTCCTTGGTCGACCTCAACTCGCGCGATGCCGCCAGATATTCCCGGTAATTGCCCAGTGCCTTATCATACTGTTTGAGGTCGCTATAGATATTCGCCAGATTGTTGAAGAGGCTGGCGTCGAGGCGACGGATACCGAGGGGCTGGGACACTTTCAGCGCCCTGATATAGCTATCCATGGCGGCCGTATTGTCCGAGAGGACATAGTACACATTGCCTTTCTGACGGAGGGAAAGTGCGATGCCCTTTGCCCATTTTTCTTTTTCCGAGATGTCCAATGCTTCGTCTGCATATCGCATGGCCCCGACGGGGTCGGTATAGATGATGGCATCGGCGAGTTGGAGCAGCGGGGTGACCCGGTTGCTGTCCTTCGCGGGATGACTTTGCAGGATCTTTGTCAGGGTGTCGGTCTGGATAGCGGTTTGACCCATGCAGGAGAAGGCGGTGAATAGAGCGACGTGGAGGAATATGATTTTCGTCATTCGCAGCAGGTTGGTCCCCGTTCATACAAAGTAAGCAATTTTCACCTATTTGTGCGCAAAAAATAAATGGGTCCCGCACGAGGGATAAATGCCGGTTGGAGCGCCTTATTCCGGCCCATAGATTTGTCCTAAACACCTAAATATGAAAAAGGTACTTCTGCTTATGACGGCGACATGTTTCGCCATGACCATGCATGCCCAGAAATTCCAGCGGGGAACAAATATCGTCAGCGCCGGGATCGGCCTGGGAAGCGCGATCCTGAATTATTCGGGGGCCGCGCAGACGCCGGCCCTCAGTCTGCAGTATGAACGGGGCATATGGGACATGGGAGGGCCGGGCGTCGTCAGCCTTGGAGGATATGTCGGCTATAAGGGATATAGCTATTCGGGCGGCGCAAGTTCCTATAAATTCAGCGAGAAATGGCACTATACGGTTGTAGGCATCCGAAGCGCCTATCACTATACCGGGCTCAAGGTGGATAATCTCGACGTGTATGGAGGCGTCATGCTGGCATATAACCTCCTTAGCTACTCGTATTCCGACAACGGGGGAGGCGGCTCATTCGGCAATACCGGCACGTATGGCAGCACGGTGGGGCTCAGCCTGTATGTCGGCGGGCGATATTACTTCAGCGATAACCTGGCGGTGCTTGCTGAACTGGGTTATGGGGTGGCCTATCTGAATGCAGGGATTGCATTGAAATTCTAAACCAATCGATATGAAACTCGTTCATGTAAAACGTTCGGCGTGGGGTATCGCGCTTTTGTCCGGTCTTTGTATGGGGTCCGGCTGCAAGAAGAGTACCGGCGGTTCAGGCGGGGGCGGGGGAAATGGCAGCGGGTACTATATGAAATTCAAATTGGACGGGGTACAAACGGAGTATGACAGCGAACCGATCGCCGGGATCAGCTATAACAGCAGCGAGCGGCTCTATAGTCTTGTGATCGCCGCCTATAAAGATGTGAATGCCGGGATAAAGAACGAGGTCACGATCATCGGGTACAGCAAAACGACCTTTGCCGCGAATGTGCCGTACAATGATCCGGCGAAAGCAGTGGAAAATAATGGATCGCCATTGCCGGCCATGACTGTTTTTTACAATGACCCTGACGCGAATGGGTTCCTTACGGCGGGGGAGTTCGCGGATGCGGCGGGCAATATGCTGATCCCGGGCATGATCGCGAACGCCAAATTGACCATTACCGAACTGGCGACGGGTTATGTCAAGGGCAGCTTTTCGGGGACGACGTACAAGGCAAGCGATTTCTCGAAGACACATGCGATCACGGAGGGTACATTCTATTTGCAGAGGACGCAGTAGGGTGAGGCATGAGTGATTTCGCGGCCGGGAAAGAATGCGGCTGGGGGGGTACGCGGCGGGGGTACGCAGCCGTGGCTTATCCTTGCAGGATCTTCAGGTACGCCACCCAGGGCCCGGCATCCGGTCGATATTGCACGGCCATGACCCGGGCGATCTGGGCGATATGGTTCAGGTCATGGGCGACCCAGGTAGCCAGCAGTTGCGAGAGGGTCACGGGGCCGAAAGCCGGGTGAATGCCAGTCTTGAGCAAGTCGGCGGGGGTGATTGGGGCCGCGGAGCGAAGTGTTTCGAGGTTTTGGGCCCGGAGCGTTGTGAAGGTCTCCAGCAGCTGCGAAAGCGTTTTGCCCTTGCTGTTGGTGAATTGTGCGAAGCGGTCGAAGGGGGTGAACCGTTTGTCGGGCGAATCGGATAGAATGATCTTCATGCGGGGTATCCAGTCGGTCTCTTCACCATGGATGAGGTGCCCGACGATGTCATAGGGGCTCCAGGTATCGGGGCCTTCGTTGTTCATGATCCAGTCTTCCGAAAGGCCCGTCAGCATGGCGGTCAGGACGGCCGGCGTGCGTTCTAGTATTTCGACCGATTTGTCTATTTCAAAGGATATCATTCGTTTGACATTTTAAAATCCGTTGTCTACCACCCGCCCGGCGTATTTTTTATCCCTAACGATTAGGGTAGCCTCATAGAAGCCGGCCCCATCGCCGTTTGACATGTTGATATAATATCGACGTTTATCTTTGGAATAATAAACCCAAAGGGTACCCGTTGTCTCGCCATTCTCTTTATAGGTCAGATTCGGCTCAAAGAGGTCCGCATATGCAGATTTAGGTATAACAACGGGTGTCCCGCCAATGGTGACCAGGATAGAGCTGATATCCGTTTTCGGAATATCTCCGTCGTCGCCATAGATAGGCCTGTTGTCAATCCTTATCGCATGGTGGTCCAGATACCGGATCTTGTGACCTGCCCTGACAAATTTCCCGACCTTAATTCTGATCGTTGTCGAATCTTGTCCGAATGTTGAAAAATCATCACCAAAATCGATAAGTGGTAATTTAGACAGTTCCAGGCGAGGATGGTTTGCCGAGGAACCAGCATCCGTAAAACTGGCTATTTCCTTCCGAATCGTCTTGTTCCTGACCTGATCAAAGGATTGACTCATCTGGGCGTTACTGTACCCGAAGGAAAAAGCAAACAATAAGGCAAAAAGAATTCTCATTTGCGGCCGTTACAGGTTACTTCTCCGGCGACTTCTTCCACCGGGCATTAGACAGCGATCCGGCCCTGCCTTCGCAAGCGTCTTCGATGAGGGCGAAATGGAGCATGTCGCCGGTGATCTCCAGTTTGTATTTACCGAGCATGTTGATGCATGCATACTCACCGTCGTAATCGTCGAGCGTGACGGTATCCGCGGAGACCTTCCAATGAGATCGCACGACGACCGTGCCGCTTCCCGTGGTCACGAAGGATGAATCTTGCCTGAAATGAAGGGTCAGGGTATCGTTCAACTGTTCGATATAGGTCTTCCAGCTGGTGTTGGCGATGGTCTGGGCGTGCAATGAGGAAGTCGCCGCCGTGGCGAAGACAAAGAAAATGAGGAAAATAAATCGTGCCATAATAACCGTATTGATTTGTATGAAATTAAACTTACAATATGTTTGAGAGTTGACCAAAAATTAAGGGCGCCTGTGATCATTGGCCATAGTTGTATTTTTGTGTTCGGGCTGGGCCCGGCTCACCCGGGGCTTCTCCGGCTGGCATGGGATTTCCATAGGGCAATAATAATAAAAAAGCTAAATGTAAAACCATGAAACTCGAATTCGGGGAAAATTTCAACGCCGATCTGTACGGACTTTCGACCGTAGTGCATAATGGGGAGTGGGGTAAGGAAGGCGTTCAAATCATGAACAAGATGTGGGAGCAGGTAAAAAGCCGGCATCTTGGCAATAAAGGGATCAATATTTGGGTCTACGAGCAGGGGAACAGGCTCTTCACCGGCGTCGAACTGACCGCTCCGCCTCCGCCAGACGCAGGTCTGGAGGCAAAGCAGGTACGTATCGCCCGGTATGTGAAATATAAGCATATCGGCCCGTATGAGAAGATCAGGGAGAGCTGCGAAAAGTTGGCGGCAGAATTCCAAAGCAAGGGCATCAAGGCGGTGTGGCCCTATGTGGAGGTATATGGCCATTGGTCGCCTGATCCGTCCAAACTCGAGACCGATCTGTTGTGGACATTGGGCTAGTTGGCCAGCGCGATGCATCCTGGGAATCGCGTCTACGGTTTAAACAGATGAATGGCGCGACGCGGCGTGGCCCTGGCACCTAGCGCGTACCCGATACTGACGCCCGCGACGGGTCCGTTAAACGAGCCGACGTCATCCAGATGGTTGTCGCCGATCTTGTTGCCATGCCCCTTTGCATCCCGCTGAATAAAATTCACCTTGCTTGTCTGCTCGATCTGCAAGGAATACCCTGCTTCGATCCGGAAGAATATCCTGCCGATCGGATTTACCGAGAGGGTGAGCTTTGGGTTGAACATTAAGGCGCTTCGATTAAAATCCACATCGAGGTGGTCGGCATAATGGATGTCCGTCGTTGTCGTATTTCCATCATCATCGGTGCTCGTCTTGCTCCAGGTCGGCATGGCCTGGAAGCCAAGGATGTCGATCTCCGCACCCCGGTTGTCTATGCTGCCCATCGGTTCATTTTTTCCGATCAGGTCATACAGGTCAAACCCCGGCTCGATCCGGATGTCGTTCACGTGCAGAATATATTTATACCCCAGTTTCATATAGAAGTTACGGTCATTGCCCAGGTTGTTTTGAAGACCTATTCCAAAATCGATCGCTCCGTGCCTGAAAACGGCCTCAATGGCGGGCAAGTCGTAGCTGTAAATGCGGGTAGGCAGGGGGCGCGAGATAGTGCCGACAAAGCTTCCATATTGTCCATTACTGGTGTACGAATAATCGAACCAGGGCGGGAAGCCGGGATCAGGTAAAAAAATTGATCGAACGCCGGTGGATATGATCCAATAGGGGCTCTTCGGACTTTGCGCGTCTGCTATGCCGTTGAGGAGAACAGCGATCAGCAGGGTGTAGAGGACTCTCATAAAATGCGGTTTTCGGGAGTGATAAAAGCTCTTATGAAAGTTGGTAAATTTTTATCTATTTGTCGGTTAAAAGGTGATTAAATGCAGCAGGGGAGCGGGTTTCAGGGTTAATGCCGGATTAAAAGCGGATGAACGGCCGCGATGAGCAGAATCACGGATCGCCGTGACGCAGGTCATGGCCGTCATGATGGTCTTCATTTAGATTGTGTGCGTCGAATTTATAGTGAACACTTAAAAAAAATCATCATGAAAAAGAAAATCTTGTCATGGGCTGCTTTTCTGTTGCTCACCTTCGGCGGCAGCCAGGCCGGATTCTGTCAGGAAAAGACACTTCCGGAACTGACCGTAACCGCTAAGAGCAATATTACAAAGGCTGTCAGGGAGTCCTTCGAAAAGACATTCCCGGATGCCGAAAACCAGCAATGGTCGAAGGTGAATAAGAATTTCCTGGTGAGATTCATCTCCGAGGAGCAGAAGAACCACGCCTTGTTCACCAAGAGCGGGTATCTGATCTACCATATTACTTACGGCACCGAAGCCAACATGCCGGAAGACCTCAGAAAGAAAGTACAATCGACCTATCAGCCTTACAGCATTACCCGGGTGGCACATGTCCGCCAAGCGGACCGGGATATCTGGGTGGTCAACCTGGAAACTGACAAGAAACTGGTACTGGCCAGGGTCGAGGAAGGCGAGGTGGAGGAAGTCGGGAATTATGAGAAGACGCTTTGATCGGATCAGGGGCATAGATGTTTGATTGTCAGCATTTTAAAAACGCCACGACAAAAATCCCGGAATTGCTCAATTGGCGGGACGAAATGGCGTTTTTATCTTGCGAAAAATCGAATACCTATGACGCCGAAATTGAGGAAGAGACTTCTCCGCTGGACACTGATCCCCATTACCGTATTGTTTGTTTTATTGTGCCTTGCCGTCGCGGTGCTCTATTCGCAACAACAGCGTCTGGTCAGGCTGGGGGTGGACAAGATCAACAAGCAGCTGCCCGGCGAACTCGTCGTGGCCGGAAGCGAGCTTTCCCTGTTTCAGAATTTTCCCTATATCTCTATCGCACTGACGAAAGTACAGTTGTTTGCAGGTAAGCAGCGGGTGGGCCGACCCCTTTACGAGGCGGAACGCATGTATGCCGGATTCAGCCTGCCCGATATCCTCAGGCAGAAATACCGGGTGAAGGTGATCGCTTTAAAGAACGGCCATCTCGACCTGGTGCAATACCCAAACGGCGACCTGAACATCGAAGAAGCCATCAGGATGAGCGGTGACACGGCAGCGGCCAGCAAAGGTCCGGGAACGGAAAATCTGGACCTCGATATCAAAAAAGTGGTGCTGAAGAATTTCGATGTCAGCCTCGTGGAAAAAGAGGACAGCAAACGGTTCGCCAGTCATATCGAAAGAATACAGGCCTCCCTGCGGGACGATTCCCTGCGGCTCGAAGCCGACCTGACCGGCGCCATGGCCCTGGATTACGTGCATCCCGGCGATACGACCTCATTCCGTCATATGAAGCTCGGAACCGATATCGAGGTCTCCTACGTCAAGGCGGACAAAGTGCTCAGCCTGTTAAAGGGCAGACTACAGTTGAATGAGGCGGCTTTCAACATGACGGGGACGGCCGACTTAGCGCATGACAATATGGTGGACTTGCGATTTTCGGGAGACAAGCCGGATATCGGACAACTTTTGGCGTTTGCCCCCAAGAAGGTGTCCGGAGAATTGAAGCACTTCAAATACTCGGGAGAGCTGGCCTTCGACGGGCTGGTAAAGGGCAAGTTGAAGGGCGGCAGCCAACCCCTGATCGAACTACACTTCTCCTGCGCCCATGCGTGGCTGCATAATACCCGGGCGAATAAGCGGCTGGATTCGCTGGCTTTCAAGGGATACTATACCAATGGCCCCTCCCACAACCTGCAGACCTCGGAGCTCCGGCTCCTGGACATGCATGCCAAGCCGGGTGAGGGCGTATTCCGCGGCAATTTTGTCCTACGCAATTTTGCCGATCCAAAAGTCCTGATGCAGATCAATTCGGATCTGGAGTTAGGCTTCGTCGGCGCCTTTCTGGGCATCAAGGACCTGCAGCGCATTACGGGCCGGATCATTTTAAACATGGACCTTAAAGAACTGGTCGACCTGGATTTGCCGGCGCAATCGATGAATAAGCTGACGCAAGGCGTTCAGAGCGAATTGACGGTACGTGACCTTACATTCCGGATCCCCGCCTACCCCTACACCGTGGAACATCTGGGTCTGCACGCGAACATGAAGAATGGCCTCGTCAAGATGGATTCCCTTTCCTTTCAGATCGGGCATTCGGACTTTCATGCCGAGGCTTCGCTGAGCGATCTGCCGGCGGTCTTTCATCACCAGCAAAAGCCCATTCTCCTAACCTTGCATGCGCACAGCCGTGCCGCCATCCTGAAAGAATTGCTCTCTTTCGATTCCACCAGGAGCGCCAGGGCAAAGGAAGAGATCTATGGATTCAATATCGGCCTGACACTGGAGACTTCGGTGAGCGAGCTGTTGCATCCCCGTCCGCTGCCCAAAGGGAAATTGCATGTCGACAGCCTGTCGGCGGCATTCAAGCGGTACCCGCATGCGTTCCATGATTTCGGGGCAGACCTGGCGATCAATGACACCGCGTTATTGCTCAGGAATTTCGCGGGCAGGATCGACAGCAGCGACCTCCGTTTCAGTGGTCGGGTAACCCACTATGCGCTCTGGTTCGACAGCGTAATGAAGGGGAAAACGCAGGTGGCCTTCGATCTGAAATCCCAACATCTGGCCATGGCGGACCTGTTGGGACGGAAGAGCAGAAATTATGTCCCCCGCGCATTCCGCGAAGAGATCGCCTCGGGCCTGTGGCTTCGGTCGAAAATGGACCTTCGCTATGATTCGACGCTGAAATTTGCCAATATCAAGATCGCCAATATTTCCGGGACGCTGCAAAAGCACGACTATCAGCTGGATAGCATTCATGGAAACATAAAATGGGGTTCGGATGATTTCATAAAGATCGATACCCTGCAAGGCAAGATCGGGCGAAGCGATTTTTTACTGAGCATGCGGCTCTATGCGGGGAAGGATACGATCAGGAGGAAGAAGGAGAATTTCCTATCCCTTTCTTCCCGCTTGCTGGACGTGGATCAGCTGACCAGTTATTACCTGGCTGCCGGGCAGGAGGAAGGTTCGGACAGTTCCGCGACGGCGAATGCGACGGCGACGGCCCAGGTCTCACATGCCGATGACTTCAACCTGTTCCGGATCCCGTTCATCGACTTCAATGCCACAGTGAACATCGGCAGGCTCCGGCTTCATCACCTGGGGATGAAGCATTTTTCGACGGGGATACGGATGCAGGCCAACCAGCAATTGTTCCTCGATACGTTCAGCGTCGAAATGGCGGGGGGACGGATCACCGCCGACGGGCATTTTGACGGCAGCAATGCGGACAGGATCTATTTGCACAGCCGGATCAATGCCGAGGATGTCAATATTGAAAAGCTCATGCTCAAGATGGATCGTTTGGGTCAGGACTATGCGATCAACAAAAATATCAAGGGCTCGCTCAGCGGACAGGTAGAGAGTACGATCCAGGTGCATCCTGACCTGACGCCGCTGATGAATAACTGCGAAGCGCGACTGGATCTGGAGATCATCAACGGCGTGCTGGTGAACTTCGGTCCGATGCAGGCGATGTCCGCGTATTTTGGGGACAAGAACCTGAATATGATTCGCTTCGACACGTTACGGAATAGCCTTACGTTCAAGGATGGAACCATTTCCATCCCGGACATGAATATCAACTCGTCGCTTGGCTTCATGGAGTTCTCCGGGAAGCAGTCGCTCGATGAGAAAATGGAGTACTATCTGCGCATTCCCCTCAAGCTGGTCACACAAGCGGGATTTCATAAACTATTTGGGAAGAAGAAGGAGGAAATCGATCCCGACCAGGTGGATGCCATCGAATACCGGGACAAGGACAAACGCGTACGGTTCATGAACCTACGGATTACCGGCACGCCCGAAGACTACAAAGTCGGGCTCGGAAAGGCCAAGGGTTAAGATTTTTTTTAGTTCTCCGCTCTTTCAGAAATCCGATCTCTTCCGGCCTCCGTATGTATTTCTCGAGAATTATTCTACCATACCCTTACTAGTTTCCCTCCCTTTTTTATTGGGCTTTATTTATTGGGATCAGTCGAACCTGGTCATTACTATTATTCACCATAACAAACATTCACCATGCAACGAAAGACAATCGTTATTATGATCACGTGTGCGATCCTTATTGCCGGGGGCATCGTCTATGCCGCCGACCATATGGATGCGCCGGCCGTCAAGGGCCAGACGACGGACATCACCGACCTGTATGTTTTCCAGGGCAAGAACACCGACAATATGGTCTTTGTTGGAAATTCCCAGGGGTTGCTTGCGCCCAGCGCTACCGGCGCGGCCTCCTTCGATCCGAATACCCTTATCCAGTTCAAGATCGACAACAACGGGGACAATGTGGAAGACCTGGTGATCCAGGCCATTTACAAGGACGGGAAGGTCAATTTCTTCGGCCTCGGAAGGCCTCCGCTGACGGGAACGCGGACCAAGATCGCGGAAGCTAATTTCCTCGGTTCCGTGGACGTTACGCCATATGGAGCGAGCCATCCCATCGTGGGTTATGGATCTTACGGCATCAAATTTTTCGCCGGCCCGCGCGACGACCCCTTCTTCTTCGACCTCGACCAATTCCATGCGATCCTGGGCGGAACGGCCACCGGCTTCAACAATCCGGGAAAAGATACGTTCGCCGGCACCAACGTGCTGAGTATCGTCGTCGAAGTGCCGAAGAGCCTTCTGCACGCACAAAATGGCAAGCTCGGCGTATGGCTGACCACCAGCAGCCAGGAAGGCGGCAGCGCTATGTAACCGGTCACTTATTAACCAATTCAAAAGCATCGCAACATGAAATCATTACGCAGCAGTTTACTCAGCTCTTTTTTACCCCTGGTCGCGGCCGTACTTTGTCTCGCCGCCTGCAAGAAGGACCAGCATTTCCCGCAGTCGCCGTATTTCGACCAGGCCGACCAGATGGGCAGGCCCGCGATCAATACCGTATTCATCAAGGCCGCTGACAAGGACAGGTTCAATCAGACCACGCCGAGCCTGATGGCCGCCGCCTTCGGATCTGAAATGAAATCGAGCCTTCTGGGCGTCAATCCCGGGTTTACGACAAACCTGTTGGGATTGAATGCCGATCAGTTCATCGGCGTCTTATCGACGGACGTGCTGAATGCCTCCACCAAGGGCAAGACCACGTTCTATGACGGAACCAATGTGCTGACGGGAAGGGCTCTCGGCGACGACGTGATCGACGTGGAACTCACCCTGGTCTTCGGGGGGCCTGATGGCTCGGCGAATCCGGGTCTGACCAGCGACCATGTGAATGGGAATGACGCCCCCTTCCTCGCGGATTTTCCCTACCTGGCACAGCCGCACTAATCTATTCTTTTATCTCCAGTCGGATTTGTGAGGAAGGAATGGCATGCTGTTCCTTCCTTCCTATTCTTCCCCTTATGATGAAAAAGATCCTTGCTTATCTACTGTTCCTGCTGCCGTGGACCGCGCTGCCCGCGCAGTCGCAAAAAATGACGTCGGGCAGGGTAGTCGACCGGGCGACCCGCGAGCCGTTGGAACTGGCCGTGGTGCATGATCTGGCGACCGGGAAGAATAGTTTCACCGATAAGGAGGGGCGATTCGTCTTGCCGGGGACGGCAGCGGGAAAGGGATCGGGGACGCCAGCGGGAAGGAGATTGGGGACGATGGCCGATTCGGTTTCGATCGTCGTTTCATTCATCGGATATGGCCGCAGGGAGATCCGGATCGCGGCCGGCGTCGCCGATGCGGTGGTCGGACTCGAGAAGAGCAGCCTGGATCTGGCTGCTGTTACGATCAGTAGCAAGGCCGGGGCGGGGTCCTTCCATACCCTCAGCCAGATCGACCTCAATATGCAGCCGGCTCGATCCGCCCAGGATCTGTTGAGACTGGTGCCGGGATTATTCATTGCGCAACACCAGGGTGGGGGCAAGGCGGAGCAGATCTTCCTGCGAGGCTTTGATGCCGACCATGGCACCGACGTAAGTCTGTCGGTTGACGGAATGCCGGTGAACCTGGTCTCGCACAGCCATGGGCAGGGCTATGCCGACCTGCATTTCCTCATCCCGGAAACGGTGAGCGGCTATGAATTCGGCAAGGGGCCATATTATGCGGACCACGGTGATTTCACAACAGCCGGCTATGTGGGATACCGAACCATCAGCGTGTTGGACCGGAATAGGATTGAGATCGAGGGAGGTCAATTCCATACCCGCCGGGCGGTGGCGATGATCAATTTGCTGAGCGAACGGGCGAAGGAGCGTGGGCAAAGCGCCTATATTGCGGGCGAGGCGCTATACTTCGATGGCCCTTTCGACTATGCCGAGCGGTTTACCCGGAGCAACTTATTCGGGAAATGGATAACGCCCGTGGGGGCGAACAACAAGCTGACCCTGACGCTGTCCACCATGAGCTCCGGCTGGCGCGCTTCCGGAGAGATCCCTGAGCGGGCCGTTGCCGAAGGAACTATTCCCGATCGGTTCGGCGTGATCGACAGCGCGCAAGGGGGGTACACGAGCCGCAGCAATGCGGCGGTCAAGCTGAGCTCCACGTTGAAAGACCATTTTACCCTGGAGAACCAGGTCTACTATTCACGCTATTTTTTCAACCTCATTTCCAATTTCACCTACCATTATTTCTACCCTGCGGCCGGCGACGAATTCAGGCAGCATGAGTCGAGGAACCTGGCGGGGTACAATGGGCGCCTGACTCATGTTGTGGTACTGCCTTCCGGGAGGCTCAGCTCGACGATCGGCGCGTCACTGCGATCCGATGCGATCGATCCCAGTTACCTTGCGCATACCCTAGGTGGTCAAACGATCCTCCATTATATTCAGCTGGGCAAGATCCGGGAGACGAATGCAAGCGGAATTGTCGAAGAAAGCTTCGAATCGGGCAAATGGCTGTTCGCTGCCGGCCTGCGCCTGGATTATTTCCATTTCTATTATGGCAATCTGGCGCCTGCTTCCGACTCTGCCGCCGCGATCTATTCCGGCGTTGCGCCGGTTTCGCACAAGGCCATCCTTTGCCCCAAGGTCAGTGTTCAGTATACGGCCAGTCCGGAGTGGCAACTCTATATCAAGAGCGGGAAGGGGTTTCATTCCAACGACGCGCGCATCGTGATCGCGCATGACGGGCATGAGATCCTGCCTGCCGCATACGGCGCCGACCTGGGAGTAAACTGGCGACCGCATCCAAACTGGTTTATCAATGCGGCGATCTGGCAACTTTATCTGGAACAGGAATTCACCTTTGGCGCAGACCTTGGCGATCAGGCTGTTTCACCGGGAGGACGAACCCTTCGGAAGGGTATCGATCTGTCCGTGCGCTATCAGATCAATTCGTGGTTGTACACCTATTTGAATACCGATCTGGCCAGGCCGAAAGCCCTTGACGCGTTGAAGGGGCGGGATTACCTTCCCCTGGCGCCAACCCTGACCAGTACGGGCGGCCTCGACGCCAGGCTGCGTAACGGGATCAATGGCTCCATCGGCTATCGCACCATGCGCAACCGCGCGGCCAATGCCGATTATTCCCTGACGGCCCGGGGGCACTTTGTCACGGACCTGACGGTCAACTATACGAGGAAAAAGTTTGAGATCGGTGTGGCTGTGGAAAATCTCTTCAACGTCACCTGGAATGAAGCTGAATTCGAAACGACTTCGCAATTGAAAAATGAAACGCATCCCGTGGATGAGGTGAGCTTCACGCCCGGGAACCCCTTCTTTGCCAAACTGAAATGCAGTATTTTTTTCTGATCACTAATCCAGGTATACCATGTCCGTTCAAAGATCGACACGAGAACTGCCCTACGGCAAATTGATCGCCCTGATGCTGATGGTTCTTCTCGTCTGTTCCG
>JAUZNZ010000044.1 GCA_030706735.1 Bacteroidota bacterium | reverse complement strand
CAGTTTAGCTTCGCAGTAAAGAAATCGATTGTTCGTTTCCAGGCCAGTTCCGCCGCGGCCTTGTCATAGCGAGGAGTCGTATCGTTATGGAACCCGTGGTTTACCCCGGGGTAAACATACGCCGTGTATTCCTTCTTATTGTCTTTCAACGCCTGTTCATACGCCGGCCACCCCTCATTCACCCTCGTGTCCAATCCGGCATAATGCAACAGCAGCGGCGCCTTGATCTGGGGAACAAGGTCGGCTGCAGGCTGCGCTCCATAAAATGGAACGGCGGCGGAAAGATCCGGCAGCCGGACGGCCATCATATTGGCGATCCCGCCCCCAAAACAAAATCCCACCACCCCGACCTTCCCGTTGCAATTGGGCAGTCTTTTCAGATATTCAAATGCATCGATAAAGTCTTCCAGCATTTCATTTTTATCTCTCTTGCTCTGCATTTCGCGGCCTTTGTCATCGTCCCCCGGATAACCCCCCAATGGAGTCAGGGCATCCGGAGCGATGGAGATAAATCCGGCCAGTGCGGCCCGCCTGCCGACGTCCTCGATGTAGGGATTTAATCCGCGATTTTCATGAACGACGACAATGCCCCCTAGCTTCCCACGTTGATCAACGGGCTGGGAAAGCAAGGCCTTGATCATTCCGCCGCCTTTTTCGGACTGGTATTGGATAGTTTCGGACCTCAGTCGTGGGTCATCCTTCCTGACCTGTATGTTATTTTGGTAATCCGGCATTAGAAAGCTCATCAGGGCAGGCACCGTTATGCTCCCCGCCGCATAGGCGGAAAGCCGTTCCACAAAATCGCGCCTTGATACCCGATTATGGGCGTAATCATCATACAGGTCAAACACTTCCTGCTTGACATCTTCTTTTCTTATTTTCATATTTGATCGGTTTAATGCAGTTTAATAATTCACAATATACTGGCGTAAACTGTAAATTATGTAACGTTTTTGGGGAATTGTGTAACAGCGTCCCCCCCAGCCTATCCTAATTTCGAAGCGGTCCTTCTTTGGGCCTCATTTTATGCTTCAAAATCTCATATCCGCCGACCCTGCCGCTGACACGGCAGCAAATGGAAACCTGATAGATCGTGTGTTGAAGGTACCTTCCTATGGATGGAAAAATGCTCAGGGCGGCCTCGCCGTCCCCAGCGCCGGCCAGGTGCTGAAGGAGTTTTGGTTCCGGTTGAACATCTTCAGGACAAAAAAGCATTGGCTGTCCTTCTTCAGCTGGATGCAGGTGATTCTGCTCCTCCCCTGCCTTATTATTTTCTTCTCCCATTACTTCACCGTTTACCTGCTGGTCATCGCATTTATTTACAGCATGATCATCATGGGCACGCATGGCACCATCTGGTATCATCGGTACTGCACCCACCGTGCTTACACGTTCAGCAACAAATTCTGGCGGTTCTTCACCCGAAACCTCACGATCGACGTGCTCCCCGAAGAGATCTATGTGATCTCCCATCATGTTCATCACGCGAGATCGGACCAGCCCGGGGACCCGTACAATGCAAACGCCGGGTTCCTGTATTGCTTCCTCGCAGATGTCAACCACCAACCTATTTCGGCCGATCTCACCGAAGACGAATATGCCCGTGTCGTCAGGATGATGGATCATACCGGCATCAGGGCGAACACCTATCATCAATATCAAAAATGGGGGTCGATCGTCAGACCCGGTAGAACAATCCTCGGATGGATCCTGAACTGGGCTTTCTGGGGCGGGGCCCTATATCTGTTGGGAGGCCCGGCGCTGGTATTCGCGATATTCGGGGCCGCCGGCTTCTGGGCCATCGGTGTCCGCACGTTCAATTATGAAGGACACGGGAAAGGGAAGGTCAAACATCGGGAAGGCATAGACTTTAACAACAAGGACCTCTCGGTCAACCAGCTTTGGCCTGGATTCGTGGCCGGGGAATGGCACAATAATCATCATCTCTATCCGTCAAGCGCCCGCAGCGGGTTCCTGACGTATCAGCTAGACCTCGCATGGCATTACATAAGGCTCCTGAAAGCCATAGGCGGCGTAAGCAGCTATCACGACGCTAAAAAGCTCTTCTTGTCGCGATACCGGCAACCCTACATGGAGAAAAAAAGCCTTCGAACCTGAGGCGCGGACGTTCAATGGACCAATTGAAAAGAGTCCATGAACTTGTCGATCGATTTGTTGTATTGCTTTCCTGTTTCGGTGATCGTCTGGAGCAGGAACAGGGTATTCCTGACCAGGTACATTCTCACTTTAATCACGGCCATCCCATCTCTAAAGTCGATCCGGACCTCCCGGCCCGGATACTTTCCAAGCCCGATCACTTTTTCGGATAAGAGCTTCCCGTGCACATTGTTTACAGATCCGGCGATAGAATTCTTAAAGAACGCGTCCAATAGCTCCTTCTTGTCCGAATTGATCACGGAATCAGGGTAGGACGTTTCATTGGTCATATACAAATGGTTGTCATCACTTACGCCTTCCGGAACTTCATAGTAATTCAGGTTCAGGACTAACTTGCCCACGTGTGAATCGATATTCTTGGTGTCGGACGTAGGCTTTTTGGGAAACAGGATCTTAAAGGACTTGGTTTGCAGCAAGAACCAATCGTCCGTCTCCTTGAACGACGAGACGATGACTGACAGCAATAGGAAGGAAATAAGTACTTTCATGGCCATGATTTTGGTGAAAATAATAAATTCCTCCCGGCTGCCGAAATCCTACCTGGTAGCCACCTGCCGCAGTTTCCTGAAAATGCTGGCGTGCAGGAACAATATAGTCGCCGGAGCAAACGCGGGAAACCACATGAACGGGAAGTTGATCATTTCGGGAGATCCCGGCTCGCCGGTGATGATGGCATTTCTTGCATTGATTATCGCAATAACAAGCAAGGTAATGATGTCCAGCGCGCCAAAAACGTTCCAGGCGTAAGCCACGAATAAGCTCCCTGGCTTTCGCTTCGCAACCATTCTCGCTACCGGCAAAGCGAAAAGGGCTGTTAGGATATCCCCTATTCCGGCGGATAACGCGAAATCCCGGGGCAGCAAATGGTAAAAGTAAAGAAGGATGAAGAACACGCCGAGTACCCGGAATACATGCAGGGAGATCAGCGATTCAAGGGTGATTGACCGGAGTAATCTCTTGAATAATTTGGTGTTTCCCACAATGGCGAACAGCAAAATGGTCAGGGGTATGGAAGTAAGTACCATTACTTTCGGCGGTATCGAGTTGGTGGCAAAGACGCCGGTTAAAGCTAGTATGGATGCATAGGCGAGGTAAAGAAGATAAAAGCCAAAAATACCGAATTGTACATTTCTCGCACTTGCCGGAGTCATGCCGGCATTCAGAGCCGCCTGTTTTGCGGGGTTGGCGATAAAGGAAATGGAATAAATAAAGCCTGCGATAAATAGTGCTGAAGCCCATATGGGCATACCTGATAAATAGCTGGTCATTTGTTTGTCGTTTAAATGGAAGTGCAAAGTAAGATCAAATACTCTCGCTTGCACTTACCAAATGACAAGAAATGGATTCCGCTATTTCTTTACAAATTCCTTTCTAATCCTGCTCAACGAAGTATCGGTAATACCCAGGTAAGTGGCAATATATTTTAATGGAGCATGTTGAAGGATCTCAGGATTCCCGTGAACAAGCTCGCTATAACGCTGTTCCGCTGTCTGCTGCAACATGGATAACATTCTTTGTTGCAGGATGCCATATTGATTAATAATGTTCAGCCGGCCAAATTCACGAAACTCCGGGATGCCGTGGAAGCTTTCCTGCATATCGTCATAAGTGATGTACCAGGTTTGACAATCCGTCAATGCCTGAATATTCTCTTTTGCGGGGGTTCTCTTGAAGAAAGATAGGAGGTCGCTGGTGAACATCTGTTTTGTACAAAACGTCGTGGTCACGTCCATGCCTTCATGATCATAAATGTACGACCTGGTGATGCCCTCCTCAATAATATGAGACTCGTTGCAAACAGATCCTTCCTTTAATAGGTACTCATTCCTGGGTGTTTTTCTCCTCTTGAATTTCTCCGCGATTTGTTCGGCCCTGGCATGGCTCATGGGCAACACATTTTGGAAGAGCTGAATTAAATTATCCTTACTCATCCTTCAATTTAGTAAACAAACTGAAAGCCCGATGCGTTTTTGGAGAATTCTTACGGGATTCCTTAGATTTGTCACGGCCCAACGGCACAACATGATCCATTACCATGAGCAATTATACTGGCATAGCATCAAAACGCATATTGATCACCGGCGCCACCAGCGGTCTTGGGCTGGCGATGGCCCGTGCGCTTTCACAGGCAGGTGCAAAAGTCCTGATCACCGGACGGGATAAGAACAAAGTCGATCAGACCGTGACCTCGCTCGCGGGGGATTGCATGGGAGCCGTGATCGATGTCCGGGATGAATCATCCATTGAAAAAGGCCTGGCGGAGACGCTGCAGTCGTGGGGAGGCGTAGATGTATTGATCAACAACGCCGGAATCGGCATGCAAACCGTCAACCCCCGTTTCCTGACCGATCCAAAACCTTTCTGGGAAATTTCTTCTTCTGGGTTTCGCGAGATGATCGATACAAACCTCACGGGTTACTTTTTGATGGCCAAAGCTGTGACGCCTCTTTTACTAAAGACAGGCCACGGAAGGATCATCAATATCGACGTAAGCGAAAGCACCAAAAAAAGGCGGGGTTTTATTCCCTATGGCCCGTCCCGGGCGGGAACCGAATCGCTCTCCCACATCATGGCCCAAGACCTGCTGGGGCATGGTGTTACGGTAAATCTGCTTCAGCCGGGAGGCCCCACGGAGACGGGCATGGTTCCCGATGACTCCCGGACCGCGATGAGCGGACGCCTGCTAAACCCGGACGTGATGGCGGAGCCCGTGCTTTTTTTATGTTCGGATCAATCCGAAGGGCTGAATGATGTGGAAATTATTGCCAAAGACTTTCAGACATGGAAAGCAAATTTCAATGCCGGACTCTCATAGATCGGATGGCCGCTCAGGTTCTTTAATGAGTCAAATCTAAACATATGGAACCATATGAACACCTGTTCCGGAATTTTTCCCGTTATGACATTTGCTTTTCCCCTGAAGAGATCTTAGCCATCGAATCTTTATTTGTGCAAAGAAAATTTCGAAAGAATCAATATATTTTGCAGCAGGGCGATATGACTCGGCATGAGACGTTTATCTGCCGGGGCCTTACCAGAACCTACGAAGTGGACGAAAAGGGAGTGGAACACGTGTTGTTCTTCGGGCCCGAAGAATGGTGGGTCGGGGATTTGTATAGTTTTTTATGCAGCGTTCCTTCGCAGTATAATGTAGATTGCCTGGAAGAGACGGAGGTCTTGCAAATAACAAGATCCGATTTAGAAAGCCTCTATGTACAGGTCCCCCGCATGAACCAATACTTCCGTATTCTTTTCCAGAATGCCTATATCTCCCTGGCCCAAAGAGCCAGCTCCAGTCTCAGCAAACCTGCCTTGCAGAGGTACCTGGAATTCCAGGAAAAATACCCTCATATCGGGGCGAGGGTTCCCGATCATCAAATCGCCTCCTACCTTGGTATTACACCTCAAAGCCTAAGCCGGATTCGTAGACAGCTGGCGGGGTAATTATCATAGGATAACAAAATTAATTACCAATGGTGATTGGACGGCGCATGCGTAACGGCAGACATTTGCACGAAAATGTCGGTTTTATGAAACAGCTGATCTTCAAGGCAGGCAACGGGGTAGCGCCGCTTTTCCTCAGGATCTTTCTGGCTCTTGTCCTTTTCCCCCACGGGGCGCAGAAACTCCTCGGTTGGTTCGGGGGATATGGCTTTGAGGGGACAATGGGCTATTTCAGGAACACTACCGGTATTCCCTGGATACTGGGATTCCTTGTTATTATGATCGAGTTCTTTGGCCCCATCGCTCTCTTGCTGGGAGCCGCCACCAGGCTCTGGAGCATCGCGATCTGCATCGTAATGACAGGGGTCATCCTGACCACATTCAATCAATATTTTTTTATGAACTGGTTTGGAGCGCAAAAGACGGAGGGCGCCGAGTACTTTTTACTGGCGATCGGAATGGCCTTGTCCCTCGCCGTATCCGGAGCAGGCAGATATTCTGTGGATGCAGGGATAAAGCTTGGGCGGCCCAATCTTAAAATATGACCTTTTGCGAATAGGTAATTTGACCATCGATGAACAAGGCGATAACCTGTACATCCTGATGGGATGTCTTCTTCGCGGGCAATTCAAAGGCGTTTGACCCCTGCCTGAGCTGAACACCCTTCTGCCACAAGGCCTGCCCTGTAATACTATACACGGCGATGGTGCCTCTGCAATTGCCGGCTACACTGGCGACCAGCGTCATCGCAGTTCCGGATGCATTCCTGGTCAGATAAGTGCTTTTCAGTGCGTTTGTAGACACGTACACGGTAATTATTCCCGAATAATAGACCTGGCCGCTTTTCGCCGTCGCCTTGATCCGGTAGACATTGTCGCCCGCCTGCGGATGGTAGTCGTTTCCGGCTTCTGTGGTCACGGTTCCGATGGAATGAAATACATTGTTCCCGGTACATTTTTCGATCTCATACGATTCAACCTGCGGTTGATTGGCGTCTTCCCAGTGCAGAATGACCGATTTGTCGGAATAGCTTCCGTTTACCTTCAGATCACTCGTTAACAACGTTTTGAAATCATATATACTGACAGTCTTTGTAGCGGTATCCGTGCAACCATTTCTTTTTTCTGTGACGATCAGTTGGTAGGTACCCCAGGCAGTATCCGCCGTTTGGGGATTCTGGATGGTGGAAGTGAAACTCTTCGGCCCACTCCAATTCCATAGCAAACCCTGCGATCCGCCAAAAGGAGTGAGATAGTTGCTCGCGTTCACATCACCACCGATCAACTGGAGATAGGTAAAACCATTCGGTAACGTGATATTCACAGAGGCCACCGGGGGAAAGGTATCGATCGGGACGACGATGGTGTCCGTCCTCGTTGGGGCACAACCTTGCGCCGGGGAAGACGAGAGGATGTACGTGCCCGGCTTATCGATATTTATTTGTGAACTATCGGAATTCGTACCCATTATATCCCCGTTTGCCGTCTTCCAGGTATAATACCCGATCGTCGTATTATTGGTAACCTGGATCGTTCCCACGCTCCTGTTACAACGCAGCGTGTCCGATTGTAATGCGTAATCCATGACCGGTGTACGCAAGAAGGTCAAGGGGATTACAAAATCATGCAAACTGGAAGTAAAAGAATTGGATGCGCGGGATTTGAAAAAAATATTGGAAAACAAGGAGGCGCAGGCACTTGGTCCAAGGGAAGTGTACAAGGCTGGGTCCAGGCCGATCCGCGTGACGTTTAATCCTACTTCAATGAATTGCGTGGATTGGAACTGCGGACTCCAACCCGCACCGGAGTTCGTTCCCCAAGGCGTGGCATAGGTGGTATCCTGCGCCGGGGTGGCAGAATAGTTCGATATGCCTGCCCCGAACGAGGTCGCCCCCGCTAGTGACACGATCGATGCATAGCCAAACGTGCCGGTTCCGTCAAAATTTGCATTGAACCTGAAATGCGTCGGCGTTACCCCGCTCCAGGTGGTTTGACTTACCCATATTCTGACGTCCACCACCGGAGCTGATCCCGGAGAAAAACTAATTGCCAGGATCATATCGCCGGTCTGAATGATATTTCCGCTGGCGTCAAATAGCCACTGCGTATGGCCGGCATCTGGCCCTGCCGACGAAAAGATACCCGTCACCGGATCATACGTAAAACTATTCTTATATAGCTCTACATCATAATAACGTGCGCCCGTGGTGCCGTATGTCGAAATGCCGGAGAAAAGCCACAGGGAATCATTTACCGTACTACCGTCACGGCGCATATGGGCAAAAACATCCACCAGATCATCCTTGGACGGGAAGTTCGAGATCCCGCCATTCCAGGTGACGGGATTATCCCCATTTTTACAGGCGGTGGCAAAAGACGTGCTATCTTTTAATGACGCGGTCGTAATATAATCCCTTCCATAAGCCGCGTCAAGCCATAATTTTCCATTTACCTTGGAATACAGGGGCACCGACATCCTTTTGCTGAACCATGAATTATTGCCGGATTGAAGGGAGGAAAGGTATGCTGCCGCATTGGATGTGTCAATGACGTTCTTGCCGCCTGAGGTACCCGAAAACCAGTCATCACTGACAAGGTTTCCTGTCAGTATCCCATATTTTAAATAATTGCTTCTGGAATCACCGTCTACGCCAAAGTTGGCGTACAAGCCCCCATTGTTTAATTGCGCACAGGCGGTAAGGGGAAAAATGCCGAATCCAATCGCAATCAAAAGGGTAATGGGTTTCATAATCTACGGATTTAAGCTTTCTAGCACGGTTCTTAGCTACTATTAGTAAAAGCTGCGTTTCCCCTTGTAACCAATTAATTAAACTTTTCTCCCTCGTTCCGGGAACCGCTGGCCGACATAGGCAGGCCTTCCATGCGGCATCCTGTTAATCAATTGATATTTAGTGTATTGTGTTTCTGCCTATTTTGATTATTTTGCAGCGATGTCAAATTCATATGATGGATAATTCAAGCGCCCATGATCAGCGTATCGCAAAAATGACCTTTGCCACGGTCTATCCGCTGTATCTCGCAAAAGTGGAGAAGAAAGGAAGAACAAAAG
Source organism: Bacteroidota bacterium (assembly GCA_030706735.1). Lineage (GTDB taxonomy): Bacteria > Bacteroidota > Bacteroidia > Chitinophagales > Chitinophagaceae > Puia. Next base: position 23,516 of record JAUZNZ010000044.1, on the reverse strand, counting down.
AAGAATTACATCAGGTAATACACTGGTTAACAGGCTTCGATAGCAAAAAATTGCAGCAGCTTATTGAACAAAAGGCAACCTTTGAGCAATTCTTCCAATACGCTTCGCTCAACCCCAATGCAAATCTCATCACCGGGGTGATCTGTGGCCATCGCGTTGAGGAAATAAAGAATCCACTGACTCAGCAGGTTCGATATTTGGATAAGTTGGTGGATGAACTGGCGAAGGGCAGGAAGATGCAAAAGATTTTGCGGGAAGCGTAGAGCCCCCTACCCCACTTTTTGACCAAATTTATACCTCGAAAAATGGACAGCAACAAGCAACTGGTTACGCGCTTTTTTGACGAGGTCTGGAATCAAAGAAGAATTGAGGTCGCCGACGATATTTTTGATAACGATTGTGTCACCTTTCAACTCGGGTCCGGCGCGCCGGTCACAGCCGCACCGCGCGGTCCCGAAAGTATCAAAAATCATGTTGCTGAATGGCTATCCGGCTTTCCTGACCTGACATTTACCATCGAACAGATGATTTGTGAGGGGGATCGCGTATCGACCTTGCTGGCCTTTGACGGCACCCACACAGGAGAGTGGCTTGGGATCCCTCCCAGCAGCCGGCGTATCAATATTCGCCTGATGACCATACACCGGATAACAGGCAACAAAATAATAGAAGATTGGGTGATTGTTGAATCACTCGGTTTCTTCCAGCAGCTGGGGATCTTGCCGGCAACGACCGACTTCCTTCGTGCGTTTCGCCAAAGAAACGGGTAATTATACCTACCTTACCCCATATTGGAATTTACAATAATTGAAGCAGCAGAATGCGCTTTCGCATCGGTACGCAGGGTATTCCTGGTTTTGATCTCCATATCATCTTGTCTCCTCTCATTTGGCCAAGGTGTACCGCGAAGTGACAGTTTGTTGCGCGAAACCGCGGGCATTTTGGTAACATTGCTCGGAACCGGAGATCCTCAGCCCATTCTCGACCGGTTTGGGCCAAGCATCCTTGTACAGGCAGGCGGCCAGTCATTGCTTTTTGATGCCGGGCGCGGCTGCTTGCAAAGGCTACGCCAAATAGATCTGCCGTACGATAAGATCAATGCCCTCTTTCTTACCCACCTCCATTCAGACCATGTTGTCGGCCTGCCGGATCTCTGGCTTACAGGATGGCTCATATCCAGGAGAGATCACCCGTTGAGCGTATTTGGCCCGAAAGGGACAAGAGAAATGATCGAACATTTGCAAGAGGCATTTGCCTTTGATGTCAAAATAAGGATTGAAGATGATAAAATGCCTCAGGCAGGCTCTAAACTATTGGCAACCGAGATACAAGAGGGACAGGTATTTAAAAAGAACGGCGTTACCGTCATTGCATTTGAGGTCGATCATGGGCCTGTTAAACCTGCCTTTGGCTACCGGATCGAATATAATGGCCATTCGGTGGTTTTATCAGGCGATACCAGGTATTCAGAGAACCTGATCAAATTCGCAAAAGGAACGGACCTCCTGGTGCATGAAGTGGTGATCGGGCCGGATACCTTGAGTAGATCAGATCCAAAGTATCCGATATTGGCGCATCATACGACCCCCGAACAAGCCGGCAAGGTATTTAGAGAGGTCAAGCCGAAGCTTGCTGTCTATTCGCATATTGTCCGCCTGTATGGCCATAATGAGCAAGATTTGTCCAGACGCACCAAGTCGATCTTTCCAGGAAAATTTATTATTGGACAGGATTTAATGAGCTTTTTACTGGCAGATACCGTTTCAATTATCGCCGCCCGACCTCGTCAATAAGCAAGTTTAAAAGTTTCTCCGCCAACAAAATTCCCTTTGGAATAGGAAATAGCAATTCTTTCATCTGCTGACACACCGCAGGTTTGTCCGTCTTTGAAGATGACATTATAGTCAAGCACATAATGTGCTATATTGAAAAGAAATTCTTCAATTTCACCAATTGTTCTGGTTGAATCGATTATTTCCATTTCACTCTTGCCAAATTCTCGTAATCCATAAGTATATCCGCTATTTCCCTGTTCGGTCATTCTATAGCCAAAATATATCCAGAGATAAAGAGGAAGATGATCATCAGTCATTTTTCCAGCGATGCTTAAGTAAGCGTCTTTTGGAATAAGCAAGGATTGGCTCCCTTTATAAATTCCAATTGAATTAGTAGTCCTTAACAAGGAGCAAAGTACTTGAGTAAATATCTTGAATCTCTTTACCTGATCTACTCCACCGCTCATAATAGTGACAAACAGGTGGCTTTTGTGACCTTTCAAATCTTCCAAAGCTGTTTTCCAGTTGTAGGCATACTTTGCCGTACCCTCCAGATCGCCGCGTGGCACAGGCATAGGCATATGTCCTACGGCAACCAGTTCATTCGCGATCCTGAACGCAAAGGAGCCGCTCTCGCCGCTTAAGTCACTTATCGAATTATGGAAATACATTTTTTGATCCTTCTTGAAATCTTCAATCTCAACGGACTCTTCATCCTGGAGTAGGACCATTCCAAGGATAAGGTTACTTCGACTGTCCAATTCTTCCCGTTTATTTTTGGAAAACATGAAATTGAATTAAATTTAGGCTTAAGCCCTAACCAATGCCCGGCAACACGTGCCGGAAGAATATATAAACATACGCAAGGATAACGATCGAGGGGAGCATGGCGGAAATCAGCTTACTCAGACGGAAGATCTTGAAACTAACGAAGGTTATGAGCATCAAAAGCAAAGGATAACTGTCTATTAGAATGACCTGGACGTACGTCTTATTCTCATCGCTCGGGTTGTCAAACATAAAAACGGATGCGAAAACGATGATCGGCCAAATGAATATGCCCGATAGGCATGCATAGTTGAGAAGGACGATCCACCTTGGCAGCTCCTCATTTTTAAAAATATAATTAAAGATGTTCATTGTGAGCCTTTTCGCCTTCGAATTCAACCTAAAATTCTTTGTAGCCAACAATTTGATATAGTAGCTGCCCAATTACAAGAGAAAGTATGACCGATATGATCGTGGCGGCAAGCACCACGGTGTTTTTCTTTGATTGCTTGGTAAATAGCCTGATTATACCATAGCAAAGCAAGACCAAACCAAAAAAGAGGATATAATATATCCTCTTTGAGTAAATGATTTGCAGCCCCCAAAGTACTCCACCAACCAAACTGGCGATTCCTCCGCCTATTATGGAACCAAAGACCGTGCGAGGCTTAATTTTTTTGTCCTCTAACGCCATTTGGGCCGAAGAATATTCGCTATCAATTATTTCGTTTACTTTTTCCGGAGATAAAATAGTTGAACTGATCATCTTCTTTATGAAGGAGGCGTCGATGCCTTGACTACCAAATTCAGCCGTCTCTTTTGCTATTCTGGCAGCTTCATTTGTCAAAATTTGCCTTTCTTCAAGCCGTTTTAGTAAAGCATCATAACCTCCTTTATTTTGGATCACAATCTTCAAGCCCTCTTGTGCTTCCTGACTGTAACCACTGATATGGTTGTAGATTTCTACCAATTCATCATCAGTATAATTCTCGTATTTTGAAATGAAGTCCTTGGTTGTAAACATGGCTTGAGAATGGTAATATTTCTCCAGATTATTGGCGTGAAGGCATAAACGTATGCCCAAATTAATAAAGAAATATCACATTTCCGATGCGTAAATTCCTGGCGGGGTCTCCGTCGGCCCGGGCGCAGCCACCCTTTCCACGGCATCCGCGATATAGTCAATCTCTTCATCCGTCATCGTCGGATGCAGGGACAGTCGCACCCAGCCCGGCTTGCTCTGTATTTCACCTCTCAACAACGCCGCCCGGATGGCTCCCGATCGTACCTGGTCGATATGGAGTAAATAATGCCCGTAGGTCCCCGCGCAACTGCAACCACCCCTCGCCTGGATACCAAACCGGTCATTCAATGACTTGACTACTGAATCATAATGCATTCCCTCCACGATAAATGAGAGCACCCCCAGCCGCTCCCGATTATCCGCCGCCAATACCACTACCCCCGGCGTCGATACTAACCGCTCCATCAGCCGCCCGACAATCATCCCCTCCCGCTCCAACATGCGTTCCGCCCCCATCTCCTCTTTCAGTCGGATACAGAGCCCCGCCTTAATCCCTTGCAGGATGGGCGGTGTACCGCCCTCTTCACGCGCTTCGATGTTCCCCACATATTCCCGTCCTCCCCAGGGATTGCTGTACAACAACGTGCCCCCACCCGGCTGATCGGGAACCCCGCTGCCGTAAAGCTTCCGGTTAAAGACCAGTACGCCCGGCGTACCCGGGCCACCCAGGAATTTATGAACGGAAAAATAGATTGCATCCAGGTCCGCGCCAACGCCTCCACGACCAGGTCCTTTACCGCCCGGATGCATGTCGATATCCACATAGGGCGCGGAGCAGGCAAAATCGACGCAGCATACGCCGCCCCATTGATGCATTATCCTCGCAATCTCATGATAAGGCGTCCGGATCCCCGTCACATTGGAACAGGCTGTCACAGCCGCTATCTTCAACCGCCGCTCCCGGTAGCGTTCCAACAGCTCGCGAAGATTTTCCAGATCGACACCGCCATGGCAATCAGGCTGGATCACTTCCACCGTCGCCATCGTCTCGAGCCAGCTGATTTGATTGCTATGATGCTCCATATGGGTCACAACGACCAGCGGCCGATCCTCCTCCCGAATAGGTGGACTCCCCTTTAACCCCAGCATCCGCTGCAATTTATTGACCCCGGACGTCATCCCGCTGCCACAAAACATCATCACATCCCCCTCCCCGGCATGCACATGTTCCCTGATGATCCGCTTCGCTCCCTCGTAGGCCGCAGTCATCGTCCGCCCCGTCACGGTCGACTCGGTATGTGTATTCCCAAAAAAAGGCAATACCCGATCCAGCAGTTCTTCCTCGATCGGGCGGTAAGCCCGGCCGCTCGCCGTCCAATCGGCATACAGGATCCGCTTGCTCCCAAATGGGGTGTCGTAATACTGCTGCTGCCCGATGATATTCGCCCGGAATGCAGAGAAATACGTCTCGAGTGTGATCGCGGGATCCATAACTATTTCGTTTTTACCGTGGCGGTGTTTGTCATTGCGGTGTTTCGAAACAAATTATGCGGTTCCCTGCTGAAGTACCGGTTATAACGCATCGCCAGGACGCCCACGAATACGGCGACCGCCAATACCACCAGCACCTGCCTCCCGGACGTCTTTTGGATTGCCTGCCTGGACTGCCGCTCACAGATTTCTCCCGGACAATATTGCACCTTATCCTTAAAGAAAAGCGGATAGAATTTACACCCCAGGCAGATCCCAAAGGCCGACTCAAAAAAGAGGAATAGCAGACAGACAAGACAAGTGAACCCCGTTATCGGGCTATACGCATTGACGATGACCAGGAACACGAACATGGTCGCCGACAGGACCAATCCGATGATCCAGGCGAATCGCTTTGCGGCCGCACCGACATACTCCGGCGTCTGCCGGCCGACGATCAGCCGGCCAAGGACCAGGGTCGGCGCATACCGCGGATTTATAAATACCCGGATGAGGAAATCCAGGAGGAAGATCGTTACCACATATTTGATCATTACAAAATTCCCCTTGAACGCGATCAGCATCAACGAAAGAAAGGTTCCAAGGAATAACACGCCAGCCGCCGCCCGGATCTCCCGCTCATTTAAGACCCGGATAGCGTAACCCGGGACGTCTTCTCCGAATTGAATTGTTTTGCTCATGGGATCAATTTTCCATAATACTATCTAATTAATTCAGGATCTGCAACTTACATCAACATACGGCTGTTTTCGGTATACCAACGCGGATTCCGCGTCAACAGTCGGCCACACTTGCTGAGGTTAAAAAGATTTGACGATATTTAATCCGGAAAGCAACAGGATGAAGGCACTTTTGAATATGCAGCGTTTTAAGCTCTACGGCTGGGTTGGCCTCGGCATCATCGCTATGTGTACCTACCACGAGATGATCAACCACAAGGGATTCGTCACGGCCCTCCTGGATTGCCTTTGGCTGACGATCTGGCTTACGCTGGTGAACTACCTGTTGTACGAGTATGCCGTCCCAAGGTTCCGGTGGAGAAGGTTCTACATCATGATCCCTTCCTTGTTCCTGTATCTTTTTTTATTCACCGGGGGCTTTCACCTCTGGGCGCAGTTTGGGGCGGTACTGCACCTGAATACCGATTATCTCGATGTGCCCGGCAAACACCACAACTATACTGAGGAGGCAAGCTTCAGCTTTGCCTCGGTAACCTTGTTCGGTATCGCCAGCTTTATCTACCAGCACGTCCGGCTCCGGCAGACGGCCCAACAGCTTCGCATCGAAAAACAAGCGGCTGAGTTGAACTACCTCAAGTCTCAGACCAATCCCCATTTCCTGTTCAACACCCTGAATAACGTCTACGCGCTCGCAAGGGACAAGTCTGACCAGGCGCCGGAATCGATCCTTCGGCTGTCAAAGATCCTGCGCTATATGCTGTACGAAGCGGGTGGGCCTTTTATCGCTGTCGAGCAGGAATTGAAGATCATCGGTGACTATATCTCCCTCGAAAGATTGCGGTACGACGATTCGCTCCAGATCAATTTCAACTACGACATCGAGGACATGCGGCAATCCTTGCCGCCGCTCTTGCTAATCCCACTGGTCGAGAATGCATTCAAGCACGGTGCCGCCGAGACAAGATCGCAGCCATTTGTGGATATCCATCTTTCCATCGCCAACCGGCAACTGGCTTTTCTGGTAAGGAATTCGATGGAAGAAAATTCGGATAACGGCCAGGTCAAAGAGAATATCGGCCTATCCAACCTCCGGCGCCAGCTTGAATTGCTGTACACCGATTACGAGGTCTCGGTGAAACGGCTTCGCTCGGAATTTTCCGCCAGGTTAACGATCAATTTGGCAAGCCATGTCTAAGATAAAATGTATCATTATCGAAGATGAGCCGCTGGCCGTCAAGATCCTGACGGACTATATTGCGCAAACGCCCTTTCTGCAGCTGCAAGCGTCGTTCAAAGATGCCATTATCGCATCCGATTACTTCAGACATAACTCCACCGATCTCCTCTTTCTGGATATCCACCTTCCGAAATTAAAGGGACTTTCATTTCTGAAAACCCTGCCCAATCCACCTTCGGTCATCATCACCACCGCCTACCATCAGTATGCCGTCGAAGGCTTTAACCTGAACGTTACGGATTATTTGCTAAAGCCTATTGAATTCGAACGCTTCCTGGCCGCTGTGACAAAGGTCCGGACCGGCCGCGTGGATATGCAAAAACCGGCCGATCCCCCCGAAACCCGGGATTTTATCTTTATCACCGTGCAAAAGAGGAAAGTGAAGATCCTCTTCGCCGACATCGTCTACGTCGAAAGCCAGCGGGAATATATCAAGATCGTCACCACACGGAATGAATATGTCTCGAAAATGAGCACCCACGAGATCGAGGCGCTCCTCCCCGCACGCTACTTCCGACGGGTGCACCGCTCCTTTATCGTCGCCATCCGCCGGATCGAATCGTATACCGCAGAAATGATCGAAATGAACGGATTCTCCATCCCCATCGGAAAAGGCTACCGGGACACGATGGAAAACCTCTAGCAAATCTCCCTTACCGCACGGGAAATTATTTATTTTCTGCCTATGTACGGTTTTCTGACGGGAAATTGTCTTATTCTATAGGCCCGGGTAAGACCAGCTTTAAAACAAATAATTGGCACGGCAAATCATGGAAAAACGGTTTCGTCCTTTCCTTTGCGGGATATTGTTCCTGATGTTTCAGAATATTCGTCCGGCCCTTGCCCAGGATGGATACGGCCTTGCCCAGAATGGATATTTCGACCGGGCGCCGAATTTACCGGCTGACCGGTTTTTAGGAAGCATCCCGTTCCGCGTGCTCATAGACGGCATCGTCATAGGAAAGGTACGGTTGGGCGATTTTCCGGATTCGCTGAATTTCATTTTCGATACGGGTTGCGGCGGGATCTCATTGGATTCCATGACGGCAAAACGGCTCAAGCTGGTTCCGCATCCCGGCTCTTCGTACATCCGCGGGATCGCCGGGACCTGCCAGGAGCAGCTGTTGGATGGGATGCGGCTGCGTGTCGGGACGGTTATGCTTGACAGCCTGGCGATGCAGGTAAACAATTATGATATCCTTACAAGCGTGTATGGAGAGCAGATCGATGGGATATTGGGCTATACTTTCTTTTCGAGGTACCTGGTGCGGGTCGACTATGACAGGTCCCGGATCGATGTCTATTCCAATGGACCGGTAAACTATCCGAAGGGAGGATATCTTTTGCATCCGCAACTGGCGGGATTGCCGATCATGAAGGGGCGGCTCAAAGAGGCCGGGGATATCACCGCCCGGTTCTATTTCGATACGGGGGCGGGCCTTTGCCTGCTCTTTTCTTCAGAATTCACGGCGGACAGCGCGGTATTTGGCCCTAAGAAGAAACGTCCGGTACCTACCGAGGGTGCAGGGTTGGGTGGGAAGAAAGAAATGCAGCTGACCACGCTGAAGAATTTTTCGATCGGACCCTTCCGCTTCCACCAGATACCGACCTATGTCTTTGACGATTCTTACCGCGTGACCAACTATCCGCAACTGGGAGGTTTGGTCGGGAATGACCTTTTGCGGCGCTTCAACCTGATATTGAATTATGCCCGGTCGGAGATCTACCTGCTACCGAATGCATCGTTCAATCAACCGTTCGATTATAGCTATAGCGGGCTGACGATTGGGTTGATAGGGGGAAAGATCATGGTGACCGATGTGATGAAGGATTCGCCGGGCGAGGAGGCGGGTTTTCAGGCAGGGGATGTAGTGCTGGAGGTCAACGGGGATGCGGGACAGGATATGCAGGTATATCGGACGCTTTTGCGGATGATCGGTCAAAAGATACGGGTGCGCGTGCAGCGCGGGGAAGGAAAGGTCGCGTTGTTGTCGTTGAAGGTGAGGAGTATATTGTAGTCCTGCCTCCTTTCGCATTTATAAATCATCATTCAACTATACTCCATGGACAAAATGCAAGGATCATTTTTGGGGAAATGGGAAAGCCTTAGCCTGGAATCGCGCCCCAACGCCTGGGGTGGAAAAAATTATTTGAAAAGGTTCTTTCATAACACGGAGAAGGAAGCCATCGGCACCCTCGTGTTTTATACTGATGACACAGGGGATCAATTGAACCTGACACTCTCGGTGATCGGACCGTATCATTTTGGGCATGAATCCAAAGAGGTTCCCGGGGCCTATGAGGCCGATTTCGATTTCACCAGGTTCATTATTACACCACATTCCGAATCTATGGTGGAAATGTTAAATAAGAGCCGTCCACCCGCTTCCAAATTGAAAGAGTGGAAAGCCGATCAATCCCAAACCGTTGATGCCGGCATTGAAGAAGGTTTTTTGGGAATGGTGATCGGAAAATACAAAGAGTACGACCTGGTAAAAATAGAAGAAGGCCTGCTGTATTATGGTGGGCGACCCGCGGACGGTTCTGCCCCCGACAGCCCGGAAAAACGGGCAAAAGAATTGCAAGTTCCTTTGAAAAGGGTGAACGAATTCAGCATAAAAATATGAGCGACCTACCATCCGTTACCACTATTCTTAAAATACATGGTAAACCGGGCTACGAGCAGGAATGTTTGCATTGGATGGAAGAAACGGCCTCGATAGCCGGCAGCTTTACAGGCTTCCTGGACAAGGAAATATACAGATCGGTGGAAGCCGGGAACCTGTTCTTGAATATTTTCACATTCAGAAGCCTGAATGATCTGGAGGCTTGGGAACGATCGGAACAACGAAAATGGCAAACAAGGAAAGGCGAAAATGTTTTTGATGGCATCGTCTATAAGCGGCAATTGTCGGGACTTGAATTCTGGTTCCCGCCCAAAGAGTCAGGCCAGCAGCCTCCCCTTAAGTGGAAAATGGCGACCGTGACCATCGCGGTGATCTTTTTGTTGCTTAATACCTTGATGCCTTTTTTGCAGAGAGCGTTCATTGTTCTAGGAGTTCCCGGGCTGTTAAAAAGCCTGTTTGGTGTTCTGGCCATTGTGGGCTTAATGACATACCTGATTATGCCGGCCATAACCAGGCTGCTTTCCTCCTGGCTGTCAAAACGTTAAAGTCCCTGTTTATGCTTCCTTAGCTTTCTTCTATTTTCACTTTTTGATAAATGGTACAAACGAATCCGTTTTGTATACAGCGAGATTGGAAAAAGACACCACTTTTGCCGAAAGCATATCGTTTTAGCTAAATTTAACGAAATTGTAAAGGAACTCAATATGAGAAATCTTGTCTACGCCATTAATCTATCCGCCGATGGCTGCTGTGACCATACAAAATTCAGGGGCAGCGAAGAAATGTTGGATTATCATTTGGATCTCATGAGTAAGGTTGACCTGATCGTCTACGGACGTAAAACCTACGAATTGATGTTCCCTTATTGGCCCGATGCGGCAAAAGACCCATCCAGCACGAAAGCGGATGTTAAATTTGCGGAAGCACTGACGGCCTTGGACAAAGTTGTCTTTTCCCGGTCATTGAACAGCGCCGAAGCAAATACAAGAATTGCCGCGAATCTTGAGGATGAAATCCGCAAGCTAAAACAAGGTACCGGTAAAGGAATTTTGACCGGTGGGGTAAGCGTGCCTGAGCAATTAATGGCGCTGGGCCTGGTCGATGAATTTCATTTTTTCATTCATCCTGTCCTTGTCGGGGAGGGCCGACGATTATTGGACAGCACCCGCCTGCAGGAGAACCTGAATCTAAAGCTGGTCGGCTCGGAGAAATTTAAATCCGGAGCCTTGGCCCTTCATTACCTTTTGCCGTCAGGAGAACGCCTCCATTTGAAATAGGCATCCAATACCTTTAGCGATTCAGCGCTTGGGACAGGACCGGCATGCGCAGTTTGGGAAAAGTACATCACCTCGGGGTGATCAGCGCTGAATGGGGGCCAATTGGGTTCTCCGGAGCCATTAGGGTCGCCATACTTGGCAAAGTTTGTCCAATAGGTACCCATCGCATCCGAAATATTCAGGTCCGTTTTGCCTGTTTGTGGACTCGAGGGATCCAGCACGCCGAATACATAGGCGACCTCCTGTCCGTGCGTCGATCCATATCCCGCACGTGGCGAGCCTGCGGGATATTCAGGGTGCTGATCAAAATAATAATAAAAAACCTTCGACTTGCCCCTATCTGCCTGTAAGGTCGCCCAGCTCCAGGTGTGCCAGCCGAATGCCGCATCGCGGGATAGATCACGGGCGGTCTTGGCTACGGTCCCTGTGCCGGGTGGGTAAGCCGCAATGAGTTCATCAGCAAACTTCTCATAGCGCTTATTTACGGCGGCAATGTAGTCTTCCGGGGTTTTCGGTGGTGAAAAACTGGCGCCTTCATCGGAGTTGTAGCCAACCAGTATGGGTGTTTCGTTATATTTTCCCGCTTCGTATAGTGTATATTGATCATCAGGTATGACCCAGCCGTCAACAATAGGCCATGCAAGTCCGCGTACGGCCGGAAGCTTATCAGCATCTACCTTTCGCAAACTGGCAATGGACGAATATCCGCCGCCTTTAACGTAGGCTTCACCGGCGGCTTCTGCATCATGCAGGCTTTTCATATTTTCACCAGGAAAGGTGCTGGTACGCGTGGGGCCAAATGATCCACCGCTTTCGGAGATGGCCCCTTCGAACAATCCTTTGGCGAGAGGGCTGGCGCATAACATACTAACCGCGATACCGCCTGCCGACTCGCCGAAAATGGTAACCTTGCCCGGATCGCCTCCAAAAGCCGCGATGTTCTTTTTGATCCATTTAAGGGCTGCGATCATATCCAGCAGGCCATAGTTTCCGGAAACATGGTTTGGGCTTTCGGCGCTCAATTCAGGGTGCGCCAGAAATCCAAGCTGGCCCACACGATAGGCGATGCTTACCAGTACAACGCCCTTCTTCGCCAGCTTTTCGCCGTTATAGGTCGGTTCAGCAGTGCCGACAAAATTGAAGCCGCCGCCGTAGATCCAAACCAGTACTGGAGTTTTGTCCTTCGGCGACTTAGCCGGCGTCCAGACGTTCAGGTACAGGCAATCTTCACTTTTTCCTGAAACAGGATTTCCCCCTTGCATGGGTTCTGGCGCAAATTTATTGGCCTGACGCACCCCATCCCATTTTGCGGCGGGCTGCGGGGGGCGCCACCGCAATTCACCAACAGGGGGCGCGGCAAACGGAATACCTTTATATACAGTAAGGCCGTTTTCGAAGGTCCCCTGCAGGTTCCCTTCGTTCACCTTAACCGGAGCAGGTTGTGCATTGGCAACGCCGGCACCAACCGTTATAGAGAGCAAAAAAATAAAAGGTCTCATAATATTCAATATGTCTAATTGTTGTCGGACGGCGTTTTTATGTCATACAGTTCTCCGTAAAGCTATCGAATTCACTTTGCCTGTTAAGTTACCCTCCTATTTCAATAAACTACCCGGCGCAACGCCAAATCGTTGCTTGAACGCCCGTTGAAAATGCTGGGGGTGAGCATACCCCAGTTCGTAAGCGATGGCAGAGATGTTCTTCTCGCCCTCAAAGAGGAGCTGTTTAGCCCGTTTCAGCCTTTCTTCCTGAACCAGCGCAAACACGCTTACCCCAAACACGTCCCTGAAATATTTTTTCAACTTGAATTCGTTCAGGCACACTTGCCTGGATAGCTCCGCGAGCGAGGGCGGGTTGCAGAGATTCCCGAGGACGATATCTCTGGCATGGTATATTTTTTCCAGATCCGCCCTCCCAAGGGCCGCTTGGCGTACCGGCGCCTCCAGTAAAAGCTGACATTGATGGGCCAATAATTCCATGACCCTTGACTCGAAATACAGGCGTCCGACAGGTACAGGCAGCGTCCTCGCCCAGAAACTGTCGAAAAGATATCTTAACTCATTAGTCAGACCATCCACCGGGGCATGGAGCACGAACGGCTCCCCTTTAGCCAGTTTTTCGGCGAACGGGGCCATTTCATCCAGATACCCGGCGAAAAGCTCCATCATCTTCTCCTGACTAACGTACACCGAAAATAGTCGATGCGTCCCCCTGCCCACCAATTGATTCGTTTCCATCGAGTGAGGGTTGAACAGGATATTGTGATGGCCTTTGCGATAGTTGTACCGGTCCAGCAGTCCTTCATGGGTCTGTAAAACCTGCCCCTCCAAAATGAAGTTCATTTCGACGAAGCTTATATCATTGTAGTGTGTCCAGGGGGCCGTATCGGCATCTGCTACCATGGTACTCTCCCAAATACAAAACGCATCGGTAAGGGCGATTTTCATGCGACCGGACCGGTCATTCATTGGGCTACTGAACTCACGCCATGCCCCTTTGGGCATGGCCACAAGTTCCTCCATAGTAAATGTTGGTAAGACCTCATCCATGTATTTCTGGTCAGTTATTCTTAAATTTAATGAAAAGATAAAGGAAATCAAATGAGAAAACTAGTGTTATTTATGCATGTTTCGCTCGATGGTTTTGCATCAGACGCCAGCAGCGGGTTGGGTTGGATTTCTTATGACGGTGAATTGCAGCAATACGCCGATGCCATAGTGGCCACGGTGGGCTCTCCCGTATATGGACGGGTAACCTATGAATTGATGGCAGGCTACTGGCCCAAAGAGCTCGAAAATCCAAATGCAGACGAACGTAGCAAGGCACATGCCCAATGGGTAGATAAAGCCACCAAATTTGTGTTTTCCAGAACCATGAAAAAGGCAGATTGGAACAACACGATAGTCATTAATGATAACATAGCGGAAGAAATAAATAAACTAAAACAACAACCGGGAAAAGACCTCGTCATATTTGGGAGCCCCGGCCTGGCGCATTCCTTTATGGAGCTGGATCTGATCGATGAATACCAGCTTACGCTGAATCCCGTACTTTTGGGCGGCGGCAAACCCATCTATCAGAATATAAAAAGCAAGACCAATCTTAAGCTGATAAAGGCAACCCCGCTAAAGAGCGGCGTAGTGGGTCTACACTATTCGAGAAGGTGAGGGTAAACACGATCACTTTATTCATAAATTTAATAAAAATGCGGCGCCGAACCGCGTCAAAAAAGCGATCAAATGAGGAATCTAATCTACGCAATCAACCTGTCTGCTGATGGCTGCTGCGATCATACCAAATTCGGTGGCAGCGAAGAAATGCTGGAATTTCATGGGGACCTCATGCGCGACGTCGACCTGATCGTTTACGGACGTAAAACCTACGAATTGATGATCCCGTACTGGCCCAATGTGGCAAAGGACCCGTCCAGCACAAAGGCTGAAGCTAAATTTGCGCAAACATTGACCGCCATAGACAAGATTGTTTTTTCCCGATCACTGAAAAGCGCTGACGGAAATTCAAGAATTGTCCATGGCAACCTCGGCGATGAGGTTCTTAAACTGAAACAGGGAACGGGCAAAAAGATCTTAACCGGGGGGGTTAGCATCCCCGAGCAACTGATCGCGCTTGGCCTGGTTGATGAATTTTGTTTTGTCATTCATCCGGTCATTGTCGGCGAAGGCAGACGGTTATTGGAAGGAACCGGCCTGCCGGAGAATCTAAATCTAAAACTAAGCGGGTCGGATAGCCTCAAATCCGGAGCTGTGGCGCTTCACTACTCGAAGGGTTGACAATCAATGCATCGACCCGCCCTTGTCCAGCGGGTTGGATTTCAGCTCCTGGACAGCTCCATGCGCGGTGGTCTTCAGCTTGTCAAGATCGATCTTAATTCTAAATGCTTTCCGGAAGGCATCGCTGGATCCTTTCAGCAGGATGATCAGCGTGCCGTCTTCACGCGCGTAGGGATTCGCGATGCTATCCACCACCGGGACTGATTTGAATTCCTTGATGAAGCGGTGTTGCATTTCCTGTTTATCGTCCGTAACGAGCAGCAGCACATCGAACTGGTCGTAGTCCGGGGGCATCCAGTAAAGGAAGCTGGCATTATCGCTGTATGCCAGGGGCAGATGGTACTTCGGACCATAATAATTCAAGGCCCCTGCTTCGCCGTAATTGTCGCAAAACAGGAGGGTGTGAGCCTTTTCCGTACTATCCAGGGAGCCATAGGCCCGGGCCACCTTTTGGGTCAATTCCTCCCACGACAACATATCCGCGAAGTCCTGGGGCAATGAATGGTCTTGCTGGTCCTCCCAGCGCAGGGCGCCCACTTTACGGGCGAGGGGGTGATGAACGTAGTAATCGGCCAGGGGAGCCGGCCCTTTGAATGGCAGGAGGAGCGGGATCAGGAGGATACCAATGAACAGGCTGAAGGCAAGCATTCCTATTTTCCACCATTTATCTGCCCAGGCTTCTAACCGGGGAGCACCCATGGCAAACAGGATCGGATACGCCCCTTGTGAGTAATAACTTTTCCCATGGCCTATGACCAGGAGTGCGAGGGTAACGATGAACGCCCAGGCTACAAAGCGGTATTGTTTCGTCCGCGCCGCCCAGATCAGACCAGTCACCCAGGTAAACAGGGTCGCCACATTATATAAGAGTTGGTCCTTCAGGAAAGTCCACGCACTCAGGTACTGCAGCTGATTATCTTGCAAGGTCTTCATGTGGTAGACTATCGGGAAGCCGTGGCGGGCTTCCCAAAGGAGATTCGGCAGGAAGAGCAGCAAGCCCAGGCCGATGGCATAATAGAAATGACGGTTGGCGAGGATCTTTTTGTCCCGGGAGAGGAGGAGGCCGGCCAGCAGGCCGGTGGCGTAAAAGGCCATCGTGTACTTGGCGAGCATGCCGAGGCCGAAGCTCACGCCGGCAACGTACAGATGAACTGACCTCCCGGTCTGCTGAAATCTGATCAGGCCATAAGCCATCGCCGTCCAGCAGAAGATGTCCAGGAAGTTCGGCTGGAACAGGAAGTGCATCCGGAGCCAGGCGCCCGTCACGAAGGGCATCCAGGCCAGAACCAGGGCGAACCAACGGCCCCCAAGGTGAAGCACCAGCCGGCCAACAAGGACATACGTCATCGCGCCAACCAGGGAAGGCCAAATCTTGATCGCCCACATGGCGCCGCCCAGCAGGTTCGTCAGCCAGGCGAAGACGGAGAGCAACGGCGGCGCCTCCATATAGCCCCAGGTCATGTGCCGTGCTTCGGCCAGGTACAGCAGCTCATCCCGGTGCGGGCCCCAAACAGGGCTCTGGATGAGGAAAGGAACGATCAGCTTGATCAGGGCCAGAAAATAAAGCAGACGAATGGGTTTCATGGGAAAAAGATAGAAAGTTGGCGAGACATTTTTTGGAATTTTTGACCAAAGGCCCAAAATGGGTGTCCTCCAGCTGTTTTGTCCGCCAAACTACGTTTCCCGATCCCCGGCTGAACCTCCAGCAGCCCTTTTGCAGCCGGGCGAGCTGGGCTATACTGCATGTACAGATCAGTGAAATCGACTACCGGCGCAGTGACTGGTCTGTCAGGTGGAAAATCAGGGTCGATTATGACGAATATCATCGGAATTGACGTATGATTTTACTAAATTTAACAAAGTGGCTTACAGTCTCTTCAATATCCTGTATAAGCTTAGGTCCATCCCCAACTTCTCGTCCTTCATATCCTCCGGAATTCATTCGCATACTTTCCTCTTGGAAGACCTATTTTTCATTTTAAACCCTTATTCCATGAAGTATGTTATCACAGGAGGTGCAGGATTCATAGGCTCCCACCTCGCAGAAGACCTGATCGATTCCGGTGAACAGGTTATCGTGATCGATAACCTTTCCACAGGTTCCCTGAGCAACCTGTCCGGGATTTCTTCTAACGACAAATTCCGCCTTATTATCAGTGACGTGCGCTCCGTTAGGCATTGGGAGGACATTTTAGATGGCAACACGATTATCATTCACCTGGCTGCCACCGTGGGCGTTAACAAAGTGGTATGCAATTCCCTCGAAACGCTGGAAAACAATTTTCAGCCTACGCTAACTTTATTGAACCAGGCGTTACCGTTGGGTTGTAAAATATTCCTTGCCAGCACGTCGGAAGTTTACGGTGAATCAACCGGAGTATGCTCCTCCGAATCTGATCCCCTGATCGTCCCTTCATCCCATTGTGGACGAAGTGCGTACACACTCGGCAAACTCACTTCGGAGCATTATTGTCTGAATTATAGCAGGCAGTTCGGCTTGCCTGTTATTGTAGCCCGTTTTTTTAATGCGATCGGCCTGAACCAAATTGGCAACTATGGCATGGTAGTACCCACTTTTGTCCGGCAAGCCTTAGCAGGAGAACCTATTACGGTTTACGGAACAGGCAACCAGACCCGTAGTTTTTGCAACGTTAAAGACATTGTCCGGGCGATAAGGCAATTATTGCAAACAGACAGTGCATATGGTCAAGTATTTAATGTAGGTGGATCGGAAAGTATCACCATCACCGAATTAGCCACTTATATCAAGCGGGTTACAGGCTCCTCCTCACCGATAGTATATAAACCCTTCCCACCGCATCGGAGTCTCGGAAAAGATATCCTGCACAGAAAAGCCAGGCTGGACAAGATATGCTCTGTCGCGGGATGGAAACCACTCACGTCCTGGCATACGGTAATTGACGAGATCATTGATCATCAGAAAGTTCTGTTACAATCCAGGCCCCGGGAACAATACGCTTATGTATGATAAAT
Source organism: Bacteroidota bacterium (assembly GCA_030706735.1). GTDB lineage: Bacteria > Bacteroidota > Bacteroidia > Chitinophagales > Chitinophagaceae > Puia. The sequence goes on along the minus strand of JAUZNZ010000044.1, from coordinate 5,852 downwards.
GCCTTTACCGTTGACCTCGAGGACTGGTTCTGCTCGCACAACCTGCGATCAGTGATCACGTATGAAGATTGGGACCGTCAGGAAAGCCGGGTGGAAAAAAACAGCTTTGCACTGCTCGAGATCCTTCAAAAGCACAAAACGGAAGCGACGTTCTTTGTCCTGGGATGGGTGGCCGACCGATTCCCCGGCCTGATCAAAGCAATTTGTCGGGAAGGTCACGAGATAGCCTCACATGGCTATGCGCACCGGCAAATCATTGGCATGCAGCCCGAGGAATTCAAGACGGACGTGGAAAATTCGGTCGCGGCGCTTGAACGGATAACAGGACGTATGCCCAGTGGCTACCGGGCTCCCGCTTTCAGTATCGTCCGCCGGACCCAATGGGCGCTGGCTATACTAAAACAGCTCGGTTTCGCGTATGATTCGTCCATTTACCCATTTTCGCTGCATCCGGATTATGGAAATGGTCACTCGCCCCTCCATATGCACAGCGCAGTGGATAGCCTGGTGGAGGTTCCCCTCAGCTGCGCTACCTTCGGAGGCATCCGCCTGCCATGCAGCGGCGGAGCCTACCTGCGATTCTACCCCTACCCTATCTTTCATTCCCTCGCCAGGAAAGTAATGGACCAGGGCCGGCCCTTCATTTTTTATATTCATCCCTGGGAATTGGACAAGAGCCCGCCAAGGGTTGCGCTTCCTTTGTTAAATGACTGGAGGCACTATTACAATACGGCATCGGTACAGGATAAATTGGAAAGGTTGCTGGCGACGTTTGAGTTCACTTCATTGAACAGGTTGATTAAACCGGACAGGGTATGAATAATAGTAATACAGCCCTTGCAGAATACGAGGTTTCCCGCATTTCGCTGAACTATCTGCATGCACGGAGAATCGTCGAGGTCATCATTATCCTCCTGCTCTCTCCGCTTATTTTTCTTGCCATGGGCTCCATAGCTTTATGTATCCGCCTGTTTGACAAGGGGCCGGTCTTCTTTATACAAAATCGGCCAGGTAAAAATGGAAGGATCTTCCGTATGTATAAGTTCAGGACGATGGTTGTGAATGCAGATACATCCACGCTTACTGCGTTGAACGATAAAAGAATTACCAAAACGGGAAGGGTATTAAGAAAATATAAATTAGACGAACTCCCGCAATGCATAAATATTCTGAAGGGAGAAATGAGCTTTATTGGCCCGCGGCCGGTACCGGAAAATTTCTACTCCCTGTACCGGCAAAATATCCCATCTTACGATTTGAGACACCTGGTCCTGCCAGGCATTACCGGGTTAGCCCAAATAAATCAGGGATATACCGCAACGATAGAAGGAGAAAAGGAAAAATTCGACATTGACCTTCAATATATCCGCACGATCGGCCTTGCCACAGACACTAAGATCGTATGGCAAACAGTCAAATTCTTTTTTAAAACGGTTTGTGTCTCTTCTAGTTGATCTTCGTCCATTCGGCGTCTTTGCCGCGATTGTTGTAAGTAACTATTTTAAAATTGCCGTTTGTATCTCTTATAAATTCAAATCTCAAAGGAGCCTCTTTCATATAAAATTCATTTTCGCTTTTGGCATATAAAAACACTTTAGGTAACCTGTCGTCAGGATTAGACGCTTCAATAGAAAGCCTTCCACCGGCAAAAGTTACGATCAATTTATGATTAATGCTATTGATGTTGACCTCGTAAGTGCCAACATAACTTTTTAATATATCTTCATTTACTTTCACTTCATCGTTCAAAGGCTTGCCGAGCACAACTTTGGCGATGTCATTTGTCAGTAACTGCCAATTCATGTCCGCTTCGTAGCAATTGAATAATGAAACAACAAAAACATTTTCGCCTGGCAGATAAATTTCGTCGGATTGGAACCCGTCTGTAGAGCCGCTGTGTTCAATCGTCTTGCTGCCGTCAAGGTTTTTTATGAACCAGCCGTATCCGTATTCTGAGAGGGCCCCGTCTGCAAATCTAAAAGGGGTAGTTGCTCTTTCCAATGAGTTCTTACTAACCAGTTGGTAATTATATAATGCTTGATGCCACTTATAAATATCATCCACGTTGCTCACAAGTCCTCCCGAAGAATAGAGAATATCGATTGGCTGCAGGACAGCTTTTTCAATTTTGCCATCAAATTTTGAATAGCCTTGCGGCATATTGGGGATATTGTTTTTTGGGTTGATATAAAGCGTATTCTTTAAGTCGGCTTTGTTCAGAACATTTTCCTGCAAATACTTTTCGTAAGGTTCGCCCGTGACCTTTTCAATGATATAACCCAACAAATAGAAATTCGAATTGCTGTATCGATAGTTGTTTCCTGGCCTGAAATTAAGTGGCGCATCTTTAATGTAATCGACGCCATCCTTTGGCGTGTAAGCCTCCTTTTGCTTTGAGGGATTGGAAATTTCGGATAAATAATCTTTAATGCCGGAAGTGTTGGTTAACAAATTTTCGATCGTGATGGTATAGCCTTTTGAAGGGAAGTCTTTTATATATTGCTGAATACTATCCTGCAAAGCTAATTTGCCTCGTTCAACCAATTGCAAAATAGCAATAGCCGTATATTGTTTGGTCATTGATCCTATCCGAAAAAGCATGTCGGCCTGCATGGGAATATTTTGGTCTGTATTGGCCAGGCCAAATGCTTTTCTATAAATGATCTTATCATTTTTCACAACCATTACCACACAGCCCGGGGCAATTCCAGTCAGTCGTTTAGGGATTAGTTCGTCAAGAGTTTTGGATAGTATTTTGTCCTCCTTACTCTGTCCATAGCAGCATATCAGTAATAATAAAGCAATAAGTGAAAGAGAAAGAGATTTGATCATGTTTGGGTTTTTTGCTGAAGGCTTCCCCACTCAATTAGGCGCCAATAGGTCAAATATAAGCCTCAGGCGATTATCTGGGTATCATTTTTGCATGCCATCCCATGGTTATAATATAACAATTATGAAAAAATTACTATTTGTTCTTATCGTAGCAGGAATCTCATTTTCAACAGCGACCGCGCAAGGATCACTTCAGTTCGGAGCCAAAGGCGGGCTGAATCTCTCGAACGTATCCGTAAGCAACGGCCAACAGGGTTATTCGTATAGCTCTTTAGCCGACTTCAACATAGGCCTGTTTCTGAAAGTACCCGTGGTCCGATTCTTCAGCGTTCAGCCTGAGTTGTACTATTCCGCTCAAGGATTTCGATTCGATGACGGCTCAGGCACCGGCGGGACGGTTTCCGAGCATGTGAATTATCTTCAAATTCCCGTTCTGGCAAAATTCACGAGTCGCAGCGGCTTCTTTGCCGAGACAGGTCCTCAGCTTGGGATCAAACTCAATGCAACAGACAAGGAGAACGGTGCATCCCAGGACGTCTCCGGTGCCTATAACTCGGCCGATTTCTCCTGGGTATTCGGCCTCGGCTTTAAGGTGCCGGCGGCTCCGGTCGCTTTCGATCTTCGCTACAATGCGGGTATCAGCAATATCGCCAACGACCCAAACTACGGCAACGCATACGGGCAATACGGCGTTAGGAACGGCGTTCTTCAACTCGACCTCATGTTTATCTTGTTCCAGCAACGGATAAGGTAGATGCTCGTTTTTTAGCCAAACGAAAACCCGGCGCCAGTGTGCGCAAAAATATCATTCCCGCCTGCGGTCCGAAGAACTTGCTTCCGACGATGATTGGCCGCTCAGGCTGACCCGGGCAGGCCATGGCTTATTTAGACAGACGATTAAACTTATTACTTTTGTCAGAGTCGAAGGGCTCATAAAAATGATCATCAATTTATGAAGCAAGGCTTACTCTTTCTTATTCTTGATTGTTTCCTGATTATTAGCGCCAGCGGGCAGCGTCCTGTACAGACTGGGTCTCCCAGGCAAATCTGGCTGGGCGGGGTCGATCCGGTTGCCCAGAGCGATCGACATACCTCGAATCCAGCGGACTATATGGACCTCTTCAAACCCGATGCGGCCTGGTCGACAGGGGCTGCGGCTACGAATGTGTTCAAGGTGGGTACTGCGTTTATCCTTCGGGGGACGGATGACCAGGTGAGAACGGTGCTCGAAGGGTTGAAAAGCAGGCATATCGCCCTGGCGGTGGAATTTGGGGTTTTGACCGGATCAGACACCTGTGGGAAGGGAATTGAGGGATTTGGAAGTCCTGCAGCAGCTGAAGTTTTATGTAAGAAGATCAAAAGGCTGGGCGGCCAGCTGGATTATATTGCCATGGACGAGCCGGTAATCTGGGGGCATGAAAAACAAGGCACAAATGCAAAAGGATTGGGTCGCTGCTGTCAATATCCCATTCCCGAATTGGCAGCCAGAGCCTCTGTCAAGATCGCTACCCTGCAGCGGTATTTCCCGGATGTGAAAATTGGGTTGATCGATGCGGTGAGCGGTCGCTACCCGCATCTGGGCGCGGATATTGTCACGTTTATCGACCTGCTGCAGAAAACGACGGGGTTAAAACTAGCCTTCATGCATATGGATGTCGCCTGGGATTCGGACTGGCAGCCACAGATGGAACTGCTGGTGAAACGGCTGCGCGACAGGCATATTCGTGTTGGGGTGGTCTTTGACGGAAATGAACAGTCGTCCTCGGACAGGCAATGGATCGAGCAGGCATTGGGTCATTACAAGGATATCACCGGGAATCCCGCAACGGCCGTGGACGATCTTGTGTTCCAAACCTGGAGCCCGCGGCCGGCGAAGATGCTGCCCGAGACTGACCCGGGTGCATGGACGTATGTGCTGAAATACGCGGTGACGACGGGGAAGTGATAAATCTGACGGGTTGAAGCTAAACCATGCAAAAATTTAAGTCTTGATAAGATACATTTGTGTACCGCTACAGCCGAAAGCCTCTGCAAACGTCTTGGCTGTATGGAAAGCTTCGTGCCCTTTTTCTATTTTCAGATTTATAGATTTATTTTACCTGGCTGACCAATCTTTGTTATTCAGCTCGCAATAACTTGACCGGATTGGCGCGCACGGCTTCCCGGACCTTGATGCCGGAGGGTTGATTTTGAAGATCGAGTTGATCAGCGATCGGGTCAGCGCCAGCCCGGATAGGCTACCCGCCATTAAGACCAGAATTCATTCCATGCTACCCCCTCGGTCCACGCTTCCCAAAGTTCAACAATCTTAGCATCCTCTATACGCATGATAAAAGCATAATCTTGGTCAAGCTTCTTCTTGCCATGTTCAGCAGTACAATGTAACAATGCAACTGTGTATTTATCATCAGCAAGGATATCCTTAAGAAGTGGCTTGTATGTGCCTTTCGATAATTCAAATATCTTGTTGAAGCATCCAAAGATGGTATCGCGGTTGGTATAAAGACCAGAGATGAGATTATTTCCCGGAACATGCCATTTGTAAAACAAGCATAAATTTTCTCAAAAACTATTGCATGCGGGTGCTGGTGGATAATATTCTTCATTAACTATTTATTGCTGGTAATTACGATACATGCATATAATCAAACTAAAGTGGACGTATTGTTTGATAGTAGTTCTTAATTGAATCAAATTCAAGTAAAGTAATACTTTATTCTTTGAAAAGTTAGGTGTCACATTTCATTTGGGCGGTCTACGCCAGTCAAACAAAGCGAGTTGGGCTTTTATGTCGTCTCATCGCTGCGCCGATCGGACAAGTTCGACGGTTTATCTACCGACCAGAAAAACAACACCTAAAATATCGTTCCTGAATCAAGCATGCTGGTTCAAAAAAGAAAATGACCTTATTCAGAGATACAATGCAGCCTTTCCGACCAAAATTGCATCTTAAGGGTCGTAACATTCATGTGAAACCCTTTGGGTATGCGAATGTAAATACGAAATTGTCTTTGGCGAGT
>JAUZNZ010000043.1 GCA_030706735.1 Bacteroidota bacterium | reverse complement strand
GATCGCCTCGCCCGCCCACATCGTGATCGGACATATGAACGCGGGTCAGGTGATGACCATCCAATTCACATTTGCCACCAATACCAGTCCGGTCAAGGTCTGGGCGCACGCGGTAGGCAAATATGCCGAACCGGCCTGGAAGAATAACTATGGTCAGGCCACCTTGTGACAAGCCCCCGGACACAGCCATGAAGCAACTAATAACCATAGGGTTCCTTTCTTTCCGCCTGGCGCTTTGCGCTCAACCGGCCGCCAATCCCACGCACTTCAATCATTTCGTTTTCAGGGTGCCGGAGGGATGGAGAGGCGCGCAGATCGCCGACTATTATGTGGTCGCGCCACCCGACCTGGGGCCAGGCGAACTGTTGACCTATTTTCTGATGCCACCGTCGGACGCGATGGATTTCGACCAGGTCGCGGACGCGACCATCCGCGAAGTGGCGCTCCGGTTGGGTGGACGACCTGTCCGGGATGGCTTTGGTCCCGGCCCCCTTTATGTCAAAGAAAATTCCGCCCGCCACGCGAAAGGATGGGAGTATTCCCTGGGCCATGGCCTCGCCCAGGGAGTGGCTGGAAAAGATGCCGTGGGCCTCGATCAACTGGTGAACTATTATATCGGCGTCTTCCTGGTCAAATTGAACGGTCGCATGGAAAGAGCGGTCTTCATCAGCAAGGACTTCCGCGCCAACTTCCAGGACTGCCGAACCTATCTGAAGCCCGCCTATGAACCGGTGATCAGTCATTTCTTTTTCGACATGGAGTTCGACGACTGGACGGACGCGCAATCCATTCCCGGGAAGATCTCCCATGCAGGCATCTCCGATCTCTGGGTCGGCCTGGCCTATTTCGAAGGCTCCGAAGGATCCGCGCTTTCCGAAGGGTCGATGAAGGTCACCTATCTGGCTTTTTTCGATAACGGCCAGGTCTATTATAATAAAGAGCTGCCCAAAAAGGGACTCCGGCATCTCGACCCCTTTGCCGAATCGGGGCACTTTCCCCGCTGGTGGGGGACGTATACCTATCATGACGGCGCCGGCGTGATCAGGCTTTCCTATGCAACGATCCCCTTCTCGATAAAAGAAGGAAAGATCTACCTCGACATCTACAGGTCCAGCATCCCATATAACCGGACGCCCGTTCCGGATGGCATGTCCCTGGAAGGCTCCTGGTGTGAACATGCCAACGGACTGGGAAATCCCGCCTGTATCCGGTTTTCCGGCGACGGACACTTTTCAGATCAGGGCGTCGTCTCCCGGATAGAGCACTCGGTGGATAATTGCTACCGTTCGATACCCGGACAGGGACAGGGAACCTATGAGATCAGGGACAATTCCATTCTCTTCCGGTACGATAACGGCTTCACCTACCAGGCCGCTTTTTCAGGACTGAACCTGCAAAAAGGGGACCGTTCACCCCATGAGATCCATCTCGGCTTCCATGACGATACATTCATAAGGAACTAGCGCTATGAAAAAGACAACACTTCTTCTTGCATTATTACCGCTTACCTTTTTACCGCTCGTCCGGGGATTGTACGCGCAGGAGTCTACTGCTCAGACCCATGCTGGCCATTTTTTGTTCCGGGTACCCGAAGGATGGAAAACGACACAGCAAGGAGATCTCTTCTCCATGACGCCGCCGGACCTGGGAAGTGATGAACTGCTGAGCTTTTTGTTCCTCGCCCCCGTCACAGACACCGGCTTTCTGGCAGTCGCCGACGCTACGATCAGCCAGGTGGCCACCGCCATGCAGGGAACGGGCATTACGCAGCCGTTTGCCAATCACCCGCTCTATTTCCAATTATACTCCGGACAATGCCTCAAAGGCTGGGACTATTCGATGGGCACCGGCTCTATCCGCATGCCGTATAAGGATCCCAATAACCCCTACGTGACGAGCATAGACTTCAGCATCGGCGTCTTCCTCGCAAGATTGAATGGCCGCATGGAACGCGTCTGTTATATCAGCAGGGATTTCAAGTGCGGTAATTATGAAACAACGACCTCCTATAAATGGACCTATGGGCCGGTCGTCGACGATTTCTTTTTTAACCTCGAATTCGACGATTGGAAGGATACGCATTCCAGGCCCGGCAAGATCAGCAATACCGGGATTTCCGCTGTTTGGTCCGGGGTTTCCTATATCCAGGGAATGTATCGGGCTTCGTTTTTCGTGCTCTTCGACAATGGCCAGGTCTATTATAATTCAGACCTGCCGAAATACGGACTATCGAACCTGAATACCATTGCCGCCGCAGCGAATGATCCTCCCCATTGGGGGACCTATAGCTACCAGGGGGGCAGCGGCGTCATGAAAATATCCTGGCAGACCATTCCCTTCTCCATTGCCGACGGCAGGATGAGCGCGGGGCTGAATGGTGCCCAACGGACTTTTCAGAAAATGCCGTTCCTGGAAAAAGTGCGTCTCGCCGGGACCTGGAATGAATTTAAGGGGGCGATCAGCATTGCCTTTACGGCGGATGGCCAATTCACGGACCAGGGCGTCCTCCGCTCGATCGAGCACAGGCCCACCACCTGCAATGAGGCCCTGCCGGAAAAGGCGCAGGGCACCTACGAGATCAGCAACCATTCCATCATTTTCCATTATGCTGGCGGGATGACTACGCAGGCGGCCCTGGCGGAACTCGATCTGCATCCGGGGGTCTGTTCGCCGGACCAACTGATCCTGGGCTGGCACAATGACGTTCTCGAAAAGAATAAACCATAGCATGCACATGAACCATAAAATACTCATTATCGCCTGTCTCTGCTTCTCATGCAAGACGGTTCCCGTCACAGGCCGCAAGGAGTTGAACCTCGTGCCCAATTTTCTTATCCAATCCATGTCGTTCTCCCAATATGATGCGGTCCTGCAAAGCAGCCCGGTCATGCCTGCCTCGGATGCCGGAGCGCAGATGGTGCGGCGCGTCGGGACAAGGATACAGCATGCCGTAGAGAATTACATGAACCAGAACGGGTTCGGTAAGGAATTGAATGGGTTCAAATGGGATTATAATCTGATCAACCAAAATATCGTCAATGCCTGGTGCATGCCCGGCGGAAAAGTTGTCGTCTATGAAGGCCTGTTGCCGGTGACCCAGAATGAAACCGCCCTGGCCATCGTACTCGGGCACGAGATCGGTCATGCCATTGCCCGTCATGGGAATGAACGGATGAGCCAGGCCTTGCTCGTCCAACTGGGCGGTCTGACCCTGGAAGAGGCGCTTAAGCAAAAATCGCAGCAGACGCAAGCGATCTTTCTCGGTCTCTATGTCGTGGGCGCCAATCTGGGCGTGCTCCTGCCGCACAGTCGCCTCCAGGAATCCGAAGCCGATAAGTTGGGGCTGATATTTGCCGCCATGGCAGGATACGATCCCGACGAGGCCGTTCTCTTCTGGCAGCGGATGGCCGCAGCAAGCAAGGGGAATAAGATCCCTGAATTCCTCTCCACACACCCTTCTGACGCGACCCGGATCAAAAGGCTGTCTGCCCTGATCCCGGAAGTAAAACAAAAATATTATCAACCTCAATAGCCGCATATGACGCCCAATTCCTTACACAGCGGAAGTACAGTCTTTTACAGGCGGACCCTTTGTCTGCTGGCAGGAGTTCTTTGTTGGACCGCCGCCTTTTGCTGGCAGACCCCTGAGCAGAGCAGGGTACTTGCCGAAGCCCAGCGGAAGATCGATTCCATCATGAAGGATCCCAAGCTCAGGCAATATATGAACAAGAGCAATCCCCCGAACGGCAAGGGCGGAACCCCATCCGTACCCACACTGCCTTCCGACGTGGCGGCCATGGCCGCCAACCCGATGGCATTTCTGGCAGGTCCCAAAAAACCGGATACCGCCTTCCTGTCCGGGATCAAAATACCTCCGCGTGACAATAAGGCGATCGGCTCCATCCCCGCTACTCCGACGACCCGGTCCCAGATGGCCTTGCATCTCGCCAATCTGAAAAAAAATATTCTGGCGGCGATGACAAGCACCGGATTACAGGTGATCAGCATGTCGGGCACAGACGACGAAACCATCGACAATGCCTCGGTGATCGCCTGGGTGTCCAACCACCCCGAACAAGCCCTCCAACTGGCCCTGCAGGCAGCCAACTTAAACCCCGACAACGACAATGCCCTAAACAACCTGTCAACCTTTCTGACCATCTGCGGACTGCCGACGGAGGCAGTGCCGATCCTCGATTTTATTCGCCAGGAAGATCCGTCGAACTCGACCATCAACAACAATCTCGGCCAGGCCTGGCTCCAACTGGGAGATGCGCAAAAAGCCACGGGCTATTTACAGCAAGCCCTCGCAGACAACCCGGATCATCCCCATGCCAACTATGCCCTCGCCTATATTGCCCTCGCACAGGGGGACAAGAACCGGGCCGCCACCTACTGCGAGAACGCCATACACGGAGCCTACGTCGCCGATGCCTGGAGGATGCTGAAATCCATCAAGCCCGACGCGCGCCTGATGGAATTGATAAAAAAGCGATACAAACAAACCGATTACTTCAGCCCGCATAAATATCCCCTTCTCCCCCAATGCAGGGAAGTAAAGGACGTAAAGGAACTTACCATAAAATATGCGGAGTACAAGAACATGCTGATGGACTCGAGGCAGAAATACGATCGCATGATGCAGGTCGAATCGAAATACGTCGAAAAGAACCTTGCCAACGAGGTGATGGCCCAGGTGCATAACGGTCAAAATCCGCTCCGTCCCTTCAGCGCGCTTGCCATGGCCGTTATCGGCGATCTCGGCGAGGATTTGTCGGACCGGTTGAAAAAATTAAACGACGTCGACTCCAATTATTTCCGGAAGATGAGGGAATTGACGCAGGATCATGATGAACAGATCAAAATAGTCGCCAAGTCATTTGACAAGCGCGCCGATGCCGCAGGAGAAGGCAATCCGGACATGGAGCTCGAATCGGATGAATGCAAGGCCATTAATGCGGTGCACAATAAATATCTCCCGCAATTCGCGGAACTGACCGAGGAATGGCAGCGGCAGTGGATACAGCAAACTAAGGATTATTTCAATGACTATGCGTACTGGTGCTATTTCGCGTCCATGGACGACCATTCCTATCACAAGGCCTTCTATTCCCTGATCGAACAATACATCGCCCAGATCATGAAACTGAACCGGACCACCTTGCTCAGTTGCCACTTGCCGGTGACCTATGACAAGAATGAAGCGGACTCCCTGGAGATCGCCGAAGGCAAGTGCCCGCTAAGCAGCAAGATCGACGTGGGGCTTTCGGAAGTCGATGAAAAGACCGGAAAACCCAAATTTGACAAATTCGCAAGCTTCGATATCGACTGCGAGCAGTTCAAGGTAGATTTCGAACTGCCCGAAGGCGCTTCGTTATCCTACCGGCATTCCGCCGCCGGGTCGAACACCATCGCTATCGGCGCGGGCATGGACGCCGGTAAAAGCAAACACAAGGTCATTAAAATGTTGCCGATCTCGGCCACGATGGGCGCGTTTATCAGCTTTGGCGGCAACGAGCCATTCGACATCGGCTTTAAATGGGAAGGCACGCTGAACCTGCCCGGCTGGCTGGGAGGGAAGAATACCGCGGGATACAGCTTTAGCATGAACCACATGTGGGAGACGCATGGCAAGGGCAAACTGGTGGACGCGGCCAATGCCTGGGTCGACAGGTATGAGGGGATACAGCCCGCCGCTCCACAGCTCAACAAGAACATAAAAATGTACAATAATAAATCGCATTGATATGCAAGAGATAAGAAACCTGTGCCTGATGACGGCATGCCTGGTCGCCGTGTGCATGGTCGCGACGCCGATCCTTCCGATCGCTCAATCGCAGACAAGGACGGCGCCCTGCTCACAAGAGGAATTGATGACGATCAAAGGCAAATGGGTAAAAGTGGAAGATCATACCATCACCGGACAGGAGGGTACATTTTCAGCATCTCAAAAGCGCGAGATGATCCTGCGCATGGACAAGGCATTCCATCTGGTACAGGCCGCCTGGCCGGACCCGAAGGGCATGGAAGTGAAATGGGAGCATAGCTTTGGGTACGTGGTTCCCGGCAGGAGCGGGACCCTCGGCTATAACCTGAGTGCGGGCGTTTTTCATTTCTATTGCAATCCGGACCTGCAGCATTTGGGAGTGGACGATGAATCGGATGGAGGGTTCGGCGTACATTTCAATACCTATGCAGGCCTTCTGTACTTCGATACCTCCATGCACGTAGGTCGCTATTATGTGGCGCTCATGCCTGCCCGGGTGGGCAAGGTAAAGGACGCCGACCTCTACCAGACCAGCCTCGTGCGTGCGAATGAGCAATTCATCGTCATTGCCCGCGATGGCCAATTCCCTCTGACCATGCTCAGCAGAAAGCAATACCTGATCTGCCTCAAGGGCAAACTGCAAAGAGAAGAGGCGAGAGGGATCGCCAATGAGCTTAAATATGCGAAGAATGACCAGCAAAAAAGCCAGGTCGTCCCCTACTGGCAAAGCCATTATGACCCGAAGCTCAAGCTCATCAACGATTATCTGGCCAACGCCTCGGAAGACGACCTGGCCCAGACCGCCTATATCAAGAATTTACAGGAATTCACCCGGTTCTATACGGAAAAAGAGGGCGGATGCGCTGCCGTCATTAATAATGCGGGGTATTTCCGCCCGCAGCAAACGCCCTGTCTCCCCCAATTTATCGTCGTGGTCTGGGGCTGGAACGACGGCGAGGGGCCGAGCGGGGGCTTATTGAAGCCGCATCCCCCGGACCTGAATGTCTGCTGCCGGGTGGACAAATTTTTCAAGGAAAGCATGGAGCAGAACCTGGACCCGGACGCCTTCCGTCAAATGCTGGACCAATAAATGCACCGGTCATGAAACGAACCCTTTCGCTGATCTTTCTCCTCCCCGGGCTGGCTCTCACCGCCCAGGTGAAATTGCCCGCCGACTCGCTGAGAGCCGCTCTGTTGTCTGTCAATCCCGACAGTTCGGCGATCGGAAAACCCGTCGGCAACCTCGCGACAAAAACGATCGGCCCCGGGGGTGGAACCATCATTTCGGCAGACAGCATGATGGAATTGACCTTCCCGGCCGGCGCCCTGGCGGTTCCCACCGAGATCGGCATACAGCCGGTCGAGAATACGTCGATCGCCGGATTCGGGAATACCTATGCCTGCACGCCCGACGGCATGCGGTTCCAAAAGCCCGTCCAATTGCTGATCCATTATACGGACAGCGCGGCAAAAGGCATATCACCCCGGAAGCAAACGATCCTTTGGCAGGACAAGACGGGAAAATGGAGCCGCGTGGAAAAAGTGGAATCGGACTCGGCAAATCGCCGCATCAGCTGCGTCATCGAACATTTTTCCGGTTATTCGGCGGCCAATGCGGGCACGCAGTTCAAGATCATACCACGAAATAATCGCGTCAAAGTAAATCGTGAGCATGTATTTATGTTAGTCATTTCCGGTCCCTACCCGGACGGTAAGAACTATGCGTCGGGGTTTGACGCAAATGCCACGTTCTGGAAGACCCAAACGGTCGAATGGTCGGTCGATGGGATTGTCGGAGGGAACGATATCACTGGCCGGATCAAACTGTTTGCACCCGATCAGCAAAATGCGGCCATCTATACCGCACCCCCCGTGGTGCCCGCAACACCCGTCGAGATACGCGCAAAATATATCGGGTTAGTTCCGATGGGCCTTGGATCCTTTTCAGAGAATGTGACATCCATTGCCGCCGCGGATATATATGATGAATTTCGCTACTCATTCAGGGCGTTTGACAAGGTGGGGCATTTACACATGGACGATTCCGCCATCTGCAACATTCAGGTTTTCTCGTCAGGCAAGGTCCAGCTCTCAGATATAAAGAACCCGGTACCCTGGTCCGATTGGCCCCAGAGACTTGGAGACTGCAGCTATACCTATCCCGACAAGACCGGTTGGAAGGGCCTGGCAGAAATTGCGGGGATGCAGAGCGGGAATTACTCACGTAACCCGGCAAGCCCCGCGAGTGCACAGGTGCAGATCCAATTGATACCGACGATGGGCAGCAGTCCACGCTATATGGCCCGCTGCAAAGGCAGGACAAATAACGTCCCTTCCATGCCGGTCATGGCATCCCCTGGCAGCATTCAATTTGAGCCCTTGACGGATGGGAATATCCGGATCCATTATGGGGGCGCACAGGGAGATAATACCCTGAGCAAGTTCACAACAGGCGATCAGGGATTTGCCATCAGCGTATCCCATATTCCCTGAGTTCACGAGTGGGGCAAGGGTCCGAAAACGAATCATTCAAACTTCAATACATGTTATATGCGTAAATCAATTCTTCTCCTGGCAGCCCTGGCGCCGTTCCTGCTGTCTGCCCAGCTCGGGATCAAGGCGGGTATCAATTTCGCAAACGTGACCAGCGCCTCTTCCATAAATCCCGGGAGTCAATCGGGTTTTGTAGCCGGTCTATTCCTCGCCCCGCAATCCAGGGGCATCATCGGCTCGCGGACCGAGCTGCTCTTTTCCAGGCAGGGATATAGTTTCAAGAGCGGCGCGACGACAGGCAATGTTAAGCTCGATTACCTGGTCATCCCCCAGTTCATGGCGCTGAATATCACCAAGTTCGTTCAGGTCCAGTTTGGCGTCCAGCTGGCCTTCCTTCTCAATGCGAAGGCGGACAGCAGCTCCGCGCAGGGCGGCGCCGGACAATATCCGGGGGCGCTGAGCTACTACAACAAGTTCGACTATGGCTTTGGCGCCGGCGTCGAGCTCCATCCTGTCGCCGGCCTCGTCATCGGGGCCAGGTACAATATCAGCATCAGTAAAATGTACTCTTCCCTGGAGACGGGCCAGGCGCCCGCCTTTTCTTCGGCGGATGCAAAAAATAATATCGTTCAGGTCTTTACCGGCTGGATCTTCGGCGGCAAGGGCAAATAAAAACATAACAAAAAATATAAGAAAATATGAAAACGGCAATCCTGTCCTTTTCCATCCTCTTCGGCACCCTGGCCGCCGCGGCGCAGGAATATCCGAATCCTGACTTCAACAACGAAGTATGCGCATATCGCAAAGACAGTAACCGGGTGAGCCGCCTCGAAAAGCAGACCTCGGAAATAAGCAATAAGGTCGGCTTTGGTGGATTCACCCCTTCTACGACGGAATATGATATTGACGGGGGACGCTCTACCATCCGATTGAGTGATATCGGGAAATATTCCTTTGTCTTCTGGAACGGTTCGACCGGCGGCGCCACCGTGGCAGGCAACCGGGGCGACTCCATGATGCGGGCAAGCGGGGTCGATCCGAATATGATCACACAGGCCGCCGGCATGAATGGTCCCTCCCAGTTCACGCTGTATAAAATGGAGGTCTCCGGCGGTAAGCGAAGCATCATCCTGGTCAAAGCCGGCGGGTTCTCCTTTGGCAAGAAGAGCAGTTCCGGCAGCGAAAAATATTCGACGAGCATGAGGAAGATCCGGGAAGGCTATTTTGAAATGGTCGTTGACAAGCGCCTGCCCAAAGGAGAATATGCCTTTGTGACCCTGTCCGGGGGAGTGCAAGGCATGCACGGCGGCGCCAATCTCTTTTGTTTTGGGGTAGATTGAGGTAAGCGACCCATTTCGGTTTGGGCAGGCTCAATGCTTTTATTTACCTTCAAATCATGAATAGAGCTGCATTGAATCTTGCTCTCCTTGCCCTGGCCTGGCTACCTGCTATTAGCCAGTCTCATGACAACAAATATGGAGACAACCCTTCAGCGGGGAAATATTACGAAGTTCGCGGTATAAAGATGTATGTAGAAACATATGGCGAGGGCAAACCCTTGCTCCTGATCCACGGAAATGGAGGAAGCATAAAGGCCTTTTCTCAAACCATCCCCTACTTCTCCAAACAATACAAGGTCATTGCCGTGGACAGCAGAGCGCACGGCAAAACCATCGACACCGGGGATTCTCTCAGTTTTGAAATGATGGCCGATGATTTTTCTGCGCTCCTGGACAAGATGGACATCGATTCGGCCTATGTCCTCGGCTGGAGCGATGGGGGCATCAACGCTCTCCTATTGGCTATGAGACATCCCCAAAAGGTGATCAGGCTGGCCTCGACCGGCGCCAACCTGACCCCCGATTCCCTTGGGATCGTTCCAAAGGCCTGGAAAGACATGCGGCGGCACTTTGAATCGAACAAAGACCATGTGCGCACGACCGAAAAAGAAAAGAATGACTGGAAAATATTCATGCTCGACTGGTTGCAACCCAATATAGCCTTTTCCGCACTCCACGAAATTCAATGTCCATCCCTCATCATTTGCGGCGATCATGATGTGATACCCATTGAACATACTACCAGGATTTACCAGAATATCCCTCATGCTTACTTGTGGGTAGTGCCCAATTCGGGACACGCCACCTTGATAGAACACAGGGATGACTTCAATAAATTGGTCGATGAGTTCTTTAAGAAGCCCTGACTGGTTTGGGGTATACCTGCTCCTGCTCCTGACGGTAACCGCCAGATCACAATCGCCGTTTGCGCCGTCCACCGCCGATATCGATTTTGTCAGCGATACCCAACAACCAATGACCATTGAGAAGATCAAGCTCCGTTCCAACCACAATATCAAAGCGACTGCGCTACTATTTGCCGAAATCCTGCGTACAAGACCATCAGCGCTGTTTATGCTGGGAGATGTGACCGCCGTCGGGTCTGAAACGTCGAAATGGCGAAAAGTGGACAGGTTCCTCGACAGCTGCAGGCAATATGGAATTGCCGTTCACGGCCAGCTTGGGAATCACGATGTCATGTGGACGAGACGCATGGGAGAACGCAATTTCAAAAAGAGGTTCCCGGACTTTGTGGATACCGGCTTCCTGACCGTCGTCGATTCAGTGGCCGTCGTGCTGCTGAATTCGAACTTTAAGAAGTTGTCCGGCGCGGAGATCGCGCGCGAAATGCATTGGTATAAGGCGGCACTGGACAGCCTTAACACGGACCCCGCCATCCTGGACATCATTGTCTGCTGTCACCATGCCCCATACTCTAACAGCCTCATCGTAGGCTGTTCAAAGCAAGTGCAACAGTACTTCACACCCGCCTTCCTGCAAACAGCCAAATGCCGTCTGTTCATGACCGGCCATGCCCATTCCTTCGAGCATTTTAACTTCGGCGAAAAGGATTTTGTCGTCATCGGCGGAGGAGGAGGCCTGCATCAGCCCCTCGATACCTCCTCCAAATGCATACCCGACCTGGCCGCCGCCTATAAGCCCATGTTCCATTATCTGTCCATCCGTCGGAGCGGGGAAGCGCTGATCCTCACGTCGCACTTCGAAAAGCCGGATTTTTCAGGCTTCTCCGAAGGCTATTCCTTTACCATAAAACCAAAGTAAGCCACGTCGCCCCCGGATGCCGGGAAGGCGATCCTGGGCTGGTGGCAGATAATTTGCAGCAAATCCCTTATAAAACGATGCAAAATGGAACGAAGAAGGAGTTTTATCAAGGGAGCTCTGCTGGTTTCGGTATCCGCCCTGGCAGGAGCTACGACATGGTCGGGCTGCAAACAATCGGAAGGCGAAGACAAAGAGGTTTCCCCTCCGGAAGACCTCATGCAGGAACACGGTTTGTTAAACAGGGTATTGCTGATCTATGATACCTGCCGGACCCGTCTGGAGACGGGCGTCAGCTTTCCCCGGGAATCTCTTTCCGGCGCGGCAGGGATCATCCGGACCTTCGTGGAGGACTATCATGAAAAGCAAGAAGAGAACTACCTTTTTCCGAGATTCCGCAAAGCCAACCGCCTGACCGACCTGGTTGACACTCTCCTGGCGCAACACCAGGCAGGTAGGGCCCTGACGGACCGGATCATCAGGCTGGCGGGGCCGGCCACGCTGTCGGACTCGGAAAAAGCCGGGCTGATCGGTTCATTGGCAGCCTTCAACCAGATGTACCGCCCGCACGAGGCCAGGGAGGACACGGTACTTTTCCCGGCCTTTCGTCAAATTACTTCCAGGCATGAGTACGCTTCGCTGGGAGAGGAGTTCGAGAACAATGAACATAAGCTGTTTGGCAAGGACGGATTCGAGACCATGGTCGAAAAAGTAGCCCATATCGAACGCGCCCTGGGTATTTACGATTTGGCGCAATTCACGCCGAAGATCGGGGAATGAGGTCAGGATGGATTCCATGTTAAAATAGCACAATGAAAGGATAACCTTTTTAGGCGCCGGTATTATAAAATGATTTTTATTTGACCTGGATCAAAATCCCTGTAATCATGCCCGGTTCATCCAATCGCCTCGCTCTCACCGCCATATTGACCTCCTTGCTGATGAATCCTGTTTTTGCACAGGAATTATCCATCGCCCGCGGACCTTACCAGCCGACCGATCAATCCCTAAGCGCCTACCGCTGCCCGGATTGGTTCCGGGATGCCAAGTTCGGCATCTGGGCTCACTGGGGGCCACAGGCTGTTCCGCGGCACGGAGACTGGTACGCCAGGCTGCTCTACCAGGAGGGGTCGGATGACTATAAGGATCACCTCGCCAGGTACGGTCACCCTGGCAAGTTCGGTTACAAAGACATCATTCCGTTGTGGAAGGCAGAAAAGTGGGAACCGGAAAAACTCATGGCCCTGTACAAACGGACGGGAGCAAAATACTTTGTCAGCATGGGAAGCCATCACGATAATTTCTTTTTATGGAATTCGCGCATCCATCGATGGAATGCGGTGAAGATGGGTCCCCACAAAGACGTGGTCGGCATCTGGCAGGCCGCCGCCAAAAAAGAAGGCTTGTATTTTGGCGTATCCGAACACCTCGCCGCCAGCTATACGTGGTTTCAAATGGCGCATAAAGCGGATACCTCCGGCCCCAACAAAGGGCTGCCGTATGACGGCAATGATCCGCAATATGCAGATCTCTATCATACAAAGGCTGCTCCGGGCGACAACGGATGGCTCACGACCAACCCCGAATGGATGAAGGAATGGTTTGCCGATGTAAAAGAACTGGTGGACAACTATCACCCCGACCTGCTCTATTCGGACAGTAAGTTGCCTTTTGATGAGTTCGGCCGTAACATGCTCGCCAACTACTACAATGGGAACCTGGCCTTCCACAATGGCCTGCTCACCGCTGTCTACACCTGCAAAGAGCCTTCCGGCGGCAAATGGGCGCAAGACCTGGAACGTGGCGTGCAGGATACGATCAGCCTCTTCCCCTGGCAAACGGATACGTCTATCGGGGACTGGTTCTATCGCGAAGGCCAGAAGTACAAGACGTCGACCGAGATCATTCAGATGCTCGTAGATATCGTCAGCAAGAACGGGAACCTGCTCATCAACATCGTGCAAACGCCCGAAGGAGACCTGGAGCCCGACATCCTGAAGATCCTGGATGAGATCGGCGCCTGGACGGCCGCTAATGGCGACGGCATTTATGGCACCCGACCCTGGAAGATATTTGGAGAAAAGCCGGAGAATGCGGCGGTAGTAAAGGCGGGCAATTTCAATGAAGGCAGGCTGAAATACACCGCCCGGGATATCCGCTTTACCGTAAAAGGGAACCACCTCTTTGCCTTTTGCCTGGATGTTCCAAAGGACGGCGATCTCATCATCCGCTCGCTCGGGATGAAGGCCGGTCTCAATACCCGCAAGATCGCCGGCGTGACCCTCATGGGCAGCAGCACGCCGATCACATGGCGCCAAACCAACGAAGCATTGGTCATTACCCTCCCCGCAGCTCTGCCGGGTTGGAAGGTCCTTGGCTTTGATGTCAGGCTACAATGATTACGCGAAGAGCCCTTATCGCAGCGAATCCCCGGCCTAATCACCGGATCAGCTTCAGGAACTCCTCCTTCTTACGCCTGGCCAGGTCCACGAAGGCGCCGTCCTTCATTTCGATCTGGCCGCCTTCGCCCTTGACGTATTTCTTGATGTAATGCAGGTTGATGATATGCGAATGATGTGCCCGGAAGAACAGATCGCCCGGCAGCAACTCTTCGAATTCCTTCAGGGTGCGGCTGGCCAGGACGCGCGGCTGGTCGGTGAAGTAGAGACAGGTATAATTGCTTTGGGCCTCGAGCCGTATGATGTCGGCCAGGTTAAAGAACGACAGGCCTTCGAGCGTGGGTATGGCGATCTTATGCAATTTCACAGCCGGACGGAGGTTCTCTTCGAGCGCCACCAGCTTCCTGGCCATCTGGTTGCTGGCCTGATTGGTCAGCCGGCCGATGCATGCCTTCAGTTCATCGATATCCACCGGTTTCAGGAGGTAGTCGAATGCTGCATACTTGATCGCCTTTATGGCATATTGATCATAGGCGGTAGTGAAAATGATATGAAATTCCTTGTTATCGATATGGCGGAGCATATCGAAACCATCCATCCTTGGCATCTCGATATCCAGGAAGACAACGTTTGGCTGGTGCTTTTTGATCTCCTCGATCCCCTCCAGGCCCGTTGTGGCCTCTCCCACCACGTCTACTTCCGGGCAATAGTCCCGAAGTTTCTGCAACAGGGCCTGCCGGCCCCTGAGTTCGTCGTCAATGATCACTGCCTTTAACATGCTCAGTCGATTTTTAAAGCCACCGTCACCCTCGTACCCGCCGGCCGGGACTCCTCCATCAGGTCCTCGATCCGTACGGATGCCTGCTGTTCCTTGTTGAAAAGTTGTATCCGGTCTGCACTCATATCCATCCCGTAAGATCTCTTTTCACCACTCCTCAGTCTGGCCGATAGTTCCCTGCCAATGCCATTGTCTTCCACGGTATAGAATAACTGCCCGTTTTGCTGCCTGACATCCACTTTCAGCTTACCGTCCCTGTCGTTGCGATAACGCAGTCCATGCTGGATCGCATTCTCCACATAGGGCTGCACGATTAGCGGCGGGACCCGGATGTCATAGGCCAATAAGGCGGCATCGATGTGCACGGTATAGGTGAAGCTGTTATTGTTTCGGAATTGTTCCAGTTGAATATACAACTCCAGCGTTTCAAGGTCCTTGCCGATCGGGACCGTATTCTCTTTAGAGCTGTCAAGGATGTTCCTCAACAATTTAGCAAATTTATTCAGATATACGGTCGCCTGGTATTTGTCATTGCTCTGGATCAGGGCATCGATGCTGTTGATGCAGTTGAAAATAAAATGAGGGTTCATCTGGGCGCGCAAAGCCATCATTTTTGCCTCCTGCATTTGTCTTTTGAGCGTAAGTTCTCTTCTGATCACCCCGATCCTTCTCCTGGCAATGATATAAATAAGGTAGATCGCGGTCGCCAGACAGACCAGACGAAACCACCAGGTTTGCCAGAACGGCGGACGTATGACGAAGGTAAAGACTGCCGGCCTGTTCCGGTCTCCTGCGTCATCCGTGGTCACGAAGAAGCTGTAGCTACCCGGGTTGAGATTGGTATAGCTGGCCGCTGTCAATTCAGTTCGCACCCAGTTGCGATCGACGCCGGATAGTTTGTACGTGTATTTTGTCTTACGGATGTTGGAGAATTGCAGCGTGGAGAACTCGATAGTCAGAAAATTGTCCTTATACGAAAAAGTCATAGGCTTCCGCTGCAATAGAAAGGAGTCGACGAATAATGGCCTGTCGAACAATCGCATCCCCGTGATCTCCACCGGCAAATCCGCATTTTCCTTATTGATGAGTGAGTCCGGACAGAAAACCAGTGCTTCGGTAAAGCTGGAGATTAGCCAGCGGCCGTGACTCAATGCGACGAAATTGCAGGATTCGAACGCGGAATTGACGACTCCCGGTTCCATAGAATAGCTGCTGTATTTACTTTGCGAAGGGTTTAGTGTATACAGGTCATAATCAGTCGTAAACCAGGTATTGCCATGCCGGTCCTTTTGAATGGAATGAATCGTCGATGCGGCTAAGCGCGAATCCCTGAGCGGGAAGGAGAATGCATGGGTTGCGGTATTAAAGGCAGCCAGTCCGCCATTTACGAGACCCAACAGCAAGGTGGAATCATTTTCTTCCGCTATTCCCCTGCAGGCGTTGGCACTGCTCTCCGCCGGACGATAAACATGAGTAAATACCCGTTGGCGCCTATCAAATTCCTTCAACCCGTTCCCTGTCGCAGCCCAGCAGGAATTATGGGAATCGACATAAATATTGTACACCGGGGTAAATGGGTCGGCGGGATCCATCCTCTTGCCGGCATAGGCCTGGAAATCCTGAGTCTGCCTGTTCCATAGGGCAACTTTTCCATTGTGGAGGCCGAAGAAAATATTTCCCGCGCCGTCTATTCGCATGCATCGTACGGTGGAGTTCTCCAGGGCCGGGGGATGAAGGGTCGAGAGTTTGCCTGTTTTTGGATCATAGATATGCAGGTAGCCGTGCTGGCAGCCGATCCATATCGTCCCATCGGCGGCTTCCGCAAAGCACCATATCAGGTTCTCCTCGACCAGCCCCGGAAAACTGATCTTTCTCCTGAATTGCATGAACCTGTCATAGACCACCATGCCCCCGCCCCAGGTCCCGATCAGTAAATCCCCCTGCCTGGTTTGTATGGCGGCATCGATCTCCCGCCTCGGTAACGTATTGGCCGTATTCGGCTCGCTACGTATCACCTGGAAATACCGGCGATAGGGATTAAAAATATTGATGCCTTTGTCCGTCCCCAGCCAGATATTCCCCTCTCTGTCCTGGAACAAGCAAAAGATCTCGTAATTATACTGGATGCCCCGGCTATTGTCTTTGGAGACGGTGATCGCGTCAAAACGATCCGCTCCGCGGTCATACCTCAGCAACCCGGCATTGGCGGTGGCCAGCCAGAGCTGTTGATGGTTGTCCTCGAAAAACTGGTTCACCAATAGCGGCACGTCGTCACTGGCCGGCGATTTATAGTCCCGCAGCGAATAACTCCTCAGCTTTTTGGTGCGGACGTCATACCGGTAAAAAGCGTGTACCCAGGTATTGATCCATAAGTTCCGCCGGCTATCGATCATGATCCCCTTGGCTCCGATCGGGCCTGCCAATTCAAGCAAGGGATGATGAATGGCATTGTTGGAGGATGAATAGATCCTTTTCGTACCGCCGTCCAGGAGCAGCAGCCCCTGCTCGCGGGCTACCCATACCTGATTGGCGACCGTATCCCTTACCATACTGTAGGCATTGATAGTATCCCCTTTTGTGCATGCATAGGCGAACCTTGTTCCCAATATCCATAACGTATCGCCTGCACCCTGAAAGATGGCGTCCGGTCCTGCGGCACTTGCCAGCAAGTCCTTTTTCGTAAAGTAACCGAACGCATTCGTGGAAATATCCAACTTCCTTCGCAATGACAGGAATAGGCGATCGCTGCCGATCGGATCCAATATGCCGATCTCCAGGTGACTCTTGTTCGACGGACTGAGTTCTTCCTGGTAGGTGACGAAACGGGAGCCATCATAGCGTTGAAGTCCGTTCTCGGTGCCGATCCATACATAACCCCTGGCGTCCTGGAACATGGTGAACACATTATTATAGACCAACCCCTCCAGCTGACTGATGTGGCGAAATGAATAAGTGTCGATGGGTTGTGCGCCCGCCGCAGTAAACAGCAGGATGCCGCATAACCATATGATATTGCGTATGCGCATGTATTAAAGCTACTGGATTTTAAAATGGTAAGCTATTGGAAGCTGATCTTCCTGATCGCATAATTTGCCAGGTCCGTCACATATAAATTACCCTGACGGTCAATGGCGATCTTCGTCGGTGCATGTAAGGTCGCCGAAGGCCCTGGACCGTCGTCGAACCCTGCATGGCCCGAACCCGCCACGCGGGTCACCTGCCCCGCAGCGATCTTTCGGATCATGTTATTATCGATGTCGCAAACGTAAATAGCGCCCGATTGGTCATGACACATGCCATAAGGGTGCAGCAGGTAAGCGTCGGTAAGCGGCCCGTCGGCATACCCGAATTTAAAACTGGCGAACGTGCTGACCACATACCCGGGCGTCATCATCCTTATCCTGTTGGCATTGGCCTCCGCCAAATAGAAATTCCCCGAGCCGTCGATCATGATCCCGTCAGGCCCGAAATCGGAGAAGGATGCGGCCGTCCCCGTACCGTCGGCATATCCAGCCGTTGGATTTCCGGCTACGGTCGTCACCGTTCCTCCCGGCGTTATCTTGCGGACCAGATGATTATATGCGTCGGTTACGAACAGGTTCCCCTGTGCGTCCATGCAAATGTCCTCCGGCGTGTTGAATTCCGCGCCTTGTCCCACTCCATCCAGGTTGCCCCTCGTGCCGCCCGCAACCGTGCTGACCTGCGGCGGCAGGGTCAACGTCGGATTGTGATTGAACGTGATCTTCCGGATCGCGTGGTTGTAGCTATCCACCACGTAGATATCACCAGCCGCATCGATGAGCAATGCAGATGGATGATCGAAGCGGGCGACAGAGGCCAATCCGTCCTGGTATCCCGTCAGGGCTGCTCCCGCAATGGTGCTGACCTGACCCGCCTGGTCGATCATGCGTATGGCTCCCATATCCGCCACGTAAATATTGCCGTTGGGGGCGACCGCAATCCCATTCGGGTAGGAGAATTCGGCACTGGAACCGGGACCATCGACCAGACCGAGCAGGCCATTCCCGGCAATGGTCGAAACGACGGCCGCACCTTGCGTAACAGCCGCCTGGTAGGTCACGTCCGCTTCTCCAAACTGGCTGCCTTGCCTCACAAATAATTGCAATAACGCGCCATCAGATTCATTGTATGCGGGAATGATAACCCTGACCTGATTATCATTCCAGGAAAGAATGGCGGGATCGGGTGTAAGGTGTACCACATCGATTTGAGTATGCCATAGTTCGACGACGGCTCCTTGCTGCAACACCCCAAAATGCAGACCGGTGATCGTGGCTGTGTCTCCCGCCGCAATATGATACGCCGGTCTGTTTGGCACAGTTACGCTGGTGATCTGTGGTTTGGCGGCATAGGTATAATTGAGCCCGTTTGATCCTCTTCCATTCACGGTCACCGTCACCGCAACGGTCCCCGTATTTTGATTGAGCGCATCCGGCGCAACGGCCAGGATCAGCGTATCTGACAATTTTTGGATCGACGCAGGGTGCCCCCCGAAGTCTACCGTTACCGAATCAGGGTTGGTCCCGAATCCCGCGCCGCGGAGGGTCACGAGCGTGTCGACCCAACCCACGGAGGGCGTAAGGCTATTGAGGCTCACCGCATTTTCGTCGTATGTAAATATCGGGCCTTCCCCATTCCGGCTGTCTACCGTGATTTGTACATGGCCCGTTCCGGTAACGCTTGTTATGGTCGCCAGTACGACCGTGCTTGAAGAAGGGGAATCGACGCGAACCATCGTGCCGTTTACTTTCACTATATTCCGGGACGGCGAATAGGCGAACCCGCTCCCAAACAGACGGATCTGCGTGCCCACCTTACCCCTGGCCGGAGCGACGCTGTCGATCGCCGGCGCGTCCGGCGGCTCCTGGAATACATTCTGTTTGGCACAGGTGGCACACAACAGCGCGAAGAGCATGGCGATCGCCGGTATGCTTCGGCAGGCGGGGACCGCTCCCCGGTCGGTTTGGAATGGTTTGCTTGCTCTCATGTTCTCCGATTAAGGTTATTTATTTTCATAGTGCACCGTTCCCGACATCGCCAGCCGCGATGCCCCGCCATCATCCGTGACGACTTTCACCGCATACTGGTAATTGCCCGGTCCGGGCAGCCGGTTGTCGGTAAAGACGCTCTGTTCCCCCGGGATATTTTTATACATCTCCAGCCCCCCATCATTATAGTTCCGGTAAATGATAAAGCGCACATGCAGGCGGTCAGGCAGGTTATAGGTCCAAAACAGGCGGATCTGCCGGTCGGGCGTAATATTCACCTTGAGCTCATCTATCTCCTTTCGCCTGCCATTATCATAGATACGCGCCTCCAGCGGAAAGGCAAATTCTGAGGAAAGACCGGAGCTATCGATGGCCCTCAGGCTATATTGATACACCTTCAGGCGCTCCACCCCGCGGTCGATAAAAATAAATTTGTCTTTCGACAGGGAGTCGAGCCTTGTCCAGGCCGCGGCATTCTTCTCTCTCCTCCAAATGGTCTGCCATGCAACATCTTCACTGCTGCTAGGCGCCCATTGCACGGTAACGCTGCTATCCGTGATCAGGAGACGGTTGAATACCGGGGGAACCGGCGGGACGATGTCCGGCCTCGTAAGCGTTAGAATGTCGGAATAGGACCCCGGATTCCCGGCCCTGTCAAATGCGCATACACGGTAGTACACTTGGCGGGTTAGAGACTTGAGCGTAATGGAATCGGCAAATGAGGTGTCGCGTATATGTTTGGGAGTAATTGCGTAGAACGCCTGTGCCGCGTTATTGGATACGTACACGTTATATCCTTCCACATCGGGTTCTTTGTTCGCAAGCCAGCGTAGCTGTACCCGCCCATTGGAATCGATCTTGCCTCTCAGGCCCACGGGCGCGGCAGGTGGAATGGTATCCTTCATGATCACATAGGCAGGGAGCGAGCGCACCGTATTACCCGCCGTGTCGATGGCCGCGACAATATAGAAGTTCTCGTCCCAGGCCACCGCCGAAGGGTCAATTGTATTTTGCCTTTCCGGAGACAATAGTACCGTGTCCAGAGGAAAGAACGGCCCCTCTGCGGAATGGCCCCTGCCCACAAGATACCCGGCAAGGTCCTTTTCCAATACAGGCTTCTGCCAGCTGATCCTTACCTGACTGCCCCCAATATTTTCCGCCCTTACATTGAGTGGCGAGCCCGGCGCCGTCTTGTCCAGGCCCGATGCCTTAACCGGGGACGAGGGCAGGCTGGTCTCGCCGAATGCGGTCAACCCAACCACCCGGTAATAATAGATCATGTAATTCCGGGGGATGCTATCCGTGTATTGAATCCAGTCTTCTTTCCCGCCGTTCTTGCCGTTACTGAAGTAAGGCAACTTGTTCAAACGATGGAAATGTTGGCCTCCATCATCGGACCTTTCGATGAAATAGCTCCCGAATAGCTGTGCAGCCATTCGCTTATTCCAATATAAGGTGACGGTCCTGTCCCAGGGCATAGCCGCAACGGGTAGCATGTCCGGCCTCTTGTATGCCTCCCGTGAAGACACCATTGTCGAGACCGTATCGGCAGCATGCGTACCGGAGGCAGGAATGATCAACATATATACATATTCTCTTCCGGGCGCTGCCGTACTATCCTCCCATCGCCACCCCATGCCCGCGGCAATCTTCGGATGCATATCCGCATTCATCAAGGCATACCCGAGGCGGTTGTCCCTATCCATCGCCTGCGTATAGGCGTCTCCCCAACTCAGCTGACCCTGTCGCTTTACCGCCGTCTCGAATTTCTTGCCATACAACAGTTCGGCCGCAATGGCCGCAGCCGTATCTGCAGGCCCAAATCGTTCTTTCCATTGGTCGAGCGTAAAGGGTTTGAATGGAACGGCATTCAAGGTGGTCAGGTTACTAAGCGGATTCTTCTCCGTTTCATTGAAATCAAAACGGTACAAGCGATAGCCGGCCGCATTGGCCCGTTCCCAGGCTTGCGACGTAGCAGGAGCCCATCGCAACACCACGGCCCGTCCGAAATAACGACCCATGATCATGTACTCTTTTCGTTTTTGCTGTGCATGGGCTTTTTGCCCGGCCAACGCCAACAGCAGGCAGCAAAAGAGTCCCGGACGAAAAAGCGATCTGTACATGCGCATAATGGATCAGATTATTTCAACACGGCATTGTTGGGGTTATTGAATGGGATGTTGATCGGTCCGGGAAAGCTCAACGGAAGCTCCGCGTAAAATCCCGCCAGGTGCGGGACATATTCACGCAGCGACACGGTCGCGTTGTTAATGTTCCGTACATCCGAAAACTGCACGGGCACAGGATCATTCGCACGGATCGTCATCGTCGTCTGTCGCGGGCTAAAAGACTGCAGCGGGATGAAATGTCCTTGATCCTCCAGGAAGGCCATCGCGATCGCCACCTCCGGGTGGCTCATCAGCGCAAAGCCGCCGATCATGGCCCCTTCCGCCGCAGTCTTGTAATTGAAATACGCTGTCCACCAGGTTAGGGGCGAACGGTAGGTGAACCATAGCGTTTTGTCGTTCATGACCTGCGGCAGGAGCACGGGGTTGCTGAGGTTGACCGGTTTGGTCACCGGCGGAACAGGAACCGGGTTCGTCGCCAGGCTTACCGGATTTACCGGCGGCAGGTTGCGCGCCGATGCCGCAAGGCTACTGTTCAGTGCCGCCAGGGCGCCATTCCGCGTCAGGGCCAGCTGGCTTTGTGCAGGGCGGGCAAGCAAGAGCAATGCGCATAACCGGGTTATAGCCATTATATTCCTCATTTGATAACTTTTAGCTTCGGAGATATCTTATTGACTGCGGGAGTAGCCACCCCGTTATTCAGATTGGGCGTCACGAAAAAGCTATCTCCAAAACGGAGTAAGAGTGGGATCTCATTTGGTTGCAACGGTTGTTCCGCACCCGAGACGACAAAGGGCTCTTCTCCCTGGATGACCGTCCGGGTAAAAGCACTACCGCCTCCCACGGGACTGATCAGGCTCCATTGGTTGTTGTAGACAGCCATCGGATCATAGGGACTGATGATATTGTAATTTGTAACGAGGGGAGTGATCACCTTTTGCATCCATGGATTATCGCTGTATTTCTCATCCAGGTTGACCGTCGGAGGTATGAACCAGTCCGTTTCACCGGTACCCGATCCATCAAAGGCATATCCACTGGCGTCATAGACGTCCAAACCCTCTACCATCGAGACCTGGAAGGATGGCATATACAAAGCCCAGGTTACGCCCCCTCCCTGAGCCGACCCGCTCATCTTCTCCTGCAACTTGTTAAACCGGCTCGTCCTGAAATAGTAGTGGTATATCTCTTCGTCGTCGATCCTCGTGGAGGTGACCATGGCCGCCGAAAAGTTCTGTACGACAACGTCGTTCCTGGTAAGGGTCTTGTCCTGGCCGATATAATCGATCGTCTTCGTAACACTATTCGGCGGGGGAGTCTGCAAGCGGGCAACGCTCATGGCGTCCTGCAGCGTCGTATTATATGCAGGCCTTTTTACGATCTGGAGCTTATATACGGTGGCGGGGGACAAGTTGGGGATCGGAAAGACCAACTGCAAGCCCTGTTGGGTGACGGGCGATTCGAAGCGGTCGGTCTCCGATATGAACCTGGCGAACAGATCGTATTTGGTGATGTGGATGGGAGACAACTTGCTTTGCTGCGGCGGATCGGACAGGCAATCGATCTGCCGGCCGAGCTGAATAAAGCCATGGTCATACTGTCCCGGCAGAAAATAACGTTGGTTCGGAAAAGGATAGCTTGCCCTGGCCGCCGCGGCAAGCACGACATTGCCCAATCTGCCGACGCTCACCGTATCGGTTTGATCCAACCGCTTTAAACATTCGCCTGTAGTAAACGTGAGGACGGAATCGATCACGCTCGCCTTGATATCCCATGCCTTTGTTTTCTCGTTGAGCATTAGCCCTAACACGCTCAGTTTGATCTGGTGTACACGATTCGCATCGAACGCATTCTTCCATCCATATAACAGGGCATTATGATAAATGGCCGAGATCTTCGTTCCCTCGTCGGATCCACTGATCGTCGCATTCCCGTTTGCGTCCATGTCCGCGGCATAGGTATAATTCTTTCCGCCCCCTGCCTTGACTTCGAGGTGGCTGACTACGACCTTCAGCGTTTTTGTACTGAATTTCCCGGTGCTTTCGTCGAGCGTGTTCACCGTAAACTCGCTGTTCACAGGGAAATTGAAAGCGACGTTGATGTTGCTCATGATATTTACAGCCAGGTCGCCGTTGGCCGGGTAGATGCCGCTGATCAGGGGCAGGTCGCCGAATGGATTGGCCGGCAGGGAACAATTCGTACCTCCGCCACTCGAATAACTTACCCGGAAATTCATTTGTCCGCTGATCAGGTCATCCAGCACGCTATACCTGGCATAGGCCCATCCCTGCAACACGAGGGGATTGGGGAAGCCGGCCGTAATGTCTACCCCGACATCCGCGGCCGCCAGACTGACCGTCCCCTTGAAGAACCATACGTCCACATATAGCCCGAAATCCATCGTGAAGCCCGCTCCCAACTTGCCGATCGCGTAATAACCGTTCAATCCGGCCATATTTCCGTCGTCGCATTTGCGTTGTGTCCTGACCAATGCCAGGTCGAAGCCCAGGTATCCGCCCATTTTGGCATAAAAGATCAGGAACCGAAGGTCGAGGTCCGCGCTGGCTTTGGCGCCCAAAAGCATGCCGTCCGTACTTAGGTAGGGTTTTGCCTGGTTGCTGACGGGATCGACATAGCTGGCCGGCTTTACCAAATCTCCTTCCACACTGCTGTAGATCGCTTCCAGATCCGAAGGAAGGCGGAGGTTTTTGCCGAGGTTCAAATAGGCTTTGAAATCGAAGTTGAGCTGACGGAGAAGGGGTGTGGAAAGTTGCATGCTGACGCGCTGATCCTCAGGCACCGCTTCCCCGATCTTGAAGAACCAATCGCCCGTGTTGAAATTGGCCATCAGCGCCAGCTTGCCCTTGCCCTGGGCGAATCCTCCCGGTACAGCGATGTCCACATCGATGCCGGCGTTGAGCTGTTGCTGGGAAAAATCATATTCGATCCCTCCATGCCCGGTGATCAACCCCGTCGAAGCGTCCCCGGGTGTCTGGGTGAACATCGATGCGGCCATGATGATCGAGAAGGATTTAAAAGACATATTCTCATTTAGTTCGGCATCCAGGATGCCCTTGCCGACCAGGATCTGTTCATCGCTGGAACCCAATGTGATGCTGCCCATGAATCCCACCGTGCCTTGCGACAGGGTGAACATATTCATGGGATCGTCGCCATTGATGAGGGAACTATTGTTCGGATCATTCACCAGCTTCACATTGTGATACACTCCTCCACCAAACCCAAACAGGCTGAGCGGGATGATCTCGCCGCCGATCGGGATGCCTGGCACAGGCAGGGTCAGGTTGGCGCCAACGAAATAATACGAAAAGTCCTTCTTCCCGAATAGTGCAGTGGCCTTAACGGAAAACCCGGGCTGGAAAGTGGCTCCAAGACTTCCGACCACCCCTTCGCCCCATTGGGGATAATCATCCTGGTCGAAAAAGCGGACATGGCCATGTATGGAGACGGGCCCGAGGTCCCCATCAACGGCGATGGAGTCCACTGAAAGGCTGGGATTGGGATCGGGGCTGACCCTGCCCTGCGCGTCAACACGCAGCGACCCCGTCACCGTAAAACTGAAGGCCGCAGAAGGCTGGCCTTGCGCCTCGGTCAACTGGATGAGCAAGGGGACCCTCAGGCCTGCCGAATTGCCCTTGAAGACAAAGGAAGGCGATTGTCCCTCCGGGATGCTGACGGGAAAACCGCTCAGGAATTTCGGCGGGCTCGAGTGGCCTGCCACAAACTGCCCGTCGCTGATAAAGGGAGCGCTACTGTTCAACGTGAGCTTATTGAACCCGATCAGCGTAAGGTCCACATGACCCAGCGGCTTCCCCAGGTCGGTCTTGAAGCTGAGGTCGCCATTTAATATGGCCTGGGCCTTAAACCCGGACCCCCCACCTGCCGTGACCAGGATGCTCGATGTGGCGTCCAGTTTAAGCTGCACCAACCATAGCGGAACATTAATATCGTTCCTGGGAACGATAGCAAACTGGAACTGAAGGCCATTCCGGTTATTGAGCAGGCAAGTATAATCCAGCCTTGAGGATATGTCGTTGGCGTCGGTGATCGGCAAAACGACCTGACCACGCATATTGCCGGTCGTGAAGGAATTCTTTACGAACACCGCTTCGATCCGGTCTACGGAATACTGCCAGGCGCCCAGGGAACCGCTCCCGATATCGAGTATATTATCCGCTCCCAGTGTGCCGGAGACTCCCTGGTTATCGATAATAAAGTTCTGCGCCGACGCCATGATCTGGCTATTGGCAAAGCTTCGGATGACCGGCGGCAATTCGATCTGCATCTGGGGGATGATAAATCCACGCCATGTGGGTGTCTGGCCTTCTTCATAGGTCGCGGGAATTCCCGGCGGGTTTTGCTTGTCAGAGTGATCGTACCAGGCGGTTCCCGGATCGAATCCGAAATCGGCATTGCCTGTGATATGGAAGGGGTCGATTTGAACGGATGCGATCCAGTCCGACCATGATTTCGTCGATTCCACTGTCAACCGGGCATTCACTGTACCGCCTCCTTTTTTCTCCAACAGCGTGGCGGCAAAACTGTACTGGCCTTTGATGCGCATGTGGTCCATCCCATCCTTTCCCAATTCGATATAGGTTCCATCATCTGCCCCCGCCTTCGTTAGCAGGGCCAGGCCGGTACCGGCCAGGACGAAGTCCTTCTCAAGGTAGAGACGGCCGGTGCCGCATACCATGGTGCTGTTTGAAAAACAGATATGGGAGCCCCCCAGCGCGACGGTCATGGAGGCTTCAGGAATGTCCAGTTCAGCTCCGGCATTGAAGATCGCGGAAGTGGGGGTAAAAGTCATATCGGTGATGGCGATCGTCACCCCGCCGACATTGTCCAAGCCTACCGGCAACGAATACCCCAGCGCGTTATCAGGGCTCAGGTTACTGGCCAAATAACTGGACAGGTACTGACTAAAATTCTGTAAAGTGGCTGGGTTCAGTGTAAGGTTCGGCTGGAGGGGGTCATAGGCCGGCACCATGCTGGCCGCGTCATTACGTCGTTGTCCGTAAACGCGCCCGCTGATGACTTGTTTGGAGGCATTGAGCTGGATGCCGTCCTCATCGTCGAAACGAACCTCGACCGGAATGAACTTTAAAAAAGGCACCTTGATCTTCCCGCTGCCTCGCAGGATGCCACTGCTGTTTCCGATCAGTTTAGTAACCTCGAGCGTAAAACCGTCGATCTGCAGTTTGTCGCCAATGCCGATATTGGACACATCGACCGCCCTGGTATCCGCTATTGTATTCATACAGGTGGGGCAAACGATGAGGTCATTTGCGGAGAGGGCATAAATGCCCGATCCGGATTGCTTCGGCGCGTAGGTAAACTGTACCGGTTCGCTCACGCCCTGATTACGAAAATGGACAGAACCGGAAGGATCGGAGGCGATGACGGCCATCACATAACTTCGACCCTCCTGCAAGCGTGGATACTGCATCGAGTACAACAACAGCGGGGTGCCTTGGACAGTCAGGTCGAAAAAGGCCTGGCGCTGTGACAACAACGCATTATCGAGCGTATAATAATTGCTCATGACCTCATAAAGGAGGATGCGGTATTGTGTGGATTGCGGAGCGCCGGGAGGGGTCGTCCATCGCATGACGATGTTCTGCGGGCCGACGGCCCGGATCGAATCTTCGTTGATGGGACTCAGAATAACCGGGGGTTCGAGGCTGGCCACCGTAAAAATATTACTGCAGCCGACAGGATCCTCTTCGGACAAGGGTTTACGCGTGGACGCGTCGAAGGCCCGCACGCAAACCTGGTAGGTTCCCTCCGGCAAGCCCTGTTCACCAAACACCGAGGCCTTTACGCTCGTATTCCCGGACAGGTAAATGAGACTATTCGGATCGAAGAGACTGCCGGCCTCGATGGCATTGAGGATCTTGGTTTCGAAAGGCTTGAGAGTCAAAGAAGCAGGCTGATAGCCCCTGGCGGTAATGATCTTGACGCCATTGTCGCCGGTCACCGCGCCGTCAAGGTAAAGAGTCTGCACCGTATTGGTATGATTGATCAGGTTCACCATGATCAGACCCGGCGTATTGTTGAATTGATAGATCCTGGTCGGATAGGATCCATCGGCCATTCGGTTAACCTGCACGTTGATGCTGATATCCTGCTGGGCATGCAGCCGATGCATGCCTGCATACAGGGTCAAAATGACTAAAAGAAGGATGCTTCGCAAACGCATGAACTTGATTTTAGAAAGAAAGCCCATATCCGATCTCCCCTCGTGTTTCCGTATATTTCGGATAATAGGCCGTGACTTGATCTGGTGTATTTGCCGTGTAATATGCCGTCAGGTGTAAGGAATGTTTGCCGATGAAGTTGTACCTCGCCTGCATCGACCCGGTTAGGATCTTCCCCTTTTCTTCATTTCTCTTGCTTAACAGATAGCCGCCGGTAACGGACAGGTTCAACTTACCTTTTTTCCATGCCTTGGAACAGCCGATGGTCGCCCCCATGTTCCCATCCGTCAGGTTTGCACCCTTCATCTCGGTGTGATTGAGAGAGATGAAGATCGAAGCATATTGCCGGGTAAGTCCGAGCTGGTAGTTCAACAGATAATTGTAGGTGTCTATGTCGCTATTGAAAGAATCGACTCTTGCGGGGTTCAATTCTCTGGCCCGGCTGATATTTGCGGAGAACAATATCGAATGGCTGTATTCCCTCCCGCCGACGATGTAACGGGGTGACAGGGACAGCTGGCTGCTCGATTCGACCACTTTCAGCGAATCGGCAAACCGGATCGTCTTGACCGTCTGGCTGATCGAATAATTGCTGAAGCTGGCGTCCAGGCCCAATCTCGGGCTGATCTCGGCGGAAAGATTGGCTGAGCCGATGACCTTATTCGAGCGGGATCTCTTCTTGTTTGCCAGATCATCCTTCTGGAACCCAATGCTGCCGTTGAATCGCAGCCTGCTCCGTAATATAGCGAAGGCCGGAGCAAGGGTATAGTTCTCCAGGTCATTATTCAGGAAGTAAGCCCCCATCGTCTGATAACCCGGATCGACGTGCCGGTATTGAAGGCGAACGGAGAAATTCCTGGTCTTATACCGCAACGCGGCCTGAATGGCGCCGTACACTTCGCTGCTGGTACTGACCGTTGCCAGGCTATTCAGCCACTTCACTTTTTCAAAAGCGGAATCTTGTATTCGCGGCGTTCGAATATCGTTATTGTAGAGACTGATGGCGCCATCGCTTTCCAGGCTGAGATGCCGCTTCCAGACACTTAGCCGCATGCTATACCCGGTCACCATATTCTCCGCAGGGGCGATTCCCAGCGAATCGGCCATGCCCTTGCGGCCTCTTACGCTACCTGGGTCATCACGGACTTTCAAGGCGATCAGGTCGAAGTAGCTCTCCTGCGTTCCGTAGCCCAGCTTCACCGCCATGCCCTTACGATCATAGGAGAACCCCGAAAAATACAAGGCCTGGGCCGTATCCAGGGGAGTCGCCTTATTAAACTGACCGTATAGCACCGCAAACCTGAACTTACCGGGATTTAATTCGACCGCGGCGCCCAGAAAACTGTGCCCGGCCAGCGTAAAGGGAGAAAAGTTGAGACTGCGATAGCCCGCATGCACAGTAATCCATTTGTAAGAGGGACTCAGGCCAAACTGGTTGAAAGGCTGGGTAAAGCTGTTTTGTTGTTTTCCAATAATAAAATTGAAGGGAACCTGCCATCCATAAAGTGAAAGTACCGGCGAACCTGCAAGGACGTAGTTGAAGGGCAGGTAACGGGGCGAGATACCCGTGCTGGAGTAGAAAATGGCCGTTGCATCCACGCTGCCTGAAAGAACGACAGGACGCGCTTGCATCATCTGCTCCACTTGCTGGGCCCTGAGGCTCATTGGAAGGATCAGCAGCATACCCACGAAGCAACGGGCTGTAAGTAAACTGGTTAGCTGGTTCATGTAATTAGGCTTGATGTCCGGCAGGCAGAAAATTCAAGAAAATATCCCTCAATTCATACGCTGAATTAGCCGTTGGCTATTTCCGGTGAGCCGGCGGCGTGGCGGCATGGCGCCCTGGCACAATTTTTTATGCTGGGTGCAAGCAGGACTCCGGCTCAAACCGGAGTCTTCCTATTTATGAAAGTTCAACGTGGAGCGCTAATGGCCGGAGTTTCCCTGTTGCTGGTTGTCGTAGGCTTCTGCGGCTGGCGCGTCCATGAACTTTCCGCGGAACAAAAAATTATCAAGCAGGACTATAGCATCGCCAATAACATCAGCTTCGGGATATTATCCGTTAACAAATGGCGGGACCTGCTCGTGACCTCCGTCAGCCACCGGATAGAGCACTTTACCCTGACAAAGGCCGAACAGGACTCTCTTGAGCAGGAGGTGGAAAGCATCTTAAATGCGTTGATCGATAAGGCCGACAGCATGATCAATGCACCCCAAAAGACCATGAAGGGGAAATTGGGGAAACTGGCCTTTAATGCGCTGATCGATAAAAAGAATCTCCGCCGCGAGGTGCCGTCCTATGCCCACCGGATCATCGGCGAGGTCATGAAACCGCGTAACAAGCAAAAATTAAAGAATCTGGCAATCGATAAGCTCGAAGACCTGGGCCAGGCAACCTACGACAGCTCGGGAACGGGCAATGAGAAAACGGTAGATTCCATATATCAGAAATATGGAGTGACCGATGCAACGGCATTCTCAACAAAGACAAATGACGCCTTATCGGTGATCCGCAGGGAGACTGTCATTCATACTTTCGGCATGCTGGGAGGCGTACTGATCCTCGCTTTGTTGTGGTATCTCCTTCGAAACAGGCGCCCGTTGTATGTTCCCCTCTACATCATGTCCATTCTTATGGCGTTGATCCTGCTCCTGGTGGGCCTTACCTCCACCATGATCGAGATCGACGCCCGGATCAATTCCCTTGACTTCCATTTGATCGGCGAATCGATCTCATTCAAGGACCAGGTACTCTTTTTTCAAAGCAAGTCTATTTTGAACGTAGTAGGACTATTGATCCATACCGGCAAGTACGATTCCATACTGGTTGGGGTATTGATCCTGTGCTTCAGTATCTTTTTCCCGATCACGAAACTACTGTCCACCGGCGTTTACCTGCTTGGGGAAAAACAATGGTCGAAAAATAAGTGGATAGCGTATTTCGCATTCCACTCCGGAAAGTGGAGCATGGCCGACGTGATGGTCGTCGCTATTTTCATGGCCTATATCGGCTTTAACGGCATACTCAACGATCAGATGTCCGACCTGGACGTCCATTCGGACAGTCTTACCAGTATCGCCACGAATCATACGTCCCTTCAGCCGGGCTACCTCGTCTTTGTCGGGTTTGTTCTCTGGGGATTGGTTCTGTCCCAGATCCTGAAAATGATCACTAAACGGACCTCCTTGCGTAAATCGGGGAAAAATCCTACCTTATAGGAATGCTAAAGCGCTTCCTTCCCCTTTTGACCCTGATCTTTTTTGCCCACCCGTCGTGTCGGGAAAAAAATGCAGGCCCATCCGAAGAATCGATCAATGAACTGAATCTCAAAAGAGGCGAGATGATCTCATGCGGGCCCCCGGATAAGGAATTTGGTTCCGTCGTGTTCGAAACCTCCTGTGCCGCAGCGGCGCCGGACTTCAATCTGGCGATGGAATTATTGCATTCCTTCGAATATGACGAGGCTGAAAAGGTTTTTGCCAGGATCATTGATAAGCGCCATGACTGCGCCATGGCCTATTGGGGGATCGCCATGAGCAATTTTCATCCATTATGGTCTCCCCCTTCGGAACCGGAACTGGTCAAGGGAGCGAAAGCAATCAACATCGCGCAGTCCATACCCCAAAAGACCAAACGGGAGGCAGCCTATATCGATGCGATCGCCTCTTTCTATAAGGATTGGGAAAAGGCAGATCATCATACGCGATGCCTGCGTTTTGAAAAGGGCATGGAAAAATTGCAGTCGGCGTATCCCGAAGATAAGGAAGCTGCCATATTTTATGCCCTGGCGTTGGATGCCGCGGCCGATCCCGCCGATAAGTCCTTAAGCAGGCAAAAGAAGGCCGGCTCGATCCTGACCGCTCTTTATGCCCGGGAACCGAACCATCCCGGGATTATCCATTATATCATTCACACGTTTGACTTCCCCGCACTTGCCGCGTTAGCCCTCCCGGCCGCAAGGAAATACGCCTCGGTCGCTCCTTCTTCCGCCCATGCCTTGCATATGCCTTCACATATTTTCACCAGGCTGGGTCTTTGGGATGAATGCATACGATCAAATCTTGCTTCCATTTCCTCTGCCAGATGCTATGCAGAATCGGCGGGCATAAAGGGTCATTGGGATGAGGAGTTGCATGGCATGGACTACCTGGTCTATGCCTACCTCCAGAAAGGAGCAAACGGCCTTGCCAAAGAACAATGTGACTCTCTCCGCAGCTTTGATGAAGTGTATCCTTCGAATTTTAAGGTCGCATATAGCTTTGCCTCGATCCCTTCGCGCTATGTGCTGGAGAACCGGCTCTGGGACCAAGCCGCCCGTCTGACCTTCCATCCCGCCCGCTTTCCCTGGAAAGATCATCCCTGGGAGTCGGCGATCATTCACTTCACCAGGCTATTGGGT
>JAUZNZ010000042.1 GCA_030706735.1 Bacteroidota bacterium | reverse complement strand
TCGACCGGGATGCTGACCATCAAGGACCTGCTCTGCCATCGCATCGGCACCAAGACCTTCCAGGGCGATTTTACATTTTGGAACAGCCGCCTGAGCCGCGAAGAGATCATGCGCCGGATGCGGCTGATGAAACCGTCGATGTCATTCCGGGACAAGTTCGGGTACTGCAATAGCTGCTTCCTCTCGGCGGGCCAGGTCATACCCAAGGTCACGGGCAAAGCCTGGGAAGAGTATGTGCAGGACAGCATCCTCAACCCGCTCCAGATGGGCAGCACCTACACCAGCATCAGCAAGATCAGCGACCGTTCCGCCATCGCCACGCCTTATACGTCCAGCTTTACCGACACGCTCATGCGGGTTCCTTTCGACAACTGGGACAACCTGGCGCCGGCTGCTTCGCTGCTCAGTAATGTTTCCGATCTGTCGCACTGGCTCCTTTTCCAACTGGACAGCGGGCGCTATGCCGGGAGATCCGTCATGCCCTTTCCCATATTGCAGCGCACCAGGGACATCAACATCATGATCGGCAGCCGAAAATCGGCAGCCTTCCCGACCCACTCGACGGGTTATGGACTGGGCCTGTTCGTGGAGGACTATAATGGTCGGCAGGTCTATTTTCATACCGGCGGCGCGGCGGGGATGGTCAGCATCCTGAGCTTCGTGCCGGAGGAAAAACTGGGCATTGCCATTTTGACCAACAACGACAACCAGGAACTGTATACGTCGCTGCGTACGCAAATCCTGGATGCGTATCTGGGCGTGCCTTTCCGGAATCGCAGCCAGGACGCCGCCAGGATGTTCAAGCTGGGCATGCTGCACGATGTGATGATGCTGCGGGGCTGGTATCAGCGGGTCAAGGGTACCCCTCCTCCCCTGCCGCTCTCCGCCTATGCGGGACATTATACGCACCCGCTCTATGGGTCGATGGATGTCCGTGTCAAAGACGACCACCTTGTATTGGTGTACAACGGGCATGACCACCTGACGGCGACGCTATATTATATGGACAAGGATGAATGGCTGCTCCGTTACGACAATATCGAGTATGGCGTATTCAGCACCAGGTTCACCACCGGGAACGGAAAAGTGATCTCGCTGCTCAGCAAGGAGAATACTTTTGTGGAGATGGACCCCTATACCTTCGTAAAGGAATAGGGCCGGCCCCGCCACCAACAAACAGAAAAAAAAGTCACACACATGAATCGCCTGTATCTGTCCGTTCTATGTCCGCTACTCCTGTCTGTGCTGGCGGCAGGGACCCTGCGCGCGCAGGAGAAGCCCGCTTATAATCCGCTCCAGGTCTTCGATCCGCTGTTCTTCACCCAAAACGGGAACGAGGTCCGTACGGCCAGCGGCGAGCCCGGCCCCAAGTACTGGCAGAATAGTGCCAGCTACCTGATCCACGCCAGCCTGTCCGAAGCAGACACCACGGTGAGCGGGGACGTGACCATCAGCTATACCAACAATAGTCCCAATAAACTGACCTACCTGTGGTTGCAGCTGGACCAGAACCTCTTCTCGCCCGACTCGCGCGGTGCAGCGGCCACGCCGGTAACGGGAGACCGGTTTGACGTGAAGGGCTATACGAAGGGAGGCTATCATATCCTGTCCGCCTCGGTCGTCTATATGGAGAAGACGTATACGCTCGTGCCGGTGATCACCGACACGCGGATGCAGCTCCGGCTGCCCTTTACCATCAAGCCGGGAGGGGACAAAGTCAGCGTCAGGATCAAATATGGGTTTTCCATCCCGCAATACGGAGCCGACCGCATGGGGCGTGCGGCCACGAAGAACGGTGTCGTCTACCAGATCGCGCAATGGTATCCCCGGATGTGCGTATATGACGATGTGGAAGGATGGAATACCCTACCCTATATGGGACAGGGAGAGTTCTATTGCGACTATGGGAACTACGACTATTATATCACCGCGCCGGCCGATATGACCGTCGTGGGATCGGGCGACCTGCAAAACCCGGAGCAGGTACTGACCTTTACGCAGCGGCAACGTCTGGCCAAGGCCTATATGAGCGATACGACGGTGACCCTCGTCGGGCAGGACGAGGTGGGAACGGCCGCGGCGCACCTGAAGCAAAGCGGGACGCTGACCTGGCATTTCAGGATGGAGAATTCGCGGGACGTATCCTGGGCTGCATCGAAGGCCTTCCTATGGGACGCCGCACGGGTTACCCTGCCTTCCGGCGCCAGGACGATCGCCATGGCGGCCTACCCGGCAGAGAGTGCGGGCGACAAGGCCTATGGACGGGCCACGCAATACCTAAAGCACAGCATCGAATTTTATTCAAAGACCTATTTCGAATATCCCTGGCGGTCTGCCGTCGTGGTGGCTGGCGTGGCGCTGGGCATGGAGTATCCCGGTATTATTTTCTGCAGCTACCGGATCGGAGGAGGCAATCTCTGGGGTGACGTCACCCATGAGATCGGACACAATTGGTTCCCGATGATCGTGGGCAGCAACGAACGCCGGTATATGTGGCAGGACGAGGGGTTCAATACCTTTATCAACGGGTATGCCTCCGCCTATTTCAATCACGGAGAGTACCATGATTCAACGGCAAGGCCGGCACTGGGCATGGCCCGGATCATGACGCGCAGCAAGGCTCCGTTGATGACCGCCCCGGAGACCATGGGATTCCGCGACGTCGGCCTATATTACAATAAGACGGCGGTGGCGCTCAATATCCTGCGCAGCGAAGTGCTTGGGCCGGAACGCTTCGACTTTGCCTTCCGCACGTATATTGCGCGTTGGGCATTCAAGCATCCGCAACCGGACGATTTCTTCCGGTCGATGGACGACGCTGCCGGCGAGGATCTGACCTGGTTCTGGAAGGAGTGGTTCTTTACGACCTGGACGCTGGATCAATCGATAACGAGTGTGAAATACGTGGGTAACGATTCGACACGGGGCGCTCTCATCACGATCAGGAACATCGGCCAGATGGCCTTGCCGGTTACCCTGCGGGTAACGGATCAGAACGGGCAATCGAACCTGGTCAACCTGCCAGTCGATATCTGGGAGCGCGGGGATGAATGGACGTTCAAATATAATTCCAGCACCGGCTTGCGAATGGTCGTGCTGGATCCGGATAACCGGTTACCCGACACGGATAGGAGCAATAATAAATGGGAAGCCCCGAAATAACCGGCGGGCGTCACTCTTTGTCCACCTCGATCTCGACCCGCATATTTTCGCGCATTTCAGCAAGCGACATGGGATGCGGCTTGATCATAACGCTGTTGCCCATGCCCTGGTAGCTGAGCCGACGGGAATCGAACCCTTCGGATAGCATGTACATGTACACCGCTTGTGCCCGCTTGGTCGAAAGGATGAACAATCGATCATTCTTATCGAGGAGCGCGCCGGGGGAATTGACATAACCGAGTACCCGCATCGTCCGGGTCTTGTATCTCTTCAGATAGGCCATGACCGAAGGAAGCGCGAGCTGCGATGCTTCGGTGAATACCGGCGTGTTCTCAATGAAATAGATCTGGGTGAGCGTGATGACCGTGTCAATATTCGCGGGGCGGACGGTATCAGGTCCGGCGGGGCGCGGGGGAGCCAGTGATGGGGGTGAAAGGGCGGAGACCGGTGCAACTGGCGGCCTGTGCGAAAAAAAGATCACTTCTACCCTTCTGTTCACGCTGTCGATCGGGGAAATCAGGTCGGTCTTACCCATTGCGACGATGCGGAATATCGCGGCGGGCCAGGCCGGATGCAGGCGACCGAGCTGCGACCTGATGAATTGGGCTCTGCGGAGAGAGAGGGCTTGATTGTAATTTTGAGAGCCTTGGATATCCGTGTGGCCGGTAATGCGGATCGAATCGATGGGTTTGCCCGGCAACCGGTCACTCGACAGGACCTCACAGGTCGTATCATTCCGATCGTAGGGAAAATGCAAGATCAGCGTGTCACGCGTGACCATCTGCGCCGCCAATCGGGAAGCCAGCAGAAGCAAAAGGAGAGAAAGGATTTTCAGTTTTTTCATAGGAGGCGGCATTCCGGCGTTAAACCATGGGATTGGGCGCATCGATAAAGGATGGCGGCGTCCTTCCCTTCGACGCCTGTTCAAAAGCATAGGCCATCTTCAAGAGCTCAGGTTCGGACCAGGCAGCGCCCACGAAGGACATGCCGACCGGGAGGCCGAAGACCAGACCCATCGGGACGGTAATATGCGGATACCCCGCCATCGCCGCGGGCGATGAAAAAGAAAAACCGGTCCGATAATCGCCGCTGGCCAAGTCGATGCAGCAGGCCAGGCCGTTGGTGGTCGCCGCGATGGCATCCAGCTTTTCCTGTTGCAGCAGGTCGTCGATGATCTTGCGCGTCGTCAGCAGCTTCTTCAGCGCGTCGGTGTATTCGGCGCTGTCAAGACCGCCGCGGGTTTCGCTACGCTCGAGTGTCTCCTGCTTAAAATAAGGCATCGCCTTTTTTGCATTCTCTTTGTTG
Organism: Bacteroidota bacterium; assembly: GCA_030706735.1. Taxonomy (GTDB): domain Bacteria; phylum Bacteroidota; class Bacteroidia; order Chitinophagales; family Chitinophagaceae; genus Puia. Next base: position 29,336 of record JAUZNZ010000042.1, on the reverse strand, counting down.
AAGGCGATAATGTCCGCCAGCGATTTGGGTCTGGCGCCGGCGGTGGCGAGATAACGGTTCAGTCCATCCTTGAACTCATATTGCAGGATGAGTCCTTCAACCGATCCGGCATCATTCAATTGCTTGACCAATTCCACCTCGACGATGGTCGCACCCTGGGCCTTGAGGAGGTCGATGGAGGCCTGGAAGAGAGCGACCACGCCTTCGTGTCCGTTGAGGGCTGCTTTTTCAATGCCAATTCGTTTGCCTTTCAGACCGGCCGGGTCCAAAAATGGCGTGTAGTCTTTCAGGGTCTTGCCCTTGCCATCGAGGGTGGCCGGATCGGACTCATCGACGCCCGCCATCGCGCCGAGCAGGATGGCGGCATCCGCGACGGTCCGGGCCATGGGGCCCGCCGTATCCTGCGTCTTCGAAATAGGGATGATGCCGGAGCGGCTAAGGAGACCTACGGTAGGCTTGATACCAACGAGCCCATTGACTGAAGATGGCGAAACCACGGAACCATTGGTCTCCGTACCTACCGCCGCCGCGCAGAAATTAGCGGAAGCGGCCGATCCCGATCCGGCACTGGAACCGGAAGGATTTCGGGCAAGGAGGTATGGGTTCTTTGTCTGGCCGCCGCGGCTGCTCCATCCGCTGGTAGACCGGCTCGAACGGAAGTTGGCCCATTCGCTGAGATTGGTCTTCCCGAGCAGGACGGCGCCCGCCTCGCGAAGCTGCTTAACAATGAAGGCATCATTGGCGGCGCGATGTCCTTCGAGCGCCAGGGAGCCGGCGGTCGTCATCATTTTGTCACCGGTATCGATATTATCTTTTACCAGAATGGGAATGCCGTGCAGGTGACCGCGGAGCTTGCCTGCTTTTCTCTCGGCATCCATCTTGTCGGCGATGGCCAATGCGTCGGGGTTTAGTTCCATGACGGCATTGAGCGCCGGGCCCTTTTTGTCCATAGCAGCGATCCGCTGCAGGTACATCTCCGTGATGGCGCGCGAGGTGAGCTGGCCGCTCTTCATCTTTTGTTGCCACTCCATGATGGTGATCTCCAGCAAGGGAAAATCGCCATATGGCCGGGGGGTTATGCCGGCCGGATGCCCCGGGTTGCCGGTTGCGGGCTGTTGAGAAGATGTAAGGGCAAAGGCGGAAAGAGATAATCCTGTGAGCGATGCCCCGGTCAGGGAGCCTTTCTTCAGGAAGCTGCGTCGATTCATATTGCGGCGGCGTTTTGTCACCGAATATATCGAAAAAAAGCGACCGGGCGGAATGCGGTCATTGCTCCGAGTCGATCACTTCCCTGCCGCAGCCTGCAGCGCCTTGATGTCGAGCTTGTTCATCTTCATCATGGCCTGCATGACGCTGGTGGAGACTTTAGGATCTTTGCTGCCGAGCAGTTCCTGGAGAACGGAAGGGACAACCTGCCAGGTGAGACCGAACTTGTCCGTTACCCAGCCGCACATGCTCTTTGACCCGCCCGCGGACAGTTTCTCCCACAGTTCGTCGACCTCTTGCTGGGTCTTGCAGTCAATGTAAAAGGAAATGGCCTCCGTGAATTTGTACATGGGCCCGCCATTGAGGGCGAAAAATTCCTGCCCATCGAGTTCGAAGATGACGGACATCACCGACCCCTTGGGGCCGGGGCCTGCCTCGCCATAGCGGCTGACGCTGTTTATCTTCGAATTTTTGAAGAGGGAGCAGTAATAATTGGCGGCCTCCTCCGCGTTGTCGTTGAACCATAAAAAGGGTGTGATCTTTTTCATAACCAATATTTTGTTCGGATCAAAGGTAATTCCTTGAGGCGGAGCCAGGCGGGTACATTAACGACAAAATGAGGGGTCTTTGCGACAGGGTGTTGGTGCGGCTGTGTTATCCGACCGCGACGCGCAGGGCGGAAGTTCAGTCATCTTTCGTCTCAAGCCAGCAGGAGCCCATGTTGGCTGGCCGTATGGAGGTCACGCCAGACACGATTGATCACCGAACCGGGCGTTGCCGCGATCAATCCGCACCAGGGGTAGAGCTCGTCGACCACGCGCAAAGCGGTCGCCGCGAGCCTGCGGCTTGCGATGCTCACCGCAGAGGGTGAATCAGCAGGAACCGAAGGCCCGGCTGCCAGAGCGGAATAGAATTCCTGCCTTGCCGTGTTCAGGCGTTCGGTCGCTGCCCGAAGGATATGCATCGATCGTTCCTGCCGGCTTCGGTGATCGGTTGCGAGGGCATGGTCGGCGGAACCAGGGGCTGGGCTGGCGGAGGCTGAGGCGCCGGTGGCTGGGGTCTCTGCACGCCGGGCAAAAACTTCACCGGCGAGGTCGAGGAAGCGGGTAGCCATGCCCGAACTGTTCACGGCCAGGGTCGATTCGGCGAAGGCAAGAAAATCCTGACTGGGATCGATGAAAAAGCAGCGGTTGGAAGGAACCTGAAGCCGGTTGACCGAAAAGCTATGGCTTGCCGTCGCGATCATGCCGGTCGCCGTCCAATCTTCGATGATCGATACTTCGGGGGGAAGGAAGAGGAATGCGCGTACCATGGGGCTGCCGTCCATGTCCTGGCATGGCACCCCATCCTTGCTGATCAAGCAGTTCGCCGTGAAGGCGGTGGCATGGGGTGCGCCGGTCGCATATTTCCAGCGGCCACGGACCTCATAACGCCCGTCGGAGAGCAGGTTGGCCACGCCGGAAGGGCGGCCGCTGCCGGCCAGGCAGACATGGGGGTCGCGGAATACCTCAGCGGCGAGATCGGGTTGCAGGCAGCGGATGAACCAATTGGCCCCGCTGCACAAGGTTACGGTCCAGCCGAAGCTGCCATCCGCCCAGGCAAGTCCCTCCTGGAGTTGAAGGCCATCGGGCAGCGACAAGTCGAGGCCACCGTACGATGACGGCACATAGAGATTGAACCATTTCTGTTCGTAGATCAGCGCCAGTTGCTCCGGAAGCAGACGGCCCAATCGCTCTGCCACGGCGGCGTAGCGGCGAATGACATCGGCGCGCCCGGACGAGACGAATGCGGAGGGATGCGCTGTGGGATGAGATGGGGTATTCGGGGTCATGGGCGGGGGTTGGGTGCGGAATGAGGGTTGGGGGCAGGCTGTGGGTTGCGCATGAGCCGGCGCCATTGGACATATCCGGAGATGGCCACGATGAACAGGAAAAGGGTCAACACGGCAAACAGAGGCAGCTGTTTGTACAGCAGGAGCGGAATGGCAAAGGCGTTGGAGATATTCAGCAGGATCCAGTTCTCGATCTTGCGCCTCGCCAGCAGCCACATGCCCGCCCAGGCCGTTGCGCTCACCCAGGCGTCCCAAAGCGGAACGGTCGAGGGGGTGAAACGAGCCAGGACAAAGGCCAATATGCCAAACCCGATCCCCGTGATGGCGATGACGGCGATCCAGTCGCGCCGGTCGCAGCGGGTGATCTTCACCGGGGGAAGGTGGCGCCGCTTTACCCAATGCCACCAGCCATACACGCTCATGACAACATAGTAACCATTCAGCAGGGTCTCGGCGAAAAGACCCGAGCGAAACAAAATGTACATGGAGATCAGGGTGCCCAGGATGCCCGCGGGATAGAGCGCGATCCGGTTCGCCCTGGCCAGCAGCACTTCGGCGACGCCGAGGATCACGGCGATCCATGTCAAACTGTCCGTTTGCAAGATCTGCTGCCAGAATAGTTGCCATTCCTGTTGTCCAATCATGCTAACCGATGTGGCGGTAAAGATAGGTCAGAACGATGGCAAAGTTGGCCGACTATTTTATGCCGTTGACCGTGTTTTTTCCACCGTTTACAGCAATGCTATGGGCTGCGTGAGAATGCGGGATTAGATTTGCTTTCAAATTATTTGTTGTGAGAAAAATATCGTTTACACTCGTTTTGACCATCCTATTTGCAGCATTATCCATGGCACAAGGACCGGGAGGTGGCCAGGGCGGCCGCCCGAGGGGAGGAGGCCCCGCGATAGGACGCGCCTATGGAAAAGTAACGGACTCCACCGGCCAGCCGATGGCCAATGTATCCGCTCTCGTGCTAAAATCAGTGACCGACTCCGTTAGCAAGAAGAAAAAATTAGTTCTCATCAAGGGTATGGAAACAAAGGCCAATGGGGAGTTCGACTTCGAAGAGCTGCCGATCGTCTCTCCCCTGGTCGTCAGATTATCCGCCACGGGATACAAGAGTCATGATCTGCCCTTTATGATCATCCCGGCCAGCGCGGCCCCGGGAAGCACGCCGGCCACCCAGAGCAGCGCGAACCCGATGGGCAACCTACCCTCCTTCTACAAAGACCTCGGTACGGTCAAGCTGGTCGGCGACGTCAAAGAACTCAGTTCGGTGACCGTGAGCGCCAAACAGCCCGCCATGCGGCTCGAACTGGACAAAAAAGTATTCAATGTCGAAAGAAATATCGTCAGCGCCGGCGGAACGGCCCTGGACGTGATGCGCAACGTGCCCTCCGTGAATGTGGACCTGGACGGCAATGTGACGCTGCGGGGCGCAGCGCCCACGATCTTCGTGGACGGAAGGCCGACGACGCTCACCCTGGACGAGATCCCGGCGGACGCCATTGAGAGCGTCGAGGTCATGACCAATCCATCGGCCAAGTACGATGCTTCGGGCGGCGGCGCGGGCATCCTGAACATTATCCTGAAGAAGAACAGGAAGCAGGGGTATAATGGCAGCATTTCAGCCGGCATGGATTCGCACGGAGCGCCCAACGCACTGGTCAGCCTCAGCGCCCGGCAAGGCAAGGTGAACCTGAGCGCCAATGGCCTGATCAACGGGATGAACGGCAAGACGACGGGAAGTACTGATCGCAGTACGTATCTCAGCGATACCACCACGCAGCTTTTCCAGCAGGATTTGCAGCGGAACAAGGGCCACTTCCTATTCGGGCAGTTCGGCGTGGATTATTTCGTCAGCAATAAGACGACCTTGTCGGCCGGCTATATCAAGGTGCATGGTGATCTGACGCCCACCGACGTGTCGCAGATCCAAACGGACAGCCTGTTCAATGCGTACCATTCGAGCACCTATTCCACGCGTGGGTCGAACACCGGCCGGCATTTCGACGTGAATGGTGTGCAACTGGGCATGAAGCATCTTTTTGCGCGCGATGGCGAGGAATGGACCGCCGATGCGTCCTACTTCGGCGTCACCGCACATTCCACCTCATTATATACGACCGACTATTATTCCGGGAAGCCGGGCACGCCGGTTGCGTCGACCACGTATTCACAAACGGTCGGGACGGCTGCCCCCGCCTTCTTCACCGCGCAGACCGACTATACCAACCCGCTGAACAAGAATACCAAGCTGGAAGCCGGCCTCCGTGCAAGCATTCAGAACCTGGAGAACGACAACAATACCTATACTCTAGACGGACACGGTGGTTCCACGCTGGACCCCTTCGGCAGCAGCAATTACAAGAGCACGAGCCGTGTCTTCGCTGCGTACGTCAATTTCACGAGCAAGATCGGGAATTTCGGTTATGCGCTGGGGTTAAGGGGAGAAAGTTCCAGTTATTCCGGCGACCTGATCAATACGGGCCAGCATTTCCACAATACGTATCCGGTGAGCCTCTTCCCCACCCTGTTCCTGAGCCAAAAGCTCAAGAACGACCAGGAACTGCAACTGAGCGCGACGAGGAAGGTGAACCGGCCGGGATTCTTCCAGCTGATCCCCTATACCGACTATTCCGATACCCTGAATATCACGCGGGGCAATCCCGACCTCGTGCCTGAATTCACGGGTTCCTTCGAGCTGTCGTATATGAAGAATTTCAAAGGAGGCAACAATCTGCTGGTCTCCGCCTATTACAAATACACGCAGAACCTGATCACGCACTACCAGGACAGCGGGCTCAATCCGGTAGGCAAGCCGGTGCTGATCAATACCTACGAAAATGCGAACAACGCCTATACGGTGGGCGCCGAGGTCACCTCGACGAACAACCTGACCAAGTGGTGGGATATCACGGCGAACCTGAATATCTATAACTCCCATATCAATACGGAGAACCTGCTACAGCCCTCACAGCCCGCCCTGTGGACCTGGTTCGGAAAATTGAACAGCAATTTTAAGCTGCCGGCCAATTTCTCGATCCAGCTGACCGCACTGTATCAATCGAAGACCAACCTGCCGGTCAACCAGAACACGAATCAATTTGCTCCTCCGGGATCGACGACGCAAAGTTCTTCGCAGGGTTATATCCAGTCTTCGTATGGATTCGATGTGGCGGTGAAGAAAAGCTTCCTAAAAAACAATGCGGCATCGCTCACGGTGAGCATGACGGATATCTTCCGGACGCGGTGGGCCGACCAATACAGCAAGAGCCTGTACTTTTCGCAGGAATATGACCGGCTTAAGGATCCGCAGTTGCTGAGGGTCGTGTTCGCCTACCGCTTCGGCAAAATGGATCTCAACTTATTCAAGCGGAAGGACATGAATTCCCAGGGGATGGGTGACGCGGGATCGAGCTTGTAGGGATCGAATTGGTAAGATGGTGAATTGAGATGGAATGGAAGACAGAGGGGAAGGCATAGCCTTCCCCTCTCTTCGTTGGATTGGCGGGGGGAAATGACATACCCGAAATAGGGTATTGACAGGGGAAGCAGGGGGCATTATCTTCGTTCAACTATTCATCTAACTTTTTTTTCGAATGTATCGTATTTCCTACCACCGCTCGGTCATTGTCGTTATGCTCGTCACCCTGGTCGTTATGGCGCTTGCCTGCTGACTACCCCATTCGAGGTATTGACAGCGGGGAGCGGCAGTATCCCATTTATTTGGTATGTAGGATGGGGGTCATTAAATTGCCATATGAAAGACCGCTATTCGTCCCTCCTGTATCGTGTCCTGGTCGCGGCATGCCTGGCGCTGTCCTGTGACCCGTCTCTCATGGCCCAGGAGAAGGAGGCGAGCCCGGCGACCGCAGCGAGCCGGGATAGGACGGTGAGCCCTGTGACAAGGAATGCGAGTCCCGAAGCGAGGGCGCTGCTGAAATTTTTTTACGGCATTTCCGGAGAATACCTGCTCACAGGACAGCATAACTATCCGAATACGAAGGGAAGGAACAGCCAGTTCGCGGCAAAATACATCGGCAAGACGCCGGTCATCTATGGCACCGACTGGGGATTCGCCAATGACGGCAATTCAGACGCCTTTCACTCCCGCCAGGACATTGTCGAAGAAGCCATCCGGCAGAACAAGCTTGGCTCGATCATCACGATCTGCTGGCATGCCGTGCCGCCTACGGCCAATGAGCCGGTCACCTTTCAACCCTTGCCCGGCGCCGATCCCGCACATCTCGCCAGCGTGCAGGGGAAATTGCTGGACGATCAATTCAAAGACGTGCTCACCCCGGGAACCGAACTGTATCAACACTGGTGTGCGCAGGTGGACAGCATCGCCTACTATCTAAAGGAATTGCAGGCGGCGCATGTGCCGATCTTGTGGCGGCCTTACCATGAAATGAACGGGGACTGGTTCTGGTGGGGAGGGCGAACTGGCGAATACAGCACGATCAGGCTCTACCGGCAGCTATTCGACCGGCTGGTGAATTATCACAAACTGAATAATCTGATCTGGCTCTGGAGTTTGGACCGGCCCGCCCTGCGCGGCAGGCAATTCTCCCTATATAACGTCGGCAGCGACGAATTCGATATGGCGGTGCTGGACGTCTACGGCAGCGACTTTTCACCATCCTATTATGACAGCCTGCTCGTTCTCGCGAAGGGCAAGCCCATCGCGCTGGCCGAGGTCGGCAATCCGCCGACGCCCGAGGTGCTGAAAAGCCAGCCCCGATGGACGTATTATATGATCTGGGCAGGCATGGTACGGCTTACCACGAGGAAACAATATGCCGCGCTCGTGAACGACCCGCACGTCCTCTGCCGGGACGATGCGGCCTACCTGGATGCCCTTGCTCCCTACCGTGCTGTGGCCGGTCTGCCGCCGCTGGTGGCCCGTCGCGGAGCAAACTTTGCGGGGGAATGGGTCTTCGACGAGGACAGGAGCGTCCTGGATAATAGCGGATCGGGATCGCTGCCGGGAAGGCTCGATGTTTCGGAGGAGGCCGATCGGATCGACATCAAACGAACGATGATCTCGGAATTTGCCGATAATAGTGTGGTGGAGAATAATCTGGCCCTTGACGGCACGGAGCATGAATCCAAGCCACCCTTTGGAAATGGGCCCGGCACGATTGCAGCCCATCGATCAGAAAATGGGGATACCTTGTACATCGATTCGAAGGCAACCCTGAAAAACGGGGGCCGGACCTCCGAATGGACGAACCATGAGATATGGACGCTGCAAGATCAGGGACGAACCCTGTCGATCGGGCAAACGTCCAATTCGTTCAGGGGCAAGAGAACCTTAACTGCCATTTATAATAAGAACTATGAATAGATCATTACGCAAGTTGGGCCATAGGCTGGGCCTCGCGGTGGCCATCGTATCGACGGTCATTCGTTTGTCAGCCCAGGAGCCGGCCGCCTTTCCCGCCACGAGCCCGGAAGCGCAGGGCGTCTCCTCGCAAGCCATTGTCAATTTCCTGGACGCCATCCCGGCAAGCGGGAGTGAATTCCATTCCTTTATGATATTGCGTCATGGCTATGTCATTGCACAGGGATGGTGGAGCCCGTATGCGCCGGAGCTGAAGCACACGTTATATTCCTTGAGCAAGAGCTTCACTGCGACGGCGGTCGGCTTTGCGGTGTCGGAGAAGCGACTTTCCGTGGACGATAAGGTCATATCGTTCTTCCCCAAGACGGAGCTGCCGGATACGATCAGTGCCTATCTGCGCGCATTGCGTGTGCGCGACTTGCTGACCATGAGCGTGGGGATGGAGCCGGAACCGTCGGCGGTGGTGAGAAGCAATGTGGATTGGGTGAAGGCGTTTTGCGCAACGCCTGTCGTGCATGAGCCCGGGACGAAGTTCCTGTACAGCTCCGTCGCTACGTACATGCTGTCCGCCATCGTGCAAAAAGTAACCGGCCAGCGGGTCATCGACTACTTACGGCCGCGGCTATTCGAACCGCTGGGCATCAGCGGTATGGATTGGGAGACGAGCCCGGACGGCATCAATACCGGCGGCTGGGGGCTCCGGCTGAAGACGGAAGACCTGGCCAAATTCGGGGAACTGTTCCTTGAGAAGGGAAAGTGGAAGGGAAGGCAGGTCGTTCCGCGAGACTGGATCGAAGCGGCTTCGACGAAAAAAATAGACCAGGATCCCGATGCGCCGCAAGCGAAGAAGGACTCCAGTGACTGGCTCCAAGGATACTGCTATCAAATGTGGCGTTGCCGGAACAATGCATATCGGGGAGACGGCGCCTTCGGTCAATACGTGATCGTCATGCCGGACCAGGACGCCGTGATCGCCATTACGTCGGAGTCCCGCAATATGCAGTCGGAAATAAACCTGGTCTGGAAATACCTGCTGCCCGGGTTCCATGAAAAGCCCTTTGCGGAAGACGTACGGGTTGCGGGGATCTTGAGAAAGAAACTGGGTTCCCTCGCGTTGCCTCCGGAACAGGCCGGAAATTCCGGGCTGCAGGCCAGCCTGAGCGGGAAAACCTATGCCATCGAGAGGGGGAAGGAATTGAAGTCCGCGCATTTTGAATTCAAGAACGGCCATTGCCTGCTCACCCTGAAGACAGATACGTCCAGTTACCTGCTGTCATTCGGACATGGGGAATGGGTGAAGGGCTCGACGGACCTGCCAGGCCCCTATCTGGTCACGGCGAGGGGGAACCGCGTAGGGCTCGCTCCCTACCTGATCGAAGGGAGTTATGGATGGGCGGATGAGAAGACGCTGGAGTTGAAGCTCCGCTACATCGAAAGCCCGCATACCGAAACGATCCGATGCGTGTTTGGGGAGCCGGCGGTGGCGGCAGCGGGGCAAGTGCAGGGTCCGGGGCAAGTGCAGATCGAATTGAGCCGGAGTTTCGACGATGTGAAGGTGACGGGCACCGGGGTGTTGAGTCACTGACGGGAAGGCCGGGCAAAAGACGGAAAGGCCGCTGGTCAGCCGCGCTCTGCGAGGCGGCTTTGCAGGATGTCACGGGTCGGAACCATCTCTGCAAACTCCCTGTTGAGGGTCGCCAGGGAAATCTCGTGGACGGTTTGCGCGGGGATCGACTGGCCGTTAAGCATTTTGGAGCGGAAGGAGGCCGTCGCATCGGGCACGACGACGGTCGTAAAACCGAAGTTGGCCGCCATGCGCGTGGTGGTCGATACGCAATGCTCCGCCGTGAGACCGAGGATGACCAGGGTGCGGATATTTTTTGCGTCCAGCTGCTGTTTGAGGTCGGTACCGATGAAGGCACTATTCACCTGCTTGGTAATAACCGGCTCTCCGTCCCTGGGTTTCACCTCGTCCTTGAGGTCGTTACCGGGGAGGCCTTCGGTCAGCGGCGACCCGGGTACCACCGAGCAGTGCTTGACATGGAAGAGAGGCCAATTATTCTGTCGCCAGTAATCGAGGATGAGGGCGGCATTGCTTTCCGCCTCGGGATTATTTCTTTCGCCGCCATAGAAATCGACCTCGTCCATGCCTTTCTGGATGTCGATGAGCAGTAATGCGGGGGTGTCTTTCCATTCTTTTTGCATGGCATTAATTTACTGAAAATTACAAAAAAGCCCTCAAATGCGATGATTTGAAGGCTTTACCCTTATTGCTAAACTTACGAACGGGAACCGGATTAAAATAATTTATGACGGATCGGTACTCATTGTCCCTGTTTCACTTGCATGACCGCTACGGGGATCAGACCGTGCGCCTCTTTATGGGCATTGACCATGGCAGCGGAATCGGGCGCTTGCGCCAGGCACATCACGGTACCTCTTTGCTCATCCACCCAATAGTTGATGAAATTCACGCCGTACTTCTTTTGAACAGCCAGATCCTTTTGGTGAGCGTCTGCGACAGCAGCGGCGGAGACCTTTCCGGGGCCAAACTCATGAACGTCGAGGAACAGCAAATTCTCTCCTTTCAATTTGGCCGCCTGTCCGTCTGTTACGAGATAGATATTATCGGGCAGCATGCCATGCGCCTCGGCGTGCGTTTTGCGGATGTCGTTGGAATCCGTGGCGGAGGCAAGGCAGTAGACGAGGCCTTTTTGTTCGTCGACCCAGAACTTCAGGAATTCGACGCCATATTTCTTTTCGGTCGCCAGGTCTTTGGCGTGCGCCTCGGCAACACCCTGGTAGGTAACTTTTCCGGGAGGCAAGTGATGGACGTCGATAAATAGTTGTTTCGTCTGCGCGAACAGGCGCGGCGACACGGCGAGCAGAACGAGAGAAAACAGAGGCAGACAAAAACGCTTCATAATAAGATTTTTTTTGTTTTGAGGACACGAAAGTAAGAGCCCAGCCGATCCGGGAATGCGAAAACTACCGATCGGACGATGTGAAGCGCTATTTGGTATCCATTGAGCTACGAACGGAAAGATGAGCGGGTTCCGCGAGGCGTGCAAGGGCCTTGTCTACATTCATCTCGCGATGCGATTCATCGCGCGGATCATGAGGTTTGTCCCGATGACCATAGAAGGCGATAATATTTCGCCTGAGTGAATCATTGACCTGGTCGAATTGCTGATCCTTTAACCTGATGACCAGCATGTCGTAGTTTTTGTCCGCCAGGGGGTATTCGCCGGGGGCGGTGAGATTCCCGGTGTCATAGTCGATATTGGGCAATTCGACATGTCCGGAATGACAACGGTTCAATACGATCCTATATTCGACCAGTATGGTATCGAAGCTGCGAACAAACAATTTTTCCGCTGCCGGCCCCGGGTCCTTGAATTTGAGCGCGCGCAAGGGACCCACTTTGGGCAGGACGCGAATCAGGAAGGAGATGAGATGGGCGGCTATTCCCGGCTTGCCGCCTGCCTTGCTATGATGGTCCTCCTTGTCTGCCTTTTTCATTTCGCCTTCGAGGTGCGGGTGTGAGGTCTCCAGTTTCCCCGAACCGAGCATTTGATTTTGCTGCTTGATGGCCCAGGCCGCGTTGGTGAGGGTTGGAAAGAGCTTCTTAAACGACAGTCTGAACGACATGACCGAAAGGGGGAAATTGCCGAAAAGGTCATTGATGTCGAGGCCATAGATCTTCCTGAATGCCCGCTCCAGCAGGCCCCGGGAGACCTGGAAGCCGATAAAATTATGATAAGCCGCCGATGCATAATTGCCTTCGACGGTTTGCAATACGTCAAAGCCGAACTCCATGCGCGTATGGGAGAGATGATCTTCGGCATAGGTAACGGTATTGCCGTATTTGGCCTTTTCCTCGGGATATACGATCGGAACACATTTGTTCGTAGCCAGGGAGTGACCATATTTATCCGTCACGTAGTGGCTCAGGAAGCCTAATGCAAAAGCATATTCATCCACATCCCTCGAATCGTTCAACAATTCCGTCACGAAGTCGCCGCTGCGTACATAGTGCACGAGATTAGTATAAAATACGTTCCCCAGGGGGAAGTAACCCATATCCGGTGCGATCGAGCCCCCATAGGCATAGGCATGGGCCTTTTTCAACTCTTCGTCGGTGATCTTCGGGAACCTGGCCCTAAGCACAGGCACCATCGATCTTTCCCAGCAAGCGTCGATGATCGCCTCGTGGGTAAGGATGGAGAAGGCGTAAGAGGGTTTACCCGCAAACAGGCATGCCATGCTCATCCCTATCGAAATACATATTTTCTTCACGTGCTGATGATTTTCGCGTACTGGCTTGTCAGGATGATTTTCGAAGCGGCATCGAGCGGGCCTTTGGAAGGATTGCCTTGTGAGTGGATTAGCCTATGCAATATAGTAAAACCCGGGAAGCTTTTGGGGGAAATTTGTTATTTTCCGGCCATGAAAAAGTATTTTGCGTTAATGCTGCACCCGCCCAGACCCTCCTTTACGCAGGACATGACCCCGGAAGAACGGGCCCTCATGCAGCAGCATGTCGCTTATTGGACGAAGTTCATGGAGAAGGGCCATGTGGTGGCCTTCGGACCCGTCATGGACCCGAAGGGGGGCTATGGCCTGGGGATCGTCGGGGTGCAGGAAGAAAAGGAAGTGAAGGAATTCATTGCCGGCGACCCTTGCAATGGGATGCTTAGGTTTGAATATCACCCCATGAGGGCGGTGGTAGCCGGCGAAAGCCGCGTTTAACACATGACAAGACGGATCCCCATCGAAGAACTGGTAAACTCAGTGGAGCGCATTCCCGTGGCGGATGTACGCACGCCGTCCGAGTTTATGCAGGGCCATATTCCCGGAGCCGTCAATATTCCGTTGTTTACGAATGAAGAGCGCGTGGCGGTGGGAACCACCTATAAGCAGGAAGGGCGGGAAGCAGCCGTCCTTCTGGGTTTTGATTTGACGGGGGGCAAGTGGTCCGGGTTCATCCGGGAGGCGTTCATCGTGGCGCCGGATAAAAAAATAGCCTTGCATTGCTGGCGGGGAGGCATGCGCAGCGCCGCGATGGCCTGGGCGCTTGACCTATACGGTTTCGATGTGCGGCTCCTTGACGGAGGATATAAGGCGTATCGCCAATGGGTCCTTCGCCAGCTGGAGGAGATCTATCCTTTCCGTATCGTCGGCGGCATGACGGGTTCGGGCAAGACGAGGGCCCTGCATGGTTTGCGGGGGATGGGTGAGCAGGTGGTGGACCTCGAGGACCTTGCGCAGCATCATGGATCGACCTATGGAACGCTGAACAGATTGAAGCAGCCGAGCCAGGAACAGTTCGAAAATGAGCTTGCCACCTGCCTGCGGATCATGGACAGGACGCGAAGCATATGGGTCGAGGACGAAAGCCGGAGCATCGGCCGATGCATGTTATCCCGGTCGATCTGGGAGCAGATCCACGGCGGGCCGGTCTTCGATCTGCAAGCGCCTGAAGAACGCCGGTTGGAGTTGCTGGTGGAAGAATATGGAGGGCTGGGCCGGGACTGGCTCATCGAATGTACGGAACGTATCGTGAAGCGGCTGGGCACGGAACAAACCCGGAATGCCGTTGTCGCGATCCGGGAGGGCCGGATCGCGGATTTCATTCGGATCGTGATGACCTACTACGACAAAATGTATCGCAAGGGATTGGATACCCGGGAGGCCTGCAAGATCATCGCGGTGCCGACCAGGAGTACGGATGGAGCGGAGAATGCGAGACTGTTGATGGAGGCGGCGGGGGGTGCGGAGGCAGAGCGGGGCGAGGAGGCTGGGCCGGGCGAAGGGCCGAACAAACGGCCGGACGGGAGATGACGAGCGGGAAGGTCCGCAAGGTTAATCGTCAGGGCTATCTCCGTCCTTTAATCCTCGTGCAATCAAATCTTTTACCTCCGGGGTCTTCAGCTTTATAGATGGGTTAGATTTCGCCGTCATGGCCGTCCAATACCTGACCGTCGAGCTTTTGTTCTTCAGCAGAGAGATCATTATTTCAATTGAATTGTCGTCAATTCGATTTTTCAATGCTCCTACCAATTCACCCAGAACACCCTTATTCGCAATTGCCCGCAACGCGCTTTGCAAGTCCGGCAAGATACTATCTGAACTGAGCAGAGGTTGTTCAAAAGAAAAGAAAATGTATTTAACCGGTATTGGTCTTGTGTAAAGTAGTTTTAGCCAATACTTCATGTTGTCTATTCTTTTTGACTTATAGAAGCAATCCAGGAGTTCGGCCGGCACGGTATCGTGTTGACCTACCAGATAAACCAAAAAACTGCGGTCTGCCTCTGTAGGACTATTTGCCATGGCCTCCAAAGAAATGGATCTGGTTTCCTGATGATCCAAGAGTGGCTTACATGTTTCGAGCAAATTGCCGATCTGCAATTCTTTTACCGAGAAAATGGCATACCCCTTAAGGTTCAAATCCCAGGTTTGAACAGCATGCTTTAGTAATTCTTCCGTTTTGGCGTTCAAAGGGGTATACGCCAAAACTTGAGCAGCCAATATTTTTGCTTTAGATTGACGGCTATTGATACGGTTGTAGGCCGTTTGTTGCAAAGAATCCTTATCTAACTGAAAAAACAGCGGTATCATATGCGCATCTCCAAAATCTTCGTTCTTTACCAAGAAATCAAATAATGCTGTCGTGTGTTTGGTATTCAGATATAGTAATGCCATCCCTGCCCAGATCAGATTGCCCTTGTTTTTCTCCGTTTCAATTCTGTCCAGCAAAACGGGTTCTCTGGCCGTGTCAAAGGAAGATGCGATAACGAGGTAGGCTAATATCCTGTGATTTGGGTTTCTAGAGTTCAGAAGGCCGCTAATATTGTCCACATAAAGCTTTTCGCTCTTAAAATCGTATAGCGGGAAGGAGGACATTTCATGGTTCGCAAGGCTGGCGGTCAACCTCGTGACCGCGCTATGAGGTGTTAACAATTCGCCATAATCCAAAAACAGTTTGTCCAGCATCGTGTCAGTGAAGTTCTTGTCCAATGCTTTTATGAAGTCGGCTTTAAAATCCTTCTCTGTTTGAGCCTGTTGACCAAAGGAAGCGAAAGCTGTGAATAAGGCATAAATGAATATTGTCAGTCTTGTCATTGATTTCATTTATAAATATAATCAATGCCTCTGGTATCGAAAACATCAGCCCCGGTCACCAGGTATTGTTGAAATCCTTCTATTTCCTGATGCTAGCGTATAGAATGACCGAATTTTACTAATTTTAAAAACCCCGAAAATACTGGGCTTCCGGGCTCGCATACTGGGCGGGCTCATGATAAGATTAACATGGAAACTACCACTATAAAGCTGACCCAGTATTCGCACGGAGCGGGCTGCGGTTGTAAGATCAGCCCGGCGATCCTGGACAAGATCCTGCATGCCGGGGCGGCGGGTGAGTGGCCGGCGGGTCATGGGGGCAGGAATGCGGCTGCGGCGGCGGACCCCAGGTTGTTGGTCGGCAATGACAAGCGTGATGACGCGGCGGTTTGGGACCTGGGACATGGGCAGGCTCTTATATCCACGACCGATTTTTTCATGCCGATCGTCGACGACGCCTTCGACTTCGGCCGTATTGCCGCGGCGAATGCGATCAGCGATGTGTATGCGATGGGGGGACGGCCCATCCTGGCGATCGCGATCCTTGGCTGGCCGGTAGAGAAACTGCCCCCGGAAGTAGCGCAGCGGGTGCTGGAGGGAGGAAGAGCCGTTTGCGCAGAGGCGGGGATCCCGCTGGCCGGCGGCCACAGCATCGACTGTCCGGAGCCGGTATTCGGTCTTGCGGTGAACGGGCTGGTGGAGACGCGCCATTTGAAACGAAACTCCACGGCGGTGGCGGGCTGCCGCCTTTACCTGACCAAGTCGCTTGGCGTGGGTATCCTGTCCACGGCGCAGAAAAAGGGGCTGTTGCATCCGGCGGATGCCGCGGTCGCCCTCAAGAGCATGGTTACCCTGAATACATTGGGTGAACTCTTCGGCGGATTCGATGGCGTCATGGCGATGACCGATGTGACGGGATTCGGGCTGCTGGGTCACCTGGCGGAAATGTGCGCAGGCAGCGGATTGTCCGCGGTCATCTCCTTCGGCAAGGTGTCCGTGATCCCATCGGCCCGCGGATATCTCGAACAGGGATGCATTCCCGGCGGCACGCAGCGAAATTGGGCAAGCTATGGAGAAAAGGTGCGATTGATGAATGACGAACAACGAAATATCCTGGCCGATCCGCAAACCAGCGGCGGATTGTTGGTGGCGGTGTCCGAAGAGTCGGCGCCGGCATTCGAGGAACTGTTGCACCGGGAGGGTCTGGCCGCGGATCTATGCCGGTCGTTCGGCTGGTTGAAGGGCCGCGCGACGGATAGTGGGGGCGGCGAAGATGCTGCATTGATCGAGGTGGGTAACTAGAACCCGTCTATCGACTCGAGTATATCCGGGAAGCTCTTGCCCGTCTCGTCGACGACGAAAACCAGGGGGAAGCCATGAGGGGTCGGATTGATTGCCCAGACCTTGACGAGTACCTTTCCAAGAGGAACTGTGTAGGGTGCAATGCTGCCCGCGTCGAGGTAACAAAGCGTGGCCTTCAGGCATGGGCCTGTGTAATCGGGATTATATTGATAAAAAACAGATCTCAGGACGGCCAGCGGCTGGTGGCCCATGGTATCATCATTTTCCGGCTGGCCGGCAATGCGGAGGGCGTTGGAATCGATGAAGCGGCCATTTACGAATGTGTAATTCAAATACCCACCAAAGACGGGCAGGCCATTGACGAAGTAATTGGCGGTCACCTGCTGAACGACCACCCGTTGACTATTGCTATCCAGCCAGGTGTCGGTATGCAGGCCATTGAATTGGATCCGGGGATTCGCGAGGTGATTTGCCTGAAACAAGCCATGGATAGTATCCAGGACAGCCGGTGCCACGATGATATCCGTTACCCGGGGCGTTACCCTGGTAATGCAGTTGTCTGCCGAGGCATTATGTTTGGAGCAGGAGACGAGGTTCAATGAGAAAACCAGTAACAGAAGCCCAATGGGAAAGCCGATCCTTCTTATCATAGAAAGAGGAAGTTTACTATGTGACCATTAAATGGGTCAAAACGTTGCAATGAGTTTGCTAATTAAAATAATTACGTACTTTGTGCAATCGGTTGCATTATGCGTCTACACGAACTTTTCTGCACGATCCTGGCCTTGCTGCTTTTTGGCGGCGGGGGGAGAACTCAAACAGGAATCCGGCCTGCCGCGCTTTCGCAGTTGGGCAGCCAGGGAAGCGCGCGACGCCTGATCGTCAATGGAAAACCCATGCTGATCCTGGGCGGAGAACTTGGCAATTCGAGCGCTTCGAGCCTCTCCTACATGCGGCCGCTCTGGCCAAAATTCCGGGCCATGCATCTGAACAGCCTGCTGATCCCCGTATACTGGGATCTGATGGAGCCCGAGGAAGGTCGCTTCGACTATGGCCTGGTGGATAGCTTGCTTGGCAACTGCAGGCGAAATGGTTTGCATGCGATCCTGCTTTGGTTCGGATCGTGGAAGAACAGCATGAGCTGCTACGTACCCGGATGGATCAAGACCAACAGCTCGCGCTGGCCGCGTGCGCAGGACCGCCATGGAAAGAGTCTCGAAATACTATCGGCATTCAGCCGGAGCAACCTAGATGCAGACAGCAAGGCCTTTTCTTCGCTCATGCGACATCTGAAGCAATCGGACGGGTCAGGGACCGTCATCATGGTACAAGTCGAGAACGAGATCGGCATGCTGACCGAAGCAAGAGAAAGGACGGCGGCGGCTGACAGCGCTTTTGAAGGTGAAGTGCCGCAGGAATTGATGAACTATCTGATAGAAAGAAAGGATTCGCTGGTCCCCGAATTAAGGGAACACTGGTCAACGACGGGATTTGCCGTCAAGGGGAACTGGGAGACCGTCTTCGGAAAGAGTCTGAGTACGGACGAGTTGTTCCAGGCCTGGTATTATGCGAAATATGCGAATGCAGTAGCAGTGGCCGGCAAGAAGGAATATCCGCTGCCCATGTGCGTGAATGCCGCGCTGAACTATCGGAATGCAGAGCCTGGACAATATCCCAGCGCCGGGCCCCTACCCCATCTGATGGATATCTGGCAGGCCGGGGCTCCGGCGATCGACCTGCTGTCTCCCGATTTCTACAACCCAGCTTTTAAACAGTATTGCGACCTCTATACCCGAAGGGGGAATTCCTTGCTGATCCCGGAGATCAGGCTCGAGCCCTCCGATGCGGCGAAAGTCTTCTATGCCGTCGGGCACTACCAGGCGCTCGGTTTCTCGCCCTTCTCTATCGAATCGGTGCAGGATCCTGCGAGCGATCCGATCGGAAAAAGTTATGCCCTGCTGGCCTCGATGGCCGCGGAGATCCTGAAATACCAGGGAACCGGCAGGATGGAGGGCGTTTTGCTGGATTCATCCGGGAGTAAGCAGGACATCGTCCTGGGCCAATACGTGCTCTCTGTCGCCCATGACTATACGCTGGGTTGGTCACCGGAGGCGGGCAAGCCCCATTGGCCGACGGCCGGCGCCCTGATCATCCGCGAAGGAGCCGATGAATTCCTGATTGCCGGCACAGGCGTGGTGATCACGTTTGCGGTGAATGGATCGACGGGTACGCAGGAAGGCGAGCGGAGAGGCACGCATGCTGGCATTCTGCAGGCCGAAGAGGGCCAGTTCATTGGCGGAACGTGGCAGGCGGGCAGGAGGATGAACGGGGATCAGGACCACCAGGGCAGGCATATCCGTATCCCGGTGGGCGAATGGAGCATTCAACGAGTCAGATTATATCAATATAAATGAAACATCCCATGAGATCTTTAGTCGTCTTTGTACTTATTACGTGCATTGTTCATGGCGCCATCGCGCAAACTGCCACGGCCGATCCCTCCAGATATCCCGCCCCCGTCAATTTTACCGCGCAGCAGGACCAGGAGAACATGATGAACCAGTTAGGCATCAAGAAACTTCGGCCCGGGCCGAGCGGCAATGAAAACGCCCCCAATCATGCGAACTACGATGAAGCAAAGGCCAATCCCTGTCCGCAATTGCCCGACGCGCTGACCAGCAAAAGCGGCCAGAAAATAACGACCGCGGACCAGTGGTGGAAGGTGCGCCGGCCGGAGATCGTGGAGGACTTTGAACGGGAGGTGTATGGAAGGCTGCCCAAGAACATCCCAAAAGTGACTTGGACGGCAAAGATCACGGACCGCGAATTCGTGGGTTTTACACCGGTCGTGGCAAAGCAACTCATCGGGCATGTCGACAACAGCGAATACCCGTTGATCAACGTCGATATCAAGATGACGCTGGTGCTGCCAATGAATGTGAAAGGGCCCGTGCCCGTGCTGATGATGTTTGGCTTCCCGTCCTTTCCCGCGCCCGCGCAGCCTTCGCCGGACAATATGGAAAAGATCAACAGCGCCATGAAGGAATTGCTGGTCAAGGAGCATCCCGAACTGAAAGCGGTCTTCGAACAATACCCCGCTTATGAGCCGCTGACCCGTTCCACCGCAGGCTCTTTCTTCGCAGCGCCGCAGCCCGGCGACCCGACACCCACACAGCAATTGCTGCAGGCCGGCTGGGGCTATTGTACGATCGACCCTTCGAGCATACAGGCAGACAATGGTGCGGGGCTGACCCGCGGCATCATCGGGCTGGTCAACAAGGGGCAACCGCGCAAGCCGGAAGACTGGGGCGCGCTGCGTGCCTGGGCCTGGGGAGCGGCCCGCGCGCTCGACTACCTGGAAACGGAGCCCACGGTCAACGCGAAGAAAGTAGGCATCGAAGGCGTATCGCGTTATGGTAAGGCAGCCCTGGTGACGCTGGCCTTTGAGCCACGTTTTGCCGTGGGCCTGATCGGCTCTTCCGGCAAGGGAGGCGCCACCCTGCACCGGCGCGTATATGGGGAAGCGGTAGAAAGCCTGACAGGCGGAGAATATTATTGGATGGCGGGAAATTATTTGAAATATGGCGCTTCGGAATCAAGCTTCGGAGCGAAGACCGGTTGCGACCTGCCGGTGGATTCGCATGAGCTGATCGCGCTCTGTGCGCCGCGCGCGACCTTTGTCAGCTATGGCGTCCCGGAGAGGGGCGACGCACACTGGCTGGATCATGAGGGGAGCTGGATGGCGACCGTGGCCGCCGGAGCGGTATTCAAGTTGCTTGGCGCCAAGGACCTCGGGCTGTCCAACGATTATATGACGGAAAAAATGCCTGCCGTGAACAGCGGACTGCTGGATGGGACGCTGGCCTGGAGGCAACATGACGGAGGACACACCGACGCGCCGAACTTCAAGTACTTTATTCCGTGGGCGGGCAAGCAGCTGCATTATGAGAGGGCCGGGTTGTAAGCTCAAGGGCCATGCCTCAAGCGCCAATATGTAGCTGCTTCAGGAAGCGGTCACGTGACGAAATTTGCCGTCGAGGCGTACCTGGAAAAATTCATATCGTCGGGACGATCGAGGTGATCGGGTCTTTCTATTAGCGGCCGGGTGACACGCCATCAGCTATCGGCCAGCAGGTCATAATATTCATCATCTTCGTTCTTGCCGCCGTAGCCTTTCCCTGTATGCCGAGCGGTCTCCAGGAACTCGATCGAGCTTATCCATTTAACCATTTTATATCCCAATTGATTTTCCACGCGGAGCCGGAGGGGCGCTCCATGCTCTTTCGAAAGCGGTTTATAATTCATTTCCCAGGCAAGGATCGACTGTGGCTTCAGGCAATTATCGATGCTGTGGGTATCATAGTACGTCCCGCCATACAGACCTTCGCCAAAGGAATAAAAGGCAACAGTGGTTACGGAGGCGTGTGGCTTGACGAGCTCGATGATCGTTTTAATAGGAAGACCGCCCCATTCAGCAATTCCCGACCAACCTTGAATGCAATGATGCATGGTAATATTTTGCTCCATCCCCAGCTTCTTGAGGTCATCGAGCGAAAGCTCAAGCGGCTTCTCAACCAGGCCGCCGATCTTTAGTTTATACTCTTTGAAATCATCTTCCGCCATTTTGCGCCATTCAGCCGATCCGGGCATCTTCCCATTTACCCAGAAATACGGCGAAATATCCTCTTGCTTATAAAAGCTCCGGGGGTGAAATTTGTTGATCGAAATACGCCACAGTGTCCCATTAATGGTTGCCTCCGCATACTGCAAAGATCGTGGCCGTTGCCAGGAGATCCAGTGAGCGAGGAAGCCAAAGGCCACGGTGAAGAAAAAAATGCCCATCCCAACATATATTCCGGTGTGGCTAACGGCATTATCTGTCCCCGCGATGATATGATTCATATTTCTGGAAAATCCGGTGATCAGTACCAAGGCAACGTGGATGACAGTAAAGCCCACGAAAGCCAGCATCACGAAAAAGTGGACGGAGCGGGCACCCTGGCGATTGCCGAATAATTTGGGAACCCAGTGGAACCGATTTTCGATCGCGGGAGACATGCCCATGCCGCTCAGCAGCGCAACAGGCGCAAGCACAAAAACCACAACAAAATAGGATACTTGCTGCAAAGCGTTGAAGTTATAAAAACCATTGGGTTCAGCTGGCATGTGAAAAGTGACGTAATGCACGAATACGTTCCAGGATTCCGGTATTATTCGCCATGATGCAGGAACGAGCCGCTTCCATTGATCCGTAAAAAAAAGTAAAGCAATAAAAATCGCGCCATTTAACAGGAAAAATGGAACCGCAATAAAATGCCAGCAACGCGCCAGGCCAACGGAATGCCTGTAACCGGGCAGCCCGGCCACCGGATTTAAATAGCGGGCGTCCTCTTTCGCTGTCCAAACCCGGTCATCCGGCACTTTTACCGGTGTAAATCGAATCCATTCCGAGTCCGGCGAACAGCCATTATTCCAATACAGGCGAGGATGGTCGGCGAGGATCGATAGCCCGCTCCGAACAATGAGCACGAGGAAAAAGAAATTAACCCAATGGCTGAGGCGGAGCCATGCAGGGAAGCCACTGGGAGAGACTGTGGGCGCCCCGACCATCGCAGACGGTGGTTCAGGGGGCAATCCCCAAACCAGGTATTGCAACCAGGCGACGCCGACTGTAAGCAGCAGCAGCGCGAAGAGGATAACCAGCATATACGGCTTGATACCAATAAACATGCGCCTGTCCGCCGGATACCGGACCTCTTTTTCCGCCGCGTTGAAGCTAGTAAACATTGTTTGCACTCATTTATGACAATTTGAGGTTGGGGATTTAGGTGCCGGAAAATTATTCATAGCGTCGATTGATGAGCTCGCCTATCTGCTGTAACAGGCCCTCGTCCCCGGTGTCTTTGCTTTCGTGCCTCCGCCAATTCCTTTCATCACAGCAGATATAAGCAAAGAATTTGTCGCCGATCGTTATACGGAAGTACACCGGCATCCCATATTTGTCCGTCTCGCCGGAAGGGGTGATCAGGCCGTCGTAGTGCGTTCCCTCGAAGTCAAGGCTGAACGGGAACGTGGCTTCATTGTTCATACCCGAAATTAGCGGAAATTGTCAAGAGTAGAGCGGCCGGGGGCCGGAGCTGGGGGCCCGGGAAGGGCCCCCTTAACGCTTTAGCTTTTCGGCATTTCAAAAATGGCGGGGTCGATCTGATCATTGATGGCCACCTTTTTCACCTCGGTGGTGATGGTAAGGCCGGGGTAGCTGATCTCGCGGGTGAAGGGCATGGTATACCCAAACGGCGTTTTCTTATAATTCGAACTGACCACGACCAATTCAAAGGGATTGCCTGCGGCGGTGAGTCGCATGACCAGCTTGGAAAGGTAGAATGTGCTGGTGTCGATGAAAAAAAACATCTCCGTATTGTCGGCGGTGGTGAGCTTCAGTTTGTAGACGGTGGAACCGCCCAGGGACTCCGTTCCCACCAGGGACAATTTGTTTCCTTTGGCCGCGTAATCCAGCAGGGGCCCGGCGATATCGAATTGCATCTGACCGATCTTCAGTTGTTCGGCCGGAACCGCGGCCGGCGTAGGTTGACCCGCCAGCGGGTTGACGGTCCAGCCTGCTTTATCGGTATAGCAGGTAATGACCTGTTGCCCGCTGAAATCCACCTGATTCTTATATGCCTTGCCATTTATGATATCGGTTACGGAGGGCGAGGGGTTGTTCATGATGGTTATTTCCTCCTCGGTGTGAAGCGTCCTGATCTGGCCGAGCTTGTCCTTGCCGCCGATGGCGTCGATGTATTTATTGACGATCTCATCGGGAGTTTGGACGATTTGGGCGATCTGGGCGTTTTGGGCGCGGAGACCTGTTCCCAGGAAGGCCATGATGAGGCCGAGCAAGATGGTTGGAATGTGTTTCATGTCGTGTAAGTTTTGACGTTTTAGTATTTGGTGATTAAGTTTTGATTGGGGAATTTTTGATATGGGGGTTATTTTTTGACCGGGGGTTCCACGGAAAAGGCCAGGAGCAGATTGCCCGCCAATTGGCCGAACAATCTATAGCCCGAATTCACGAACAGCATACCGTCCGAGATGACCGGCGCGGGACCGTCGATCGACCCGCCCTTGCCTTTCACGCCATTGGACGTTTCGAATTCCTTTGCCGTGTCGAAATCCCATAAGATCCGGCCGTCGCCGGAGGCGTAGGCGCGCATATGCCCGTCGAGGGCGCCGGCGAACACGATGCCGGGTATCACCGCCGGCGCCGCGGAATTGGCGGCGAGATATGGCTGATCGGACGAACCTGCAGGCGGAGCCGTCCGCCAGATGACCTTGCCCGAATGCAGATCGAGCGCATAGAGACCGGGCGCGGCGTGCTGTGTGGAATCGGACTTGTCGAGGGCGAGCAGATTATCCGCATTGGCCGCATATACGCGTTTGCCGTCGGTGGCCATTCCCCAATGAATGCCGCCCAATGCTCCCCCTTTGCCGACGCGGGTCTTCCAGAGGAGGTGGCCGTTGATTGGGGAGAGGGCGTATACCACGGCCGCTTTCTGACCGGCCAGCAGGAGATCTTTTCCATCCGCTCCTTTTACCAGGATCGGCGCCATGCCGAAATCGAGGTCGGGCCCCGGCTTGTCGGGGCAATTGAGGAAATAGGGGCAGGCCACATTATAGGCGTCTTCCCCGGTGGCCTGGAAGTTCCATATCAAGTGGCCTGTGCGCATGTCGATGGCCTGGATGGCATCACTGGTATTGGTGGTCGGGTAAGAATAATTCTCCCCGGTCCCGATATAGACGAGCCCTCTTTTTTCATCGACGGTCGGGCTGCACCATACGGGCGCGCCGGAGGGACCATAAAACGGTTTGCCATTCTTCTTTTTGCCCGATTGGATCGCCGGCTGCGTGATGACGCGATGGCGCCATATTTCCTTTCCATTTGCCGCATCGAGGGCCACCAGTGCCCCGGAGGAGGTGCAACAGGCAAAATTCCCATTCACGGCGGATGCGACCTCCAGGGAGGTGATGGGAACGAAGACCTTGCCGCCGGAGACAGCCACCGAGCCGGTGGTGGCCGACTGCTGTTCGAATCCCGCCCGCTTATTCCACAGCTGTTTGCCGGTCCTGACGTCCACCGCATAAACATTGGTGCTGAAATCGGCAAAGTAGGCCGTGATGGCATTCGACGTCTGCACGATGGCGATGGCGCCGCGGATCGCCGCGCTGGCGGTAAAGTGCCATCCTATTTTCCCGCTGTATTTGTTGATGGCGAACAGGTCCCCGTACTGGCCACCTACGATCAACCAGTCGCCCACCAGGGCCGGTTTGCTCCTCGTGACCGTGCCGTCAGGAAAGGCGAAGGCCCATTTTAATTTGAGAGTCCCCAGATTGGCAACCGTAATACCGGCCTGTGCAGACGAGCGAAACCCGGTGCCTTCCTTATTCCCTCCCCAGCCCGAGTAATGGGGAATGGGTTGCTTGTTGCCGGCGATCGAAAAGTGCGCATAGGCGGACTGCGGGAACACGAGCGACCTGATCTCCTTGTTGGTCAGCCATTCCGCAACTGCCTTGCGTTGCGACGCGGTCAGGAGGGAACCTTGCTGACGCATCTTCCCATTGTCCAGTGCGGCGAGAATGGCGCGGGGCGTCATCGAAGCCAATATGGCCTGACCTGGTACGAGGGAGTTGATCGTATCCTTGTGGCAAGCCTGGCAATTTGCCAGGAATACCTGCTTGCCGGTCTCCTTTGCGGAGTCGGGGATCTGTCCGTAACCCGGAGAAAGGGCGAGGAGTGCAGTGGCAATGGCCAAAAATAGTCGCATGGCAGATGGACGCAAACTTGATGGACGCATGGCAGATGGTTTGTTCTCAGGGGTCAAAATTAGTATCCGCGGGGAGGGCGCCGCGCGAATTTCGCTGAAGCGGATGGGGATTCGACGAGTTGCAGGAATTTGGCGATGAACCGCGAGAGGGAGGAGGTCGGCGGGGTGTCCGACGGGCTATTTCGGGATGCGTTTCAGGAGGTCCTGGCGGCATTCGCGGGAGATGGGGATCTGCTGTCCGGCGATCAATACGCAATTGCCTTCCACGGCATCCACTTTATCGAGGGCGATCGTGAAAGAGCGGTGGATCCGCATGAATCGCGCCGGCGGGAGCTTTTCTGTGATGGAGGTGAGGGTTTGGTAGGAGATCCAGGTATGGTCGGTGGTGACCACTTTAATATAGTCTTTCAGGCTCTCGACATAGAGTAACTCGCTGGTCAGAATCTTGATCATTTTCTTATTCGTTTTTAGGAATAGGAAGCCCTGATCCTCTCCTACCCCTGCATCCTGCGGGCTGCCCGTGCGTATCCCTTTGATCGCCCTTTCAAATGCCTTCATGAACCTTGGGAATGAAATGGGTTTCACCAAATAGTCCAGGACCTCCCATTCGAAGCCTTCCACGGCATAATCCCGGTAGGCGGTCGTGATGATGATGGCCGGCGGATTTTTAATGCTCTTCAGGAAATCGATGCCCGTGAGCAGGGGCATTTCGATGTCGAGAAAGACCAGGTCGAATTTAACCTCCTGAAAAAGCTTGAACGCCTCGATCGCATTCTCGCAGCGGCGGATATCGACATTGTCGATCCGCTGCAGGTAGTTCTCGATCACGTCGATCGCGAGGGGTTCGTCGTCGACGATCAGGCAGCTTAGCCTTTTTAGCATATCGGTATTTTTAATGACACGACATATTCCCTGTCCTGTTCCGTCATATCGAGCGTATAGTTCCCGCCATACAATATCTCCAGTCTCCTCTTCACGTTCTTCAACCCGATGCCGGCCGGCCCAACGGGGACGCGGTCGGGGGACATGGGGTTCTTTATCGAAAAAAATAGGGAATCTTTTTCAACCTTCAATACGATGTCAATATTTATTTTATGGATATTGTCCTTTACCCCGTGCTTGAAGCTGTTCTCTACAAACAGGATCAGGATCATAGGCGGAATGCTCACCTGTTCCACCGGCCCTTCGACGGTCCATGAAACGGTCAGGCGTCCGCCGAAGCGGAGCTTCTCGAGATCCACGAAATTGCGTAGATACGCGATCTCCTTTTGCAGGGGCACTTTGGGCGTATTAGATTCGTACAGCATGTAACTCATCAGGTCGGAGAGCTTCAACACCACATCCGGCGCCAGGTCCGACTTCTTAAGCGTCAGGGAATATAGATTATTCAGCGTATTGAAGAAAAAGTGCGGCTGGATCTGCGCTTTGAGGAAATTCAATTCGGTCTCGAGGTATTGCTTTTCCTTCTCTTTCATGAGCTGCTGGCTCTTGACCCAGTCTAACGCAAGCTTGATAGCAGTGGTTGGCCCGAGTAGGTAGAACCTTTCGAGGATGGCCCCGCCCACGTTGGGGAAACTAATTTCCGAGGACATCGCCCACAGGATCGACCCGTAATGAGCCCACATTTTCTTGAGCAGGAGGTTCACCGTGGCGCCGACCAGGATCGCCGCAAACAACGAAAGCCCGTAATAGCCATACCGCCTGGTACTGAGGAAGCGGGGGATCAGGACGTAGAAATTGAAATAGACCAGGGCGATGTCAAAGGGAAAGAACGGGAGAAGTTGCAAATAGAAACTGAGCACTTGAACGTGGTACATGCCATAGATCACGACCAGGCAGTAAAAAAGATAGTATGCCAGCCAGAACAGGACATGCAGTACCCATCGGTGCCTGAGCAGGCCGGATGGGGAGTGAAGTACCTTGCTGTGCATAGGCTGTAAAAATACGGGATAAGAGATGTTTGCGCTCGATCGACCCCCGATTGCCCCTTTTGACAGATGAATTGCAGGAAATGCGCGATGAAATGCAGGGAGGGGCTCCTTGCGAACAAAAAGAAGTATCGATGTTGGTTAGAAGGAAAGATTGGGGCACTGGCAAAATTATTCCCCAGCTATTGGGAACGTGGTGAATAAAACATAATGTTTAGGTTGATTATCAATTATTTATAACTGGCACGCTTTTCCAGACCTTGTGAGGAATGGGCAAATGGCTGTTTGTATTATTCCTTGCCGGGACATACGGTCAGGTGTGGGGTCAGGTAAGCGGTCAGACGGACTCGCTGAAGGAAGACTCTTTGCGCGCAAGAAAGTTCAAGGTGCAGATGCCGGCGGATCGGGTCAACCAGCAATATGATTTTGGGGACCTGGAACGAAATGTCTTCCATCCCAGGAGGAAGGCCGACACGACGCATGTGAATTCGGGCGTCATCGTCGTCCCGAATATTGCGGCCAACCCAACGATCGGCGCCCAACTGGGCATAAAGGCCGTGGCGAGCAGGAGGCTGGGCGACGATCCCAAGACCTTGCTGTCCGTGGGGGCCACTTCCGCATCCATCACCACCAAGGGCATCCTCTATTTTTACGTTAACCATAATCTGTTCACCCCCGGCAACAAATGGAATTTCCAGGGCAACCTGGTCATCGCCAAGACGGTGACGCCCGACCATGGATTCGGGATCGGCGCGAAATTCATCGGGGGACGTGTTGCCGACTCGGTACTTGCGGATCCCAGTCATAAGGGGTACGTGCTGCATTCCATCTATTATAATATCCGGGAAAAGGTGTACAAGAACGTGGCGAAGAACCTGTTCTTCGGAGCGGGCATGTCGTTCGAGATCCGCACAAATATCGAGAATGGCGATTCGACGAAGACCAGGGCGCCGTCGAGCGTGTACAATAACCGCCATGGACTGCCGCAGGACCATTATTTCGCGGATGGCCTTCTATTCAACATCGAGTACATCACGCGAGACAATCCGAACCGGCCATATAAGGGCATCTACTTCGACGTGGGATTGCGGGCGAACCAGACCTGGCTTGGGAGCACGAAGAACTCGGGGCAGATCACCACGGATCTCCGGAAGTACTTTTCTCTATCGGCGAAGAGCCCGGAGTTCGTCTTCGCCGTCTGGAACTGGGGCTCCTACCTCATAGGCGGCGTGTTGCCTTATCTTGAATTGCCCGGTACCGCGCGTGACGGGACTTATCGCAGCGGGAGGGGATACACGAGCCAATACTTTAAGGGAACCCAGTTCAACGATACGGAAGCCGAGTTGCGCTTTCCCATCCTGGCCAATAAATTCATCAGCGGCGTCGTATTCGGAAATTTGCAGACCGGGAACGACGAACAGGGAACGCGGATCTTCGAGGTATTTCAGCCGGGCTATGGCGGCGGACTGCGCGTGCTGTTCAATAAGGCGACGCGCACCAACCTGGCGCTGGACTATGCCTTCGGGCAGTTCGGCAATAAGGGATTCTTTCTCAACCTCAATGAGACGTTTTAGGGTCGGGAAGTATTTTTGGGCGAGGCGGATCACAATAATTGCCTGAGTATCTCATTTCTCTTATTTAGGTCCAGGGTGCTCAAATAGAAGCCCAATTGAAGTATCATGCCGCTGCCTTCGCCGGAGGACAAAGAAGATAGGTCCGGCCGGCCGGCCATGTACTCGTTGTATATTCTATCGATCTCCGGTACTTTTCTG
>JAUZNZ010000041.1 GCA_030706735.1 Bacteroidota bacterium | reverse complement strand
CAGGTGGCAAATGCACTGCTCCCCGGGACGATTCCGATTTCCAACCTGAATCGCCCATCCAAACCAGCTGCATTAGCGATGTTGGCACGTGTTTATTTGAGTATGAGCGATTATGCGAATGCGGAAATGTATGCGAAAAGCTGTCTGATCAATTATTCTTCATTAATGGACTACAATCAGATAGTAGTTACTTCCAAACCCTTTCCCTTTAGATCGAATCAGGTGAATCCTGAAATACTGTATCAAAGCAATATGCTTGTCAGTACGAGCGTAATGAAAAGCATTGTTAATCCCTCCCTGCTTGTAGACTCCACTCTTTACAGTTACTACGCGACAGATGACCTGCGCGATTCCTTCTTCTTCACGTCGACTCCTTCGCTTAAGGCCGGTTACTCGAACCAGATATTTCCTTTTAGCGGACTGGCCACCGATGAGGTCTATCTGATCAAAGCGGAATGTGAAGCAAGGAATGGCGATCCGGCTGCGAAAAATACCTTGCATACCTTGCTGGTCAACCGATATAAAACAGGAACCTTGCCGGCGGACACCGCAACGAATGTTTTGAATGAAGTGCTTCTGGAGCGTAGAAAGGAACTTATTTCACGGGGATTACGATGGACTGACTTGAAAAGACTGAATGATGAGGGGGATGAAATCGTTTTAATGCGAACTATCGGAGGGATGTCTTATACTCTCGAACCCAAAAGCCCGCTCTATGTATTACCCATTCCTCCCGATGTTATCATGTTAAGCGGGATGCCGCAAAATCCAAGATAATACAACGAAAGGAATGGGTTAATTGAAGGATCAGGGCCTGCTATTGGGGTATCCTTGTATAAAGCCCCGTTTGACATGCCTGGTAGTTCGACCCGACCTGTATGTAAGTACAAGTTCCAATCCCGTCCTGGCAATAGTAATCTACGCCAAATACGCCGGCAGGCATATATCCCCCCGCTGTCGAATAAAACTGCGGATTAAACCGGCAATCGAAATGGTACCCTGTGGCAAATGCTCCGCCGACGCTTAGGAAAATGGCCGCGGCCATGATGATCAACTTTACTTTTTTCATACGAAAATTGTTTTAGGTGATGAATATACTGTTGATTTGAGCTTACGGGTTTGAAGAATGATCCCGGCAACAGACAGCAATACGAAGAAGATATTGAAAAACATATGCTGTGTCCAGGTTAGTTTTCTGATAACCCCGCCGCAGGAGCAGGGGACATATTTGAAAAAATGGAGGAGGATGCTGCCCGCATAAATGGTGAACAGCAGCATCAACGCCAGGGACGCATAGAAACCGGCTAATCGGCTGCGCTCGAAGATCAGCGCTGCCGAGATCGCAACTTCAAGGGAAGGAATGCTCCAGACCAGCAAGGGTGTCAGCGAGTTGGGCAGCGGCTGGTTATTCATTTCGCCGACGAATCGCCTGAAATCAATGAATTTACTGATACTGGCATAGAGAAAAAGCATAATGAGCAGCGAAGCGATCAATTCCAGGAACAACTGTTTTTTGGGCATATTCATAACGGTTTACCACGGTCGCCCGATATAAGCAACCCCAGGGGCATCCATACGGCAATGGCAAAAATTGTTGAAACAACAATACTAAATAGGTAGGTGGCAAGGAGTTCCGGAAGAACGTTAGCCGGAAACTAAGAGGAGTGGTTTATGGATCAAATAGATAGAAAAAAGGACCGGCAGGCAAAAAAGCATGATAAAAAACAGGTGCACTAAACAATAACCCGTAAAAAAATTAAATAGTAACACGTAATTAAAACCCGCATCGACCCTTCGTTTACCCTTAGGTTTATATAACAACTTTTTGTTGAATGATAAGAAAAACGCTGAGAAGCATGCAGGAATCGTGCAGGAGCGAAAGGTAAACGGGCCCTTTTTTTGCTACATTTAAGGCATGAAAGTCCTTCTGATCGTTCTTCTGCTCGCTGCCGGTACGGAATCCCGGGCCCAGACAGACAAGGTCGCGTTTAAGAATACGGAATTCATCAAGGCCGTCCTTGACGAACAGAACAGCTACCGTGCCCAGCTGGGCCTGCCCCTGCTCACCTGGTCGCCACAACTCGCCAAGGATGCATTAACCTGGGCCAGGGAACTGGTAAGATCTGGAAAAGGGGCGCATGACCCCCAGGCCAGAACGCTGCACGAAGGAGAGAATATCTGGTGGGGCACGGCAGACGCCTACTCCTATACACAGATGGTGGATTTCTGGGCCTCGGAAAAAAAAGATTTCGTGTACGGCACCTTCCCCAATTGTGCGAATGCTAATTCTGCCGTCGTCGGCCATTATACGCAATTGGTTTGGAGGAATACTACATCGACCGGTTGCGCGCTGGCCAGCGACGGCAAAATGGATTTTTTGGTCTGCCGGTATTCGCCGCCAGGGAATGTTATCGGACAGAAGCCATACTAGATTTTCTTCGTGTAATTTTTTCCCCGACAAAACCGATCCGGTTTTGTTGTCGCTCCCAAAAGGTCAAATTCGATCGCCAAAGTACTTTGTTAAAATTCTGGCTTGATAAATGCAAGGATTCTGCGGTCGCGGTTTATTATCTCCGAATATCGATCACACAACCCCTTAGTCATTTATCGTGACATACATTGCATGAATAGTATGCAGCGTATGGCGCATCAGCAAACAGCGGTGCCTGGCATGCCATGGCCCTCGTAGTTGGCGATCGGTGTGGGAGTATTTTCTGCGAATGAACCCTTTTATTGCTAAAATCTTTTAAAAGCCATCGTACCCCATGGAACAAATCTATGCGCCCACCCGCGTGAAACAAATCTGTGTGTCCTTACTGGGTATATTGTATTTCTTCACAGCCCACGCTCAGGTCGAGCAAACCATTAATGTCCCTTACACCAGCTCCGCTACGCCGACCTATCAGGCTTTACTGTACCTGCCATCAGGATACAGCACGGCGACAAGCACCAGTTACCCGCTGATCGTATTTTGCCATGGCGCCAGTGAGGCGGCGGACGGAAAAAGCACCGGATCGGGCCTGGCCAAGATCTATAACCAGGCCAATGCCGGCGGCCCGGCCTATTTCATCGAGCACAATCAATGGCCGGCCTCTTTCACCAATCCGGTGAACGGAAAATCGGAGCAGTTCATCGTCGTATCCCCGCAAGCAGGGGATTGGGGCGTTAACGGGGATCAGCTTGCCAATATCGTCAACTATATCGTAAATACGTACCGGGTGGACAAGAACAGGATACACCTGACGGGTATTTTGGCGGGTGGGGCCGGAGTCGTCGAATATGCGTCCCAGCTTGACCCGAATGAAGATCCGCCTGCTCAGGCTTCGGATAGTCGGAGCTGGAAGCCGGCGTCCATTGTTCCCATGAGCAGTGCAAGTAATGAACCCGCGCAATCCTGGGGAAATATCTCGGTGACGAACGCTACGCCCTGCTGGGGTTTCGGCGATCCGAACAATGATTTGTACGGCGGTTTCACCCTCGACTTTACCACGACCGTGAATAATGCCAAGGCCGGGTACGCACGATTTACGAGTTTCAATACCGGCAGCGGACCATGGAATCCCTACTTCAATCCGACATACACGGAGAATTTCTCATGGAATGGGAAAACGGCCGCATATAGTATTTATAGCTGGATGCTTGCCAATTCCCGCGGGACATCGACGCCGCCTCCGGCCATACCACCTCCTACGAGTAATGCCGGCGCCGGCCAGACGATCACCCTGCCTGTAAACAGTGTTACGTTGAATGGCAGCGGCGCGGCCGGAACGGGCAGTACGCTGTCCTCCTATGTGTGGACACTGCAGAGCGGGCCTTCGGGCAGCAGCATGTCGAGCCCTTCGGCGGCCTCTACCAAGGTGACCTTTACGGTGGCGGGCAGTTATGTGTTTGCTTTGAAAGTGACGCAACAAGACGGGCAGACGGCTACGAGCCAGGTAACCATTACAGTAAATCCAGCCATATCGACTTCGCCTCCCCCCGTACCGACGCCCACCGTAAGTGCCGGACTCGATCAGGCTATTACGTTGCCCGTTTCAACGGCTACCCTGACAGCGATTGCCACGCCGGCCACAGGGAAGACCATTACTAAATATGCGTGGACGAAATCGAGCGGACCTTCGGGAGGCGCGATCGCCACGCCTTCTTCCGTGACGACCCTCATATCCGGTCTTCTGCAAGGCACCTATGTATTTTCCGTTACCGTCACGCAGAGTGATAATCAGACGGCTTCGGCAAAGGTTACCATCACCGTCAATCCGGTCGTCAGCGGCGCCTATCTTTCACCTTCCATTCGTGTAGGCGGCAACCAGTCCACGTCCGCCAATACCGTCAACCTGACTTCCTCCGACGTCCTCACCGGCGCCAACCTGAAATCCGTAGCCTGGACAAAGTTCTCGGTTCCCGGCCAGACAAAGAAGCGGATCGGTTTGCTCGGCAGTTCCACCACGATCGGCAATGGGGCATCGAACTATGATAGTTCGTACGCCGGCCGCTTGTTGACGTACTATAAGAGCGCCGGCATCATTGATACGGTGATCAATATGGCCGCGATGGGCTATGATGTCTACCAGGCCATGCCTACGGGATATGTTCCTCCGGCCGACGTAACGGCCAAAATGTATCCGACGGATACGCCGGACCCGGCAAGGAACATTACGGCCATGCTGCAGCAGAAGCCGGATGTGGTGATCGTATGCTTCCCAACGAATGGGTTCGACGTATTGACCATTTCCGAGATCATGACGCCCTTCCAAACGATTTACAATACCTGCACCGCCGCGGGCGTGCAATGTTATATCACCACTTCCCAACCCAGGACCGATCCGCAGTTCAACCAGGCCTCCCAACAATTTCTGAAAGTGATCAGGGATAGCATACTGAACAGGTTCGGTTCACATGCCATCAACTTTTACGATGCGGTAACTGTTCCCGGCACCACGAACCAGATGCCTCAATATGCCTATTACGACAATATTCATCTGAATGATGCAGGACACCTGGCGCTGTTCAATGTGGTAGTTGGAGCCAATATCTTTCAAAACCTGATCAGGTCTCCGGCAGCCATTAGCACGCCCGCGGCAAACAATACCGCGGTCGCCAATCTGCCTCAGGGGATCAACCGGTTCCAGGCCACGGTAACCGATAGTCATGGCCAGGCAGCAAGCGCGGTGACAACGATCACGGTCGGCGGAACGTCTGCCGTGCAGGCCAATGCGGGCGCCAACCAAACCATCCAATTGCCGGCGAACAGTGTTACGCTGAATGGCAATGGATCCACCGGTACGATCACGTCCTATGCCTGGACAAAGGTCAGCGGCCCCAATACCCCGGCGATCGCGAGCCCTTCTTCCGTTTCGACCTCGATAACCGGGCTGGTGCAGGGCACCTATGTATTCCAGTTGTCCGTCAACGGCGGGGCGAGCACGTCACAGGTTACGATCACGGTGAATGGAGCCACAGTCTCCGTGCAGGCCAATGCGGGCGGCAACCAAACCATCCAATTGCCGGCGAGCAGCGTTACGCTGAATGGCAATGGATCGACCGGTACGATCACGTCCTATACCTGGACGAAGGTCAGCGGCCCCAATACCCCGGCGATCGCGAGCCCTTCTTCCGTTTCCACCTCGGTAACCGGACTGGTACAGGGCACGTATGTATTCCAGTTGTCCGTCAACGGCGGGGCGAGCACGTCGCAGGTTACGATCACGGTGAATGCCGTCTCAACACAGCCTCCGGGCAATTGCCACGGCACGGCCTATATGCCGGCCCCCGGAGGTGACGGCGGTTATTATAATACACAACAGCTCAACCCCGGTGACACCTTGTTCCTGGACGGTACCAAAAGCTGGAGCTATGTATACATCGCCGGGCAGAATGGCACCAATGCCTGCCCCATCGTGGTAATGAATAAAGGGGGACAGGCCGTATTGTCCGGCGACCAGTTCAAATTATATGATTGCGTCAACCTGAAAGTATTGGGAACCGGCGTGCCGTCGATCAAATACGGCATCCTGGTGCGGCCCTATCCGGAGGGAACGGTTCAGAACGGTATTTTTGCCTTCACTATCAACGGACGATCCAAGGACATCGAGGTCAGTAATGTCTCTATCCGTAATGCGGGCATCGGCTTTGAAGTAAAAGAGGATGGGGGTTGCGATCCAAACTATAACTATCCGAGTTGGGTCATCGACTCCATCTCGATACACGATAACAGTGTCGTGCATACCTGGAATGAAGGCATGTACCTCGGGAATACATCTCCCGATAATTCGAAGGGCAATTCCGATCCGCGTCCGGTTGATTGCAATGGCGTAACCCAATATCCGAGGCCGATCCGTGTGGGCAATCTCAAGGTCTACAACAATTTCGTGGATAGCACCGGAAGGGGAGGGATCCAACTGGCCAGCGCGAGCACAGGCATCAGTGAGATCTACAATAATAGCATACATCACAATGGCATTAACGGAGATGATGCGCAAGGAGCAGCCATCACGCTGGGTACCTACACGCATGCCTATGTACATGACAACACGATCTCGAACACGTATACCTGGGGCATCGCTTCGGTGGGTGGCTCAGGTACCGGAATACCCTTGCGTATCGAAAACAATACGATTGACAGCAGCGGGTTCCTGAACTACTTTGATCTGGCCCAGGCGCCCGACGGCACCGTCCTGAATTACGCCGGCAAATCCCTGACGCCCAGTAATCCTGCCAATCTCACCTGGCCGCAGGCGATCGCGATCCTGACAAGACCGGTAGAAGATATCGACAGCACGGAATTCTGGATAAAGAACAACAAGATCGGCAAGTACAAGAGCCCGACCATGGCCATTACCCTGGAGGACGGCTACGGGACGGTTCAACGTGCAGGCAACCAGGTTTGCGGCAATACCAATTTCAATGGTTCGGCCGCCATCGTATCGACGGTGAACACGACCTTCCCGATCACCTATAGCAATTCCTGCGCGGTACAGTCACAAGATGCGATCGTCGGCCTGGCATCGACCGATTCAGCCATGACGATCAATACGGCAACGCCGGTGTCTGCCGCCACGACGCCGACCTATACGGTATTTCCGAATCCGGTGCGGGACAACTTCCTGCTGGAATTGAATAATAGTCATACCGGCTCGATGCAGGTATCGATCGTGGATGCCAATGGTTCAGTGAAGCATGCCTACCAGTTCACCAAGGATCAGCAGATCAGCCAGGTGAATCTGTCTGCCGCCGATCTGCCCGCCGGAGTCTATTTCATCACCGTGCAAATAGGGTCCTGGAGAGCGACAAAAAAGATCGTGAAATTATAATAACGAACTTGCTTGGAGTTCATATAGATAGAAGATCCCCCGCGAGGGGGATTTTTTTTACTCCTATCTTTGCTCTCTAAAAGATCAGGATATGCAGGATAAGAACAAGGTCGCCCTGGTGACCGGCGGAAGCAGGGGCCTGGGTAAAAGCATGGCGTTGCAGCTGGCTGAAAGAGGGGTCGGGCTCATCATTACGTACAGGACGGAAAAACAAAAGGCAGATGAGGTCGTCAGTGAGATCGCAGCAAAGGGCGGCAAGGCGCTTGCATTGCCCTTCGACGCAGGTAATATCGGAGCCCTGAATGAATTCATCGGATTGTTGTCCCGGGGCCTCAAAAGCAATTGGAATACCGACAGGTTCGACTTTCTCATCAACAACGCCGGCATCGGAGCGACGATCCCCTTCGACAAGGCCACCGAGCAGGATTTCGACAACTTCCTCAATATCCATTTCAAAAGCGTATACTTTTTGTGCCAGCGTGCCTTGCCCCTGATGAATGATAATGGTCGCATCATCAACATTTCGACGGGAACCACCCGCTTTGTCAATCCAGGGTATTCGATCTATGCATCGATGAAGGGGGCGATCGAGGTATTCACCCGCTATCTGGCGAAAGAGGTTGGCTCAAGAGGGATCACCGCCAATGTGGTGGCGCCTGGCCCGGTTGAAACGGATTTTAATAATGGGGCGATCCGGAATGCGCCTCCGGAAAGAAGGAATGGCATCATGGCGAATACGGCCCTGGGCAGACTGGCCAACGCCGACGATATCAGCGGGGTCATTGCCTTCTTATGCTCGGAGGATTCCGCCTGGGTTACCGGTCAACGCATCGAAGCGTCGGGAGGGATCAATTTGTAGGCCGACCGGCAAATAAAAAAAAGGCTATCTGCATGATAACCTTGTCCAAAATATCTTTTCGGGATACAATCTCTCTGTACGACCGCTCGCTCAGCGGCTGCCGTAGCCAACAAAACCCTTGCTCATATAGCAACCTCCCCTGGACGAAGCACAGGAAGTAAATGCAGCGGCTACAACGATAGCGAGTACGAGGATTAAAATTGTCTTTCTCATTTTGTGGGGTGTTTATAGTTAAAATTAAAATTGCCTGGCCGATGTAGGAATTGGTACCAGGTAATTCAGAGGAGGGATGCGGAAATAGTTGGGGGCTGTTCTAAAGGATAGAGAAAGAAGGGCGATGGGATTGTGCTAACTGGTACAAAGTAAACACAAAAAATCCATTTGTGCAAGCCCCCGCCTCGTTGCCGAGAATGTTTTTGATAATTTGCTGGCCTTGAATACATTTAACGCGTGAAACGAGTTCATTTTATCGCCATTGGCGGCAGCGTCATGCACCAACTGGCTATTGCATTGCATCGCAAAGGATATGCCGTGACAGGCAGTGACGACGAGATCTTCGAACCAGCCAGGTCGAACCTGGAAAAGGAGGGTTTAATGCCTCCCGGGCTGGGCTGGCGGCCGGAATTTATCAGATCGACGACCCCGGAGGCCATCATCCTGGGCATGCATGCCAAGGCGGACAATCCTGAAATATTGATAGCCAAAGAGTTAGGAATCCCGATGTATTCCTTCCCCGAATATATCTATCAGGAGAGCAGGGACAAGACCCGGGTGGTGATCGGGGGCAGCCACGGCAAGACGACCACGACCTCCATGATCATGCACGTCCTGAAACAGGTCGGGCGGGATTTCGACTGGCTGGTCGGGGCCAGACTGGATGGTTTTTCTCAGTCGGTCAGCATCACCGGCGCCCCGATCATCGTGTGCGAAGGGGACGAATACCCGGCCAGCGCCATGGAAAAGCGGCCCAAATTCCACTTTCTTTTTCCCCATATCGCCGTCCTAACGGGTATTGCCTGGGACCATATCAATGTATTTCCCACCTTCGCGATCTACCTGGAACAGTTCCGGATCTTTATCGATAAGATCGAGCCCGGGGGGCTGTTGATCTATAATGAAACCGATCCCATCCTTGAAAAGCTTGTAAAGGAACATCCTTCAGGGGTACGCAGGATCGGTTACGGTGTTCCCGCTCATCGCGTAGACGATGGCATCACCGTGGCACAACTGGATAGACAAACCGGTCCTTTAAAGGTTTTCGGCGACCATAACCTGCTAAACCTCCATGCCGCCTTCCTGGTTTGCAAGGAGCTGGGTATTGACGCGGCCGCTTTCATGAAAAGCATTGCTAACTTTACCGGTGCGGCAAAAAGGCTGGAGCTCTTGGCACAGAACGATCACGTCAATGCCTACCGCGATTTCGCACACGCGCCATCCAAGGTAAAGGCTACGATCGATGCCGTTAAACGGCAGTTCCCCGGCCGGTCGTTGATTGCCGTGCTGGAGTTGCATACGTTTAGCAGCCTTAATGAAAAATTCCTTTCCGAATACAGGGGAGCGATGGATCAGGCAGATCAGGCGGTGGTGTTTTATTCTCGCCATGCCTTGGAATTGAAGCGTCTGCCGACCTTACCCAAAGAAAAGGTAAAGGAAGGCTTCGGAAAAAATGGATTGATCGTCATCAATGAAAAACAAGAATTAGAGGCATGGCTGACGCAACAATCTTATGAAAATGTTAACTTGCTATTCATGAGTTCGGGCGACTACGACGGGCTGGATATCATGAGCCTGGCCAACCGTATTACACAATAAGATTTTAATTAATATTACTTACTAACGAGGAATGCTACAACTTATTCATCCCCTGGCTATTATTGATCTTGAGACAACCGGAATAAACCTGGGTACCGATCGTATTGTGGAAATCGCTATTGTGAAGATCATGCCTGATGGCAAACGCATTGTCAAGCGCAAACTGATCAATCCGGAAATGCCCATTCCCAAATCTTCCACCGATATCCACGGCATTACGGATGAAATGGTAAAGGATGCGCCGACCTTCCGCCAGGTGGCTAATGAACTGAAGCAATTTCTCGATAATTGCGACCTGGCCGGATATAACTCGAATCGTTTCGACATCCCCCTGCTCGTGGAAGAGTTCCTTCGCATTGGTATGGAATTCGAGAGCAAGGGTAGGAAATTGCTGGATGTGCAGAAGATCTTTCACATGATGGAACAAAGAACCCTGAGTGCGGCATACCGGTTCTATTGCGGGAAGGATCACGAAGGGGCCCACGGCGCGGAGGCCGATGCGACGGCCACCTGGGAGGTGCTGGTCGCCCAGGTGGAACGATACCCCCAGCTTGGCAGCTCGCTGGAGGAGATATTCAGGTGCATCGGCGAAGAAGAGGTGGTAGATTTTGCGCGTCGCTTCGTCATGGAGAACGGCGTCGAAGTGTTCAATTTCGGCAAGCACAAAGGGCGCTCCGTCGCGGGTATCCTGAAGTCCGAACCCCAATATTATGATTGGATGATGAAGGGCGATTTTCCACTACATACTAAACAGAAACTCACGGAGATCTTTAACAGAACGCTGTTAAAAAAGGGGTAAAAAAATCAGTACTTTTACATATACATAAAAAGGCAGTTGGAAAAGATCGTTATCATACCTACTTACAACGAGAACGAGAATATTACCATTATTTTGGAAGCCATTTTTCAACTGGGCCAGAATTTTCACGTATTGGTTATCGATGATAGTTCTCCCGACGGCACCGCTCAAATTGTCCGGGAACTGCAGGCAAAATATCCTTCATGCCTCTTCCTGGAGGAACGCAAAGGTAAACTTGGTCTGGGGACGGCATATATCCACGGTTTCAAATGGGCGGTCCGTAAAGATTACCAGTTCATCTTCGAGATGGATGCTGATTTTTCGCATAATCCCAAGGACCTGCAACGGTTGTATGATGCCTGCAAATACGGAGGCGCGGACGTTGCCGTCGGCAGCCGTTATGTCAAGGGCGGAGGCAATGTGAACTGGCCGCGCAATCGCATCCTCTTGTCCCGCGGCGGCTCGATCTATACCCGCCTGATCACCTGGATGCCGGTACAGGACCCCACAGCGGGATTTGTCTGCTATCGTAAGGAGGTTCTGGAAACCATCAACCTCGACGAGATCCGTTTCGTCGGCTATGCCTTCCAGATCGAGATGAAATTTGCCTCCTGGAAACTGGGCTTTGTCATCAAAGAGGTTCCGATCATCTTCGAAGACCGCAAACACGGCATGTCTAAAATGAACAAGGGGATCGTCAAAGAGGGCATTCTCGGCGTGCTCAATCTTCGCTGGCATAGCCTTTTCAAGAACTACCGCAACCGGGTAAAGAAAAATGACGTCATGCCCCTGCATTCCTTCTCCAACGAAGCCATTGCGGAAAGCAAATAAATAAGTTGAAGCAAGCATTCATTAAACTCCATATCGCCGTTCTTCTGGCGGGCTTTACCGGCATACTTGGCAAGCTCATTACGTTGAACGAAGGCTGGCTGGTATGGTACCGGCTTCTTCTCACCTCCCTCACCTTATGGGCGCTGGCGCTTCTGCGTCGCCAACGGATACGGCTGGCCGTCAGGGATGTTCTGCGCATCTTCGGCATCGGCGGCATCGCCGCACTGCATTGGGTGGCTTTCTACGGAAGCATCAAATATTCAAATGTGTCGGTGGGACTTATATGCTTTTCGGCAATCGGTTTTTTCACCGCCCTGGTGGAACCCCTCATTTTTCATCACCGCGTAGATTGGGTGGAATTGTTACTTGGATTAATGGTGATCGCGGGGATCTACCTTATTTTCCGCGTTGACCCGCACTATAAGACCGGGATCCTCATCGGATTGGTCTCGTCGCTGCTGGGCAGTCTTTTCCCCGTACTCAACCGTCGGGTGCTTCGGTCTGTCCCGCCGGAAACGGTGACCTTGTATGAGCTTAGCGGAGGATTTTTGTGGCTCAGCGCCCTCATGCCGCTGTATCTTCACTTTTCCCCGGGCGGCAGGTCGATGCCTGATGCTAAGGACTGGTTGTGGCTGCTGGTATTGAGTTGGGTTTGTACCGTGCTCGCCTTTTCGCTCTCTATGATCGCTCTGCGTAAGATCTCGGCATTTACGGTGAACCTGAGCTATAACCTCGAACCTGTTTATGGGATCATTCTCGCATTCCTCGTCTTCAGGGAAGACCGGTATCTCAATACCGCCAGTTACGTCGGTTTGTTTTGGATCCTGCTTGCGATCGGCCTGCAGATGTGGCGCCTCCGCTCAGGCCGCCTGGTTAGTGATATAACGGACAAGGGTTCTCTTGGCGATCGGCAATAAGGTCTCTTCGACAGGGTATTTCAATTCGGTCTCGATGGAAAAGACGGCCGGATTGGGAAGATCGCTCTTTATCCGGATCAATTCCGCTTTGATGTTTTCGTAACTGTTGGAGAGCGATTTCTGCCACGTGTCGATATATTCGGTGCGAATGCTTCGGTATTTCTCATCGTGTTTTTCGAAGAAGCTCAGCCGGTATTGATAGACACGGGTATTGTCGAAACTTCCTTCGCTCAGGAAAAAATATCCTTCATTGCTGTCCAGCGGTACCAGGCCCACGGGATAGATCGTCAGCTTTTCTTCTACGAATTCGTAGATCTCTGTGCCGCTGCTGATGGCCGTTTTCATCTTACCGGTCGCAAAATTGATAATATCCTCGAGCTCCTGCATCAGTTCGTCGTCCTCGATAAGTTGTTCATACAGAACCTG
This sequence comes from Bacteroidota bacterium, assembly GCA_030706735.1. GTDB lineage: Bacteria > Bacteroidota > Bacteroidia > Chitinophagales > Chitinophagaceae > Puia. Next base: position 22,241 of record JAUZNZ010000041.1, on the reverse strand, counting down.
CAGCTTTTCGATCTGCACCCCGGTCAGCCTCTTTGGGAACTGCTCCTGCAAATACTTCTTGTTCTCACGGAAGGCCGCAAGGTTGTTATAATGGAAGATCATGTCGGCAAGCTGCGGATAGAGCTTGTTCTGGGAGAAGTGCTGGTGGATCTCCTGCAAATAGGCAAGCAGGGTGTATTTCTTCAATTCGAAGTCGATGTATCCATCTGCGAACCAGGTGTCGGATAATGTCTTCATGCGGATCTTATTTAGGTTGGGGTATATATGAATTTACGAAAATCCGGGCATAACGAAAAGCCTCCCTGTTCCTATTTTAACGGAGAATTGAGGAAATAAGTATGTGCCGCAGTCGCGCGGCGAGGGTTTGCAGGCGGTCAGAATGACCTATCGGCCGGAAAATTTTCCAGGTGCCTGGCCACGGCCGTCAGGAAGGTGGCGCCCAGGCTGCCGTCAACGATGCGATGGTCATAGGAGAGAGAAAGGTACATCATATGCCGGATGGCGATCGCATCCCCCTCGGCGCTCTCGATCACGACGGGCCGCTTCTTGATGGCGCCAATGGCCAGGATGGCGACCTGTGGCTGATTGATGATGGGGGTTCCCATGAGACTTCCGAACGTGCCGACATTGGTCATCGTAAAGGTCCCGCCCTGCGTGTCTTCAGGCCGCAGACGATTTTGCCTGGCGTTTTCGGCGAGGGTGTTGACCTGTTTCGCCAATCCGACCAGGTTCAGCTGATCGGCATACCGGATCACCGGAACGATCAGATTTCCGCTCGGCAGGGCGGTGGCCATACCGATATGGAGGTCCTTTTTGATCAGGATGCGATCCCCGTCAAGCGAACTGTTGATCAGCGGGTATTGCTTGATGCACTGCACGATCGCCTCGATGAATAAGGGCGTGAACGTGAGCTTGGTATTTTCTCTTTTCTCGAAGTCCTTTTTTACTTTCTCTCTCCAGTTCACCAGGTGGGTGACGTCGGCCTCTGTGAAACTGGTCACGTGGGGACTGGTGTGCTTGCTGCGGACCATGTGGTCGGCAATCAGGCGGCGCATGCGGTCCATTTCGACGATCTCCACGTTGCCGCTATAGCTGACCGGCTGCGGCGTGGAGGAAGCGGTCGTTTGGGATGCGGGCGATTGGGCTGCCGTCTCCTGCCGGGGAGCCTGCGCAGGCGTCAAAGCCGGCTGAGTACCTGCGGATGCCATACTCTGCCTGACCGGGGCCGCAGGGGTGGGCGCCGGGGAAGAGGCTTGCGGACGATAGCCCGGCTTCCGTTCCGATACATATTGCAGGATATCCCTTTTTGTCACCCTCCCTTCATGGCCTGTCCCGGGAATATTTTCCAATTCACCTAGGGGAATGCCTTCGCTGGACGCGATATTCAGAACGAGTGGCGAATAGAAGCGATTTGCGCCGGAAGGCTGGGGCTGCGAATAAGCAGCGGCGGCCTGCACCGGGGGAGTTACCGGGATCGCCTGGGGCCGGGGATTGTTCGCCGCAGGCTGGGTGGCGACGCCATTGGTGCGGATGCGTGCGATCACCGAACCAATAGGCACGACATCGTTCACTTTAAACAGGAGCTCTTCGATCACCCCCTCCGTGACGGAGGGAACTTCGGAATCCACCTTATCCGTCGCGATCTCCAATACCGTCTCATCCTGCTTCACCGTGTCGCCGGGTTGCTTGAGCCACTTCAGGATCGTGGCCTCCATGATACTTTCTCCCATTTTTGGCATGACCAGGTCAACAAGAGACATATACGTATATTAGATTTAGAAGTTCCGGCTTACAGGGCCAAAGGTAATTATTTAATGTTCCGACAAAATAAATTTTCTCAACAGGTTCAGCGCAAAAGTGGAGGTCAGCTCGATGTTCCGCTGCCGGTCGAAACGGAACTGGAACTTTTGGGTAATGACCTTCTTGCGGTCCCCCGCCGCCACCCAGACCGTACCCACCGGTTTTTCCGTCGTCCCCCCGTCGGGACCCATGATGCCGGAGACAGCCAACGCGAGATCCGTGTCCATAAGGGGAAGCACGCCATTGATCATTTGCCGTACCACTTCTTCGCTCACGGCGCCGGAACGGCCAATGGTCCCGGGATCCACCTTAAGTAAGCGCTCTTTTACCGCATTGTCATAGCTGACCACGCTGCCTTTGAAATAACGGCTGGAACCGGGTACGGAAGTGATCAGATGCGCGATATTGCCGCCGGTGCAGCTTTCCGCGGTGGACATCGTTCGCCCTTTTTCAGTCAGCAGCTTCCCGATGGCCTCCTGCAGGGTCAGATCCTCGTCCGCGACCATCCACTCTTCCACAAGTTCTTTCAACGCATGGAACCGGCCTTCCAGTTCCTCCGTGATCCCGGCCGGATCATCCCCGCGCGCCGTTAAACGCAGGCGAACCATGCCGTAATTCGGCAGGTAGGCCAGCCTGATAGAAGGAGGCAGCGCCGACTCAAAGGCCGCAATATGCTCCGCGAGAAAGGACTCGCCGATGCCCGCCGTCAGGATCGTCCGGTGCGCGATGAACGGAAGGTCGAAGCGTTCCCTCAAGGCCGGAAGGACGTAGTCGTTCATCATCCCCTTCATTTCGTGAGGGACGCCCGGCATCGAGACATAGATCCTTCCATCCTTTTCAAACCACATCCCCGGCGCCGTGCCCCGCTTGTTTTGAATGACCGTACAGACATCCGGCACTTCCGCCTGCTGCAGGTTCCGTTCAATCATCGGGCGTTGCAACACTCTTTCAAAGATATGCCTCACATTGGCCAGCGCCTTTTCGTCGACGACCATCCGGCCCCCGAAATAGGCTGAGAGCAATGGTTTCGTGATATCGTCGGCCGTCGGCCCCAGGCCGCCTGTGATCAGGATGATGGACGCCTCCGCGGATTCCTGATCAAGAGCGCCGCGAATGGACTCCGCCTCATCGCCTACCGCTACCCGCCGGCGTACCCAGATCCCGGCCTTGTTCAGTTCCTGTGACATCCAGGCGCTATTGGTGTCTATGACCTGCCCGATCAGCAATTCGTCTCCGATAGTGATGATACTGGCGATGATTTTTTCCATGAGGCAAAGTTAAAGTTGTTTTTTTTAACCATTTTTGCCTCATGACGTTCCAACGGACACCGCTTTTATCGGCGCTCTTCTGCCTGCTCTCCGGATTGGCCCGTTCCCAGGGTCTGCCCGATCGGCTGCACGCGGCAACGGAGCGCTTGACGGCCGACACCGCCTTACGACACGCCATAGTAAGCCTGCAGGTGATTAACGCCGCAACGGGAGCAATAGTATTTGGGGAGAACGCCGAAGCAGGCCTGGCTCCGGCCAGCTGCCAGAAACTTTTCACCAGCGTAGCCGCTCTCGACCTGTTGGGGCCGGATTATCGCTATCGTACCGGACTGGGCTATGACGGCAGGCTGGAAAATGGACAGCTGCAGGGCAATCTCTATATCATCGGGAGCGGCGACCCGACCCTGGGCAGCTGGAGGTATGATTCGACCCGGGAAGAGGTCATTCTGGATCGTTGGGTAAGCGCACTCGCCAGGAACGGTATAAAAAGGTTCTCCGGCGACATCCTCATCGACGACAGCCTGGGTGGTACGCAAGCGGTCCCGCGGGGATGGATCCTGGAAGATATCGGCAATTATTATGGGGCCGGGGCCTGGGGACTCAACTGGCATGAGAACCAGTTTGACCTCCACCTTAAAGCCGGCAAAGCGATAGGGGATCCGGTGACCCTCGTGAAACCGCCCGGGGAGCTTGAATTTACGGAGTGGATCAATGAATGCAAAACCGGCCCCGCCGGGAGCGGAGATAATGCCTATATCTATTCGACCCCTCACATGGGTTTCGCCTTCCTCCGGGGTACGATTCCCCTGCAAAAGGAAGGCTTCGTGATCTCGGGCTCGATCCCGGCGCCGCCCCGGTATGCAGGCATTCTTTTCGGCGAGAGATTGCAGAAGGAGGGGGTCATCCAACATGCCGGAGAGGTCATGACCCCGCTGGGAATTTCACTCGAAAACCAGAAAATGAACCACCCGTCCGTGATCCTGGATACCTGCCTTTCTCCCCGTCTTGACAGCATCAACTATTGGTTCCTGAAAAAGAGCATCAATCTCTATGGCGAAGCGCTGGTCAAGACCCTGGCCGTGGAGAAGGCCGGAGCGGTCGGCACCGAAAAGGGCGTGCAGGTCGTCAGGGATTTCTGGATCGCCCGCGGGATCGACGGCGGGTCGATCCATATTCAGGACGGCAGCGGCCTTTCCCCGCAGAATCGCGTCACGACGGATGCCCTGGTCAAAGTGCTGCTCTATGCAAAGTCGCGGCCATGGTTCCACGCTTTTTATTCCGCGCTGCCCGAGATCAATGGCATGCATATGAAGAGCGGCGCCATCGGTGGTGCAAGGAGCTATGCCGGTTACCAGCATTCCGCGGACGGACATGAATACGTGTTCGCGATCATCGTGAATAATTACGATGGGCCTACCGCGCCCGTCATACGAAAAATATTCGCGCTGTTGGACCTGCTGAAATGACCCATTTGTTAATCCGCCGCCCGGATTGACAAATTTACTTATCTTGATCGTCCCAAATCAACACACACATGAGAATCCAGGATTACCGCCATCACCGGCGAATCGACTTTTATTATCACGGTATTACCGGCCTCGCCATCATCGCTCTCTTGATCGGATCCATCGTCAACCTCGTACATGCAAACCGGGATGGTCTCTATTCCGCGTCGCTGCTGGTACTGGTCTCTCTGATCCTGAGCAGCTTTTTCATCCACACGCGCAGTTTTCCTTTGCGCGCCCAGGACCGGGCCATCCGCGCCGAAGAGAACCTTCGCCATTTTATCCTGGCGGGGAAACCACTCGACAAGGCCCTTACCATGCAGCAGATCATCGCGTTGCGGTTTGCCGGGGACGAGGAGTTCGTCCGCCTCGCCAGGAGGGCCGTCGATGAAGCCCTTAGCAATGACGAGATCAAGAACGCGATCAAACAGTGGAGGGCTGATCACCACCGGGTATGAAATAGGGGGCCAGTCGCTCCTTCATTTCCTCCGGCATATTCGTCTTTTCCATATTCGCCCGCCGCAGAAAATAGAGGACGACCTTGCCCGTGGTCAGCAGTCTGCCGCTTTCATTATACACCTCCTGGTGGAATTCGATGCGATGGCCGGCAGGCAGCTCTCGCAAACTGGTCTTTACGGTAAGCAGGTCATCGTAATGGGCCGGACGCAGGAATTTGGCGGTCCATTCGATCACGGGCATGATCACGCCCGTCGCTTCCAACTCTTTATAGCTTAGCCCCAGTTGACGCAGCGACTCGACGCGGCCTACTTCAAAATACTGGGCATAGTTCCCGTGATATACCACATTCATCTGGTCGGTCTCTGCATAGCGGACACGGACTTGCATTTCGCTGCTGTACATGCTGGCTTGGATTATTTCCCCATCATCGCATCGACACTGATCCTGCCGGGGCCAACGAGGAGAAGGGCGAAAAAGACCGTCAGGTAAAGGAGTGCCGGCTCATGAACCTCCGTGGCCTGACCCTTGAGGACGATGAAGAATGCGACCGCCATGCTGATCACCAGCACCAGGGCGGCAAATCGCGTGAACAGGCCCAGCACCAGCAGGAGGGCACACAATACTTCGGCAAAGACGACCAGGCCCAGCGAGGCGGTATGGCCGATGTGGAGAGGGTCGGAAAAGTTCTCGGACATCTGGCCAAAATGCTTCAGTTTCAAGAGTCCATGGTTCAGCAGGAGGACCAATCCGAAAGTGAGGCGCAGGAGCAGCGTGGCCAGGTTGAAACTGTTTTGCGAGTAGTTGGTGGAGAAGAAATTCTTCATGTATCGGGATTTTCCGTGAAGTTAAAATTCCTTGTTATATCTAACAAAATGTTAATCCTCGCAGTTATCCACAGGTGTTTGGAACGATGTTTGGTTAAAGGTAAAATAATTAGAAACTTTAACTCGTTAACCCCGCAGGACGAGAATAGCAAATCAAACCGTTTTTTCGTGAAGTATATCGTATCGCTCAGTTTCGTGTTCCTCCTGGGTTCATCCCTGGCTGCCCAGCAAACGAAATATCTCGACGACCCGCAGGCTAGTTTCAAGCAGGCGGTGGACTTCTTCCAGAATGAGTACTACAGCCTGGCCTATCCGATCTTCCGCGACCTCCAGGCAGGGATGCGCGAGACGGACAGGAGCAATAAGGCGGTAGAGTTCGAAGACGTAAGATACTATTACCTGGTATGCGGGCTGGAGCAGAACGACAAGGGGGCGCTGGAACCGGCCCGGGACTTTATCGCCCTGAATAAAAACCAGGCCAGGGTGGAACTGATGAATTTTCACCTCGCTGAATACGAATTCAGGCAAAAAGACTACGCCGGGGCGATCCGCCTTTACGAGCAGGCCAGCATCGACAACCTGTCCAACCGGGAGATCGCAGACCTGAAATTTCATGAAGGATATTGCTATTTCACGCAAAAGCAGTTCGACAAGGCCTTGCCGCTGTTCAATTCGATACGTCAGATGCCAAAGGATCCGAACTATGTAGACGCCAATTACTACTTCGGCTTCATATCCTTTTACCAGCGGAAATACAGCGATGCGCTGACCGCCTTCCAGGTGACGGAGAATCATGCCGCTTATGAGAAGGTAGTGCCGTATTATATCGCAAATATCTACCTGGTGCAGGGCGAAAAGGACAAGGCCATCGAATACGCTGAATCACGCCTGAAGAAAGGAAATCAATATTATGACCAGGAAATGCGCCAGCTGGTGGGCCACGGATACTATGAAAAGCAGGACTTCGCCCATGCGCTGCCCTTCCTTGAACAATATGTGGCCAAGGCTCAAAAGGTAACGCGGGAAGATCTTTATGAACTATCCTACTGCTATTATCAGACCCAGAACTGGAAGAAGGCGATCGCCGGATTTTCCCAACTTGGAGGCAAAGAAGACTCCCTGGCGCAAAATTCGATGTACCTGCTTGGAGATGCCTACCTGCGGGTCGGCCAGAAGGCGAATGCGCGCAATGCCTTCCTCTTTTGCTCTATGAACAGCAGCAATGCCGTCCAAAAGGAGATATCCCGGTTTAATTACGCCAAGCTTAGTTACGAACTCGGTTACCAGGATCTTGCCCTTACGGCCTTGCAGGATTTCGTGCAACAGTATCCGCACAGCGACTACTACCAGGAGGCGAGGGATCTGCTGGTCAGCGTGATGGCCAATACCAACAATTACCGGGATGCCATGGGACTTGTCGACAGCATGAGCAAACCGTCTGAAAATGCGAAACGGGCCGTTCCCCGTATCCTGTACGGACGCGCGACCGAAATGATCAACGATGGGATGTTACAAGGTGCTAACGACCTGCTGGACAGGGCCCTGAAGAGCCCGTACAACGCGATGTTGCTCCCCTTTATTCAATTCTGGAAGGCGGAGATCGCCTACCGGCAGAACCGTATCGACGAAGCCATCAATTATTATTTCGAATACCTCAAGAGCGGCGATGTCAATGGCGAGGTCAATCCGACGAACGCCCGTTACAACCTGGGATACTGCTTCCTGAAAAAAGAGAACTATCACCAGGCCCTGGGCTTCTTTGCGCAGGTCGTCAGGACCCCCCAGATCCATTCTTCCGCGATCGAACAGGACGCCTACGTACGGGAAGCCGACTGCTACTATATGAACCGCGACTTCAGGACCGCATTGGCGATGTATAACAAGGTATTGGACTATTCCTGGCCTTCGGCCGACTATGCCACTTTCCAGAAGGCGATGATCGCAGGAGTAAGCAATGGGAAAGAGAAGATCAACCTGCTGAGCTCGTTCGGCCGGAAATATCCCGCCTCCAGTCTGAACCCGGACGCCAATATGGAGATCGCCAGTTCCTACCTGGCGGACGAGCAGTTCCGGGAGGCCTTGCCCTATCTCAAAAATGTGATCAGGGCACAGGGTGCCGATGCACTCAAGCCGAGAGCCTATCTCAAATCGGGTATCGCGTGGTACAATCTGAACAATAACAAGGAGGCATTAAGTCAGTACGACTCCTTGTTGAAGCAATTCCCCAATTCGCCGGAAGCGCAAGACGCTCTCGAAAACGCCAAGACGATCTATGTGCAGGAGGGAAGGAGCGGGGAATATGTCAATTTCGCCAAGGGCATGGGCGTGGAGGTCAGCACCAGCCAGGAGGATCAGCTGGCCTATGAAGAGGCCGAGGTACAATTCAATAATGGCAACTTTGCGGCGGCGGTCCAGCGCTTTGAGGATTACCTGTCCAAATTCCCCGACGGAAAGTATTCGCTGGAGGCCAACTACTATAAGAGCGAGATCTATTTCTCGCAAAAAGATTGGGCCAAGGCCGCGGTCGGATATGGCATGGTCGCGGACAAGGCGCCGAACAAGTTCGGGGAGAAGTCCTTGCTGCAGGCTGCGCGCTTGAATTTCTTCGAGCTTAAGGATTATGCGAAGGCAGAAAAATACTTCAGCAAGCTAAAGGACTTCGCCGCCTCGCAGGAGAACAAGATGGAGGCCATGAGAGGCTTGCTGCGCAGCCAATATCAGTTGCAGGAATGGGCCAATGCGGCGCAGAACGCCAAAGACCTGCTTGACCAGAAAGGGGTGAGCACCGACGACCGGGTACTGGCGAACATGGCTATCGCCAAGTCGTATCAGTCGACCGGTGACTGCGTCACGGCCTTGCAATATTTCAGGACGGCGGCCGGATTGAGCAAATCGGCGTATGCCGCGGAGGCACGTTATGAGATCGCCGACTGCCTCTTTAGCGGAAATGAGCTCAAGGACGCCGAAAAAGCGGCCTTCGACGTGATCAACAAGTCGGGTTCTTATGAGCTTTGGGTTACAAAAGCCTACCTGCTGCTCGGCGATGTGTATTATAAGGAAAAAGACTATTTCAACGCCAAGGCCACTTATCAGAGCGTGGCCGAGAACGCGAAGATCGAGGACCTGAGACGGCAGGCTCAGCAGAAGTTGGACCAGATAGCGCAGGAAGAGAAACAGAATAGCAAAGTAGGCGGAGAGTAACCTCATTAACGATCGATAGATTAAAATATGAAGCAGATCATCATCATCGGATGTTTACTGGCAGGACTTGGGTTCAGTGTGCATGCGCAGGATACGGCCAAGCGCCGGACCATCGATATCACGTCCTCGTTCAAGCCCGTGCTGCGCGATGCGGTAAAGATCAATTTCAACGCGGCGCCGCCGGTGGCGGACACGTCCCGGCCCAGGCTGAATTATACCATTCCCGCGCAATATCTCTTCCTCACCTATCAGCCGGGCGAGATGAAGCCCGTCGCCCTGCAGGCCGATTCCCTGCTGCCCTGGGAGAACGATAATTATATCAAGATCGGCGTAGGGAACGTACATCTGCCCTATATCCGAACGGGCTTCAGCTTCGGTGACGGGAGAACGACCTTTTTTAACATCTTCGCCAACCAATTGAGCTCGAAAGGCAGCCTGCCCAACCAGAAGAACAGCCTGACGGATGTGAAACTGATGGGAACGGTCAAGACGGCAAAGAACCTGGAATGGACGGGCAGCATCGGTTTTAAGAACGATGACTATTACTTGTACGGATACAAGCCGGATTCACTGAAATTTCCGGCGGATTCGCTTCGGCAGCAGTTCCAAACCTATGAAGGCAGGATCAGCTTCCGCAATATCGAGCCCACCGAATTCGGCCTGAGCTACCATCCGGATCTGCGGGTATCGGTGTTTACGGACAACCACAATCCCAAGGTCAGTGAGACGAACACCATCCTGAACCTACCTCTCGAAAAAGCCATCGGGAAGACCTTTGCCTTCGACCTGGGCTTCAACGCCAATCTGACCAACTACCGCCCCCCCATCGGCACTAACTTGCAAAACAACCTGTTTACCGTTTCGCCGGCCTTCCTGGTCAAGACGGCGAACCTCTTTCTGCAGGCTTCCGTCGTACCTTCCTGGGATAACAAAGCCTTTACCCTCCTGCCCAATTTCATGGCCGATTTCTCGACCTCCGACCAACGCTTCGGCATCCAACTCGGCTGGATCGGCTATTACGATAAGGGTTCCTACCAGCGGTTCGAGTCGATCAATCCCTGGCTCGCGCAGCCCACTCTCTTGTTGAATACGAGGATGCAGGAACGGTACGCGGGATTCAAGGGATCATTGGACAACCACTTCAGCTATTCGGCGAAGGTGGGGTTTCTTCAATACAAGAATATGCCGCTGTTCGTGAACGATACGCTCCATGGCGGAAAACAGTTCGCGATCCGGTATGAAACCTCGATGGAGGCGCTCCAATTGCATGGGGAGCTCAGCTATATCCAGGGCGATGAATTCAGCGCTACCGCCAGCATGAACTGGAATCAATACACGAAACTGAAGACGGAGGTCAAGGCCTGGGGGTTGCTGCCCTTCGAATTCAATACCAGCCTGAAATGGCAGGCCTTTAAGGATTTCTGGGCCAAGGTGGACCTGTTCGCATTCGACGGGGCGCAATACCGGGCAACGAACGGAGAATCCTTTAAAGGGGACGGGGCATTTGACCTCAACGCGGGCGTGGAATTCCGGATAACGCGCCAACTGAACCTTTGGGTGCAGTTGAATAATCTCCTCAATGACAAATACGAGCGCTGGCACCAATATCCTGTCTACGGATTCAATCTGCTCGGGGGTATCGTATTTTCGTTCGGCCAAAAATAATGCCCTATATTTGACCCATGTTCAAGGTGTTAAATGCTTATTTATTTCAGCATCGGAATATCAGTGTACCTGGTTTGGGCACCATTTACCTGGAATCATCTCCGGCTACCATGGACATAGCAGACCGTACGATCCTGCCCCCCACTTACCGGTTCCGGCTTGACAAGTACTTCGACGCTCCCGACAGGGAGTTCTTTTCCTTTCTGGCGACCCAGCGGAACATCCTGGACTATGAAGCGATCAAATGGTACAATGAATTTTCGTTCGAGCTGCGGCATCGGATCAGGACAGAGGAAAGGGTCCATTGGGAAGGGATAGGAATGCTCAGACAGGATGACTCGGGCAAGACCGTATTGGAACCGGGGGAAGGCCCGTCATTGTACATGATTCCGACGCCGGCACTGCGCGTCAATCGTCAAAACGCGCAGCATGTCCTGTTGGTGGGGGATCAGGAAAAGACGAATTTCGAAATGAACGAATGGCTGCATGATGAGGTGGTTGTCCGGCGCAAACGCAGAACCTGGTGGATCATAGCCCTTATCCTGGGCGCGATTGCTGTTGCGATCCTGGTCTGGCACATCTCGGTCAATGGCTGGTCGATCGGCAATCAGCAGAAATTATGAACGGCTGCCCCAAACGCCCCTAACCTATCATGCAATCAGATAATCTCATTCATTATACCGCATGCCCGTCTTGCGGCTCTTCCGATCTGAGCACGGCATTGACGGCGGAAGACCATACCGTTTCTCATTTGGAGTTTGCGATCGTGGAATGCGCAGAATGCCGGCTGCGATTTACGCAGGACGTTCCGGATGCTGCCTCGATCGGGCGGTATTACCGTTCGGAAAATTATATTTCCCATTCCGACACCAGCAAAGGCCTGGTCAACAGACTCTACCACCTGATCCGAAGGCAAACCCTGTCGGACAAACGCCACTTGCTCGAGGCGGCCACACGTCAGAAGAAAGGCCGGCTCCTGGATATCGGAGCCGGAACGGGCGCATTTGCGAAACATATGCAGGAGGCGGGGTGGGAGGTGACCGGCCTGGAGCCCGATGAAGAGGCCAGGCAACGCGCCGGCGACTTGTATGGGATCAGTTTGCTGCCTGCGGAGGATCTCAGGATGATGCCCGCCGACCATTTTGATGCGATAACGCTGTGGCACGTATTGGAGCACGTACACGCCCTGCACGATTACCTGGAGCAATTGAAAAAGATCCTGAAACGCGGGGGGAGGGTCTTTATCGCCGTGCCTAATTATACTTCATTCGATGCGGCCTATTACAAGAGTTCCTGGGCGGCCTATGACGTGCCCAGACATCTCTATCATTTCTGCCCGGATGCCATGGTCAGACTGCTGGATCAGCATGATCTTATGCTGCAGGTGACCAGGCCGATGTGGTATGATAGCTTTTATATCAGTATGCTGAGCGACAAATACGGCCATCGGCGCGGAAATATGCTGCGGGCCGTCCTGGTCGGCGCTTTTTCCAACCTCAGGGCTTTCGTAGACAAATCCAAATGCAGCTCGGTGATCTACGTGGCAGGGAAGTCATAGCCCGTAGCTATATTAATGCGGGAATTTTATCTCGTAGAGATAGGGCCAAAGTTTTCCGGTGATCAATATCTTGTCCGTCGCGGCATCATAAGCGATGCCGTTCATCTCTGCGGCCTCCGGATAGCTGGCCCGGGCTGCATCCACCAGCGAGGTCAGGTCAATCGTCCCCACTACCTTTCCGCTGGCTGTATCGATCTTGACGATATAATTGGTCTCCCAGCGATTGGCATACAAGTACCCGTGGATGAGCTCCAGCTCATTGAGATTATTCACCGGACCGTTATTGTCCGTCACGCCCAGGATCTTTGCAGGCCTGAACGTCACAGGGTCCACGTACGTGATATTGCTGCTTCCGTCGCTCATGATGAGGTGCGTGCCGTCGGTCGTCATGCCCCAGCCTTCCCTGACCGGAATGGTGAATTCCCCTGCCCTGGCAAATGTTTTGCTGTTATAGATGAACCCGACCTTGCTGGTCCAGGTAAGTTGATAGACCTTGTCGCCCAGGAAGCTGATGCCCTCACCGAAATACTTGCTCTTGTCGAGCTCCGCCCTGGCTTCAATCTTCCCTGTTTTGGGGTCGACGACGCCGAACAGCGAACGACGGCTCGCGGGCGTGGCCGGCTCGGTTCCGGTGCTTTCATAGAGCTTGCCTTCATGAAAAAGAAGGCCCTCCGTGAAAGAGCTGGTATCGTGGGGCAGGGACTGGATCACGGTAAAGTTGATGGAGGGTGGGATATTATCGGCGGCGTTTTCAGTGCCCGATGGGACAGTTTGGCGGTCGGTGTTTGTACAGGAGGCCAGTAGGCCCAGAGCGAGAAAAAACGGGGATATTTTGACCATACTGTGGAGAATAATGCGCAAAAATAAGGTTCCGTATCCTCATTAAATGCTTGAGAATCATAAATTTTCCCTTAAAAAATTTTGACTTTTGGAGGTTTTTTCGTTACTTTATGGTGCTTATTGTCTGGATACCACCCCTACACCAACTTTCCGCTAAGTGACCCAGACCGGGTGCTATTCTTACCTGTTTTTGCGCAAAATATCCTCCCTGATTGACCTTACCCAATCTCCTTAACACGCTATTACGTATCAAGTAATATAATATCCGGTACCTATGATCGCCTCTTAATAAGGTACCATGCGATTATTTTTACCCTTGTCGGTAAGTTTGTTGGTTAGTTTGCCTGCCATTGCCCAGAGAGACTGTGGTTTTACGGGCTATAAAGAGCAATTGCTGCGTAACGATCCATCCCTCCCGACCCGTATGCAGGATATAGAAAGTTTCACCCGGCAGTATGGCCAACATAAGGATTTGACCGTTTCCGGAGGCGGAACGGTCAATAGTGAATCACTCACGCCGATCATTATCCCCGTTGTCGTACATGTCGTCTACAATAATGCTGCGCAGAATATCTCCGATGCACAAGTGCTGTCCCAATTGGCTGTGTTGAACAGGGATTATCAGAAAATGAATGCGGATACCGCAGGAATTCCTGGCTACTACCGCGACCTGGCGGCAGATTGCGGGTTTCAGTTCGTCCTGGCAAACGTCGACGCCAACGGGGCATCCACGACGGGCATCGTCCGCAGGCATACCAGTACACAAGGCTTTGGCATCGACGACAACATGAAGTATAGCGCCCATGGCGGGGACGATGCATGGGATCGCGACCGTTACCTGAATATCTGGGTGGTCAACCTGGCCGGAGGCGGCATCTTCGGTTATTCGAGTGTGGTAGGAGGTCCGAAGGAGACCGATGGCGTAGTAGTACACTACGCTGCATTTGGGACGATGGGTACCGCCGCGGCACCCTATAACCTGGGCAGAACCGCTACGCATGAGATCGGGCATTGGCTCAACATGATCCATATCTGGGGCGATGCCAGCTGCGGGACCGATGGCGTCGATGATACGCCACAACAACAGGGAGCGACCTACGGCAATCCCAACGGAAGCATTGTCACTTGCGGCAACGGCCCGGACGGGAATATGTACATGAACTATATGGATTTTACGGACGACATCGGCATGCATATGTTCACATTCGGCCAACGTGACCGGATGCGCTCCCTTTTCATGCCCGGCGGATTCCGTTATCCGATATTATCTTCCACCGGTTACAGCGGAGATCCTTCCTCCACCTCGACCGCGCCTGCAGCCTCTTCCACGCCGGACAGCAACGTGACCCTGGACCTTTACCCGAACCCTGCCGTGAACAGCGTGACGGTGACCTTGTCCGACGCGTCAAGGCTCGGCTCGATGCTGGATGTTTTCTCGCAGACCGGACAGCTGGTGATGAGTGCAAGGGTCTGCCAATTATCTACTTCGCTGAATGTCTCTTCCCTTCCCGGGGGCGTTTACTTTATCCGCATCAATGACGGACGGCAACGCAGTATGACCAAGCTCGTTAAATGGTAAGTGCCGGTTCAGTTGCCTGCAGGTTGCCGTTTCACGGCCTTGGAAGCCAGGAACGCAAACAAGCCCAGGATCAGCCCGAATGCGATCCCGAACACGGGCCCCATGGCGACCATCTGCTCCCGGCCATGACCCTGGAGAAAGGGGATCTTGGCGCTCATGTCCACCATTTCCGGGTGATGGTTGATATAACTGCGATAAAAATAAGCGTGGGCGGCGGTGATCCATACACTGTTGACAATACTTACCAGCATGCCGTGCCAAAAGAAGTGGCCGGGTGCAAATTTGGCAATGAGCCAGGCGCAGAGGATAAAGACCAATAACCAAAAGGCGGGCTCGATCCTGGTTGGGATGAGCGTGATGGTGGCAAAGGCCATTGCCAGCCCGAAAAGAGAGAGCTGAAAGATCAATTTCCAGTTCATGGCTTTATGTTTAGGTGAATGAAAGCGATTGATCTTATTCCATCATGGCTGCGGCTCTCTCTCCCATGACCGGCGCCAACGCCACGCCCATCCCGCTCATTCGTACGGCACAATAGATGCCTTCCTCCACTTGCTGAAGGATCGGCTGTTTCTCTTTTCCCATCCCCATGATACCGCTCCAGCGATGTTCGATGGCATAGTCCCGTCCTGGCAGGATAACATCGCGAAGCATTCGTTCCAACTCGGCCTGGATCTGCCCGGTGACCACCATCTCGTCTGTGTGCTCGGCTTCGGGCGCCTTGTTGCGGGCGCCTCCAAGCAATACCCGGTCCCCGAGATCGCGAAAATAATAGAATCCCTGGTCATAGTGGAACGTTCCTTTAAAGGGGAGCTTCGCAATGGGCGACGTCACAAGTACCTGCCCTCTGGCCGGCTCGACATCCAGCTGAGGCAGGAGCTGCCTGGCAAACGCATTTGTGCATATCAGCAGTTTATTAGCAGATAGCGTGAATGCGTGGTTCGTATGCAAGAGAAGTTTATCCGGCGTCCTTTCGTAACGAAGTACCTCCGTATTGGACAACACAGTGACGCCCATGGATTGAACCAGACGCAGCAAAGCGAGGCAGAGCTTTCCCGGATGCAACTGGCCCTCCGTCCTGTTCTCTATGAGGTGACTGATGCCTGCAAAACCAAACCCTGCAATTTTATCATCCTGCAGGCGAAAGGTCTTTTGCTCTTTGGTGATCTTCTTTAATTGGCGGTTGAGCCAGTCGATGCTGCTGCGGACTGCATTCATGTCCATGGGATCCGATCCGGCGATCAGTTCAAATCCTCCGTACGACTTATACCCGATCTCTTTGCCGGAGAACGTTTTCCGGATCCTCTTCAGCCCCCGATAGCGCATTTCCACGAGCTCCAGCATCCTGCCTTCGCCCATCTGCCGCGAGTCGGCGATCAGTTCCGTAAGGCTGCCGAAACAGGCGAAGCCGGCATTGCGTGTGCTCGCTCCCGTAGGGATGACGCCGCGATCCACGATCATCACGGACCGGCCAGGTTCTGCCCGCCTCAGGTAATAGGCACACCATAATCCTACGAAACCGCTGCCGGCGATGACGATATCGGCAGGGGCATAAAAACTTTCTTTTTCCCAAATGGAAGGCGAGACCATCGATAGACGATTAGTTGGCCTAAAATTAAGGGCTTTTAGGCTGAACTCAATCTCCTTCTTCCAGGATGAATAACTCTTCGACGGGAATGCCGAAGATCCTGGCGATCTTCAAAGCCAGCACGGTCGAAGGGACATATTTATTGCTCTCGATGGTATTGATGGTTTGCCTGGATACCTTTACCCTTGCCGCCAGATCGGCTTGTGTCAACTCTTTTATGGCCCGCTGAACGCGAATGGTATTTTTCATGATGGTTGGTCTGATTTCATGGATAGATTGAGCCGGAAGATCATCCACCGGAAGCGCACGATGAAGAAAAGCAAGGGCACCCAGGTATCGATCGCCAGCATAAAATGATTTCCCATATTTTCCGTTGCGATCAGGCTGACGATGAGGATCGCGTAATTCAGGTAGATCGCCCATTGCAATGAATCCAGGCGCAGGCGGGATATTTGTTCGTCTTCGATCTTTTCCTTGGAGAAGGCTACCAGGATCAGGCCGATCACCATCAGCAAAAAGGCAACGGCGAAAAGCAGATGGTCGCCATTCGTTTCATGGATTCCACCGTCCGGCGGAAGTTGCCTGCCCGTTCCCAGATGTTTCATGGCCATCAGCGGAATGTGGAACAAGATGCAGGCATAACCCAGGTATCGGCTCCAGTAAGGGAATAAGAATCGCTGTTTCATGTAATGTTTATTTTACCAAATGTAAAACAAGTCTTATTAAATGTCAAATTTATTTGACATTTCGTTCATGAACAGGATCCTGGGCTCGAATGATTCGGAGCTGATCATCACTTTTTGCCCTTTGCGAAGCCTGGCTGCCTGCCCCGGAGTCGTTTTTACCGGCAGCAACGTATTGGCGCATAGAACGCTGATCGTAAACGAAGGGCCCTCATCAAGGATATCGATCACTTCCCCGGCCAACATAAAGGGGTCGGTCGATCCCTGTTGCAGAAAAATCTCTGCGGGGGTGCCTCTCCCAATGCTCCTGCCTTTATCCAGCCTGATGACCTCATCGGCCAATCGGAAGATCTCAGGCAATGAGTGGCTCACGAGGATCGTCGTCAGATGGAATTGGCGATGTGCACGCAACAGGTAGTCCTGTAGCCGGGAACGCATCTCATCGTCCAGGGCGGAGAGAGGTTCATCCAGCAAGAGAAGTTCCGGCTTTCTCACGATCGCCCTCCCAAGGGCTACACGTTGCTGTTGTCCTCCGGACAATTGGGCAGGGCGGGCTTGCTGCAAGGATTGCAGTTCCATGAGCCCGATCAGCTCGGGAATGACCCGGGGATCCTCTCCGGAGGGCAAGGCGAACTCCAGGTTCTCCCGGACGTTCAGATGCGGAAAAAGAGCAAAGTCCTGGAAGACCATGCCGACGGGTCGCTTCCGGGCAGGAATATTCACACGCAATGTCGTATCTCTCCAGATCACCCCATTTCCCGCTATATGTCCCTCGTCGATATCTGTCAGGCCGGCCAGGATCCTCAACAAAGTTGTTTTTCCGGCGCCTGAAGGTCCGTGTATGGCGAGCAGTTTCCCCCGCTCCAGCTCGAACGAAAGTTCGAGCGGCCGATGGCCAGCGGCCGTATGGAGGGTCTTGCGGATGCGGCAGCTCAGATAAGTATTCATGGCAATGGATTGGCCTTGCTGAAATGATGATTGAGAAGATAGACGAGCAGCAGGATCATAAAAGAGGACGCGAACAGGATGAGGGCGTACCGGTTGGCGGCGTGATAGTTCAGGGATTGCACTTCGTCATAGAGCGCCAGCGAGGCTACTCTTGTTTTTCCCGGTATATTTCCGCCGATCATCAGCACGACCCCAAATTCCCCCATGGTATGGGCAAAGCTCAGTACAATGCCGGTCAACAGGGATCCCCGGATATTGGGCAACAGCACGTTCAGCAGGGTATATGCGCCGGACTTGCCCAGCGTGGCAGATGCTTCCCTCAACGAGGAGGGCAGGGCCCTGAACCCTGCCAGGAGGGGATTGACCATAAAGGGGAGGCTATACAGCACGGAAGCGATGACGAGCCCGGGAAAACTGAATACGAGCCGAAGCCCCAGATATCGGTCGAGAAATTGCCCGAAGGCATTCGAGGGACTGAACGCCAGCAAAAGATAAAAGCCCAGTACCGTAGGAGGCAGTACCAATGGAAGACTGATGATCGTCTCGGCCACTACCTTTAGCCTGAACCGGCTGTGTGCAAGCCAATTCGCCAGCGGCACGGCGATAAGCAGCAGCACCGCCGTGGTGACCAGCGATAACCGGAAGCTGAGCCAGATGGGCGCCATATCGGTCATGAGTGAGAATGGTTTTGCCGGATCAGTCATCCAATCCGAAATCGTTTAAGATCGAGACGGCCCTTGGTTTGAACATGAAATCCAGGAATTTTCGCGCCGTCTCGTTGCCCTTCGCATGTTGCAGCAATATACAGCCTTGTTGCATGGGCTGATGCGATCCGGCCGGGATCTCCCAAAATTTCCCGCCTTCCCGTTGCATGGCCGGTGAACGGGCGAGAGAGAGGGCGATGATCCCGATATCTGCGGCTCCGCTCGCCGCATATTGGGCGGTCTGCGAAATATTTTCACCCAGAATAAGCCGGTCCCTTACCCGGTCGTACAATTTGTAATAAAGCAGGCTCTCCTGTGCGCGCTTGCCGTACGGGGCATGAGCGGGGTTGGCCATAGCGATCTTGCCGACCGCGCTGTTGAGGAGTGTGTTCATTTTCTCCTGCGAAGGGTCAAGCCGTTTGCTCCACAGCACGATCTGCCCGACGGCGTAGGGCCTTACGGGTCCGAGGGCAAGTTTTTGCTCAGCGAGTTTGCGCGGATAGTCCATATCGGCGGAGAAAAAAAGATCGAAGGGTGCACCATGGGTGATCTGTGCAAAAAAATTGCCGGAAGATCCATAGGTCGCCTGAACAGCGGCGCCGGGATTATCCTGGATGAATGCATGGATCAGCGAGTCCATGGCATATTGCAGGTCCGCAGCCGCGGCCACCAGGACGGGAGTCGTCTCCGACGCCGACGTCCAGGTCGTGTGTGTGCGCTGCCCGGGAATACTGAACGACAAAATGGATGGAATAGCCAGTCCGAAGGCCAGTACGCATGCAGGCGACAACAAACTTTTTTTGGACATGATTGTAATTATTTCGCCCGATAAAAATAGGCCATAACCTACCCCAAAACAAACAATAGTACATGATTCATCTATTCACTCCCCTCCATATCCGCGATATCCCGCTAAAGAACCGGATCGTCGTTTCTCCCATGTGTCAATATTCTTCCAACGACGGTTTTGCTAACGACTGGCATTTTGTCCATCTGGGCAGCAGGGCTGTGGGCGGAGCCGGTCTGGTCTTTACTGAAGCTACGGCCGTCCTGCCTGAAGGAAGGATCACCCCGGATGACCTGGGTATCTGGAAGGACGAGCATATCGGGGAGCTGCGCCGGATCGTGCAGTTCGTGCACGCCCAGGGAAGCGAAGCGGGCATTCAGCTGGCACACGCCGGTCGAAAGGCCAGTATGACCTCACCCTGGAAAGGCAATCGTCTCCTCCTTGAGGAGGAGGGTGGATGGCAGACCTGGGCGCCGAGCAAATTGCCTTTCAGCGAACAGGTTGCAATGCCTGAGGAATTGACGCCGGAACAGATCCGGCGCGTTATCCGGGGTTTCGTCGCGGCGGCTGAAAGAGCTTGGGCTGCCGGTTTCCGGGTGATCGAGATCCATGCCGCGCACGGCTACCTGCTCAACGAATTCCTATCGCCCTTATCCAACCGCCGCACAGATGGCTACGGCGGCAACTTTGCCAACAGGACGCGGCTGCTCCTGGAGGTGGTGGATGGCATCAGGGCCGTCGTGCCCTCCGGTCATGCGCTGTTCGTCCGGATATCGGCGACCGATTATGTGGAGGGAGGCTGGCAGATGCCGGATTCGCTCGCCCTCGCGGCCTTGCTCAAAGAGCATGGCGTCGATCTGATAGACTGCTCATCGGGAGGCCTCATGGCCAAAGCCAGCATCCCCGTCGGCCCCGCATACCAGGTGCCGTTCGCGCAGGGCATACGCGAGGCGACGGGCATCCTGACCGGCGCGGTAGGCTTGATCACCGACGCCGTTCAGGCAGAATCGATCCTGTCGGGCGGACAAGCCGACCTGATCTTCCTGGCGCGCGAAATGCTGCGCGACCCGTATTTCCCGCTTCGCGCTGCATTCGAGTTGGGCTTGCGCAATGTACCCTGGCCGGTCCAATATGAACGCGCGAAGAGAGTCCCTACCACTTGACCCTGACGGCAAGGCTCGGATAGGCCTGAAGAAGGTCTTCGTTCGTATTGACGTGGTAATACATGTTTATCTTGCTCCCCAACGCAAGATATTTGCCGGCATGGATCCAAACCTGCGGCTCGGAAAAAAAATACCATCGTTTTCCCGGATCGGCCGGGGTCGTCCCATCTCCATGGTCCTTGTTCTCGGTCCAAATAGAAAAATCTCCCGCAAATTCCAGCCGGTATTGAAAAAACCCTCTCCACCAATAGAAGGTATATAAAAAGTCATGGCTCGGCCTTGCGTAGGGAACCCATTTAAAATTCAATACGGAGCTTAGCCAGGCTCCCTTGAAACGAAAAGGGACCTCGGCTCCCGCACTAAACGTGTTGACAATGTAGTAGCTGTACTGCTTCGGTTCGGTGACGCCCAGTCCGCCGCTGTATTGCAGGGAAAGATAGATTCGCGGCTTCCAGCATCGGAGGGACTGAGAGACCTGGAGGTAGGATTTCCCCATATTATTATTTTCTCCGTTGAGATCGGTCTGCACCTTTAACAGGAAAGAACCGGGTTTGACGAACGTCGTCGCCGAGTCCGGCGCAGGCCTGAAATACTGGAAATACAAAGTCACGAAATTGCGTGCATTCCCGGCCGGATCGAGCGAATGCCTGGGATCATAATGGATCTGCAGTTCCTGCGAGCTGGAACTTTTTGAAAGGACAAGGAGGCCGAGGACCAGGCAGGCGGTGCAAATGCGGGTTCTTTTCATGATCTTGTTTTTCCTGCAAGTTCTTTGGAGCGCGAGCCGAAAGCCGGAATCCCGACGGAATTCTCACGGAATTCTCTATTTTTGGTTGTCATTGCCTGGATAATATTTCGCTATGGATAGGCTGGATCAGTTGGCTTTTGCGGGTCTTTTCAAAGCAGCCTGTTTGAAATGCTTCGGCTATCCGTTACAGGCGCCGCTGACCGAGGCGGAAAGCAAAGTATTGCAGGATCGGGTCTTCGATGAGACCGGCCTGACCGTCGGCTGGAAGAGCATTAAGAATTACTCCTTTTTTATCATTCAGGACGCATCCGGCAGGCAGGAAAATCCATCGCTGGCCACCCTGGATACCCTGGCTCGCTTTGTTCTGGGCGCGCCCTATGCATCGGAGGCGGAAAGAAGGCAGAAAGGGGATCATTTCTCCTGGTGGTTCCGTTATAAACAGCAATGGTTTCGGGAGAACGCCGCAGCCCCGGCAGCAGGCGACCCGGAGACGTCTGCTCCGCGCGCTCCCAATAATACGCGTCGCCTGCGAATGATGCTCCTGGGTATTGTTTTCCTGACAATTTCCCTGGTCCTGATTTTCTATCGCCGGGCCGGCGGATCGGGTTCCTTTTCCGCCGATTTCCATTCGGTCGCCGAGGACTCGCTCCTTGCCGGCGGGTGGTTCGTCAAAGGCAAGGATACGTCTTACTGGGCCAGAAGGGGAGAGCAACGGGGGACTCTGAGCCTTTTTACCATGCCGGGGGACAACTGGCCTGATCCTGCTCATCCACAGATCGTCAGAAACCTGTTATTGCATAAGGTGCCTTGCGATTGTTTTACCCTGGAAGTGCACATGAAAGGGTTCATTCCGCGGGAGAACTGGCAGCAGGCAGGGATCCTCCTGCTCGAAGACACCGCCTTCATGCAAAAAAGCATCCGTAT
>JAUZNZ010000040.1 GCA_030706735.1 Bacteroidota bacterium | reverse complement strand
GGCGAACCGGTTTTTTTTGTACATTTATAAACGTGTACTTTTTACATATCTGACAAAACGATTGCTTATGTCTTCACTTGCGCGCGAAAAGCCTGCCCTCAGTCTGGGGCAGATCATTAACATGAGCGTCGGATTCTTCGGCATCCAGTTCGGATGGGACCTTCAGCGCGCGAATATGGGTCCTATCTACGAATACCTCCATGCCAATGCAGACAGCATACCCTTATTATTCCTCGCCGCTCCGCTGACAGGTCTCCTGGTTCAGCCGGTGATCGGATACATGAGCGATCATACATGGTCTCCGCGCTGGGGCCGGCGAAGGCCCTATTTCTTCACGGGCGCCCTTGCCTGTACGGTCGCCCTGGTCATCATGCCGCATAGCAGTGCGCTCTGGATGGCGGCGGGCCTGTTATGGGTGCTGGACACTTTCGGAAATGTGTCCATGGAGCCTTTCCGCGCCTTCGTCGCAGACAAGCTCTCTGAAAAACAACGGACGCAGGGATTCGTGATGCAAAGCCTCATGATCGGATTGGGCGGTTGCATCGCCTCGGCATTGCCCTGGATCATGACTCACTGGATCCATCTGAAAGATACCGCTGCCAGCGGGATCATACCGGACCACGTGAAGTGGAGTTTTTATATCGGCGCCTTCTTTTTTCTGTCTTCGGTTCTTTACACCGTGTTCACCTCCAGCGAATATCCGCCCGCCGACCTGGGCTATAAGGACAAGGTCAAGGAGTCGCATAAGGGTTTCGGCAGCGGCATCAAGGAGATCACGGAATCGATCTTACATATGCCGGCCCGCATGAAGGCGCTGGCGCTGGTGCAATTCTTTACCTGGCCTGGACTATTCCTGGTTTGGTTCTATTACAACACGGCGGTGGCGAGAAATGTATTCGGCGCAACCAGCGAGACCTCGGCCCTGTACAGCGAGGGAACCAATTTCGGCGGCCTGACGCTCTCTTATTATAATATCGTCACGTTCGTATTCGCCTTCATCCTTCCTTTCATAGCAGGCCGGCTCGGCCGTAAGAGGACCCATTCCTTATGCCTGCTCTGTGGGGCTATCGGCCTGATCAGCGTGGCGTTTGTAACCAATAAATATTATTTGTTCGGGTGTATGACCGGCGTGGGAATTGCCTGGGCCAGCATCCTATCGTTGCCCTACGCCATGCTGAGCGGCGTTTTGCCTGAGGATAAGATCGGCGTCTATATGGGCATTTTCAATTTTTTTATCGTTCTTCCCGAGATCATCGCCTCGCTTGGTTTCGGGTGGATCATGAAACATATTTTGCACAATGACCGACTGCTGGCTGTGGAGATCGGCGGCGTCCTGATGGCTCTGGCCGCGCTGATCTGCATGCTGATCGTCAATGAAAAGGAGCCGGTTCAGGCGGGCCCTGCGGTTGCCCTGGCGGGCGGTCATTGAGCTAACGAACCTCGCAAAACGACTTTATGTTGCCATTCAAAACCGGGCCGCGGATCAAGGCCCTGATATTCTTCTGCTGTATCGCGGGGGCTTCCCGGCGTAGCGCTGCGCAATTCGTTCCCGAACATCCGAAGGTCTATCCGACTAACTGGTGGGTCGGCATGAAGAACCCAGCCCTGCAGTTGATGATCCATGGCCGGAATATCGGGAGAGACACGGCGGTAAGATTCTCGTATCCGGGTGTGCAATTGGTCCGGGTTACCCGGCTGGAGAATCCCAACTATCTTTTTTTGGACCTGCTCATCGGGTCCGGGGCCAAACCGGGCACCGTCAATATGACGATCGGCAAAGGCCCTGACGCCACCCGCATCGACTTCCCGCTCGCGGCCAGGCGGCGCGGCAACGGCACTCGTTTCGCGCAGGGCGTGACGTCCGCCGATCTCATTTATTTCCTGATGCCCGACCGTTTCAGCAACGGCGACCCAGGGAATGACCGCATTGCCGGCCTGCGCGATCAGTCGCTCGACCGGGATTCGATCTTCCTGCGACACGGAGGGGACTTCCAGGGGATCATCAATCACCTCGATTATATTCAGGGGCTGGGAGCGACCACGCTCTGGATGACGCCGGTGCTCCTTAACGACATGCCCAACCGGACCGAGCACGGCTATGCGTTCACCGATCACTATGTGATCGATCCGCGTCTGGGAGGCGCCGAAGGCTACAAGCGGCTCAGCGATTCCCTTCACCGGCGCGGGATGAAATTGATCCAGGACGCCGTGTACAATCATGTCGGCCTATATCATTTCCTGGTGCAGGACCCGCCGTCAAGGGATTGGCTGCACCAGTGGCCTGAGTTTACCCAGACTACGTACAGGGATCAGCCTTTGATGGACCCGCATGCGGCCGCAAGCGATAAGAAGGTCATGAGCGACGGCTGGTTCACCCGCCAGATGCCTGACCTGAACCAGGGCAATCCCTATACGGCCAATTTCCTTATCCAGCATGCCATCTGGTGCGTGGAGACCTTCGGCGTCGACGGCTGGCGGATCGATACCTATATTTATTGCGATCTGCCCTTCATGAACCGCTGCAACAAGGCGCTGACGGACGAGTATCCGCATATCACGATGTTCGGAGAAACCTGGGTGCACGGGACGGCCAACCAGGCCTACTTCGCCGACAACACGATCGAAACGCCCTTCAAAAGCAACCTGCAGGGCGTGGTGGACTTCC
This sequence comes from Bacteroidota bacterium, assembly GCA_030706735.1. Classification (GTDB taxonomy): domain Bacteria; phylum Bacteroidota; class Bacteroidia; order Chitinophagales; family Chitinophagaceae; genus Puia. The sequence continues at coordinate 32,694 of JAUZNZ010000040.1, read as the reverse complement.
AGTGCCTGTTCAATGGCATCACGCCGGTCCTGTCCGATACCTCCGGCGGGGGCTGGGGGGTGAATGAGCTGTATTCGACGCTCAGCAACGACTTTTTGTATAAAGACCCGACGCGTAATGTGATCTTCCTGGACAATCATGACATGAACCGTATCTTTTCGCAGATCCGGGAGAATGTGGAGATGCAGAAAATTGGCATCAAATGGCTGATGACCTGCCGCGGGATCCCGCAGATCTACTATGGTACGGAGATCCTGATGAAGGGATTTGCCCACCCGGACGGATGGGTGCGCCTCGATTTCCCGGGGGGGTGGCCAGGGGACAAGGTAAGCGCATTTACCGGGCAAGGGTTGTCGCCTGATTCGGCGGCTGTATTGGACCTTGTGCGCAAGATGGGTAACTACCGAATGAAGTCCTCTGCCCTGCGAACGGGCCGCATGATGCAATATGCGCCAACGCGCGGCCTCTATGTATATTTCCGGTATGACAAGAAAGAGACGATCATGTGCATCATGAATATGAGCAAGGACAAGGTCTCCGTCGATTTTAGCCATTATGCGGAACGAACAGCGGGGTTTGGCCGGGCGATGGACCCATTGACGGGAGAGACGTATCCGACGGAGAAGCCATTCGATATGGCTCCGATGTCGATGAGCGTGCTGGAGTTGAAGAAATAGGGGCGGGTGGCGCGGTACGAGCGGCGCCGGATCACAACAAGGCCGCCTCCATATTGCGCTGGAGAAAGTTCTTGTCAAAATCCTTCATGCTTTCCTTCAGGGTTTGTCGCAGCGCATGCGGGTCGACCTTCTTGCCTTTGACAGGCGCCGTCAGGTCGGTCGGGTTCACCCGGACGGCCTGCACTTTTGTGGCGAACCAGGTAATATGCTGGTGGGGGAGGGCTACCCCCAGGATCATGCCGGGCAGGCCGCTGAAGGATTCCGGGCCGCCGGAGGTCAGGATCTCGTCCGTATAAAACGCCACCACATAGATCGAATCCATGATGATCGCATTGGCCCGGCGACAGGCAAAACCTGCGATCGTGCGGTTCTCATCCGTTATTTTCCATTTGATCCTTCGCGTACTGTCCTGTACCAGGAAAAGCGATTCGAAGATCTTTTTCTGACTGGTCATTTTTTCCCCGCCCAGGTCTGAGAATACGACGTTCTCCTCGGCGGGCTGTTCCCAGAGTTTGTTGTTGTCGGGGTTTTCGCGGCCGGGTTTGAAAAGGGTCTTGTCGGAGTTGAAGTACAGGTCGAACCAGGTGGTCTTGAACTGCGGCATCGTCTTTTTTTGCAGGTCCGACCAGGAATCATTGTGATCCATCTGGGCGTAGAGATTTACTTTACGTTCGAATTCGATCCTGCCTTCCGACAGGAATACGGCATTCTGCGCATTGGCGGGAGCCCATGCGGCAAGGGCCGGCAGAACCGCGATCAGCCAGCGGCAGAGGGCCCCCGCGAGGGGGCGGGCAGAAAAGCACATGCCGCGCGCGGTGGCCCCGTGCTCAACGGGCAGGGGGCGCGGGCGTCCCGGCCTTGTTGAAGTTCCAGGAGACCGAAAGCATGAAGTATCGTTTGATCGAGACATAGGTATTCTGGCTTATAAAATTGCTATTAATGGTGCGGTTAAACCCGATATTCTGATCCAGGATATCATTGCCGGAGACCTTGACCAGCATCGCGTCGTTCTTCAGGAATTTTTTGCCTACCCAGGCGTTTAGGAGGGCGACATTGTTATTGCCTGTAAAAACGGCCGTCTTTTGACGCAGGTTGATGTCACAGTCGGCGTTGATCTCGAATTTCAGAGGCAGGAACAGGTCCAAGGTAGGATTGATCTCATAGCTCCAGTAATCGGTCGTGATCCCGCTGTTCACCGACGACTGGCTCCGGTAATAGTTCGCGTTGAATCGTAACTCAAGATCGTATTTCTTTTCCTTCGACTTGTACAGGCCAAGGCCGGCCGAATAGGTGCCGCTGCGCGTCAGATTGAGCAGTCCGTTGACCACACTGGCATTATGGTTCTGGTCGATTTCTCCGTTGAACTGGATCCGCAGATCCGGCTTTCTCCATTTGAGGTTGTACCAAAGGTTACCATTGAGGCTGTAATTGCCGTTCACATTGATCGACCGGGAGATGCGGCGACCCGAGGTATCCACATCCGATTCATTGGCGATGGCATTTTGCGTGGTGGCATAGGACAGGTTTAGGAAAATGCTACGGTCAGTAAGTACTTTGTAATCCGAGAAGGTCATGCGTAACCGGCTGATAAATTGTGGCTTGAGGCCGGGATTGCCGACGGTGATATTAAGGGGATCCTCATTGACAGCCACCGGTTGCAACTGTTGCAGGGTCGGCTGAACCGTACCACCGTTGTAACTGATCCCCCACCGGCGCTGCTGGGTGAATGAATAGTAAAAAGATGCCTGTGGGTACCAGTTAACAAAGTGCCGCTCGATGGACGTGTCCACGCGCAGGTCACGCTGCGAGAAACGGGTAAAGCCTATGTTGCTGCCCACCGTAAGCCGGAGCTGCTTTTTGATCAGGCTGTAGGCCAGGCCGCCTTTGTTAGAAAAGGTATTGAACCGGTAATCGCTACTGAATATGGAATCCAATTGCTCGTATTTTTTATTCGCCGCTTTGTTGAAGGAATTCCGGTCGGCATGGGCATTGTTCAGGGAAATGCCGTAGTTGGCCGTCACGAAGGAGAAGGGGGACAGGGGTTCGGTGTAAGTGACCTTCGAGTCCAGGAGACCATTTTCCGTTTGGTAGTGCTTGAACTGGTCGGTGACGGAATCGTGCGAAAAGACTCCCTTAGAAAAAAAGCGGGTATCGGAGAACAGATAGCCGGACCCCAGGGTGTTGGTATAGTTTTCCCGGACGTTGACGGAGACCGTACGCCCCTTTTTGGGGAGTTTTTTCCGCCAGAAAATATTGCTGTTGAGAGCCGAGTTGTCGCCGACGGTGGATATGGTCCGGTCGTTTTGGTTGACCAGGCTGCTGTCGATGGCCCTGGACTCCGCAAAGGTCGCGGTATTGATGGTCTTATGATCCGTTCCCCCATCTGCCATGACTTTCAGGGAGGAGGTCGAATCGAATTTAAATTCGTAGCTGAGGTCGCCTGTATAGCGCAGGATCTGGTTATGAGATTGCTGGCGTTGGTTGTTATAATATATGGTATCCGGGAGAATGTATTCCGAATGGACGTTGCTGCTGTCATCGATGCCCAGTTGCATGAACTTCCCATTGGCATTGATCGTTTGCCGCTCGTCGTTCCATTTATCACTGTAATGCAGGCCTCCGGTCTTTACGGCCGGCAGGCCCTGACCATTATACCGGCCATTCCAACTGTCGAGGTCGTCGAAATTGATCCCATTGAAATTGACACTGCCCGACTCGTCGACATCCAACATACCGGCGATGCTTTGCCCGTAGTTGTCCCGGTCCTGCCAGTTGAGTCCGGTCTTGCCGGTATTGGAGATAATGGTGTATGCGGCAACCTTCCTCTTTTTGGCGAACCAATTGACCATGGCCTGTTCATCATAATGGCCATCGGTTCCCGCGCCGGCGGTAAGCCGCCCGAAATACCCATTCTTCTTGTCGTCCTTGAGCTTCAGGTTAATCGTCTTGGTGCGCTGGCCGTCGTCGATGCCTGTGAAGGCAGCCTGATCGCTTTTCTTATCATAGACCTGTACTTTGTCCACCATATCCGCCCGGAGATTTTGCGTGACAAGAGTGGGGTCGTCTCCGAAGAACTCTTCTCCATCGACCAATACCTTTTGCACCGTCTCACCCTGTGCGGTGATCTTACCGTTCTTATCGATCTGGATGCCCGGCAATTTTTTCAGCAGGTCCTCGACGTTGGCCCCTGGCTGGGTCCGGAAGCTGTCGGCATTGAACTCCGTGGTATCGCCTTTGATGCGCATGGCTCCCTTACTGCCTTTGACCACTACGGCCTCCAGCAGTTTGCTCTTCAGCACGAGATTGATCGGCGGCAAAGCAAGGGGTGTCGAGTCCCTGATGTTAAGTTCATCGACGAAGTCGGCGTACGAGGGGAAGGTGACCAGGACCAGGTAGGCGCCGGGGGTTATGCGTATGAACTCGAAAGTTCCGTCCTTATCGGTTCGGGTGTGCCCGATCAAAATGGAATCCGACTTATTAAGCAGGAGGACGGAAACGTGGTAAAGCGACTTGTTTTCGCCTGAATCGATTACCTTACCTCTTATGGAAAGACTTTGGCAAATGGCTGCGTGCATGGTCAGGGAAAGACAAAGGATAAGAGCAGCCAGTTTTACCATGCCCGGAAATTATTCCCAAAAACAAGGATATGCAAGGGCGAAGCCTTAAATTTACGTTAAAGGGATTTCATGACGACGACAACGGGGCAGCGATACGAGGATATTCATTTTGTCGACTCAACAAAGTCTGTATGGAATTATTCCCTGTTTACAGAGGAAGACATCCGAAATTTCCAACAAGGCACTCATTACCGCGCTTATCGTTTATTCGGCTCACACCGGGTGGAGGTATTGCAAACGGAAGGCTACTATTTTGCCGTCTGGGCGCCCAACGCCACGCAACTTTCCGTGATCGGCCATTTCAATAAATGGGATCCGCAAGCCCATCCTTTATTCGTGCGGCTGGATCGTTCGGGCATCTGGGAAGGATTCATTCCCGGAATGAAAACGGGCGAAGCCTACAAGTACCATATCACCGGGGCGAATGGCGAGAAACTGGACAAGGGGGATCCTTACGCTTATTTTTGGGAAATGCGGCCTTTTACCGCATCCATTACCTGGGAACTCGACTATCCCTGGAAGGACAAGGCCTGGATGGAGGAACGAAAGCAGCATAACTCGCTTGACGCACCATGGAGCGTTTATGAGGTTCACCTGGCCAGCTGGATGCGTCCGAATAAGAACGATGAGGAGCGATACAATACGTACGACCAGATCAGGGAACGGCTCGTGCCGTATGTGAAAGAAATGGGGTTTACCCATGTCGAACTGATGCCGGTCATGGAACATCCTTTCGACGGCAGTTGGGGCTACCAGGGAACCGGTTACTATGCGGCCACGTCCCGCTTCGGGGACCCGCAGGGCTTTATGGCATTGGTAGAAGCCTTTCACGAAGCAGGGATCGGCGTGATCCTGGATTGGGTGCCTTCGCACTTCCCGTACGACGCCCATGGCCTCTATCGCTTCGATGGCGCTAACACCTATGAATATGCGGACATGCGGAAGGGCTTTCATCCGGATTGGAACAGCTATATCTTCAATTATAAGCGCGGTGAGGTCAAGTCCTTTCTGATCAGCAATGCCCTGTTCTGGCTCGATCATTTCCATGCCGACGGGATGCGCGTGGATGCCGTCAGTTCGATATTGAAGCTGAACTATTCGCGCAAGGCAGGGGATTGGGAACCCAATGAGCTTGGGGGAGACGGCAATCTCGAAGCCATCGCCTTCGTCAAGGACCTCAATGAGACCATCTTCCGCGACTTCCCCGACGTGCAGACGATTGCGGAGGAAGCGACCGATTGGCCGGGGGTTAGCCGTCCGACCTTCGCCGGCGGCCTGGGATTCGGGATGAAATGGATGATGGGCTGGATGCATGATACGCTGGACTATTTCAAGTTGGACCCGATTGCCCGCCAGCACAGCCAGAACAAGTTTACATTCAGCATCATGTATTTCTATGATGAGAATTTCATGTTGCCACTCAGCCATGACGAGGTCGTGCATGGGAAATCCCCGATGATCTACAAGATGCCGGGCGACGACTGGCAAAAGTTCGCGAACCTGCGTTTGATGTATTCTTATATGATCACCCACCCGGGAGGAAAGCTGATATTCATGGGTGACGAGTTCGGCTCGACCAGCGAATGGAATTACAAGAGCGAGTTGCCGTGGGATCTCCTGCAATACGATAGCCACCGGTTGCTCAAGGATTGCGTCCGCGACCTCAATAAGCTGCTGACCGGCGAGCCGGCGATGTACGAGAACCAGTTCAATATTTATGGCTTCGAATGGGTGGATCTGGAACATCGGGCCGAAAGCGTGATCGTATATCGACGCAAGGGGAAAAGGGCCGAAGACGATCTGCTGGTGATCCTCAACATGACGCCGGTCATCCGGCGTGATTGGAAGGTCTATGCGAATGGGAAGAAGGCCTGGAAAGAACTCTTCAACAGCGACGCCAAAAAATATTGGGGCACCGGCGATACCTATAATCCCTCGATACCCGTGCACCTGGTGGATGAAAAGGAGGACCGCTATGAGCTCAACGTCCATCTCCCGCCGCTCGCGGCCCTGGTGCTGAAATAGGTTGATGGCGGGGGCCTACATCCTTTCGGGCACGCGGATGCCCAGCAAGCCCATTCCCGAATGCAATACGGTAGCCGTCAGGCGGCAGATCTGCAGGCGAAGCGCTCGTTTTTCCGGGGTTTCCGCGTTGGCGATGGAGTGCTCTGCGTAAAAGGAATTAAATGATTTGGCCAGGGCGAAGACGTATCCCGCGATCACCGAGGGGTTCATCTCCGTACAGGCCTGTCCGATCATGGCGGGATATTTCTCCAGGGCGATGATGAGGGCGCGCTCGAGCGGGAAGAGGGGCGCCGGGGTGGATGTGGCGCCGGGGTCGGGGGCGGGGGTGGACGATGGGGACGATGGGGACGAGGCCTCCTTGCGGAGGATCGAGCGGATGCGGGCGTAGGCATACTGTATGAAGGTGGCCGTAAAACCGTGCAGGTCGATGGACTCCTCGGGATTGAAGAGCATCCTCTTTTTCGGATCGACGCGGAGCAGGAAGAACTTGAGGCCGCCGAGGCCGATGATATCGTAGAGGTCTTGCAATTCGGCGTCCGTGAAGCCCTCGGTCTTGCCCTGTTCCTTTGTTTTCTTTTCCGCCTCCCTGATCATTTCGTCCAGGAGATCGTCCGCGTCGACCACCGTGCCTTCGCGGGTCTTCATTCTTCCGGTGGGCAGCTCGACCATCCCATAACTCAGATGATAGATGCCGTCGGCAGAGGGCAGGCCCAGCTTTTGGCAGACCAGTTTGAGCACTTTGAAATGATAATTCTGCTCGTCGCCCACGACGTGAATGCTGAGGTCGGCCTTATACTCCTCAAATTTATTTACCACGAGCCCGATATCCTGCGTGATGTATACCGCCGTTCCGTCCTTGCGCTGCACGATCTTCTGATCGAGGCCGTCGCCGGTCAGGTCGATCCACACGCTGCCGTCCTCCTTTCGGAAGAAAACGCCTTTTTGCAGACCGAATTCCACGAGCCTTTTGCCGAGCAGGTAGGTGTCGCTCTCATAGTAGGTCTTGTCGAAATCGCTGCCGATCCGTTTGTAGGTTATGTCGAATCCGGCGTAAACCCAGCCGTTCATCCTTTTCCACAAGGCGACGACCTCGGGCTTGCCGGCTTCCCAGTCGAGGAGCATTTGCTGGGCGGCCTTCATGATCGGCGCCTGTTTTTCCGCCATGTCCTTATCCATTCCGGCGGCAACCAGCTCCTCCGTTTGGCGTTTATGTTCCTCGCCGAACAGCACATAGAAGTCTCCGACGAAATGATCTCCTTTGACGCCCGTGCTTTCCGGCGTCGTGCCATTCGCAAAGAGCTGCCAGGCCACCATGCTTTTGCAGATATGAATGCCGCGATCGTTGGCGATGCTGGTCTTGATCACCGAATAGCCATTTGCCTTATAGAGTGCGGCGACGCTCCAACCAAGGAAGTTATTCCGCAGATGCCCCATGTGCAGGGGCTTGTTCGTGTTGGGCGACGAGTATTCGACCATGACGCGGCGGCCATTGTCGGCATGTCTGCCAAAATCGGCGCGGGCGTGCTGGTCTTGCAGGAAGCCACGCCAGCAGTCATCGGTGACGACCAGGTTCAGAAAGCCCTTGATCACATTGAAGCCGCTGAACAGGTCCGGATTGGCTGCGACCAGCGCGCGGCCCAGTTCATTACCCAACGCTTCGGGGGATCTTTTCAAACCTTTAACAAATGAAAATAACAGCACCGTATAATCGCCATCGAATTCCGGTTTGGTCTCGCTGACGGGAATGTCCTCTGCCTCAACAGTATATTGAAAATTGTGCTGGAGCGCCTGCCTGGCGGCCTTCCTGATCCGGGTGATCATGTCCATTTCCTGCATTATGGCTGCAAAAGTAGTGCAACCAGGCGGATTTATGAGTATCTTCGCCGCTTTAACTATTGCCGACCGATGGTCAAAAAGAGGATCATTGCTTTCATCGATTATTTCTACCCGCCCTTCAGCAGGTTCATGCCCTTGCAAACATTCCGCTATGCGGCTTGCGGGGGTGGGAACACGATCCTCGATATTTGTCTTTTCTCCATCAGCTACAATTTCATCCTTCATAAGCAGGATCTGGATCTGGGGTTCTATGTGTTGAGGCCGCATATCGCCGCCTTCCTAATGGCCTTCTTCGTGAGCTTCCCGGTGGGGTTCCTCCTGAACCGGAATATCGTGTTTTCGGAATCCACCTTACATGGCCGCGTGCAGTTGTTCCGCTATTTTCTGCTGATCGTGGCCTGCGTGCTGCTCAACTATATTTTCCTAAAGCTCTTCGTCGAGCAATGGCATATTTACCCGACGATTGCCAAGATATTCACCACCTTTATCGTGGTTACGTTCTCCTATCTCACCCAGAAGAATTATACGTTCAAGGCCGGACAGCAGGGGACTCCGCCCGACGGGATCTGAGGTCCGGCTGCGGCGGGCAGCCGGCAGGAATGGGGAATGACCGCTATTTCGTTTGGGTCATGCTGAACCAATTGCCCACTCCGTCGGTGATGATGGCTTCGATGCCGTAGAACTGTTCTTTCGGCTCTGATCTAAATACCACGCCTTTCGCCTTCAGTTCCTCATACGTCGCCCGGCAGTCGGGGGTATAGAGCACGCCGCCACCCAGGGAACCCTTCTCCAACAGCAGTTTGAACGCATTGCGCACTTCAGGGTCCGGGTACATGAACCCGGTCAGGGGGTTGAGCAGGGTAATATTCAGATTGGGCTGATCGGGGGGCGTGACGGCCAGCCAACGGAAACCATTGTCCATGGTCGCGTCGGTATGCACCGAAAATCCGAGGATGTTTACATAAAAATCGTAGGCCTTTTGCTGATCGGTGACGTACAGGGTCGCATGCGACATTTTGGTGATCATGATACAAGTTGTTTTAGATGGTAAAACTAGGAGAATGGGGTGGGAAGGAGTTCTCGAAACTTGCTAATCACCGGGGTGGGGGTGAATAAAGCAATGGGGGATGAAGGCGGTGGGGGTTCGTTTGGCCTGTTCCTGACGCATCCGCGCCTCCTTGCGATAATGCTGCGGGCCTGACCCGATCTCCCTTTTGAAAAGCACGCTGAAGGAGCCGATGCTTTCGAAACCAACCTGGTTGCAAATCTCGGACACGGACAATTCCTTGCCGGCAAGCATGCGGCGGGCCTGTTCGATCCGTTTTTGGGTGAGGTAGCGATGGGGCGTCCGTTGGTAGATCCGGGTGAACAGGCGGTGAAAGTGAAAGCGGGACAGGCAGGCCTGGCGGGAGATACGCTGCAGGTCGATGGGCTCATGAAAATTCTCGTCCATGTATAACTTGGCCGTTACGATCTTCTTATAGACATCTGGCGGGATCGGCATGGGGGCGGCTTGGGACCGCCCAAACCTACGCAAAAAGGACCAGATCCGGAAACCATATTAAGCTTGGATTAATTTGTTGCGAATCAAAATATTATAAAATTTTCTTGGCATAGTTTTAGAAGCTGGGGCGGTATGATCTCGGTCATCATCCCCACGCTGAACGAAGAAAAAACGATTGCCCGCGTTATCCGCGAAACCAAACGGAATCAATTGGTATCCGAGATCATTGTCGTGGACGACCTGTCGACGGACAATACGGTAGCGGAAGCACAAAAGGAAAATATCCGGATCATTACCAGCACCCATATCGGGAAGGGATACGCCATGCGGGAAGGGATGCTGATTGCGGAAAATGAGATCCTGGTTTTCCTCGACCCGGCGATCCCCAACTTTACCGCGGATATCATCAACAAACTGGCGGCCCCTCTCATCCAGGACGAGGCCGATTTTGTAAAAAGCTATTTCGAACGGCAGACCGGCCGTGTGGCCGAGATCATGGTGAAGCCCATGCTTGAGTTCTTCTTCCCGCACCTGCTGCATTATTCTCAGCCCCTGAGCAGAATGATCGCCGGCAAAAAGTCACTGTTCCAAAAGGTCGAATTTGATAATGATGCGGGCGTAGACATCGGCCTGCTGATCGATATGCACCATCTCCAGGCGCGTATCAAGGAGGTCTGCATCGGCGAAGTGGAAGTCGATGCGCAGCCCCTGCATGCGCTCGGCAGGATGGCCAAGCAGGTCGCCAATGCCATTTTCAAGCGGGTGAATATCTTTGACAGCGGCCGGCGTCAGCAGGAGGAAGAGTCCACCCAGATGATGCGCGAGCAGGTTGAGTTTGCCCTTAAGGAAGTGGCGAGGAATCCGAAGAAGATGATCGTATTCGACATCGACCATACCCTGATCCAGGGCAGCTGGATCCAGGCGGCGGCCGAGAAATTCGGGTTCAAGAGGGATCTGGACGATATTTTGTCCCGGAAGTCCAGTTTATTCATCCAGACACAGAAGATCGCCCGCCTGCTGGAGGGCCGGAGTTTCGCCGAGCTGATCCATGTACTTGAATCCATTCCGCTGATCGGCGATGCCGTCCAGGTGGTGCGGGAATTGCAGTCCCGGGGCTATGTCTGCGGAATTATCAGCGACGGCTTCCATGTTATCGCGAACCATATCAAGAATATGCTCGGCCTGGACTTTACCCTCGGCAATGAGCTGGAATTTCATAAGAGCGTGGCTACCGGCGAGGTGAAGATCCCTTCTCAACTCCTGCATGACCGGTTCAGCCGTTGCGAGCACGAACATTGCTTGTCCAATATGTTCCAGTATATCCTCCACCGGTTCGGGATCAGCTTATCGGACACCGTGGCGGTGGGCAGCCTGGAAAGCGATATTTGCATGGTCAAAATGGCGGATAAGGGCGTCGCGCTCAATTCCACCTCAGGCTGCCTGGATGAGGCGGCAGACTACGTTTTCCGGGCCCCTTCGCTGAAACCCCTGCTGGAAGTCGCCCGATAGCCGGTCTTAGACTGCCATTTTTTCACTTTCCCCTCCATGGCACAATGATTGTCAATCTTCGGGAAAGATTCATACTAACCTTAAAAGGAGGCTTAATTATATGGGAAAGATTATAGGAATTGACCTCGGCACGACAAATAGTTGCGTTGCCGTATTGGAAGGCAATGAGCCGGTGGTGATCGCCAACGACGAAGGCCGCAGGACGACCCCGTCTGTGGTGGCTTTCCTGAAAAATGGCGAAAGAAAGGTTGGAGATCCTGCCAAGCGTCAGGCGATCACCAACCCGGTAAATACCATCATGTCCGTGAAGCGTTTCATGGGTCGTCGTTATGACGAAGTGACCAATGAGATCAGTCACTGGAGCTATAAGGTGGCCAAAGGTGACAATAATACCGTTCGCATCGATATTGACGGGCGCCTGTATACCCCGCAGGAGATCTCCGCCATGATCCTTCAAAAAATGAAGAAGACGGCCGAAGACTACCTGGGTCAGGAGGTTACGGAAGCCGTGATCACGGTTCCCGCCTATTTCAATGACGCCCAGCGTCAGGCCACCAAGGAAGCCGGCGAGATCGCCGGGCTCAACGTTCGCCGGATCGTGAACGAGCCGACGGCCGCGGCCCTGGCCTATGGCCTCGATAAGGCCGGAAAAGATGAAAAAATTGCCGTTTTCGACCTCGGAGGCGGTACGTTCGATATTTCCATCCTCGAATTGGGCGATGGCGTGTTTGAAGTGAAGTCGACCAATGGGGACACCCATTTGGGCGGTGACGACTTCGACAAAGTAGTTATGGACTGGCTGGCCGACGAGTTCAAAAAGGATGAGAATACGGACCTGCGCAAGGATCCGATGGCCCTCCAGCGTTTAAAGGAGGCGGCGGAAAAGGCGAAGGTTGAATTATCCTCGTCCAGTGAAACGGAGATCAACCTGCCGTATATCACCGCGGTGGACGGCGTGCCGAAACACCTGGTCAAGAAACTGACCCGGGCGAAGTTCGAGCAGCTGTCGGACGCCCTGTTTGAAAGGTGTCTCAAGCCCTGCGAGCAGGCGTTGAAGGATGCCGGCCTGGATACCTCGAAGATCGATGAAGTGATCCTGGTAGGGGGTAGCACGCGCATCCCCAAGGTGCAGGAGATCGTCGAAAAATTCTTCGGCAAGAAACCCAATAAAGGAGTGAATCCGGATGAGGTGGTCGCCGTCGGCGCCGCCATACAGGGCGCGGTTTTGACGGGAGAAGTGAAGGATGTGCTGTTGCTGGACGTGACGCCCCTTTCGCTCGGTATCGAGACGATGGGCAGTGTCATGACTCGCCTCATCGACGCCAATACCACGATCCCGACCAAGAAATCAGAAGTTTTCTCTACGGCCAGCGACAATCAGCCCGGCGTACAGATCCATGTATTGCAGGGCGAACGTCCCCTGGCTTCACAGAATAAGAGCCTGGGCACCTTTAACCTCGACGGCATTCCGCCGGCGCCGAGGGGAGTGCCCCAGATCGAAGTGATCTTCGACATCGATGCGAATGGCATCCTGCATGTCACTGCCAAGGACAAAGGTACCGGCAAGGAGCAGAAGATCCGCATCGAAGCCGGCAGCGGCCTGAATAAGGAGGAAGTGGAAAAGATGAAGGCGGAAGCCAGGGCCAACGAGGCTACGGATAAGGCTGCCCGTGAAAAGATCGACAAGATCAACCAGGCCGACAGCCTGATCTTCCAGACGGAAAAACAACTGAAGGAATACGGGGACAAGATCCCGGCCGACAAGAAGGCGCCGATCGAAGCGGCCCTTACCAAGCTCAGGGCTGCGCACAAGTCCCAGGACGTTCCCGCCATCGAGACGGCCGTGGCTGAGATGAATGCGGCCTGGGCGACGGCTTCCGAGGAAATGTATAAAGCTACGCAGCAGGCAGGCGCTCAGCAGCCCGGTGGCGAACCCGGCGGGCATGACGGCGGCGGACATCAGTCCGGCCCCGGCAGCGAGAATGTGACTGATGCGGAGTTTGAGGAAGTGAAGTAACTGTGGTTAATTTCGAATGGTTTTGATAAGAGGCCCCGGCGGATGCCGGGGCCTTGTTTTATTTGAAATAGAAAGGATGATATGTTTCTTTGGGTTGGAATAGATGAGTACGTAGTCTCGGGCAACAAGGATCTTCCTGAACTTTGAATACTTTGAGCTTTTGGCACCGATTAAAGGCTGTGCCCGGATCAATTCTATTTTTGAATTCAGCACTTCCTGAAATTTTTCCGAGGCCGATCTTGACCAATTCGCATACGTATATGCAACGATATTCCAAAGATTAAGCCGTGCTATGGGCGTCCAGACCAAGTCTTTTTTTTTGCATCAAGTTGATGCATCAGGTCTTCGTGCCGGATAAATTCCCCACGCTTGTAGCTTTCCTCGGACTCCAAAATGAGGTTCCGGTCAACTTCGGAAAGGTCGTCCCACCAATCACGGGCCTGAGACTGTAACAAATCCCTGGTTTCCTTTAATAGTTCTTTGTCGACACAAGTGTCTATGAGTTCGTGCAACTCTTTTTTGATCCGTGTTTTCATATGCTAAGGTTTTATTTATGGTGAATAGGAATTGCAATCTAAAGGAATAAGTAAAATGAAAGGGAGCATTGTGGGAGATGTGTAAAAATGATAAAATTTTATAACTAGTTGACCATCAAAACTCCGGCGTACCATTTAACATATTCTTCACATTGGGACTTTGCTAAATCGATTTTGTAGTGTATATTTGCAGATGAAATAACTGAGCAGCCCGGACTGCTTGCCACGATCGGATAGGTACTATCCCCGCACTTTCTTACGACGATTCTTCAGTGTGATTTTCCCTTTCTCTGCTCGGCTTTAATTGTGAACTATAAAAAAGAATACTTTATGAAAAGTGATGTCATGCCTTCTATTGTCCAGATGGAACCGAATGTTCTCAGGCAATTAGTGGCAGAAGTACAAGAAACAGTAGCAACGGACGTTGATCTCGCGAAAGAGAACAAAAGCTCATTCGGCATTGTCGATCTGTGGAATATCCGCAGGAATCGCAGGGCCACGGGCGGTCGCATCAGAAAATCAACCATTATCACCGGTATCGGTTATTGATATACGTTGCTCCTCAGCCAATGCCCCGCGGATCATTCCCCGGGGCATTTTTTTTGCGATATGCCGCATGCGGTCGCATATAAAAAAGAGATTATTCGATAAAGCGGTCGGGCTGGATTGCCGCAGGGCTGGAGGGATGGCGGGTGCACGACGGTGGGGTTGGTGCCCGTGCCGTGCATGGAACCGGCCGGCTAGATGATGTCCATGGCCTTGACGAAGAAGGTGCCGACGAAGGGCAAAATGAAGGTGAGGTATTCGAATTTCAGGACAATGGCCAAAATGAAGCAACCCGTCGAGATAAAGAACAATAACCAGTAGAGCCCGAGATATTTGCTGCGCTGTTCCATAGTTGAAGAATTTTGGCAAAAATAGGCGAAAGGCGATTATGAACCAAAGTGAAAACCATGTAGGTTTGCTGGCCGTTGGAAATTCCGGGAAGCGTGAGGCGCCGCATGAGGCGCCGCATCAGGTTGGCAACAAAAAAAATGGGTAACCAATTGATACATACAAGATATTTATTATAAATTCGTCGGATAATGTAAAAAATACACATTAAATTAGCAGCCTGTTGCCCGGTCTCTGAGTGAGGCTGCGGGCCATTCAAAACACCGACACTTTCAGATGCTTAACGTGAAAATAGACTTCTATCTACGTTTTCATACACACCCCGGCCAATCCTTGCACATATCGGGGAATATTTCTGACCTGGGCGATGAAAAGCTTTCCCATGCTTTGCCCATGCAATATATGGACGCGGAGTTCTGGCATGCAAGCCTGGAAGTCGATGCGAGCAGGATCGGCAGCCTGCGCTATCATTATGTCCTGAAGAATGAAGATGGCACCCATACGGAAGAGTGGGGTGATGATCGCCTGATCGGCCTGAACAGGCCGGGCGTCGAGGAGGTTCAGGTCATGGACACCTGGAACCATGCCGGGGAGTACGACAATGCCTTTTTCACCTCCCCGTTCCAGCGCATCCTGATCAGGCACCCGCATTCCGACGCGGGCGGGCGTGAGCAGGGGACTGACCTGCCGGTCACGCACCTGTTCAAAGTGAAAGCCCCCTTGCTCAAAAAAGAAGAAGCGCTTTGCCTGGCGGGAAGCGGGAAGGCGCTCCACGACTGGAATACGGAGGCTCCCCTGTTGATGGAGCTCGAGGGTAACTGGTGGGTGTGCCGGCTGCACATTCCCAAGGAGTCCTTCCCGATAGAATACAAATATGGGGTGTGGCATCGCAAGAATAAAGAATTCATCCGCTTCGAAGAGGGCCCGAACCGGCTGTTGCCGGGAGACGCGCACAAGAAGAAGATCAATATCCTCCACGACGGTTTTGCTCACCTGCCCAATAATACCTGGCGTGGCGCCGGGGTGGCGATCCCGGTATTCAGCCTGCGCAGCAAGCGTTCCTTCGGGGTGGGGGAATTCACGGATCTGAAAGGCCTGGTCGACTGGGCGAGACGGGCCGGGCTCAAGCTTATCCAGATCCTGCCTGTCAATGATACCACGGCGGACCACAATTATTACGATTCCTATCCCTACGCGGCCATCTCCGCATTCGCGTTGCACCCCCTGTACCTCAACCTGGAGAAGGCGGCGGGGAACCGGTACAGCGAACTCATCAAGCCCCTCCGCAAACGGCAAAAGGAGCTCAACGAACTGCCGCAGGTGGACTATGAACAGGTGATGAAGATCAAGCTGTCGGCCGCCCGGGAGCTCTATGATCTGCAGCAGGACGAATTCCTGGCCGACGCCGGTTTCAGGGAATTCTTCCAGGGCAATCGCGACTGGCTTGAACCTTATGCCGTATTCTGCTACCTGCGCGACAAGAACGGCACGCCCGATTTCTTAAAATGGAAGACGCATAACCAATATGACGCCGAAGCGATCGCGAAATATGCGGCTCCCGGAACGCGCCACTATCACTCGATCGTCTTGCATTATTTCATTCAATATCATTTGCACCTGCAATTGCGGGACGCCACGGACTATGCGCACAAGCACGGCATCATTGTAAAAGGCGATATCCCGATCGGCATTTATCGCTTCAGCTGCGACGCCTGGATGGAGCCCAGGCTATACCATATGGATCAGCAAGCCGGAGCACCGCCGGATAATTTCGCGATCAAGGGACAGAACTGGGGTTTCCCGACCTATAACTGGGAAGAAATGGAAAAAGACGGCTTTTCCTGGTGGCGCAGGCGGTTCGAGCAAATGAGCAATTACTTCGACGCATTCCGGATCGATCATATCCTGGGTTTTTTCCGTATCTGGAGCATTCCGATGCAGTTTGCGCAGGGCGTCATGGGGCATTTTGAGCCAGCGATCCCGGTCTATCGGGGAGAGTTCAACGACCGGAGGATCCCTTTCGATCATGACCGGTATGTACGCCCTTTCATTAACGAAGCGGTACTGTGGGAGCTGTTCGGACAGGAATCGCAAGCGGTCAAGGCAGCCTATCTCGACGATCAGGGAGGCGGGCTTTTCAAAATGAAGCCTGCGTTCGATACGCAGCGCAAGATCGCGGAGTATTTCGGCAAAGAGGAGCATGCGCGCTGTGCCGCGAAGGTACAGGCCGGCTTGCTTGACCTGATCTCGAATGTGATCCTGCTGGAGGTGGAAGGGTCCGGGGGGCAGCAATTCCATTTCCGGATCGACATGGAAAATACGTCCAGTTTCCGGTACCTAGACTGGAATGTGCAGCAGATGCTTAAAAGCCTGTACGTGGATTATTATTACAGCCGGCAGGACGAATTCTGGAGGAGGGAAGCGTTGCGTAAACTGCCACCGCTGAAGCGCGCTACCAATATGCTTGTCTGCGGAGAGGACCTGGGGATGGTGCCCCGTTGCGTGCCCAATACGATGAAGCAGCTTGGCATCCTTAGCCTGGAAATCCAGCGGATGCCCAAGAATTCGTCCCGGGAATTCTCGCCGCCTTCTGATGCGCCTTATCTCTCCGTGGTGACCCCTTCGACGCATGACATGAGCACGATCAGGGGTTGGTGGGAGGAGGATCGGGACCTTACCCAACGCTTCTTCAACAAAGAGCTCGGGCAATGGGGAGATGCGCCCTTATTCTGTGAACCCTGGATAAATAAAGCCATTGTATTGCAGCACCTGCATTCGCCGGCGATGTGGAGCATTTTTCAGTTACAGGATATTTTGGGGATGAGCGAGCAATTCCGTCGGGAGAATCCACATGATGAGCGTATCAATATTCCGGCCGATCCTCATCACTATTGGAATTACCGGGTGCACATCAGTTTGGAAGAGCTTGTCAAAGAAAAAGAGTTCAATGAAGAACTCAGGGGGTTTTTAGAAAGTAGCGGGCGATTGTAGGCCCCGCCGCTTTCGCCGGAGGGAGCCTTTCGATCAATTATATCTTGGAGAACATCTGTACAAATTCGGTAGAACCCTGGGCGCCGCTGATCCGGATGATGTAGTTACCCGTCTTCAGGCCGCCTACTGCGATCGACTGCTGATTGATCCCTGTATTCACACGGGCCTGGCTCGTAGACAACAGGATACCGGCGAGGTTAAAGATCCTGACACTCACTTCCTCATTCTTCGCGCTGGTCAGCGTAACATTCACCACAGAGATGGCGGGGTTGGGGTAAACCTGCATTTTCACTGCGCTATTCGCTGCATTATTATCCAGGCAAATGATCTTGGAGAAACGGATGACGCCGTCATTATCAACCATGCGCAGGCGATAGTAATTATGGCCGATCATGATGTGACCGTCAACAAAGGTATAGCTGGTATCGTGAGCGTTATTGCGAGCAACGACCTGACCGATGGAATCGAAAGCGTTCCCGTCGTTCGACCTTTCCACAATGAACCACTTACCGGAGGTCTCATTTTCCATGGTCCAGGTCAACTGGCTGGTAGAAGCGGAATTGATCGCACCGGAAAAACCAAGCATCAGGGCGGCGGTAACATTTGCATTGTTATTGGCCTGCAACTGCTGCTGAGCGATGGAACGGCTAATGCCGGTAAAAAGAAGGACAAAAGACAGGGCGATAATCTGTTTCTGAATTCGGCTGTTGTTAAGAAGTTTCATCGGGTACGTGTTTTAAAAGGTATGCAAGGTATATGTAAAACCCGTACCAATTTTCAATGCATTGATATTGAATCAATTGCGAGTTGGCACGCGTATTATTCCTTCCCAGAAACGGAAAAATTTTCTCAAAAATAGGAAAAGCCCGAAGTTCCCCTGGTAGTTTCCCTATGGCCCGGAGCGGGGAAAAGCCTGCCTTACGGCATAGTGCATTCCCGTAAATTTGCGTCCCATGGAAGTCAACTACCAGTCTTTTAGCCTTGCCTTCAGGCATCCTTTCACGATCTCCAGAGG
Source organism: Bacteroidota bacterium (assembly GCA_030706735.1). Classification (GTDB taxonomy): domain Bacteria; phylum Bacteroidota; class Bacteroidia; order Chitinophagales; family Chitinophagaceae; genus Puia. The sequence goes on along the minus strand of JAUZNZ010000040.1, from coordinate 14,073 downwards.
CACAAAGACCCACCAGCCGACCCTTATCGTAGAATTACGGTTGGGGACGTTCACCGGATTCGGAGAAGCCCCTGCCATCACCTATTATAATATACCGGTAGAGAAGATGGTCGCCGACCTGGAAGCGAAAAGGGCCCTTATCGGGAAGTTTGCCTTCACGGAACCGGGGCGATACTGGCATTACCTGCACCATTTACTGCCTGAAAACCCCTTTTTAGTCTGCGCGTTGGACATAGCCGCCTGGGATCTGTTCGGAAAGTTGAAAGGAAAGCCCCTCCATGTGCTATGGGGTTTGGATCCCTCGAAGGGCCCCATGACCGATTTTACGATCGGTATAGACACGGTCGAGCGCATGGTCGCGAAGATGAAGGAATGTCCCTGGCCCATCTATAAGATCAAACTGGGCGTGCCCGAAGACCTGGCCATCATGGAGGCTTTACGGAAGCATTCGGACGCCGTTTTCCGCGTCGACGCCAATTCCGGATGGACGGTTGACGAGGCGTTCGAAAAGATCCCCCGTTTACAGGCCCTTGGCGTCGAATTCGTGGAGCAACCGCTGGACAAGGGCGACTGGGAGGGCATGAAGCGCCTCTATGCCTGGTCGCCGCTGCCTCTCATCGCCGATGAAGCCTGTGTTCAGGAGGCGGATGTCGCGAAATGCCCGGGGCATTTTCACGGGATCAATATCAAGCTGACGAAGTGCAGCGGGATCACGCCGGCGCTTCGTATGATCGCGGCAGCCCGGGAATCGGGTATGAAGGTCATGGTCGGGAGTATGAATGAAAGCACGGTCGGGAGCGCGGCCATCGCTCAGTTGCTGCCTTACCTTGACTATGTGGATATGGACGGTCCGTTATTGTTAAAGGAAGACCTCGCGACGGGACTCCGTTTCCGGGATGGGAAGGTCGGCCTGCCTGCCGGGCCCGGCCTGGGGATAAACTTTACGGGGCTGTACCAAAAGGAGTGAGCGGAGGGCGCGGCGCAGGGAGATGAACAGCGGGACGTAGCCGTGAGGAGGTGAAAAGCGGGACGTGGCCGCGAGGTTATTTTTTTCTTTTCGGGGAAATATATGTTATTTTGACATTTACAGACCTGACGATCATGCCAATTACTCAGAGAGATGCTTCTCTTATTTCGCGGATCTCTTCCCTTTTCAAAGACCTCTTTGCAGAGGAGCCTGTGTTGGTCCGTTCTCCGGGGCGAGTGAACCTGATCGGAGAGCATACTGATTATAATAATGGATTTGTGTTGCCGGCTGCCATCGACAAGGCAGTCTATATGGCCGTGTCGCCCCGGGATGACGAGGAAATGCACCTGGTCGCGGCCGACCTGGATCAACGGTACCGGGGGAAATTGCATGAGTTCAGTACGTCCCCGCAGCAGTGGCCGGATTATATCCTTGGGGTGGTATCGCAATTGCAAGCGCATGGAAAAGTTTTCAGCGGCTTCAACTGCGTATTCGGAGGCGATATTCCTATCGGCGCGGGCATGTCTTCTTCCGCTGCCCTGGAATGCGCTACCGTCTTTGCACTGAATGACGTGTTCGGGCTGGGCCTCGACGCCCTGACGATGGTCAGGCTGGCACAGAAAGCAGAAAACGAGTTTGTCGGCGTCAAATGCGGCATCATGGATCAATTTGCCAGCATGTTCGGCCGGAAGGATTCCGTGATCCGCCTGGATTGCCGCTCGCTCGAATATGCTTACGTCCCCTTCCGGTCGGAGGGCATCCGGATCGTTTTGTTCGACACCGGCGTTAAGCATTCCCTTGCCAGCTCAGAATACAACACGAGGCGAAAGCAGTGTGAAGCGGGCACCCGGCTGGTGCAAGCCCATCACCCGGAGGTATTGAGCCTTCGCGATGTAAGCCCGGGCATGCTGGAACGATATGTGGCGCCGGCGGACCTGTTGATCTATCGCCGCTGCAACTATGTCGTGGGCGAGAATGCACGTTTGCTGGCCGCCTGCGATGACCTGGAGAAGGGAGATATGGAATCATTCGGAGAGCGAATGTTCGCCACCCATGAAGGCCTGAGCCGCGACTATGAGGTCAGCTGTCCGGAATTGGACTTCCTGGTTGAGCAGGTCAGGGAAGAGCCGGCCGTGCTTGGCGCCCGCATGATGGGCGGAGGTTTCGGGGGCTGTACGATCAACCTGGTCCGGGAAGAAGCCATCGAGGAGCTGACCAGGCGGACGGCATCGGCTTACAAGCGCGCCATGAACAGAGATTTGCGGATGTACAAGGGACAGATCGAGAGCGGCACCTCGCGTATTTAAAAAAATCAATTATTGCTATATGAACAAACTCCTCCTTTCCTGCCTCGTCCTCGCCTTCTGCCTGATCATGAGTTGCGGCGGCGGCAACAGTTCTTCGAACGGAACGCCCGCATCGACCGATTCGACTATCGCGACGGCGACCCAATATGCGCTGCCCGATACCGCGGCCTTTCGGGATACCGTTAACGGCAAGCCGAGCTATCTGTATATCCTCCGCAACAGCAATAAAGCGGCGGTTGCCATCACGAATTATGGCGCGCGCGTGGTCAGCGTGATGGTGCCGGATAAAAATGGCGTAATGACCGATGTCGTGCTGGGTTATGATAGCATCCGGAAATATGTGCATCGCCCGGAAACCTTCTTTGGCGCGGTCGTCGGACGTTATGGCAATCGAATCGCCAGGGGCAAATTCACCCTTGACGGCAAAACCTATTCGCTGGCCATCAACAATCCGCCCAATTCCCTGCACGGCGGCAGGAAAGGATTCGGTGCGGTCATGTGGGAGACCAAGCGGGCGAGCGATCATTCGGTTGAGTTATCCTATTTGGCGAAGGATGGGGAAGAAGGCTATCCGGGCAACCTCCAGGTCAGTGTGACGTATACATTGACCGACAGCAATGAGCTCAAGATCGACTACCGGGCCAGCACCGACAAAGCGACGGTCCTGAACCTGACCAACCATGCCTACTTCAATCTGAATGGCCAGGGCAACGGCACGATCAATAATCATCTCCTGCAAATCAATGCGGATCATTATACACCTGTCGATTCCACGCTGATCCCTACGGGAAAGATCGAACCCGTGGCGGGCACGCCATTCGACTTCCGGCAGCCCACTGCGATCGGCGCGCGGATCGATTCGGACAACCGGCAATTGAAATACGGAAAAGGGTATGATCACAATTTCGTATTAAACCCGAACAAAGGGGGCGGACTGAACCATGCCGTCACGGTGACGGGCGACCTGAGCGGCATCGTCATGGATGTGTATACCGATCAACCCGGCGTACAATTTTATAGTGGTAATTTCTTAAACGGAATGAACCCCCTGAAAAATGGAAAAAGGGACGATCATCGCGGCGCGATCTGCCTCGAGACCCAGCATTTCCCCGATTCTCCGAATCAACCCTCGTTCCCGTCCACGGAGCTGAAGCCAAAGCAGGATTACCAATCGGAAACGGTCTATAAATTCTCGGTGAAGAAATAGGGTGGCCGGGCGACCGGCCGGGTAAGGGTCAATGATCGTTGAGCGGCAGGCCGCGGCGCTGGAATTCCCGCCAGTTCAGGTATTCCGCGCCTTTTCGTTGTTCGACCATCGTGATGCAGCCGTCAACGGGGCAGATCAGGTTGCAGAGGTTGCAGCCGACGCATTCCTCCTCCTTGATCGTATAGGTGTTGTACGGATTGCCATAGTCGAGACGTATCGACTGGTGGCTGGCGTCCTCGCAGGCGATGTAACAAAGTCCGCAGTGAATGCATTTAGCGGGGTCGATCCGGGCCACAACATGGTAGTTGATATCCAGTTCTTCCCATTGCGTCAGGGTGGGGACGGACTTGCCGATGAAGTCTTCGATCCGCGTGAATCCTTTTTCATCCATCCAGTTATTCAATCCCTCGCAAAGGTCCTCGATGATGCGGAAGCCATGCGTCATGACGGCGGTACAGACCTGGACGCTGGTCGCGCCGAGCAACATGAACTCCGCGGCGTCCTTCCATGTGCTGATGCCGCCGATCCCGGATACGGGCACTTTCGACGTGACGGGATCCTGGGTGATGGTCGTCAGCATTTTCAAAGCGATCGGCTTTACCGCGGGACCGCAATAGCCGCCAAACGTCGATTTGCCGCCCACATTGGGATTGGGAATGAAGGTATCGAGGTCGACGCCGGTGACGGACTGGATGGTATTGATGAGGGAAAGGGCGTTCGTGCCTGCCTCCACGGCGGCCCGGCCGGTGGGTACGACGGAATGCACGTTCGGCGTAAGTTTGGTGATCACGGGAATATGGGCCGCCTCCATCACCCAGTCCACGACCATGCGGGCGATCTCCGGGTCCTGACCCACGGCGGCGCCCATGCCTCGCTCGGTCATGCCGTGGGGGCAACCGAAATTTAATTCCAGCCCATGCGCTCCCGCGTCTTCCACTTGTTTGATCAGCTCATGCCAGCTGTTCCGATCATTGTCCGCCATGAGGGAGACGACCATGGCCCGGTCCGGGAAGAGGCGAACGCATTCCGCTATCTCCTTTAAATTGATGTCGAGAGGGCGATCACTGATGAGCTCGATATTATTGAAGCCCATGACGCGGCTCCCCTCGTAATCCACGGCGGAGTAGCGAGAGCTGACATTCTTCACCTGGCTGCCGAGTGTCTTCCATACCACGCCGCCCCATCCGGCTTCGAAAGCGCGCAGGACATTTATTTTCTTATCCGTGGGCGGGGCGCTTGCCAGCCAGTAGGGGTTGGGGGAGTGGATGCCCAGAAAATCCGTATGTAAATTGGCCATGTCGTTTGCTTTTTAGGTTTGTCAATTTGCGCCGCCCCGGGGGAATGTTCAGGACGAAGCGGGAACATTCACGGGAACATTCAAATATTGCAGGATCGCGGCGGCGCCGTGCTTTCCTGCCTGTACCGCATCCACCACTTCCTTTCCGCCGTTTACGCAGTCGCCTCCGGCGAAGACGCCGGCGAGGGAGGTGACGCCCTGTTTGTCGGCGCTGATCCTGCCGTTTGTGTTGGCCAGACCGTCCGCCTGTACCAGTGCGGAATAGGGGATCTGGCCCGCCGCCTTGATGACCATATCCACGTCGAGGGTCAGGGTCTGACCGGTGTCGGCCGGTGAGCGTCGACCGCTTGCGTCGCGATCGCCGAGTTCCATGATACGACAGACCAACTGGGTCACTTTGCCGCCTGAACCGGTGATCTCTTTAGGAGTCGCGAGCCAAACGATGCGGCATCCGTCGGACTTGGCGATATCGAGTTCTACCTCGGTACAGGGCATTTCCTCCTGCGTCCGGCGGTAAACCAGCGTCACTTCTTTTGCGCCGAGGCGTCTTGCCTGGGTGGCGGCGTCGATCGCCGTCATGCCCATCCCGATCACCGCGACCTTGTCGCCGACGGGGACCGTGGGATAGCCTTTGCTGCGGATATCGTAGATGAAGCGGATCGCGTCCACTACGCCTTCCAGGGATTCGCCGGGTATCTCCAACTGCCGGGCCAGCCCCACGCCGAAGCCCAGAAATACGGCGTCGAAATCCCTGCGCAGGGCATCGAGGCTGAGATGACGGCCGAGCTCGCGGCCGTATTCGATCTGAATGCCGCCCAGGGACGTGATATAGTCGACCTCCTCCTGGCAGAATTGCGGGGTGACCTTGTAGGCGGCGATGCCATAGGTCATGAGCCCTCCGCCTTTACTCTCCTTTTCGAAGATGGTGACATCGATGCCTTCGCGGGAGAGAACGTGTGCGCAGCTAAGGCCCGCCGGCCCCGCGCCGATGACGGCCACCTTTTTGCCTGTGGCGGGTTTGCGCCTGAAGAGCGGCCATTTTTCGCGGATAGCCCTTTCCGTGGCATGCCGTTGCAGGCGCGCGATGGAAATGGCTTCCTCTTCCATCAGATTATATACGCAAGCGCCTTCGCAAAGCTTTTCCACCGGGCAGACCCTGGCGCAGCCACCGCCCATGATGTTTGAACTGAGAATGGTATGGGCCGAACCCCTGATATTGTCCGTTACTATCTGCTTGATGAATTTGGGCACGTCGATATGGGTCGGGCAGCTCTTGGTGCATGGGGCGTCATAACAGAACAGGCAGCGGTTAGCCTCCACCAGCGCGGCGTCCCTGGTTTCAAACGGGGGATGGATGTCGCTGAAGTTCTGTTCGTACTCTTCTGCCGTCAGTCTGTTATTGGATATCATGTGTCATTCATTTGGATCGGGAGCGGTCATAGCTCCGTCAGTTTTCCATAGGTTTCCGGCCGCCGGTCTCTGAAGAACTGCCATACGCTCCGGACCTCTTCGATCATGTCGAGGTCGAAGCTGGCCACCAGCAGCTCATCCTTGTCCTCCGAAGCCTGGGCGATAATCTGGCCGCGGGGGTCGACAAAGTAGGATGAGCCGTAGAACCTGCCGAGGTTCCAGGGCCTTTCTTCGCCTACCCGGTTGATGCAACCCATGAAGTAGCCATTGGCTGCGGCGTGCGCCGGTTGTTCCAGCTTCCACAGGTATTGGGAGAGCCCGGCCACGGTGGCAGAGGGGTTATAAACGATCTCCGCGCCATTCAGCCCCAGGCAGCGCGCGCCATCGGGAAAGTGCCGGTCGTAACAGATGTATACGCCGACCTTCGCGTAGCGGGTTTGAAACACCGGGTAGCCGAGATTGCCGGGCTTGAAGAAGAACTTTTCCCAGAACCCGGAGGTATGCGGAATATGGTTCTTGCGATATTTGCCCAGGTAGGTCCCATCGGCGTCGATGACCGCCGCCGTATTGTACAGCACGCCGGGCTGTTCCATCTCATAGATCGGAACGATCATCACCATATTGTATTTATGTGCGTATGCGGCCATCATTTCGGTTGTCGGTCCCGGAACCGTTTCGGCGGATTTGTACCAGGAGCGGTCCTGTCCCGGGCAGAAATAGGGCGTATTGAAAATTTCCTGCAGGCAGAGGATCTGCACGCCCTGTTTGCCTGCCGCCTCGATGAAAGGGATATGTTTCTGCACCATGGCTGACTTGATCTCTTCGATCGTTCCTTCGCCTTCCGTCTTCGGAAGGCTCATTTGAATAAGACCTGATTTGATGATTCTCGACATGAGTGATTTATTTTTTTGGTTGAGCAGTTAGATCATCGCGCTGACCTTCGCCCGGCGAATGAATTTCCCATAGCCTTTGGGTAGCAGGCATTTTCCACGGTCGATGGCGAGCTGGCCGCGCAGGATCACCTTTTCCACCTTGCCGGTCAACTCCCAGCCCTCATAGGCGGAGTAGTCTACGTTCATGTGCTGCGTCCCGACGGACAGGGTATGGCGTTTATCCGGATCGATGAGTACGATGTCGGCGTCGCTGCCTGGCGCCAGGACGCCTTTGCGGGGGAACATGCCGAATATTTTTGCCGGGTTGGTACAAGCCACTTCGACAAACTTGTTCAGGCTGATCCTTCCCTTATTAACGCCTTCGCTAAACAATAGTTCCATGCGGTTCTCGATGGCCGGATGTCCGTTGGGGATCTTCGAAAAATCGTTAACCCCCATCAGCTTCTGCTCCCAGAAGAACGGACAATGATCGGTGGCCACGACGTTGACGAGCCCCTGGTTGATGCCGGCCCAGAGCGCTGCCTGGTCCTTTTTTTGCCGCAGGGGTGGGCTCATGACCCATTTGGCGCCTTCGAAGTCGTTCGTGTAGAGCGAGGCATCCAGGAGCAGGTATTGGATGCAGGTCTCGACAAAAAGGTGCTGATTCCGGCGGGTGGCATCCCGAACGGCGTTAAGCGCCCCTTCACAGGTCAGGTGCACAATATAGCCCGGGCAGCCCGTATAGTCAGCCATGTCGGCAAAGCGGCCCGATGCCTCGGCCTCTGTCACCTCCGGCTGGGAAAGATAATGATACAAGGGGGTGAGCTTGCCCTCCTCCCGGTGTTTGGCGGTCAGGTAATCGATCATATCGCCGTTGGTGGCGTGAACGGTGACGAGACCACCCTGGAGTCGAACTTCCTCCATGAGGGCAACCATTTGGCGGTCGTCGATCATCAGGGCGCCCTTGTAGGCCATGAAGGTCTTGAAAGACGTGATGCCCTCCCGCTGGATCATTTCTTTTATCTCTTCCCGGGTCGTTTGATTGAAATCCGTCACGGCCATGTGAAAGCTGTAATCTCCGACGGCCGTGCCTTCCGCCCGTCCGTTCCATTCGGCCAGCGCCTCCTTGAGCGTATGACCCTGCTTCTGCAAAACGAAATCGATGACGGTCGTCGTGCCTCCGAAGAGGGCGGCCCTGGTGCCGGTCTCATGGGTATCGCTCGAGAAGGTGCCCATGAACGGCATATCGAGGTGAACGTGCGGGTCGACGCCTCCGGGCATGACCAGGAGGCCCTTCGCATCGAGGACGGTCGTACCGGCGGGAATTGAAAGGCGGCCGGACAGGTCGCGGCCGATCGCGGAAATCGTTTCTCCTTCGATAAATACGTCGCCGATGAAATCATCCGAAACCGTGATGACCCGGCCTTCTTTAATCAGCAGAGGCATAGTTGAACTTCATTTTGTAGGTTTTGGACAAGAGGGTATAGCTCGCTCCGGACAGCAGGAACCCGACGAACCAGGCATAACTATAGATGTTTTGCATCCATAGGGGAAAGCTGTCGTGGCCAACCAGGCCAACGGTCGTCAGAAATCCGGGGATATTCGGCGCGATCCCCAGCAGGAGGCAAGCGATCGCGGTATAGTTAATGCCTCCTGTAAAATGATAAATACCTTGTGTACTATACAGATCGTCAACAGATAACTCCTGTCGACGTCTGAAATAATAGTCTGCGATCATGATGCCGCCCACGGGTCCGAGCAGGCTGGAATAGCCGACAAGCCAGGTGAAGATATATCCTCCGGGATCGGCCACCAATTTCCAGGGGAAGATCAGGATGCCGACGATCCCGGTGATCAGGCCGCCGGTCCGGAAACTGATGCGGGAAGGAGAAAGGTTAGCGAAGTCATTGGCCGGGCTGACGATATTGGCGGCGATATTGGTGGCGAGGGTCGAGATCGTCACGGCGATCATGGCGAGGCTGACGAGGATCTTGCTGTCGAACTTACCGGCCAGTACGACCGGGTCCCAGATGGTGGTACCGTAGATGATCGTCGTCGCCGAGGTGACGACCACTCCGATGAAGGCGAATAGGGTCATCGATGGGGGGAGGCCGATCGCCTGGCCCCTGACCTGTGCCCGCTGGTTCACGGCATAGCGGGTGAAATCGGGAATATTCAGGGAGAGCGTCGCCCAGAAGCCCACCATGCCGGTGAGTCCCGGCATGAAGAAGGCCCAGAAGGCGCCGGGAGAATTGAATTTCGAAGGCTGTGCCAGGACGGGCCCCAGACCGCCGTGCACATGGCTGATCGCCCAGTACAACAAGGCCAATGCCGCCAGGGGAAGGAAGAACGCCTTGAACACGAGGAGTCTTTTGATGCTGTCCACGCCGAGCCAGACGACCCACATATTCAGCAGCCAGAACAGGAGGAAGCAGATCGCCGGGCCGGTAGCCAATCCCCAGGACGCCGGGAATACCGGAGCAAGGCGTTCGAGGGAAGGGATCCAGAGTCGCAGCATCTGGTAGAGGGCAAAGCCGCCGATCCAGGTTTGAATGCCGAACCAGCCGCAAGCCACGATGGCGCGGAGCATGGCGGGCAGATTGGCGCCTCGGACGCCGAAGCTGGCCCTGGCGAAAACGGGAAAGGGTATGCCGTATTTCGCGCCGGCGCGTCCGTTCAGGATCATGGGTATGAGTACGATCGAATTCCCGAGGAAGATGGTCCCGATGGCCTGCCACCAGTTCATTCCCCCGCCGATCAGCGAACTGGCCAGCATATAGGTGGGAATGCAGAGGCTCATGCTGATCCAAAGCGCGGCGTAGTTCCAGGTCGTCCAGGTCCGTTTGGACAGGGGTATCGGCGCGAGGTCCTCGCTGTATAAGGAATTGGCGGGTGATCGATCGGGCATTGGGTTCATCGGCATAAAGCGGTTTAATCATTGACCTGTGCATCGGCGATGCGCAACGCCTCGCTGATGATGGCGAGTCCTTCGTCGATTTGATCTCTTGTGATGCTCAGTGGCGGGGCGATAAACACATAGTTCCAGCGAACGAAGGCATACATGCCCAACTGTTTTAATTTACCCGCGACCTGGTTCATGACGGCCATCTCTTCGGGCTTGGCATTGAATGGCGCCATCGGCTCCTTCGTCGTCCGGTTCTTGACCAATTCGAGGCAACCGAGCAGGCCGGTATTGCGGAAATCACCGATGCAGGGATGGATCTTCCTGAGTTCTGCGACGCGCTTCTCCACATAGCGGCCCATTTCGGCGCAATTTTCGATCAGGTTCTCGTCCTCGTAGATCTTCAGTACTTCCACGCCTGCGGCGCAGGCCACGGGATGGGCGGAATAGGTCAGGCCGAGCCAAAGCACCCGGTCGTTGAAATGATCGGCGATCTTATCGGTCACGATCAGGGCGCCCAGCGGCAGGTAGCCGGCGGTGATGCCTTTGGCGGTAGCGATCATATCGGGGACGATGCCATGCAGTTCGGAGGCGAACCATTTGCCTGTCCGTCCGAAGCCGCTCATGACCTCGTCGGCGATCAGCAGGATGCCGTACTTATCGCAGAGCGCCCTGACCTTTTGCAGGTAGTCGGGCGGGTATTTGATGCAGCCTGATGACCCGCTTTCCCCTTCCATGAGGATGGCAGCGACGTTCTCCGGCCCTTCGAATTCGATGACGCGTTCGATATGGCTCACGCATTCGCGGGAGCAGGACGTGATCTCTTTACCCCATGGACATCGATAGCAATAGGGGTCTTCGACGTGCACGAAATTCGGCGCCTGCTGGGCGTCGGCGGGCAGCTTGCGCGGGTCTCCGCCCGCCGTCATGGCGCCATAGGAGGAGCCATGGAAAGCGCGGTAGCGGGCAATGATCTTGTGCCGGCCGGTGTAGAGGCGCGCGAGTTTGACGGCGTTCTCTATCGCGGTGGCCCCACATACGGTGAAGAGGGTCTTTTTGAGATTGCCAGGCGTGATCTCCGCCAGCCGTTTGCCCAATTCGCCGCGGGCCCTGGTGACGCAGCTGGGCGTGACATAGCAGACCTCTTGCATCTGGCGTACGACGGCGTCGGTCACCCGCTGGTTCCCGTGTCCGATATTCACGTTGATGAGACCGGAGGAAAAGTCGAGGTAGCGCTTGCCGTCATAATCATAGAGGTAAACTCCTTCGGCATGCCGCACAGCAATGGGTGCGATCCCTTTTTGCTTGCTCCAGGAAAACAGGGTGTAGTCCAGGTTATCCTGAATAATCTCCTGCGCTTCGGATAGTGTGGCTTTTTCGGGCATGGTATAATGATTTTGGTATTGATCGGATGGGACGGTTGGGAGGGCGGGCGCGCTAGCTCATCCAGTTCACGCCGGCCTCGGGATTCCATTTCACGGTGCTCTTTTTCAGGCGTGTCCAGAACTCGATGGAACTTTTGCCGGTGATATCTCCGACGCCGAATTTGCTTTCGTTCCAGCCGCCGAAGGAAAAGGGTTCGCGGGGAACGGGCACGCCGACATTTACGCCGATCATGCCCGCGCTGGCCCTGTCGATCACATATCGGGCGTAGCCGCCATTCTGGGTGAATACGGAGGCGGCGTTCCCGTATGAGCTGGAGTTCTCGATCTCCAACGCCTCGTCCAGGGTGTCGACCCGCATAATGCTGATCACCGGTCCGAAGATCTCTTCCACGGCCACGGCCATGCCGGGTTGCACATGATCGATCACGGTCGGACCGACGTAGGTGCCGTTTTCCTTTCCGGCCACCTTTGCGCCGCGGCCATCGACGAGGATGCGCGCGCCCTGCTGTTCGGCTTCCGTAATATATCGTTCTATACGCTCTTTGGATTCCTTATTGATGACCGCGCCCAGGTTCTTGCCGGGAACGATCTTGCGCGCCTCCTCACAGATCTTATCGACGATGGAATCCACCTGGCCTACCGCCACCATGGCCGAAGCCGCCATGCAACGCTGTCCCGCGCAGCCGCTCATCGAGGCGGCGACGTTCTGGGCGGTCATATCCGGTTTGGCGTCCGGCAATACGAGCAGGTGGTTCTTTGCGCCGCCCAGCGCCAGGCATCGCTTCAGGCTTTGTGTTGCGCGCTGATAGACGAGTTTGGCCACTTTTGTCGAGCCGACGAAGGAGACGGCCTCGATGGCCGGATGGTCGCAGATCTCCTGAACGATCTCGCTGTCTCCGTTGACAATATTGAACACGCCATCCGGAAGTCCCGCCTCCTTCAGCAGGACAGCGATCCGGGTCACGCTGATGGGCACCTTTTCGGAGGGTTTCATGATCATGCAATTGCCCAGCGCCAGCGCATTGGGGATGGTCCAGTTGGGCACCATGGCGGGGAAATTGAAGGGAACGATGGAGGCGACGACGCCAAGGGGAACGTGCTCGGTGCGGCATTCGACGCCCCGGCTGACCTCCAGCACTTCGCCCGTCACCAGTTGGGGAAGGGAGGTGGCGAACTCGGTGAGCTCGATGCATTTCTCGACCTCGGCGATGGCCTCGCCCATGGTCTTGCCATTCTCTTCACTGACCAGGGCGGCCAACTCCTGCAGGTTCTTTTCCAGCAAATATTTGTAGCGGAAAAAGACCTGCACGCGCTCCTTGATGGGCATGCGGCTCCATTTGGGGAATGCCGCTTGTGCGGCGGCCACGGCGATGTTCAGATCGGTAGCCGATGAACAAGGCATGTCCGCCAGGAGGGACCCGTCGCCGGGCGAGATCACCGGCATGGTCCGTCCGGGGGCTGCGTCCACAAACTGTCCATTGATGAAATTCCTGAGAAGCCCGTATTTACTATCGCGCATGGCCATTTTTTGTATGTAGTACAATTTAATACAAAAAACGGATATAGGGCATGTTATGAAGGTTTGCGGGCGCTATTTCCCCCTGCTGACCACCAGCACCTGGAACGTGCCGGGGATTACTTTGGGACGCTGCCCGGCGGCGGCAGGTTCCGTATCGGCAGCCGGCAGAAAGACCTCGTGCGTCGTCTCATCGACGGCAACCGTGCGTGCGCTGCGTTTGGTGGGTACGTCGCCGAGGGACTTAAAAGAGGTCGCGGATTCTTCTTTGATGACCGACAGCTTGCCTTCGCCGCAGGAGGCGAAAACCAGCTTGAGATTGCTATCGAAGCCGACGCCGTCGCATCCGTCTCCGATGGGCAGCTTATCGACGATGGCGCCATTTGTTGCATCCACGACGATGAGCATCTTGTCGCAGCCGGCAAACAGACGATTCGTTTTGGTATCGATGGCGAGTCCGGTCGGACCTTCGCCGGGTGCGATGGACCAGCTGTCGACGATCTTGCCTGCGCCGATATCCACGACGGCGATCCGGCTCTTGTCCTCGATATTGACAAATATCCTGCCCGTCCCATTCGAAACGGCCGTCTCGGGCTTGCCTTCAAGGGCAATGGTAGCCACCACCTGCGCCGTGGCGGGATCGATGACCGACAGGTCATGACTGCGTCCATTGCAGGTGATGATGCGTTTTGAATACGTGTCGTACATGATCGCGTCGGGATTCTGGCCCGTGGCGATCTGTTGCAGGACGGCCGTCGTTTTGAGATCGAATACGGTTACCGTATTCAGGCGGCCGTTGCTGGTATAGCCCTTCCCTGCGCCATCGAAGGCGATCCCATGGACGCCCGTCGTATTGGGGATGAATCCCAATGAATCACCCGTCCGCTCGTCCAGGATATTCACCTGCGTTCCGTGCGAGACATAGAGTCGTTTGTCGGGACCTGCGGCGATATAGTCCCATCCGCCGGGACTGGCGATCTTGAATGTCTTGCTGACATGGTACCCCGCAGGCGATTGTGCCGCAGCCGGGCGACCGGTCAGGCAAATCAGGGCGGCGAAAATGGGGGCGGCGAGAGCGAAGAACAAGGGACGTCGTATGGCTGGATGACTTGACATGGCTGGATGATTAGGTGATGAATGATTTATGGTGAACGAATGGTCGTGCACGCGCAAGCTAGAGGGGCATTCTGAAGAAATCCTGTAGGTGCGG
>JAUZNZ010000004.1 GCA_030706735.1 Bacteroidota bacterium | reverse complement strand
TCCTGCAACAGTTTCTTACACCCGCCGGCCGCAAAGAGCGTCGCGGCAAGCAAGAGGCTGTATATCTTTAATTTCGTCTTCATTATCTTATCGTTTTAATAGATTAGAATTTCAGATTTACTCCAAAAAGTATCTGACGAGTCGGCGGAACGCCGGCCCCCACCAGGATCGCGCGGGTGGGTACGGCTACAGCGCCACCGCCCTGCGTGGTGATCGCCGCGTTGTTGACATTGGTTCCATTGCCTTCCGGATCCAGACCCAAACCTGAACTCTTAAGCGGCGCCCAGAGAATGAAAGGGTTTTGTGCAGATATGTAGGCCCTCAACGATTGAATGCCCGCCTTCCTGAGCACCCCGCCGGAGAAGTTGTATCCCAGGTCGATGGTGCGGATCTTGATGAAGGAGCCATCGCGATAGGTGAGCGTAGAGGTGAACTTCTGACCATCCACGCCGGCGTCCGGCTGGGGGAAATCATTCGTCGGATTGGTCGGGGTCCAGTAATTCACTTTGAATTGCTCCACGCGGCTGTTCATGAAGAAGGGATAACCAGCGCCGCCGCCGTCTGCCGATAAGTACGTGACGACCACGGTCTGGCCGAACCGGCCGAAGAGTACGAAGTTGAGGTCGATATTCTTATATTCCAAGTGGTTGGTCAACCCGGCCACCAGTTTCGGTTGAAAGTTGCCGATGATCTGTCTGTCGGCGGCGGTGACCGCATTGTCCTTATTCAAATCCTGGATCTTGATATCACCCGGTTTGACGCCGTAGACGGCGGCCTGGGTCGCGTCGCCGGTCTGCCAGATGCCGAGCTTCCTATAATCATATATGACCGAGATGGGCTGTCCGACGAACCAACCGTTGCCCAGGTCCTGCTGGAGGTTATGTTGCAGCGCCACGATCTGCTCCCTGTTGAAGAAGGCGTCGAAGTCGGTGCGCCAGGTGAAGTCGCGTGTCCGAACGTTCACGCTGCCGAGTGCAAGCTCCAACCCATACGATTTCGTTTTGCCTGCGTTGGTCAATTGCGAATTCACGCCCACGCTGGTCGGGAGGCTTTTCTGCAGCAGGATATCGCTGGTTCGGGTCGAGTAGTAGTCAAGTGAACCATAGAGCCGGTTGTTAAAGAAGGCGAAATCGACACCGATGTTCAACCCTGCCGTTCTTTCCCAGGTCAGGTTCGGATTCGGCGCGGTATTGATGGTGTAACCATTGACATAGTTTACGCCCGGCGTGGTGCCCTGACCGAAATTATAGAAGTTGGACGTGAGGCTGCCCAGGGTGGTATAGGGATTGATCCCCGCGTTCGAACTGATACCCCAGCCCGCCCTCAGTTTCAGGTTGGAAAGGAACTTCGTGTCCTTCAGGAAATCTTCCTTGCCCAGGTTCCATCCCAGGCTTACGGCCGGATAGGTCACCCACTGGTGGCCCGTCGCCAGCACAGACGCGCCATCCGTTCTGATTGTCGCTGTCAGCAAATATTTATCATTAAATGAATAGAGTGCCCGGCCCATGTAGCCGATCAACGCCGATTCGTTATATTGACCGCCGGCGGGGTTGATGGTATTGACCAATTGCCAGTTATAATCCTGGATGAAATCGGCCGGCACGCCCGTGCCGTTGAATGTCTGTGACTGGAAATGGTTCTTTTGGATCTCCTGCAGGGCCAGGAAGGTCAGCTTATGCTTTTCCGCGAAGGTATGATTGTACTCGAAGGAGTTGTTTACCGTGTATTGCCAACCTTCGGCGTTGGCCTGGCTAATGCCGGCTCCCGCGTCATTCGCGTTGGTATTAAACACCGTATTCGGCCCGGTATAGTTATCGTTCAGTGTTTGTGACCAGCCGAAGCCGAAGGTGGTCTTGAACTTCAGATCCTTCAGGATCTTCACCTCGGCGTAAAAATTGTCCTGCAATTGCAATCTTCTCGATGCGGCCTTGATGAGATCGTTATTTCCGATGGAGGTCAGCGGGTTGATCTGCTGCGCATCCTGGCTTTGATCGAGAGCGGGGAATTTGTTGATCGTCCCATCGGCGTTATAGGGTTTGAACAAGGGGCTGAGCCTCTCCGCCGATCCGTACGCGTCCGTGCCGATGCGGTTGGACCGAACCAGGGTATTAAAGCTGGTAAACCCGACCTTGATGCGTTCGGATAGTTTGTGATCGAGATTGGCATTGAAGGAAAAGCGATTCAATTCCTGGTCGTGAATGACGCCTGTCTCGCGGTAATAGCCCAGGCCGTAGAAATAGGTAGTGCGTTCGTTACCGCCGCGTACGCCGAGGTCCTGGCTTGTCCGGATGCCGGTCTTCAGCAATAATTTTTGCCAGTCCGTGTTTACCCCTGCTGCGAGATTGGCCTGTTCCGTCGTAGTGAGCGCATATTGGTTTGCGCCTGCCACGTTCGAATTGCCTACCGCTGCGTCCGCCTTGAATTGGGCGTATTCCTTTCCGGTGAAGAGCCGGTAGGTACCGATCGTATTCACCTGGCCGATATAGCCATTGTAGCTGGTAATGGGTTTGCCGGGGGTTCCGTGTTTCGTGGAAATAATAATGACGCCGTTAGATCCGCGGGAGCCATAGATGGCCGTGGCGGAAGCGTCTTTCAAGATATCTACGTTCGCTATATCATCCGGGTTGATATCGTCCAGATTGCCTCCGTAGGCCATTCCATCTACGACGATCAGGGGGTTATTGTTCCCTGTAAGGGACCGGTTGCCCCGGATCTTAATGTCGGGGGTCGAGCCGATCTGGGTGCTGTTGGTCACGATATCCACCCCGGCCGCCCTGCCTTGCATCTGCTGGAAGATGTTGGGGGCTTTTATCTCGTTTAGCGTTTCGCCACCCAACGATACGGTCGATCCGGTCACATCCGCTTTGCGCTGGGTGCCATAACCGATGACGACCACCTGGTCCAGGTCCGACGACCTGGGGATCATGGTCAGGTTAATCGTTGTCTGGCCGCTGATCGGTACTTCCCGTGTTGGGTAGTTTACGGAGGAGATGACCAATACTCCCCGGGGCGGAGCGCTGATCTCGAAATCGCCGTTCGCATTGGTTGTGGTACCGGTCGTTGTTCCTTTTACCAGGATCGATGCGCCGACCACGGGTTGGGCCTTGTCATTTACGATGTGACCTTTTACCAGGATCTTCTCCTGGGCAAGGGCAGGCAAAGCAAGGATGGCCGCCAGGAACGGCAGCAAGACGATCATTTTCCATTTTCTCAAAAGCAGGCCATTGGAGGTTGACGCCTGTGGAGATGGATGCGTAACCGAAAATTTCATAAACATGTTTTTTGAAATTGTTTACTAGCAGCAAGCTAAAATCTCATTTAGAACCGAGTTTTGAATTGGTTTGGCTTTCAATGGGTGGCAGATCAGGTATTTACATAGGTTAGTCCAGGCAAGCCTCTTGCTTTGCCCGGACGAGATCATGCAAAAAAATGGAGTGGATTGTATAGTATTTATCGTTCGATCGCTCAATGTTTGATGGCAGGTTAGTTTTAGCATTCGTTAGCCGAAATTAATAACAAATTTGAATTACGCAATCGATTTCGTAAACTTTTTAAAAAATATTTCGTTTAGCTTTACCAGCCAATCGGCCAGCGGTATGAAAAAGTCAAAAGGCATTACGATCTATGATATTGCAAAGAAGCTCAACCTGGCTGCTTCTACCGTCAGCCGGGGGCTTCAGGACAGCCCGGAAATAGGCAAAAAGACAAAGAAGAGGATCGTGGAGACGGCTGAAAAGATGGGTTACAGCGCCAATCTGACCGCCCGGAGCCTTCGCCAGCAGCAGTCCGAGACCATCGGCGTCATTGTTCACCAATTAAACAGCAACTTCGTCAATTCCGTCCTCGCGGGCATCGAGCGGGTGACCACGGAAGCCGGTTACGATATTTTGATCGCCCATTCCTCGGAGAGTTACGTCAAGGAAGTGGCCAATGCGAAGAACCTGTTCCATAGGCGGGTCGATGGCGTCATTTCCTCGCTCTCCCTGGAAACCATGGACCTCGAGCATTTCAGGGCATTTGCCGAAAGGAATGTGCCGGTCGTTTACTTCGACCGGGTCGAACAGGAGGAGAATTCGACGGCTGTCGTGATCGACAATGTAAAATGCGGTTATGTTGCGACGCAGCACCTGATCCAACAGGGGTGCAAGCGGATCGTCCATGTAACGGCAAGCCTGAACAGGAACGTGTATTCCCAACGGTATGAAGGGTACCGGAAGGCGTTGGCCGAACACAAACTCGAGTTTTCTGACGATCTGCTCATCATCGACGATCACAGCGAAAGAGCCGCGATGGATGCGGCCATGAAGATCCTCCAAATGAATCCCCGGCCGGACGGGGTTTTCGTCACGAGCGACTTTGTTGCCGCCTTTTGCATGCGAACGCTGAGACAGCATGGCATCTCGATCCCGGACACGATCGCCTTCGTCGGATTCAACAATGATCCCATCTGCAAGCTGATCGAGCCCACCCTGACTACGATCGATTATCCCGGCAAGGATATCGGGGAGATCGCCGCCAGAAACCTGATCAGTCATTTGAAGGGCCTGAGCAATATCAACCGAACCAATAACATCACGGTTCGTTCGGACCTGATCGTACGGGAATCTTCCGTGAGGTCCCGGGATCCCGAATAGTCTCCCCCCAAGAGAGCTTCCTGCCAAAATAAAATTTGTTCTTTCCCGTAAACATTTTAGTTTTGCTAACGTTGTTACTTAAAATAACGTTGATATAATAATGAGCATCACCGAGCGAAAACAGCGGCAAAAAGACGAGGTGCGGACCAGCATCCTGGATTCGGCCTGGGATTTGGTCGTAACGGAAGGATGGCAATCGCTGACGATCCGGAAGATTGCCGATGCCATTGAATACAGCGTGCCGGTCATCTATAGTCATTTTGAAAATAAGGACGCCATCTTGTTGGAATTCAACAGAAAAGGCTTCCAATCACTTGTTGAAAAAATGGTCGAGGCAAAGGCCGGGCAGCCGGGGCCGAGGGAGGAGATCGTCGCCATGGGGCATGCCTACTGGAGTTTTGCCTTTCTGAACCGGGAGTATTACCAGCTCATGTTCGGGCTGGGCATTCCCACCTGCGAGGCGGTCCGGAAGATCCCGGAGATGGCGGATTTCAATGAAGCGATCACCGGCAGCATCAAGGCGTTGACCCCGCCTGAGCGGAAGGAGGAAGTGAATCCGTTCCTTAAATTTCAATCTTTCTGGTCGATGTTGCACGGCCTGGTGTCGATCAACATGCTTGGGAAGGGGGGATCCCATCAGGGGCTGTCGGAAATGGTGCTGAAGGACGTACTGGACAGTTTCATAAAAGGGATCGAAAGTTAAAGTAAAATTTTATTTATCACAATTCAATAAACAATCAAACAATCAGTTACAATGAAAAAGATCACTATCGCTTTGGCGGCCTTATTCCTTTTTGCCGGTGCAGGTTTCGCACAAACCTGGAGCATCGATAAAGCGCATTCCCAACTTAATTTCGGCATCGGCCACCTGGGTATCTCCGAGATCGACGGGAGTTTCACCAGCGTGGACGCGAAGATCACTTCTTCGGCCCCCGATCTGTCCGACGCGGTGATCGAGCTGACTGCCGACGTGAACAGCATCAATACGTTCAACGAGCAGCGGAACACCCATCTGAAGAGCCCCGATTTCTTCGACGCCGCCAAATATGGCACGCTCAGTTTCAAGAGCACCTCTTTCAAGAAGATCAGCGACAAGAATTACCGTCTCGAAGGCAACCTGACCATGCATGGGGTGACCAAGCCGGTCGTATTGAACGTCGTATTTAATGGCACCATTACCCATCCGATGACCAAGAAGCAGGTAGCGGGCTTCAAGGTGACGGGGGTCATCAAGCGTTCGGATTTCGGCATTGCGCCGTCGATGCCGTCCAATTTCCTGGGCGACGAAGTCGCGTTGAATGCACTCACTGAATTTACAAAAGACTAAGATCATGAGGCCAACGATCAATGAATGGATCAGGTCAAGGCGGATCGGGTACCTGTACCCGATCCTGGCCTTGCTCATCCTGGCGGGAAGCGCTTTTACGTTCGTCGCCATCCAGGAGTGGCAGGTTGCGGAGGGGTATTCGATCGCCTTCTCCAGCCCGGATGTGTCCGGGGTATTCAAGACCGTTTCGGGCAAGATCGCTTTCGATGAACAAAATCCTGCCGCGTCGCAGTTCGACATGACCATCGACGTCAATTCGATCAATACAGGGAACGGGTTGCAGAACAAGCATGCAAAGAGCGATGAGTGGTTCGATGCGGCCAGGTACCCGACGATCCATTATACGTCCGAGAAGATCGCCAAAACGGCGTCCGGATTTTCGGTAACGGGGACGCTGGAGATGCATGGCGTAAAAAAGCCGGTATCGATCCCCTTTACGTTCCAGCGAACGCCGAAAGGCGGGGTCTTTGCGGGCAGCTGTGCGATAAACCGCAGCGACTTTTCCATCGGAAAGCCCGGCGGGGATGTGGCCGAACAGATCAAGGTCGACGTGTCGGTACCGGTCACGAAGAAATAAGGGCGGCATGTTGGGCGACGAGCCGATCGGCCGTGCAGGACAGAAATCTAAAATCAGCAGCATGTTCAAAAGAGCATTGGGACTGGGCATCGTTTCGGGATTGCTGGCGGGGCTGGTTTCCCTGGCGTATGCCCGCGTATATCATTCTTCGCTGGGCGCCGACTTTTCCCGTGTAGCCAAGCCCGCAGGGATCATGGTGGCCAGCCTGGCGGGCGGCGTCCTGGCGGCGATCGGCTACTGGATATTGGACAAGTGGCTGAAGCAGCGGGGCGAGATCGTATTCAATTTCCTGTTCGTGATCCTGAGCTTTGCGACGCTGATCGGCGCCTTTGGGGCAAAGTTGCCCCTCGATATCGAGGCGCCTGAACTGTTTCCCGGCCTGGTCGTGCCGATGCATTTCTTCCCCGCATTGGGATGGTTCACCCTGAAGCCGCTATTCTTTCCGAGGGAGCGTTCCCGGGAGCGCGGGTAAGATAGCGGGGATCGGGTAAGATGGCGGGGGTCTTACTGAATGGCACGGATTTTTATGTAGTTTACGGTAATTCCAGACCATGCAGAAACGTGTACTTATATTGGACGACGACCCCGACATCCTTCAGATCTGTACCATTGTTCTGAAGAGAAAGGGCTATGAGGTGTCCACGCTCAATAATTCAACCCAGCTTCCCGATCGGGTACGGGTTTTCAAGCCCGACGTGATCCTCATGGACAATTGGATACCGGGTCCCGGTGGCGTCGAAGCCACCCGGATGCTCAAGAGTGAAACCGAATTCCAGGACATCCCGGTGATCTTTTTCAGCGCCAACAGCAACGTCAGCCAATTGGCGGAGGCCGCAAGGGCCGATTACTATCTTCAGAAACCCTTCGACATAAGCGAGTTGGAAGCGATCGTCAGTCAGGCCGTCTCGGATACTGCGCATGTCAATTAACGGGGCGGGCCGGGCGAGATCAGGCGGGGACGCGATCAGACGGGGCGCGGGCCAAAAATGACGGCGGGCATATCTTCCGCCCGCAGAACAAGATCTATCTTTCCTCTCGCGATCGCGTATTCAGGCATGAAGGATACTTCGGCCGTGGAGGGGTCCTGCACCACGGTCAGCCCACCCTGCTGTTTAACAAATTCCAGGCCCCCTGCCCCATCGGCATTTGCGCCGGACAGCAGGACGGCCGTCAGCGATTCACCGTAGGCCAAGGCCGCCGATTTGAAGGTCACGTCAATACTGGGTCGGCTGAAATTCACGCGCTCCGAATAATCAAGGGAGAAGGTGTGCTGCTTTTCGATCAGCACGTGGTAGTCCGGGGGACAGAGATAGATGATCCCGGGCAGGACAGGCTCTTTTTCTTCGACCTCCTTGCAAGGCAGTCCCGTCTTTGCGGACATCAGTTCCTCCAGCCCCGTATCCGATTGGGTATTGCGATGGAGCACGATCAACACGGCGTCGGGGAAACCGGGCCGCAGGCCCGACAGCAGATCGAACATCACGTGCAGGCTGCCTGCCGATCCGCCGATCACGATCAAGCGATTGTTGCTCATAGCCCCTTCCTCCAGATTTTTTCCCTGCCTACCTGCCTGTACCGGCTATCGAGAGGGGAAAACCGAATGGACTCCTTGGCGCCGAGGGCCAGGTATCCCAGATTCTCGAGGCTGGTATCAAAAAGGTTGAGCACCTTGTTTTGCAAATCTCTTTCAAAGTAGATCAGCACGTTGCGGCAAAGTATCAATTGAAATTCATTAAAGGACGAATCGGCCGCGAGGTTGTGCGTGGAAAAGACCATTTTTTCACCGAGGGCAGCGTCGAACCTGGCCAGGTGATAGTTGGCGGTATAGTAGCTTGAAAAGTCCTTCAGGCCGCCGGACAGGATATAATTCTCCGAATACTTTTGCATCTGGCTCATCGGAAAGATGCCTTTCCGGGCCTTTTCGATGACCTGCGGGTTGATATCGGTTCCGTATAGCAGGGACTTGTGGAGGATCCCCGCCTCTTTGAGCAGTATGGCCATGGAATACACTTCTTCGCCTGTCGAACAGCCTGCATGCCAGATCCGGATGAACGGGTAGGTGGCGAGGACGGGCAGTATGACGGTACGGAGCACCCGGTAGAAAGCGGGGTCTCTAAGCATCTCGGTCACGTTGACGGTAATCTCCTCGACGAAGCGTCTGAAATAATGCGGGTCATGCCTGAGGCGATAGCGGAATTCGGCAAAGCTGGGGAACTTATCGGCCGCAAACAGGCGCTGCACCCTGCGTTGAAGGGATGCCTTCGAATATTCGGTAAAGTCGTACCCGTACCGGGTGTCGAGATCGTTCAGCAGGATCTCGAGCTCTTCATATTGAATGATCGAAAGCATATTAAGTCATCGAACGCATGCGCTCATTTCTCATACAGCCATATCCGCATCAGGGACATGAGCTGATCGATGTCGACCGGTTTGGTGATATAATCCGATGCGCCGGCGCGGATGCATTTCTCCCGGTCGCCGGCCATGGCTTTGGCGGTCACGGCGATAATGGGGATCTGCTTCAGCCGGGGTATCTGCCTGATGCGGGCAATCGTCTCATAGCCGTCCATCTCGGGCATCATCATATCCATAAGAATGATGTCCACGGGCTGTTTGCCCTCTTCGAGGGTCAGCAGGGCCTCCCTGCCATCCATCGCGGACACGACATGCATTTTATGCGTTTCGAGGGCCTTGGTCAGGGCGAAGATATTTCGAACGTCATCGTCGGCGATAAGGGCCAGTTTATTCCGCAGCACCTCGTCGATATTGCTCAGTCTGGCCGATGAAACCGGTCCGCCCGGCCCCTCCTTGCTTTCGTCCACCAGGTGAAGGAACAGGGACACTTCGTCCAGTATCCGCTGGTAGGAATGAGCCGTCTTGACCACGATGGAATCGGCGTACTGGCGGAGCTTCATCTCCTCCCCTTTCGAAATACTGGTACTGGTGAACACGATGACCGGGATCTGTTCGAGGTCCGGGGTCTGCTTGATGCGGCCCAGGGTCTCATAGGCCTGTTCGTCGGTGATGCCCATGTCGAGGATAACGCCTTGTACCCCGGGCTTTGCCAGGGCCTTCACACTCCCTTCGATCGTATCGGTGATCTCGGTATGCACCTGATGGTTGCTCAGGAAAAAAGAGAGCGCCCTGGCATGTTTGGCATTGTCTTCCACGATGAGCACTTTCTTCGGGCCCCTGTGCAGGGCATAGTCGATCTTCTGGAAGACGGTGTCCATGTTTTGTTCCGACATGGGTTTGGCCATGAAATCGATGGCGCCCTTGGCGATGCTTTCCTTTTTCACTTCGAAAGACGACATGATGTGCACGGGAATATGGCGCGTAAGGGGATCCTTCTTCAGGTCGTCCATGACGTCCCAGCCGCTGCGCATGGGCAGCTGGATGTCCAGGAGGATGGCATGGGGATCATAGGTCTTGGCCGCCGCCACCGCGGCATCTCCGCGGACCACGACGACGCACTTATACCCCTTCTTATGACTGAAGTCGAGCAGGGTACGGGCGAAGTTGGTATCATCTTCCACGATCAGCAGCACCTTATCCCCGGGCGCCAATGCATTCCGGTCGTCCGGTATGTCCGGCGGTATGTCCGAGAGCGTATATAGCGGAGTAAGTGAAGAGAGGGGCGTCCTCGTGTCGGAAGGGGTCATTGTGCCGGAAGGGGTCATTGTGCCGGAAGGGGCCGCCGCGTCAGACCGGAACCGGGGGACTGAAATGCGGAATTCGGAACCTTCGCCGGGCTCGCTTACCAGGGTAATTTCGCCGCCCAGCAATCTGACCAGCTGCCGGCTGATGGACAATCCAAGGCCGGTACCGCCATACTGCCTTCGGGTAGAGCCGTCGGCCTGCTGGAAGGCTTCGAAGACCAGCTCGTGCTTTTCCTTCGGAATCCCGATGCCGGTATCCAATACGGAAAAATCGATGAAATTCTTATGCGTGTCCGACGGGGAAACGCGGACGCTGATATGTCCCTTCGGCGTGAACTTGAAAGCATTCGAAAGCAGGTTCTTAAGAATTTGCTCCAGCCTCATCTTGTCGGTTTCCAATTGAGCGGGCGCCCCTTCCGCCATGATAAAATTCAATTCCACGCCCTTGTCTTTGGCGATGGGAACGAATAGCATGCGCATGTCCTCGATGATCTCTGCCACGGGCACGAGGGAATACTCGAGCTGAAGCTTGCCGGACTCTATCCGGGAAAGGTCGAGGATCTCGTCGATCAGCTGGAGCAGCCCCTGGCCGGAATTCTGGATGACCCGGGCGTATTCGACCTGCTCCGGGGAAAGGCTATCCCCCGTATTATCGGCCAGCAACCTGGACAGAAGCAGAATGGAGTTGAGCGGCGTCCTCAGCTCATGCGACATATTGGCCATGAACTCGGATTTGTATTTGGCGCTGGTCGCCAGGTCTTCGGCCTTCTTTTGAATATCGAGGTTCCTGACCAGGATCAGGTGGTTCTTCTCTTCGAGCGAGCGGGTCTTCTCTTCCAACTCCTCATTGGTCTGCTGGAGCTCCTCCTGCTGCACTTTCAATTCCTCCTCGGAAACCTGCAATTTTTCCGCCTGCGTCTCCAGCTCGCTGTTCAGCGATTCCATTTCGGTATGCTGCGCCTGGAGCTCTTCCGTTTGGGCCTGTGTCTCCTCAAGCAGTTCCTGGAGGCGCATGCGGGTCTGGACGCTATTGATGGCGGTACCGATATTTTCCGCGATCCCATTGAAGAAATCCAGATCCCGGGGGGAATAGGTCCCGAGCGTGCCCAGTTCGATCACGCCCATCACCTTCTTTTCATAAAAAACGGGAAAGGCGATCATCGCCGCGGGCCGGATGTTCCCCGCGGCAAAACTGATGACCCATTGGGAGGGTTCCAGATCCTGCGCCAGGATGGGCCTGCCATCGAGCGCGGCTTGTCCGGGGAGGCCCTCCCCTGCTTTCAGCGTCCGGCGGGCCTTGTCCATCTCCAGGGCAAATCCTCCGGCCAGCAAGAGCGAGCCGGACGGCCCGTCCAGCATGTAGAGCGCGCCGACGAGGCTGCGGCTGTATTGCGCCACGATCGTCATGATCCTGCCGGCCAGGGTATCCATGTGTGTCTGGCCGACGATCCCCTCATTCAGTTTAGCGATACCGGTCTGCAGCCATTCCTTGTCCGATAGCAGGCCGAAGGAATATTCCAGCGATTCGGCCATTTTATTAAGGGAGCCGGATAGAATGCCGAGGCCGTCCTTTTGTTCATCGGTTACACGGGTTTGGTAGTGCCCTGCGGATATTTCGTCGGCTATTTTGCGAATGATGTCGATCCGGCGGGAGATCTCCCCATCCTTTTTTTGCAGTTCGGCATACAGGGCCGACCGTTCCAGGTAGTCGCGATAGACCCGGCGATAAAAGACCAGGATGATCAGGATGGAGAGGACTGCGGCGACGACGATCAGCACAGGCGTATACGTTGCGAATCTTTTCATTTCGACGGTGCGCCGGGCGAGCACTGCCTTTTCGATATCGACCATCTTATCGACCCTATCCCTGGTTTGGTCCATCAGCTCCTTGCCTTTGCGCAGGTCAGCCATGTTGAAGATATTGTCGGTCATTTTTTGAGCGATGGTCTGGTTGACGATATTTATCTTTTGGATCACCAGTTCCCGCAGGACCGCGACATTTTGCTGCTGCTCCGGAATGTCCGAGGTATGTTGCCGGATCGAGTCGATGGAGGCCAGCACCCTCGGCGCCGCGCCGTTATACGGCTGCAGGTAGGTCGTGTCACCGGTAATGAGATAGCCTCGCTGGCCGGTCTCGATGTCTTTCACGGAGGAAATGACATATTCCAACCTGCTAATGACCGAATCGGTATGATCGACCAGCCTCGCATTGTCCAGCAGGTTCTGTATGCTGCTGAAAGAGGCCACGGAGCTGATGATGAGAAGAAGCAGGGACAGGCCGAATCCGATCTGGAGATTTCGAAGTAAGCCGGGGCGGACGAAAGGTCTCATGGATCTATAGATTAGGGTAATTATTCAAGGGGATCGAGAAATAAAAGGTGGACCCTTTACCGGGCTCACTCTCTACACCATACTGGCCGTCATGACGCCGGATGATCTCGGCGCAAATGTATAAGCCGATGCCGAGTCCCTGGAACTGGTTGGCCGACTCCTCTACGCGGTAGAATTTACTGAAGATATCCGATTGCTGGTCCTTGGAGATGCCGATGCCGAAATCCCGGATGAGCACGATCAGATTATTGTCGGGTCCGATGGAGGTCTCGATATAGACCTCTTTATTGTCGGGAGAGTATTTCACCGCGTTGGTCAGGTAATTTATGATCACCTGTTCCAATCGCATCTCGTCGCCGAAGACCCCGATGGATGCCTGGCCCTTGCGGATGATCCGGTAATCCGGGTAGGTTTGGCGGATCGTTTCGGCGGCGTTGGACAACATCCCCTCGAAATTGAATACTTTTTTATTGAACTTCAGTTTTCCGCTTTCGATGCGGGAGATGTCGAGCAGGTCCATGATCAGGCTATCCAGCTTATTGACCTGGACCAGGGCGCGTTCCACGAACATCTTATTGCTACCGGGTCCTGCGATCGAACGGTCGAGGAGCTGCACATAGGCCTTGATGGTCGTGAGCGGCGTCTTGAGCTCATGGCTGGCGATGCTGATGAACTCGTCCTTATTCTTCATGGCCTCCTGGAGTTCATCCTCGACCTTTTTGCGGAATTCGATCTCCGACCGCAGGTCTGCCTGTATCCGATTCAGTTCCCGGTTCTGCTCATAGAGACGATAGAAGGTCTTCACCTTCAGCAGGAGGATATCCGGGTCGATGGGTTTGGTGATGTAGTCGATGCCGCCGGAGGTATATCCTTTTGTAATGAACTTCTTATCCGTATTGGCGGCGGACAGGAAGATGATCGGGATATCCCTGCCCTTGCTGTAGCCGCTGATGGCTTCGGCGACTTCGAATCCGTCCATGCCCGGCATCTGGACGTCCAGGATAATGAGTGCGTAGGAATTCTTCAGGATTTTCTTCAGGGCCTCTTCGCCGCTTAAGGCGGTATCGGTAGGGAAAGAATGGAGCTCCAGTATCGTCTTAAGAGAAAAAATGTTTTCAGACTTGTCATCCACGATGAGTACCATAGGGAGCAAAAATAAGAGATAATATATATCGGGAGGGCTGAAAAACTGGGGAAGTATTTCCCCAGTTCGGGCCGGCGAAGGCCCGAACACCCGCGCCCGCGGGGTTTTTCAGAATTGGATTAATAATTGGACTTTACCTGACATGCAACAAAGCCTGAACCCCATTCGGCGCGCGAAGATGCGCGTTACTCAGAAGCGAAGCGAGTTGAAACAATTCTTATATGAGGCTGGGAATCTTGTTGCCTTCGCCGGTCAAACCTTCAGAGAAATTTTCCGGCGTCCATTCGAATGGCGCGAGACCTTGTATCAATGTTATCAGGTCGGGTACAAATCCACCTTCCTGATCGGACTGACGGGATTTATCATGGGGCTGGTACTGACCATCCAGACGAGGCCCTCCCTGGCGAAGTTCGGGGCGGTATCGATGATCCCCGGGATGATCTCGGTTTCCGTCGTACGAGAGATCGGGCCGGTCATCACGGCTATCATCTGCTGCGGGAATATTGGTTCAAGAATGGGCGCCGAACTGGGCTCCATGAAGGTAAGTGAACAGATCGATGCGATGGAGGTATCTGCCATCAACCCGCACCGGTACCTGGTGGTGACCAGAGTGCTGGCGACTACCCTGATGATCCCGCTGCTGGCCATTTATGCAGATGGGATCGCTTTCTGCGGGGCCTATGTGGCCATGAACATCCATGACTCCACGACCTTCAGGCATTTCATGGTAGCGGCCATGACGCACCTGGAATTCCTCGATATCGTTCCGGCCCTTGTCAAAACCGTCCTGTTCGGATGGGTCATCGGCCTGATCGGATGTTACAAGGGCTATCATGCCCGCAGGGGTACGGAAAGCGTGGGCATTGCGGCGAATTCGGCGGTGGTGACGGCCTCGCTCGCTGTTTTCGTGATCGACATGCTGGCGGCGCAAATAACAGACTTACTCTAATACGTATGCATATGGAAGAAACGATGATCATCGCAAAGGAAGAGGGCAAAAGGGAGAGACTCGAGCACGGTCCGGAAGAGCCGGTCATTCGGATCAGGGGCCTCTATAAATGCTTCAAGGACCACCAGGTGTTGAATGGCGTGGACCTGGAGGTCAAAAAGGGGGAGAACCTGGTGGTGCTGGGCAAGTCCGGATCGGGCAAGTCCGTGCTGATCAAATGCCTGGTCGGGCTGATCTATCCCGACGCGGGCGATCTGGAGGTATTCGGTCGCCGGATCACGGAACTGAACGAAGAGGAACTGAATGAAATGCGGAAGAAAGTAGGCTTCCTCTTCCAAAATGCAGCGCTTTACGATTCGATGAGCGTAAGGGAAAACCTGGCCTTTCCGCTCAGGCAGCTTAAAAAGGATATGCCCCGCGCAAAGAAAGAAGCGCTTATCGAAGAGGTACTCGATGATGTAGGACTGTCGGATGCGATCGATCAAATGCCTTCCAAGCTATCCGGCGGGCAGGCCAAGCGCATCGGGCTGGCGAGGACATTGATCCTGCGGCCTGAGATCATGCTGTATGACGAACCGACCACGGGGCTCGACACGGGTACTTCGCATGAGATCAGCGACCTGATCATACGAATGAGAAAGAAGTACAACATCTCTTCAATACTGATCACCCATGACATGCCCTGCGCCCGGCTGACTTCCGATCGCATCGTCATGTTGAAGGAAGGAGTGGTCGTCGCCGAGGGGACATACAAAGAACTGGAAGGATCCGACGATGAATGGGTCAAATCATTTTTCTACTAAACCATCAGACATGCCTAAGGAAAAAAATTATAAGTGGAAGTTGGGCCTTTTTGCGGTAACGGCCCTCGTGGTGGCGGTCGCGGCCATTTATTACGTCGGTAAGCAGAAGAATCTATTCGGCTCGGTATTCCATCTCAATGCGGTATTCCATTCCGTAAGCGGCCTGAAGGTCGGCAGCAATGTTCGTTTCGGCGGGATCGACGTCGGGACCGTGGATGATATCCACCTGACGACGGACACGACCGTAGCGGTGGAGATGGTGATCCAGCATGAGGTGCAACGATTCATCAAGCAGGATGCCTTGGCCAGCATCGGATCCGAGGGGTTGATGGGCGATAAGGTGATCGTCATCTCACCGGGTGATTCCGGGCGTGTCGCCGTGCGCGATGCCGATATTCTCCAAACGCACGCGCCGATAGAAACCGACCAGATCATGGCCAGCCTGAAGACCTCAGCCGACAATGCGGCCGTCATTACCGCCAACCTGGCCGACATCGCCTCGCGGATCAACCATGGCCAGGGCGCGTTGGGCAAGTTGTTGCGGGATACCACCCTGTCCAGCAATATCAGTGCGACCATGAAGAACCTCCGGAAGAGTACGGCGGGACTGGACTCGAATATGGAAGCGGCGAAACACAGCTTTTTATTAAAAGGCTATTTCAAGAAGGCTGCCAAACAAAAAGAGGAAGAACAAAAGAAAAAGGATCAGGAAGAGCAGAAGAAGAAGCAGGACGAACTGGATAAAAAAGCGGCAGCCGATAAGAATAAACCCTCCGGCAAAAAGAACTAAGCGGGCGGAGGGCGGCAGGTGGGCGTCGCGGCGAGCGGGCGTCGCGGATCAGTCAACCTCGAACTCCGAGGTGGCGGTGCAGGTTCGGCCGTCAGGCGTGATCCCCTGGACGACGATCCCGTACTTTCCCGGAAGGTCCGACGTGTAGAAGCGGAGCTGGGTCTTCCCCCGGGCGTCGGCGTGGATATCCGGCGACCAGAACATGAGGTCCCGAATGTCCGGCAGATGCGTGGCTGCCTGTTCGGGCGTTTCATAGGCGGGCGAATAGAACTCCCGTTTGAATTGCATCCCCTCGTAATCCACGAAGACGGAATGCCTGTCGAGTTCCAGGCCTTCGTAATTCCCTTTATAGGTAGTGAAGCTGGCGATGCCGCTGAAAGCGGAGGGACCCAGGAAGTAGCCCATGGGCACGACCTCCAGCCGTCTTACCTTGAGCGGGTCGTAATTAAATATCTTATCGTCCGGGACGGGAACGCCGTCGAGCAGCACCAGGGTGTTGTCGTCGTTGAAGAACTCCTTGCGCAATACGTCTTCCATGAGTACATGCAATTTCCCGTGCGGCCGGTTCACGCCGATCTCCTGAACATATTCCCTCAGCACCTCTTCCATCGTCGTAAAACGCGTATAGTCGTCCAGCATATAGGCACGATATGGCCTTCCGAAGAAATGCAGGGTATCGGTTATCGATCCCCGAAATTGACGCATGCTGTCGCCTGTATAGATATTTTGCACCTGCATCCCGAGACTGCGCCTGGTCAGGACGCCCGCCTGCTCCTGCGACAGGCCGAATGGCAGCAGGCGATCGCCCCCAAATTGCTCGCTGAACGGGCTAAACATCTCCACTTTGCAAGGACTGTCGGCATTATTGCCCGAATGCAGGACGATCCCCGTCGTTCCAAAATAGTCCCTGATGTCGAAAAATAACCGGCCGGCCGTGTCGGTCCTGGCGTATTGGAATTTGTAGTTCACTCCGGGGACGGAAAGGGAAGCATATCGGTTGGCCAGGGGTTCGCCGGTTCGTATGTCGGTCAGTCTGCCCGTTATGATCTGTCCGCTGAATTCCGGCGGATTGGGAAGCGACGACTGACGATTGGCCATCCGATGAATGGACTCCCAGTGAAACCGTCGCCATCCGTGGGTAAGCATGAGGTCGTCGAAGGCGAGGTCGGCCTCTTCGCCCTGCAAGGTAAAATACCGTTCCACGGAATCGATCCTGCCTTTCAGGTCCGATGTCAGCCATAGATACGCATGAATATCGGGCGCGGGCGGCTGTCCGAGCGAGTCCAGCCGATAGACGGCCAGGGAAAGGCTGGCTGCCGTGGAGTCGGGCACCGAGACGGACAGGGTGACCCTGTTTCGCCGGTCATAGCGGTCCTTGTCTGTTTGCAAGGCAATGGCAAGAGGCTGTGCGGGCCTTTTAAAATAGAGGCGCTCGCTCACTGGCCGGAGCGAGGCGTCCAGG
Source organism: Bacteroidota bacterium (assembly GCA_030706735.1). Lineage (GTDB taxonomy): Bacteria > Bacteroidota > Bacteroidia > Chitinophagales > Chitinophagaceae > Puia. The sequence goes on along the minus strand of JAUZNZ010000004.1, from coordinate 184,867 downwards.
ATCGTCAGTTGAGTTATTCCATCGCCCAGGCTGTCCTTGTCCAGAACAAATTCGGTACTATCCTTTGTCAGCTGCCCTTTGCGGACGAAGGGCCGCGATTGTCCGGTCCGGCCAAATAGATAGAGTTCCGGCGAGGCCGGACCTTTCGCGTGCACGGTAATGGTCAGTCGCCGGCCCGTGGATGCTGCGACGTGCATGGTATACCCCTCGCTGCGAACCGGGGGCAAGGCCTTTATCAGGTAGGGCGACGAGGCTGATTGGGACGACGAGGTCGATTGGGGGGATGCGGCCGATTGGGGGGATGCAGCTAGCGGGAAGCGGACGATGGCCTCGTAGTGATGGCCGCCCGTGGGAGTAAACCAGAACTGCCCCAGGCCGCCCCGTCCCGAATGGAAGGTCGCGAGCGTATCCTTTCGTTCATCCACGATCAGGCCCTGGCAGTCCTTGCCCCTACCCTGCCGGTCGGAAGCCCGGAAAGCGACCTTTGACCGGATACCGTCCACCATGTCGCCGCCTTCGGGGAAAAAGGAGATCTCGAAGAGGCTGTCGGCGGGCGCGGATGAAGGGGAAGCTGGGACGGATGAGGAGGACGCGGGCGCGGATGAGGGGAGCGCAGGGGCGGGGGCGGGAAGCGTCTTCAGCGTGTTGATGATGGTGATGGGCTGTTCGAAAAAAAAGTCCGGGCCGAAATTCTTCATCCAGTTCGTGTAGGCCCTAAGCTTATAATTGCCGGATGCGAGCGTGAGCGGGAGGTAAAAGGAACCCTCTCCTTCCGCCTGATCGAGCGCGATCTTGCCCTGAAGCAGGTACCGGTCGTCCCTGTCGAGGATATCCACATAGGCCAGCTTGCTGATGGGCAGGGGGCGATGCGAAGTGCCGTCAAGGCAATACAATTTAAACCAGCAGATCTCGCCGGCAAGGTAGGCGGTCTTGTCGGTGTGCACGAAAAGCTTTTCCTGCATGCCCTTCATGCGATAGGCGTCGAACTCCGAGCGGATCGTAGCCGAACCATCGGTCTGCGCCAGCAAGCCGTTCATACAATGGCAAAATAACAGGCAAAGGCAAATCGTTCTCATGGCCAGAAATAGGGTTTAGTATTCGAACCGATCTGGGTGCAATCGGCGCAGACGGTAAAAGTGACTTCTACTCTGGGTTTGCCTCCTCCGGACGTGGGGTCATAGTCGACGGGCAAATAACCGAAACCCGAAAGATATTGTTGCAGCGTATCCGGATCGTTCTTGATCGAGATCAGATGACAGCCATCCTCATAGGTTCCGTAGATCCAATTCGGGATATCATATGGCGTGAGGAAAATGCGCTGCTGACGCATGGTGCCGGCGCTGACATAGCCGATCACCAACTCGTTCGAATCGCTGACGGAATGGATATTTCCCCTGGACTGAAAGGGCTCGGGGCTGAACAACGAACCGATCTGTTCCGAGTTCTTTTGCAGATTCGACCAGAAGTCGTATGCATCGGGGGTCAATACGTATTGTCTCACGATAATGCTGTATTTGATGCTGATCATCCAGGAATTGGAAGGCACCAATACGACCGGAAACTGTACGACGTCTTTGGACAGCTTGGCTGTCGAGGCAAGCAGGATATTCGTCGAACTCACGGTCTTCCAGCAGGTGAACATATTGTTGACCGCCCTGTTCCTCAGCGAATCGTGCACATATTCCAGTCCGGAGTAGAAAACGGCATTGAACTGCCAGGTTTCGTCATACTGGAAGCGGTAATAACGGCTGGTTCCCTGATCGTCGTGCGCATTGCAATAGATCTGCAGACCATCGTTGTTACGAACCCAGCTGATGCTGTCGATCGGCGGGGAGGTCTTCAGCTCCACGAAATCGGAGAGATATTGTTTGCCATCGGAGGTACGGATATGCAAACGATATTTGATCGCGTTGTTCAGCGCCAGGCCCGGGCACGCATAGTAGCCACTGCCCAATTCGACGAGCGGATAACTGCTGTTGTCCTTGCCTTCGATGTTCAGGATGGCATGCAGCTCCGGTTGCAGGCTGGCGGAATCGTCCAGCTTATAGGAACGCGTCAGGTGGAATTGAGTCGAGTCCGCCCCATTATTAATAAAGCCTTCCACGACCAGATAGCGGTTATTCGATGAGATGATCGGAGGCACATAGGCCTCTTTGCAGGCCACCGAAAGGGTGATGAACAAGATCACTATTTTTGTCAAGGTCGAAAGTCTTCTCATCGTTAAAACCGGATATTAAAGTTCACGAATGGGATCGCGCTGCCGAAAATGGACAGCTTATATCCATTGACTGCGCCGTTCTCCGAAATAAAATAAACCGAATACGGATTATGCCTGCCTGTCAGGTTGTAAACCCCGATCGTCCATGAATTGTGCGTCCATTGATGCACTTTATGATTTCCGTCGATATTCATTGAAAAGTCCGTGCGGAAGTAATCGGGGATGCGATAGGAATTGCGGTCGGCATAGATCACGCGAACGGAGCCGCCATAATAATATCGTCCGATGGGCAGCGTGATGGGCCGGCCGGTGCTGTATACTGCGTTCAGCGAAACGCTGAAGCGGTGGTTGACCCGGAAATTGCCGACGAGATTGACATTGTGGGGTTGATCGAAGTCGGAGGGATAATAATTTCCGTTATTTACGGTTTCCCCTGCCGTGGGATCATCGGTTCTAAGCAAGGTACGCGACCAGGTATAGCTGACCCAGCCGTTGAGCTTGCCTGTGAGCCTCTTGATCATGACCTCTACGCCGTAGGCTTTGCCTTTCGTATTGAGCACATCCGTTTCGATGTGATGGTTCATGATGAGCGTTGCTCCCGAGCGATAATCGAGATAGTCGTGCAGCCGCTTATAGTACACTTCGACCGAAGTTTCGATCGTATTGGCGTGCAAATTCTTGTATACGCCAAAGGAGACCTGGTCGCCCAGTTCGGGGCGAATATGCGGATCGCTCAATTTCCAGATATCCGTGGGGGCCATCGAGGTCGTATTGGACAACATATGGATATACTGGCGCAGCGAATTATAACCGGCTTTTACCGAGAAGCTGTTGGTGATCGCATAGCGAACGGAGAACCGATACTCCGGACCCTGGTAGGTATTGACGACCTTGTTCTTTCCATATTCCTTCGTGCCGGTCTGGTTCACCGTCAGCACCGGAAGACCCGGCGCGTAGAGGTTGATGGTTTGCGGGCCGAGGTAATCATATAAGGAATAGCGCAGGCCGGCGTCGAGCGAGAGAGCGGGCGTAATATTGTACCGGTCGCTGATATAGGCGGCGCTCTCCAGGGCCTGTTCGGAGGCGACGATATCCGGCACGACCAGGGACGCTTTCCCGGTCGGCAAATAAGACCCCGGATGCAGCAAATAGCGGATCGATCCGGCGCCGAAGGTGATCGTATGTTTGGCGCTGAGATACCATGTAAAATCCGTTTTCAGATTGAACTGGTTAATATCGAACCCAAGCGTAAATGCGGAAGTGGGGACATTCGAGCCGGTCACCTTGTATTGATATCGGTCATACCCTGCCGTGAGCGTCCCATTGAGGCGATCGCTGAACACATGCTTCCATTTTGCCGAGAGATTCCGGTTCCCGTAACTATAGACCGTGTCGTTGTTCAGATTGAAGCGGTCATTGCTGGTATAGCCGGTGAAATAGAACGTATTCTTCGCATTCATCTGATGGCTGATCGAAAGGTCGAGGTCGTTGAAATTCCCGCGGCTATGATCATACTGCTTCGGGAGGGCGCCAAGCAACCAGTTGGCATAGGTCGTGCGGCCGCCAAGGATGAAGGAGGTCTTGTCTTTTACGATCGGGCCCTCCAGCATGATCCGGCTGGTAAGCAAGCCGATGCCGGCGCTGCCGGAGAAATTCTTCTTGTTCCCTTCCCTGCTGGTAATATCCAGCACGGAGGAAGAGCGACCGCCGTATTTTGCGGGGATACTGCTCTTATAGAGCTCGATATCCTTGACGACGTCGGGGTTGAAGGCCGAGAACATGCCGAAGAAGTGGGATGGATTATAGATCGTCGCGTCATTGAAGAGGATGAGGTTCTCGTCGGCCGCTCCTCCGCGGACATTCAGGCCCGTACTGGCCTCCCCCGCCGTCTTTACTCCGGGAAGGGTGAGCACGACCCTTAAGACGTCGGCCTCGCCCATGACGGTCGGCACCTGTTTGATCGTCTTGATATCGAGGTGCTCCACGCCCAGCTGTACGCGGCGCAGATTGACGGTCTTCTCGGCCGAGACGACCACTTCCCGAAGCGTGGTGACCTGTTCGCGCAGGTCGATATCGAGTTTGCCGTCCGAATACAGCACCACCTGGTAGCGGCCATCCCGCATACCCAGGCCCTGCACATTAATAATATGGGGACCCCTTGGGAGCCGGATCGAGTAATAGCCATATTGATCGGTCGCGCCGCCGGCGCCCGACTTGTCCGAATAGACCGCTGCGCCTGCGACGGGTTCCCCTGTGCGGGCATTGCGTATGGTTCCAGAGATGACGCCTTCGCCCGGGAGGATATGGTTGGTCTTCCGGCCGATCTCATAAAGCTTGTTTTCGGAAGTGACCTGCTTGAGGGGCTTGTCCGAGGTCAGATCCTTCACGGGCGCCGTCCCCTCCGCTGCCATCTGCGGCTCCTGATTACCGAAGAAGCCTGGCGGAAGTTCCGTGCGGATCGTCAGCCCCTTACTGACAAAAACGTCCCGCTGGTCCACGATGGCATAATGAAAAGCGGTCCCCGCGAAGATCTGGTCCAGCACCTTTTCCAGAGGTTGCTCCCCGACATGGAGATAAATGCAAACACTGTCGAGTTGGGCGGAATTATAATAGAACCGGTATGGCGTGGACGCTTCGGCCATGCGAACAAAGGCGTCGAAATCCCAGCCCTGGAAGTCCCCGGTGATCAGGCGGGTAGTCTTCTCCTGTGCCGATGACCGGGTGAACGCAGAAAAGGAAAGAATGGCGAGCAGCAGGACGAAGACTCTCATGCTAGTTGGCTTTGGGATAATGATCGTTGTAGTACTTAGCTGCTGCCCGGATGGCCCGTTCCGGGTCTTTTTTATACTTAATCCCTTTGCCGCGAAGATCGCGCTGTATTTCCTTTTTCGCGGATTTAAGCAATCGTAGCAGGGATCTCAGGGTGCCGAAGGGGTGTTCGACGCCGTCGATGACGGCCGAATAGCGATCGTCCTCGTAAACCGTCCGGACTACGTGCAGACTCTCGATGGTCTCCTCGATCCGTTTGTCCCGCTTCACCCAAATGGTGACGGGACCGCTTATCAGCACGTCGCGAAATCCGTTGGGGGTTTGGATAAAATGATGCCCGATCAGTACAAAATCGCTGATCCGCTCAGCGGACAAACCGATCAGGTTATGGCTACTATCGGTAATGATCAGGCGGTCCTTGACGATATCATATAACATCGGCATATCGCGGTAAAGGACGCCCTCATACACGATGGAGCCGATGTGTACCGAATCGTCCATAAAATAGGGGTGTCCTACCAGGGGGAGATAACCGATCTGTTCCGTCCCGTTATAGATCCGGGCCTGGTTTCCCATAAATTCCCGGTAGTTGACGACGGTCTGATCTGCAGCCAGGCGGCTTGCCGCGGTATCAGGCAGAAATTGCTGGGCCCGGCACAAAGCGGAAGTCACGATAAGCAGGCCGGTCAAGGTCATTCTCATGTCAGTTCTCTATAGATCGCTAATGTAAGGAATTAAAAGTGAACGCGGGGGCCATTGGCACAATAATCGCTGCTAAACGGCATGATCTACAGCCCCCGTTCTTGCCTGAATGCAGTCGTTGCCTTTATGTTCATGTTGACAGCGGGCCTACCGGCCAGGGCCCAGCGCGCCAGGCCGCTCATGCGGCTTATGGAAAAAAAACTGGACAAGGACGCCGCTGAGAACAGGGGGCCGGCGCCGGACTATGCAAACCCGTATTTCTGGGCAGCCTTTCCGGGCAAGCCCGGACCGGCGGACAGCGTCCCGGAGGGATTGAAGGAAGAGAAGAGGGATACGCTGGCAGACGTTTTTTATATACACCCCACGACCTATGTCGGAGCGGACGATGAAGATCCTGTCAGCGTGTACGAACATCCGGCGAAGGCCTTTGCCTCGATGCAGCGCGCGGCCTGGAATGCCGACCTGGATGACACCGCGTTGAACCGGAGCACGGACCTGCGACCGGTTCTTTACCAGGCGACGGCTTTCAATGGCGTGTCGCATTTTTGCGCCGAGGTACCGGCAAGCGAATCTGAAAGCCTTTTTAACCGGCCATTCGGAGCGAGCGCAGCAGTCGCTCGATCTGGCGTATACCGATGTCAGGGCGGCCTTTCAATATTACCTGGCCCATGAAAATCATGGCCGGCCGATCATTATTGCGTCGCATAGCCAGGGCAGCCTGCATGCGATCCGGTTATTGAAGGAATTCTTCGATGGTAAGCCATTGGGGAAACAATTAGTGTGCGCGTATGTGATAGGTCATCGGATCGGGAAGGATGCTTTTGCACAACTGCCGCTTTGCCGGTCGCCTTCCGCCACGGGCTGCTTCGTCGGTTGGCGGTCCTTTCGAAAGGGAACGATTCCGCCGGAGGTCAAAGAAGAGAATGGGAATTCCGTTTGTGTCAATCCGTTGACCTGGAGCGTGGAGCAGCCAGCGGCCGGCGCCGACCTTAATCATGGCGCCCTGATCGCCGGATTCAATCCTATTACGCCCCATTTTGCGGGGGCCGGGGTGGAGCCCGCCTCCCAGATCCTTTGGGTCACTATGCCAGCCGGTGCGCCCGACCGGGTGAGCAAGCTGAAGAACCTGCACGTGTTCGACTACAACCTGTTTTGGGTGAATATCCGGGAAAATGCGCAGCAGCGCGTGAACTCTTTTTTATCGACCAAGGGCGTGTTGCGGTGAAGAAGGTGCGGTGGAGATATCCGCCGATGCGGCGCCGGTGACGGCCGTATCCTGGAGCCAGGCGATCACTTTGCAATCCTTTTCAGTCAGGCCCCGTGGAAGGGAGAGGGTAACCGAGCCGGAACTGCCGGCATGCACGGCCTGGGACTTTATCGCGCGTACAATATTACTATGTTTCAGCAGGTGGCCGCTGTTCTCCCCCGCCCCAACCTGCGTCTCCGCGTGCGATTGCACCAGGGCGATATTCAGCATCTCCTTACCTGCGTCCGGCACTTTATAATTTACCTGAACATTCTTCCCGTCGCCGGCCACGTGCAATTCGATCGCATTCCCGGCGGGCTGCTTCAGTCCCGCTTCGATGGCTGCACGCAACCTGCCCTCCTCCGAGCCCACGAGTTCCACCTGCCCGTTGACGACGGCCTGCGGCGTGTAGATGCTGCGCAGATTCAGCGATTTGGCGTAATCCCGTTGCATGCCGGTATATTCTGCGCTGCTGAAGGCATCCTTCCAACCCAGCCGGTCCCAGTAATCGACGTGGAGTTCGAGGACATAGACGTGTGAGGGAAAGGCCGCGGCCATCTTCGCCAGGGCCTCTTCCGCCGCCGGGCAGCTCGAGCAGCCTTCGGAAGTGAACAATTGGACAAGGGCAAAGCCGGAGGGCTCGCGGACGGCCTTCCGGGACGCCATAATGGACAAGGTGGCGATCAGGACGGAGATCACCGGAACCAGGACGAGGAGGGGACGCTGTTTCATAGACCAAATTTATGATTTATCCGGCTATCCTACGGAAGGCGGGGAGACCGGATCGGCGGCCGGTGGCGGGGCCGGTGGGGTTTGGGCGGCTGGCGGGGTTTGGGCCGGGTTCTCCTTCAGGAGATCGTGCATATACTGGACCTTCAGGTGGTCATAAAACGAATGCTTATCCACGAGCATGGCGACGAGGCTGGCTACCATGCCGGCAAGCATCAGGTGGAAGATCACGTTATGGCGGTCCGTCATTTCGAGTACGAGGATCGCCGAGGTGAAGGGGGTCCGGGTGAGGCCGGTCAGGAAGCCAACCATGCCGGAGAGTACCAACAGGTTGGTATTCGATTCGGACAAATGCATCGACTGCGCTATCAGTGCACCCAAGCTGGCTCCCGTGCTCAATGCGGGCGCAAAGACGCCGCCTGCCGCTCCGGTGGTGAAAGAAAAGACATTGCCTGTCATTCTAAGCAGCGGGAGGTACCAGGGCACCTGCTTGTCGTGGGTAAACAATATGGTGGTCATCAACTGCTTGCCCGAGCCCAGCGCCTGTTCGTGTACGAAATAGCCCAGGGAGGCGATCAGCAAGGCGCAGGCCGCCGCGTAGAGGACGTGCTGGCGGTTGAGGCGGAAGGAGGACCTCCACCGAAAAATGCCGAGCATGCACCTGGCCATGATGCTGCTGGCCAGGCCGGACAGGATGGCCACGAACGCGACCCCCACGAAGATCGATCCGGAGAGATGGCTCACATCGGGATAGCCAAGGTAGAGATAGGGACCCAGGAGGCCCTGGGCAGTAAGTCCGGCGATGATCACGGCCGTAAATAATGCGGTCTTGAAATAGCTGATATGGGTCTTGGTCAGCTCCTCCACGGCAAAAACGATCCCGCCCAGCGGCGTATTAAAGGCGGCAGCCAAACCCGCAGCCGCCCCGGTCATGATCATATTGCGCTTGGATATCCTCGGCCACCAGGAGGGCAACCATTCGTTCACCCGCCTGAAAATGGCGCCTGCGATCTGGATAGTCGGACCTTCCCTGCCGATGATGCCACCGCCAAGCGCCATCACCAGGCTGGACGATACTTTGATCAGCAACACGCGAAGGTTCAGGAGCTTCCTCACCTTTTCATTGTGACGGGGGGTGGCCAGTTCGATGGCAGCCATGACCTGTGGGATGCCGCTGCCGCGCGCATACGGGGCGAAACGGTCCACCAGCCACCAGGCGATAATAAAGCAAACCGGGCAGAGGATGAATAAGAGCCAGAGATGAAGGTGCATGATATAGGCCGTCCCGCGTTCGGCCAACGCAAAGAGCCTGGTATACGCGACGGCAACCAGTCCGGTCAAGAGCGATGCAACCCAAAAGGGCAGCGCCTGCAATAAATTATTCCTGAGCTTTTCGTTCCTTATGCCGTCGAATGCCTTTTTCAATTCCCTGCGAATGCCGCCGATAACCGCCATAGTCTCCATTTAGATCGAGAAGGCGAAGGTACGACGAGGGAGCAAAGAGATGTCATTCCGGCGACAAAAGGATTGGGAGCGGAGGGGTAACTTTGGCCGCAGCGCAAAAGAGAACTATTATGATCAGACTTAGCATATTATACCCGAATATTGAAGGAGGGCGTTTTGATATGGATTATTATGTACAGGTCCATATGCCCATGTCCATCGAAAGGCTGAGCCCGGCCCTGAAGGGGGTGACCGTGGATGAGGGATTCCGGGTGGCCGAGGTTCCGGGGGTGCAGCCGCCGTATGTGGCCGCCGCCCATATGCTATTCGATTCCCTGGACGCCTTTTTGGCGGCGTTCACACCACATGCCACTGATTTACAAGGAGATATGCCAAATTATACCGATATTCAGCCGGTTTATCAGTTCAGCGAGGTGCGGATTTAGGCGTGCGGACTTGGGTTTTTTGACAAAAAGATGTATTTTAACCCTCCGGCTACCTCACCACCTCAGCCAATACCCATGAAATTGATCCGGCAAAAACCACTCAATTTTCAAGACCGTGGATCCGTCAGCGCACGGAGCCTTGCGGCGGTACAGACATTCCAGCAAAGATCCCTTTTACTCGCACAGAAGATAAAACCTGCAGCCCTCAGCTTCCTACGCTTTTTAGGAAACATCAAGGCTACGGGCGTTCTCCCGGCGATGGATGACTATGAAAAAAGGAAGCTGGGGATATTCAACCAGCTTAATTTCTTTCAGTTCCTTGCCGGCGTCATCGTGCCGATCGCGGGTTTGCTGCACCATGAGAAGTTGCCTCCGCAGGCATGGATGATCGCCGGCATGCCCGCCATCATCCCGATCGCGGTACTTTGGTTAAATTCCCGCCACCACCATGATATCGCCCTGATCACCTATTTCGTCCTCTACCCTTTCGCCACGAGCATTGTCTATATCAGCGGCGTCAACCTGGGCGTGCAACTTTCCTTCGTCCTGTACGGCATCCTTTCGGTCTTCTTTCTACAGGAGATCAGCCAGATGCTGTTCGCGGTGGGGTTATCCATGGTCAACTATTTCGTGTTGGCTGTGGTTTGCAAGAATTACACATACCAATTGGAGACGGCGAATGTCGTCTTTTATTTTTTCAACCAGTTGCTGGCGATCGCCTTCATTTTTTACGGCCTGTACCTTATCAAGCGGGAGAACACGGGTTACCAGTTCAGCATCCTCCAACAAAAAGAGAAGATCTTCCGGAATGAGCAGCTTTTGATGAAGCAAACGGAGGAATTGACCGAATTGAATGCCGTCAAGAACAAGCTATTTTCCGTTATCGCCCATGACCTCAAGTCGCCGATGTATGCGTTGCGGAACATGTTTCGCAATATGGAGCAATTCGACCTGCCCGCCTCCGAGATCAAGGAGATGGTGCCGGAAGTGGTCAATGAGCTGAACTATACCACCAGCCTCATGGAAAACCTGCTGCAATGGGCGCGAAGCCAGATGCAGGCCAATTCGGTCAAACCGCAGCTGATCGACGTCGCGGCCATGATGACCGATGTGGCGAAACTATTGCGTTTGCAGGCGGAGGCGAAAAAGATCCATATCGAACTGAAGGCGGAACCGCGGATCTATGTCTATGCCGATAAGGACATGATCGACCTCGTGGTACGCAACCTGCTGTCCAATGCGATCAAGTTCACCCCGGAGGAGGGCCATATCACGCTCGGCGCCGAAAAGCAGCCAAACGGAGCGCGCCTGTTCGTAACGGATAGCGGGGAGGGCATCAGTCCCGAAGCGCTTGAAAAGATCAACCTCAACAGCTATTATACTACAAAGGGCACAGCCAATGAAAGCGGCACCGGCCTGGGACTGCTGCTGTGCAGGGAATTCCTGGCCCGCAATGGGGGCCAGATGCTTATCGAAAGCGAGCCGGGCAAGGGCAGCCGTTTTTCGTTCACGTTGCCGGCGAAGGGATGATTCACTATTTTTACGGGATGAAGCTACAACTGTGGTCAGTCGGAAAGGATCATGAGCCGTACGTCCGTCCGGGGGTAGAAGACTTTACCAGGCGAATTTCCCGGTATTTCCCGGTGGAGTGGAAGATCCTGGCTGCCCCTAAGAACGCGGGGGCGCTTCCGGAGATGGAGCTGAAAAAAAGAGAGGGCGAGACGATCCTGGACGGGTTGCAAAAAGAGGACTGGCTGGTTGCATTGGACGAACGGGGCAAGCCGATGACCTCCGAGGGATTGGCTGAACTCATCGGGTTACGGGCCAATGAGAGCGTGAAGAACCTTGTCTTCCTGATCGGCGGGGCCTATGGGTTGGACAAGGACGTGTTGAAAAGAGCGAACCTGCGCTGGTCGCTTTCGGAGCTCACCTTTCCCCACCAGCTTGTGCGGCTCGTCCTGTCAGAGCAACTGTATCGCGCCTGCACGATCATCCGCAACGAGAAATACCATCATTCCTGAATGCCGGTTTACGCTTATCTTTAAAAAAAAAAGTTCCCTGATGTTTCCTATTACGCTGAGCGTTATTGTTCTTACCTGCCTGATCTCGGCTTCGGCCTTCAATAATGCCCGGATCACGGATGAATTGATCTTTTGGCCGCCGGCGATCCACCAGCGGAGGCAATACTACCGCTTCCTAACCTGCGGTCTGATCCATGCCGATCTCATGCACCTGGCTTTCAATATGCTCACCCTGTATTTTTTCGGGAAGGTCATGGAGCCCTGGTACCAGGGCGAACTGGGATTGCCGCACTTTTATTACCTGATCTTATATGCGGGCGCGGTGATCGTGGCGAATATTCCGACCTATTTGAAGCGCCGGGACGACTATAATTACCGAAGCCTCGGTGCATCCGGCGGCGTTTGCGCGGTGCTATTCGCCTTTGTATTGATGAGGCCCTGGCAGACGATCACGGTATTGGTCATTCCCGTGCCGGCCATTATCTATGCCTTGTTGTTCCTGGGGTATTCCGTCTATATGTCGCGGAGGGGCGGGGACAATATCAACCATGACGCACATTTCTGGGGAGCTTTGTTCGGGGTCGTATTCACGATCGCCGTCCATCCCTCGGTGACTTCCATCTTCATGAATGAATTAACTCACCCCCGATTCGATTTTTAGGATCTGCCGCGTGGCGGGCGTGACCTTGAAGCGGTCGTCGATGCGATGGCCGACCACCCAGATAACCTTCTTATCCATTTCGATCACCCATGCCTTTTCTTTATCGACCAGGGAGAACTTGTTGTCTATGAAGAACCGGCCGAGCTTCTTCTTTTTTCGCATGCCCAGGGGATAAAAGTAATCCCCCTGGCGCCATTTCCGGAGGAGAAGGGGGATGCGGATCAGGGAGGCGTCGAGGAGCGCGGTGTGTGGCGGCGTGGTGTGCGGCGGTGCGGCTCGCTGTGCGGAGGGGGACGCGGAAGGAGGGGTGGCCGGGGTAGTCGGGGTAGCCGGGCGATCGGAAACAGGCTGCAGAGAGAACCTCAATTCCATGTTTGCCGCATGAACGGTACCGGACAGCGATTCGATGAGGACATGATTGCCTGCCACGGCCTGGTTCGGGGAAACAATAAGCCAGTTACGGTCCCGGAGGATGCGATGCGACGGAGAATGCACCCGTTTACCCGATCCGCTGTCGAGCAAGTGCAGCACGTCGTCGACCTGGCGGGGGGAAAAACCGAATTCACGAATGATCTCATAGCAGATCGTATGGAGGGGGACGGCCTGTTTGAACTTCAATACGGGAATCCAGGTTTCGTCGCCCCGGATCTCGAGCAGCTTGCTTTTATGCCGGTCCAGGGCTTGGCGATACAGCGATTCAGCCTCACGGAAGCGCCCGATATTGGCGGCGAGGTTATTCATCGCGCCGGGCCAGGCCTGTTCGAGGGCCGGGATGATCTGGCGGCGCAGATAGTTACGGGTATAGGTATCCGATCGGTTGGAACTATCCTCCACCCAATCAAGCCGCCGATCCGTTGCGAAGCGCAGCAGGTCTTCCTTGCGGGCGAACAAGAGCGGACGCACCAGCGCGCCCTGGCGGGGAAGGATGCCGTGCAGGCCGGCCATTCCGGTTCCCTTGAAAAAATTCATCAGGAGGGTTTCGATATTGTCGTCGAGATGGTGGGCCGTCAGGATGCGGGATGGTCTCCCGGAGCCGGGGAGGTCGGGATGAGGGGTGCGGGAGGGGTCGCGATGTGGGGCGCCGGATCCGATCAGTTCGTTGAACCAGGCGTAACGGAGTTCGCGGGCGGCCACCTGAATGGAGACCTTCCGTTCCTCCGCATAGCCGGGCGTGTCGAACCGGCGCGTGGCCAGGGGGACCTGGTAGTGAGCGGACAGGCCACGGACAAAACGTTCATCACGATCGCTCTCTTCGCCGCGGAGCCCGAAATGGGCGTGCGCCATCGCGAACGGGAATCCTGCCTGGTGGCAGAGTTCGCAGAGCGCGACGGAGTCCAGGCCGCCGCTGACGGCCAGCAGGAGCAGTTCGCCGGGTGAGAAAAGGTCTTCAGCGGCAATGAAATCCTTGAAAGATTGAAGCAGGTCCATGTCAGTCAGTTATCCAATAGATCTTCGCAGGCGGCCTTCAATTCGTTATAGGTCCGATGTTCCCCCGCGGTCTTCGCCGCGGCCATTCCTTTCTGGTACCATTGCAGGGCTAGGGCTGTCTCACCGTTGCGCTCCAGCAACCTGGCCAATTGATAATACGATCCGGTATAGGAAGGATCATGCCGAAGTATCTCTTCGAGCAGGCGGCGGGCCTCCGCGTCCTTTCCCAGCTTGATCAATTCCAGCGCCATCGCGTGCTTGAGGAATGCGTCATCGGGAGCCGCCTGCAGGAATTCCCTTAATTTTTCCAATCTGTCCATACCGTGTTCAAAAAAAAATTAACATTGCACCCTGTTTCGTGCCGCTTGACCTATCTTTGTTTTAGTTGCATAAACAACTTTATTTCATCCTCAATGCTTTCGGAAAAATGAAGATATTAATTTGCATCAGCAAAACGCCGGACACCACGGCAAAGATCGCATTCACCAATAACAATACGAAATTCGCCGCAGAAGGCGTCCAATGGATCATCAATCCCTATGACGAATGGTATGCGCTGGTGCGCGCCATCGAGCTGAAGGAGAAGGACCCTTCCACGGTGCTGCACCTGGTCACGGTCGGAGGCGCCGACACGGAGCCGATCATCCGAAAGGCCCTCGCCCTGGGAGGGGACGAGGCCATCAGGGTAAACCTGGACTCTTCCGACAGCTTTAGTGTGGCGGCGCAGATCGCCGAGATCGCCAGGCAGGGATACTATGACCTGGTCTTTACGGGGAAGGAGACCATCGACTACAATGGTTCGTCGATCGGGGGGATGGTAGCGGAGCTATTGGATCTGCCGTATATCAGCCTGGCCACCCATTTCGAACTGAACGGGACGAAGGCGACGGTCGTGCGCGAGATCGAAGGAGGGGAAGAAACCGACGAGGTCCTTCTTCCCGTCGTCGTGAGTTGCCAGAAGGGCATGGCTGAGCAGCGCATCCCGAATATGAAAGGGATCATGGGTGCGAGGACGAAGCCTTTGAAGGTGGTGGAGCCCGTAGCCATCACGCCGCTGACCAGCGTAGTCGCCTTCGAACTGCCGCCTGCCAAGGCCGGGGTCAAGATGGTGTCGCCCGACGATCCCGCGGAACTGATCCGCCTCCTGCATGAAGAAGCGAAAGTATTCTAAACCACAAAACAAGATTATGTCTGTATTAGTCTATATCGACCATTCGGAAGGACATTTCAAAAAAGCCTCCCTGGAAGCACTGAGTTACGGCGCCAAACTGGCTTCGCAATTGGGCGTTACCGCGGAGGCCTTGTTGCTGGGGACGGTCAGCGAAGATCTGGCCTCTCTTGGGGCCTACGGCGCCGTCAAGGTCCACCAGGTCGGGCAGGAATCCCTGAACCAGCTGGATGCAGGACGGTATGCCCGTCTTGTTGCGGAAGCAGTCAAGGCCACGGGGGCGACCGTCGTGGTGATCGCCAATAATCTGTGCGGCAAGGCGGTGGCGCCGAGGTTGTCTGCCCGGCTTAAGGCAGCGCTGGTGGCAGGGGCGGTGGCCCTGCCCGACACGTCGAAAGGATTCGTGGTCAAGAAAAATGTCTATTCGGGAAAGGCTTTCGCGCACGTTTCCCTGGACACGGCGATCAAGATCATTGCCCTCAACCCCAATGCTTATCCCGTCAGCAAGGGAGAGGGAAAGGCCGAGGTCAGCGCCCTGAATGTGGCCGTCGATCCATCCAAAGTCACCGTACTATCTACGACCCAGGCTTCGGGCCAGGTTCCCCTGACCGAGGCGGAGATCGTGGTCAGCGGGGGAAGGGGATTAAAGGGCCCCGAGAATTGGGGAATGATCGAGGAACTGGCCAAACTGCTGGGGGCTGCCACGGCCTGCAGCCGTCCCGTCGCGGACGCCCACTGGCGGCCGCACAATGAGCATGTGGGTCAGACCGGCATCGCCATCGCCCCAAACCTGTACATCGCCATCGGCATTTCCGGGGCCATTCAACATCTCGCGGGAGTGAACAGGAGTAAGGTCATTGTTGTTATCAACAAAGACCCGGAGGCACCCTTTTTCAAAGCGGCCGATTATGGTATTGCCGGAGATGCCTTTGAGGTGGTGCCTAAAATGATCGAAGCTGTAAAAAAGTTAAAAGGAATGGCGTAATCCGGCCTATTTTTTGCTCCTGAACCTGCCACTTTTTTTGGATAAAATGCCTTAGTTTCGTGAATTATTTATGAAGAAGATCGAACTGGAAATAGTGGCGTTATCACATAGCATCACGCAAACCCATTCCTATGCTGTCGTGCTGGGGGAAGTGAATGGACTACGCCGTCTTCCCATCGTGATCGGGGGATTTGAAGCGCAGGCCATTGCCGTCGCCCTGGAAAAGATGCACCCCAGCCGCCCGCTTACCCACGATCTGATGAAGAACTTCATGAGCGCCTTTACGATCGACCTGCAGGAGATCATCATCTGCGATCTCCAGGAAGGCATTTTTTATTCCAAGCTGGTTTGCGTCAGCGAACACGATACGGTCGAGATCGATTCCCGCACATCCGATGCGTTGGCCCTGGCCGTCCGTTTCGGTTGTCCCATTTATACCTACGAACATATCCTCGACAGCGCGGGCATCCTGATGGAGGACAGCTCGGCCAAGAAGAAGAAGGCGGGATCGACGCCCACGACCACGACGACTACGGACAGTCAGTCCCGCGAGGACCTGAAGGCTTTTTCGGTCGATGAGCTGAAGAACCTGCTAAAAGAGGTCCTGGAGCAGGAGGATTACATCAAGGCGATTGCCATCCGCGACGAGATCAACGGCCGCGGAAAGTCCAGATAGTCCTTATGGTAGTGTTTCCCCCATGTAAGATCAATCTCGGGTTGCGTGTTTTGGGCCGGAGAACAGACGGTTATCATGACCTGGAGACGGTATTCTGGCCCCTGGCGGTCTGCGACGTATTGGAGATCGTCAGGTCGGAGGCCCCTGCCTTTTCGCCATCCGGCCTGCCTATCGCCGGCGATCCGGGCGCCAACCTCTGTCTGCGCGCCTATGCCCTGCTAAAGAAAGACTTCCCCGCATTGCCGCCGGTCCACATTTATTTGCACAAGCAGATCCCCATGGGTGCGGGACTGGGTGGGGGTTCGTCAGACGGCGCAAGCCTGCTGAACGCGCTGAACGAGGAATTCCGGCTGGGGCTCGATCGGGAGAAGCTGGCCGGTTATGCCCTGCAGTTAGGAAGCGATTGCCCATTCTTCATTTATGGTACGCCCTGCATCGCCAGGGGGCGGGGTGAGGAGCTCGAGCCGATCTCCCTGGATCTGTCGGGATATGCCTTTGTGATCGTCCATCCGGGTCTGGCGATCAGCACCGCGGAGGCGTTTGCCGGGCTCCGCGAGGGCGGGGGCGAAGGCGGCTTGGGTGGAGCGCAGGATGCGGCCGGGGTTGGGGCGGCGGCCGGAGTTGGGGCTGCGGGGATCGGAGTTGGGGCGGGGATCGGAGAGATCGTGGCCGGACCGGTGGAAAGCTGGAAGGGCCGGCTGGTGAATGACTTTGAGGCATGGACCTGCGCCAGGTACCCCGAACTGCAAGGGATCAAGGACCGGCTGTATGAGGCCGGTGCATTATATGCAAGCATGACGGGGAGCGGGTCCGCATTTTATGGCCTGTTCCGGAAGGAGGACACGGAACGACTGAAGGATCGGGCGCCAGATCCCGGGGCCGCGCTATTCCCCGGCTACTTCTTCAGGATCTTATAATTCTTATAGATAAAAAATTGCCTGCCCGTGAGGCGCTCCAGCCATCGCATCGTTTTTTCTTTCAGGTTCATATCATTTCGGGAGGGGTCGTAGTTGAACTCCCAGTCCTGCGCCGCAATAAAATCCCGCATGACGGCGGGGTGCGTACCGTGGAAGACCTTCAGATAGTCATAATCCTGGTAATTGAAGCCTTCATTTGCCTTCAGGTATTCCTGCACCTTTTCATCGGAGTGGTATCGCGACACGAAGGCGGCCCTTTTCCTAACCTGCATCAGGGGATTCTTGACATGGCTATAGTGAAAGATACGGGCCGGAAGGGAAATGACGTGCAGCTTGCGGCCTTTCTCCTCCCATTGTTTTTCCGGATGTTCGAAGATCCGGAAGCCCTGGGAATCACGGTAAGAGCGAACCTTCGGGTCGTTGCGGGTGATGCGTATTTCGTGCTGGTGGAAGCGGCGGCTGGGTCCGTAGTGCCTGTAGTCCCCGAAAAAATTGAGGAAGCGGAACAGGAACCCTTCGACACGCGGATCGGCGAAGTGTTTTTCCATCGCTGCTTTGATCAGGGGCAGGTCGTCCTCATGGACGACTTCGTCGGCCTGTATATGAAAAGCCCAGTCCCCCGTCACCTGATCCAGGCCTGTATTGGCCTGCAAAGCGAAGATGCGGCCGGCGGTGCGCAGCTTCTCATCCCAGATGGTATCCACGATCCTGATCCGGCTATCCCCTATCGCCTCAATGGCCTCCCGGGTGCCGTCATCCGAATCCCCGACCACCATGACAAACTCATCGACGATGGGCAGCACCGAACGAATGGATTCGATAAAGGGGTAGTTATACCTGAGGCCATTGCGAACATACGAATGAGCCGATATTTTCATTTTGGCGATTTATTATCTATCTTGCGTCCATGTATTGCGTGCAAATATATTCCTTCCGTCCGGCATTCTTAAGCCGGCATCTGGACTTCCTCGATCATCATTCGTGACGATATCGCCCCCTGCTAGCACGGCTTAGCCGGATGAACCCTTTACTTAACCATTTATTTCCTTTTTTATGTCCGACATCATGTCCAATCGCGCCCTGAGCGTCCTGACGGATCGCAGCCGCCAATTTCTCGAACTGGAAGAAAAATATGGCGCCCATAACTATCATCCCCTACCCGTCGTCCTGAGCAAAGGATCGGGCGTTTTTCTCTGGGACGTCGACGGCAAACGCTATTATGATTTTTTGAGCGGGTACTCCGCGGTGAACCAGGGTCATTGTCATCCGCGGATCGTTGCCGCCCTGGTGGGGCAGGCGAAGGTGCTGACGCTGACCTCGAGGGCGTTCTATAATGATTGCCTGGGAGAGTACGAAAAAATGATCACCGCTTATTTCGGTTATGATAAGCTATTGCCCATG
Organism: Bacteroidota bacterium; assembly: GCA_030706735.1. Taxonomy (GTDB): domain Bacteria; phylum Bacteroidota; class Bacteroidia; order Chitinophagales; family Chitinophagaceae; genus Puia. Next base: position 166,057 of record JAUZNZ010000004.1, on the reverse strand, counting down.
AATACGGGCGTGGAGGCCGTGGAGACGGCGATCAAGCTTTGCCGCCGATGGGGATATGCGGTCAAGGGCATCCCGGAAGGCCGGGCGAAGATCGTGGTTTGCGCAGGGAACTTCCACGGCCGTACCAGTACGGTCATTTCGTTCAGTACGGACGAAGACTCACGCAGGCAGTTTGGACCGTACATGGAAGGTTTTGTCGTAATCCCCTACGACGATGTGGACGCGTTGGCTATTGCATTAGAAGACAAAGATGTGGCGGGCTTTCTTGTCGAACCGATACAGGGCGAGGCGGGGGTGGTCGTTCCCCGCGACGGATATCTCTCGCGGGCGAAGGCCTGTTGCGAAGCAGCGGGCGTGCTCTTCATCGCCGACGAGATCCAGACCGGGCTTTGCCGCACCGGCAAGCTCCTGGCCTGCGACCATGAGCGGGTGCGACCGGATATGCTGATCCTTGGAAAGGCATTGAGCGGCGGCATGTTACCGGTCTCGGCGGTCCTGGCGGATGACCCGGTCATGCTGACCATCGGTCCGGGCGAGCATGGTTCGACCTATGGCGGCAACCCGCTCGCCTGCAAGGTGGCCATGGAAGCCCTGCAGGTGCTGCAGGATGAAGGATTGGCCGCGAAGGCGGAGGTGTTGGGAGAAGAGTTTCGCCGGGCGTTGAGGGCATTGGGATCGCCCCATGTCGGTGAGATCAGGGGGAAGGGCCTCCTCAATGCGATCGTGATCGCGCATCCCCATCCCGAAGCAGCCTGGGAACTCTGCCTGGCCCTGAAGGATCGCGGCGTGCTGGCCAAACCCACGCATGGAGACAAGATCCGGCTGGCGCCGCCGCTGGTGATCACGCGCGATCAGCTACGGGAATGCGTGGAGATCGTGGGCGACGCCCTGTGTGCGCTATGATAAAAATGAATTAGTTTTACCCTCATGGACAGCCAAACCAAAACGCTGAAAGACACGCATACCCATTCCGACCATATTGAAGAACACATGCAGGGATCCGAAGTGCTGCGAGATATCGTCATCGGCATGTCGGACGGCCTTACCGTTCCGTTTGCCCTTGCAGCCGGATTAAGCGGAGCCGTAGGACCGGAGCACCTGAACCTGATCTGGATCGCCGGACTGGCCGAGATCGCCGCCGGTTCGATCGCGATGGGACTGGGCGGTTACCTGGCCGGAAAAACAGAAGTGGACCATTACCAGGCGGAGCTGAAGCGGGAATATGATGAAGTGGAAAAGGTGCCTGAGCGCGAAAAAGACGAGGTGCGGGAATTCTTTGCCAAGCTGGGCCTGAGCGACGAAGTACAGGAAAAGGCGGTGGACGAGATGACGCAGGACAAAGATACCTGGGTGGACTTTATGATGAAATATGAATTGGGATTGGACAAGCCTGATCCGAAGAGAGCGCGGAATAGCGCCTTCAATATCGGTCTCTCCTACATCGTCGGGGGATTGATCCCTCTATCGCCCTATTTCTTCGTCACCGACGGTCTGACGGGCCTGAAGATATCGGCCGTCATTACCCTGATCTGCCTGTTTATTTTTGGTTATTATAAAAGCAAGATGACGGGCATCCATCCTCTTTCCGGGGCGCTGCGCGTCATGATCATCGGCGCGCTGGCGGCGGGCTGCGCTTTTGCCGTCGCGAAGCTCATTCAGCACGGTTAAGACGGGGCAGGAAGGTCGCCAGCAGCATGACAGACGCGGCCGCAATGATCAGAAAGATGCCGGCCTGTTTTTCGGGACAGACGCCGCGATAGCAGGCCGTGAAAACATAATAGCAGCGTATCGCAAAGGCCAGCGCAAATGCAGCGACCAGCATATTGGAGCGCTTGGCCCAAATGCGGGGGATCAGATAGAGCACGATAGCCACCACGGCGAAGAAGGTCAGCACTTTCCCGGGACGGCCGTACACATTGGATTCGGAATGGAACCCGGTAAAATGCCGGTTGAGATCGGGATACCAGGCCCAGGGAAGAAAGCAGGCGGCGACGAGCAGCAGGGCGGCCGCGACACCCACCCATTGAGAATATTTCATGCCGCAAATTAAGCCAAATAGCTGGTATCCAGCAGCATGCAGGTTGAGTCGATTTGGGTGACGCCGAAGAACGACCAGGCGGGCCAACGACGCGCATGCGATCCGCGTTGAATATAATGGATATGAAAGCCCTGATAGTCATAGCGGCCTCTGTTCTTGTCCATGGGAGCTTCGCCCAATGCCCTTATTCGGCCGTGCTTACCAGTCCCGGCCAATGCGTGGGCATCCCCCTCACCGTCAATACCACAGCCATCCTGTCGCAGATCACCTGGAATGAAGACGGCCATGCCGTGCTCGTTTCAAAAGCCGTTACCACGGCCCGGACGGGCATTACGATAGCGGGCAGTCCGACCCTCCACGGCGGATCAACCAGTCAATTGAATAACCCGATCGGACTTTGGGGCGATGCGAACGGCAACATCTATATCGTAGATCGCCTGAACTATCGCATACAAAAATGGGCGCCTGGGGCCAGCAACGGGTCGACCGTAGCGGGGGGAAACGGGCAGGGCGTCGCCGCCAACCAGCTGTCGGATCCGATCGGGATATTCGTCGACGCGGCGGGTACCCTGTATGTCGATGACTATGGCAATGACCGGATCCAGAAATGGACGTCCGGCGCAAGCAGCGGCGTGACGGTAGCCGGAGGTAACGGTCAGGGATCAGCGCAAAATCAACTTTTCGATGCCACCGGAGTATTCGTCGACAAAACAGGGAATGTGTTCATTGCCGATGCCGGCAATAACCGGATACAGGAATGGACGCCCGGCGCAAGCACCGGCATAACAGTTGCCGGAGGGAATGGACCGGGTCCCGCGGCCAACCAATTCGACTATCCTTCCGGCATTTTCGTAGACCAGGACGGCAACCTCTACGTCGCCGACGAAAAGAATAACCGCGTTCAGAAATGGGCGTCCGGCGCGTCGAGCGGCATCACGGTGGCCGGGGGGAACGGTGCGGGCAAGGCAGCCAATCAGCTCAATACTCCCTATACTGTATTCGTGGACCGCGTGGGAGACGTGTATGTCGACGACCAGGTCAATGCGCGCATTCAATTCTGGCCCGATGGAGCAACCAGCGGCATCACGGTGGCCGGAGGCAATGGCGGCGGCGCAGCCGCCAACCAGCTTTTCCAGCCCACGGGTGTATTTGTCGATGCAAACGGCGTCATTTATATCGCCGATTATGGAAATAACCGGGTGCAGAAATGGGCGATGCTGTCCGGCATTGCCAATACCTATGTCCCCAGTTCAGCAGGCACCTACACGGCCGTCGTGATGGATTACAATGGCTGCGTGCTGACCAGCAATCCCATCGTCGTCAATCCCGCAACGGCCGCCTCGATCCAAATTTCCGCGACCGATACGAACCTTTGTGCGGGCGTCCCGGTAAGCTATTCGGCTCATGCCAGCGGCGGGGGTGCGCAGCCCTCTTTCCAATGGCGGCTCAATGGCGCGAATACCGGATCGGACAGCACGGGATTTACGAATCCTGCGCCGGCGAATAGCGACGTGGTCGAATGCGTAATGACCAGCAATGACCTTTGCGCCATGCCTGCGGTCGCGACCTCCAATAGCATTCCCATCAAGGTAACGCCCGATCTGCCTCTTGCGATCAGCATTTCTGCAGATGCCGGCAGCATCTGTGCGGGCGAGACCCTTCACTTTATCGCTAGTCCTTCGGCCGGGGCGAACCCGACAGACTATCACTGGCAGGTGAATGGCGTTCCGGCCGGCGCCGATACATCCCGGTTCTCCAGCAACCGGCTGCCCGACGGAGGGACCGTCCGGTGCCTGCTAACAAGCCCTTCGAGCTGTCTTACCGCCACCTCGAATCCCATCGGCGTGGTCGTCAAGCCTGTGCCGCATGTGGATAGCGGACAGAGCGTATCGCTGCTGCGCGGGGAAAGCACTGTCCTTCAGCCTGTCGTTACGGGGGACATCGCCAGCTGGCTCTGGAGCCCGGCAGCAGGCCTATCCGATAATACGATCCGGGATCCACAGGCGAGTCCGGCAACCAGCATCGTCTATACCTTGCAGGTCGTCGGGATGGACGGTTGCTCCGCCAGTGGCACCCTTGCCGTGAAGGTCTCCTCCCCCATCCGGGTACCGAATGCCTTCACTCCAAACGGAGACGGCCGCAACGATGTCTTCTATGTCCTCGGCGGACCGGATGGCAGCATGATCCGTGACCTTTCGGTCTATTCCCGATCGGGACAGCGGGTCTTCCACGTACATGACGTGCCGCCCGGCGACCCCGCCTTTGGCTGGAACGGGAGCATCAAGGGATCGAAAGCGCAGACGGGCAACTATATGTATGTCGCGATCGTCGCACTGGCGGACGGCACGAAGGAGGAGTTCAAAGGCAATATTTTATTGATTAGGTAGGCGTTGTCATAAGAAAAGCAGGCCTCCCGGCGTTTACGATATGGCTCATTCCCCGGGCCATAAAATCCAACCGATGCGATACGCCCTCTTCCTTGCATGCCTGACGGCCGTTTTGCAAGCCTATTCCCAACCTCACTGCCCGAGGAATTCCCATTTATACCAGTTCGACCGTAATGGTCATCCCCGGCGTTTTTCCGAGAGGTTGGGCAGCCATCCGCAATTTCCTTTTTTACAGGAGGTGAATGGCGTGAGCACGGCAGAACAATTCATCCGGGCCATCCGGGATAGCTCGGTACAGGGAAAATACAAGCGTGAATTCGGCGCATTCGACCTGCTATTGAAAAACTCGGGATTCAAGAACGGGTATAAAGACCTGAATATGGCCAGCCTGAAGGATGTCTTTATCCCGATGGGCACGATCGGGAACCTGGGTTTTTATGATCCGCAGCGGGACCTGATCAGTTACAACTATGTCCTGCTGGAGCCCGCGGGGGAAAGTCCGCATGGGGTCGCCGCCTGGAAGCTGACCAACCGGAAGGGCTGTTATTTGTACATATTGCACACGTGCGGGAATGCCTATTATCCAAATGAAGGGGGATCGGGACGGGTTGCGGGAGATTGCTGCAAGACGCTCGACGTGCAGATAGGCGTCGATACGGTCCAGTGGAAGGAGGACCCTCCGGGTCGTAACGTGCATGTACAGGTCAACTTCTATGAAGCGATCCTGGTACCCGCGGACAAGCGGGGGAAGAACCGCGGGAATGGAGGGAAGGCCAGCGGCGATGGAGGATATGATACGGTGGCGCGGCTTATCCGGCATGTGGACACGGTGGCCGTCTTCCCCTACGGATTGCCGCGGCAATGGAAGGTTTATGGGCTCGAGCTTTCGGACAAGCTGACGATCTGCCGGGACAGCTCGCTGAAGATCTTCACGCGACTGCGGGTTGATAGCAACCGGTCGGATCATAAGCCCGAAGACCTGTACTTTGTCGTAAACGATACCAGCTATAACCGCCGCTATGTAGCTGGGCCGTCGGCGGAACCGGGATGCGCGAAAAAATGGGAGATCTCCCTGGATGGCGGATTGTCCTTTAATTCGGTCCCCCGTTTTACCAGTGCGACCGTCCATTCGCAAACCAGCGGGTCGCAACTAGCCGCCGAGCTGGCCATTTCCAGGATAGTCAATTCCTGGCTGCAGGTAGGCGTAATGGCCAGCGCGATCACGTTGAGCTATGAGGATGACGTCGCTTATCCGGGATCGGTAGCCGGAACCTATAATGAAATCTGGCTGGGCAAACCGATCGTTCCCCTGCAATTATTCGGCAAGGCCACGATTGGCGGGCCGTTGGGGTGGCAGTCGACCGTCGCCCTGTCGGCTGGGTATTCCCTGCCGATGAAGGCGCATATCGACGATAACGGGAATGTGCTGACCACCGATCCGCAGGTCAAGGGCGGCATGACGGCGGGGGTCAGGCTGGGATTGCTCTATTTCTTTAGTTGCCGTTTCGGCATGGGGGTCACAGCCGGCGGTCAATACTTCTCCAATAAGAATGCGCTGGTCAATACCAGTCTATGGGCGATGCCGGTCATGGCCGGAATCCGGTACCGGTTCTAGGCGCGGGGCGGGCGGATGCTGGCCAGCGGTAGCGGGACGAGCGCACTACGGTTTCGGCGTCGGGGGGTACCAGTTAAGCAGGCGAACTTCGATCCCCTTGTTACCGGCCTCCACGAGACCCTTAAATGCATTCACATCGCTCAGGCCGCCGCGTCCGCGGTAGTGATAGGGATAAACGATCTTCGGTTTGAAGGCCAGCACCGCATCCGCCGCTTCATTAATATCCATCGTATACGGAAGGTTCATGCAAACGAAGGCGACATCGATGCCGGTCAGGGCGCGCATTTCCGGGATGCCCTGCGTGTCCCCGGAGATGTAGACCTTCTTTCCGGCGATGGTCAGGATATACCCGTTGCCCCTGCCCCTGGTGTGCGCTGCCGTCGGGCTTTCCGGAAGATTATACATCGGTATGGCCCGGATGCCGATCCCGGCCTGGACGGTGGATTCGCCATTCTTCAGGATCACTGCCCTGGCCTTGTCCGCCTCAGGCAGTTTATCTGCGACGGCTTGCGGGACGACCAGGATCGTGTTCGGCGTTTTGACGGAATCGATCGTAGCGCTGCTCAGGTGATCTCCGTGGATATCGGTGATCAGGATGATATCGGGCGCAGCCAGTCCCGCGTAGCCTGACGCGCCGCCGGTCGGATCGACATAGATGACCTTACCGCTGCCGGTGAGGACCAGGCTCGCGTGGACGATGGGCTGGACGGTCAGGGTTCCCTGTTTGCCGGGCAGCAGGTCCGGCGCCGTACGTTGGGCGAAAGAACTGGAGAGACAACAGACGAAAAGTAATGTAAAGAAATGCGTTTTCATGATCGATTTGATTGTGCGTAAAATTAGGAAAGGGTAAAGATAATGTAAATGAATCCAGGCAAATACTACAAGAGGGCTGTTCTTATCCCTTCGGGGATTATTATTTTGGGTACTATTTTGTATACCGTCTACGATTTGACTATCGGTCCGGGGAAAGACTATAGAAGTGAATAGCTTACGGCTGGTTCTCTGGATGAATATGTATTTGGGAACCTGTTTGTCCTGGTTCTTATTGCCTATGTTGTATTTGGGGTATTTGTTATTTTGCCTTTATAAATCGCTCAGGCACGGTCAGGAGGGTTGAGATTCGGCATTATTTTTTCTTTCGCTGACGCTCCCGTTTATCATTAGTCTTAGCTGGACGTTTGTCAAGTTTACCCGCACGCCAAGATCCTGAAAATAAAAAGGACTTATTGAAACGCAGAGATTGCAAGCACAGCCGTCAAATGTTCAGTTAAGCGATCCTCTGTAATAAAATAAAAAACCGCCTTACGGCGGTTTTTGCGTTTCACGCGTTGCATTCCGAGGTTTCGAGCAGATTCGAACTGCTGTAGGAGCTTTTGCAGAGCTCTGCCTAGCCACTCGGCCACGAAACCTTTTGCTGCGTATTTTTGAGCAGGTGCAAAAATAAGATAATTTTGAGGAATTTAAAAATAACAGGTTGATAACGCGGTTAGGATATTCGTTAAAAGTTCAGTATATTTTATGGTGCAATCACAAGACCATCCAAACAGTTCCGACGTCATCGAGCGGATAAGGGACGGGGTTTTGGCCCTGGATGGGGCGGGGCGTTGCACCTATCTCAACAAAAAAGCCGCGGAAATATTGGGGCTGGACCTGCGCCATGCCGTCGGCACGATCATCGCCGGAGGGGCTGCGGGTGAAGGCCCTGCTGCGCGAGGGGCTGCTGCGGAAGGACATGCGGAGGGAGAAACGGCCGCTTTTTATGAAGCCTGCCGGGACGCCATGGTCAGCCAGCAGTACCGGTGTGCTGAAGCCTTCATAGACGATCACAGCGGCTGGGTCGAATATCATATCTACCCCTCCCCTACCGGGATCTCGGCGCTATTCCGGGACATCAACGGACGCAAGGTGACCGAGGAAGAATTGAAAAGAACGGAATTGCGATTCCGCGCCCTGATCGATCAGGCGTCGGACGCCATCATGATCACGGACGACAAGGGACATTTCCTGGATGTGAACCCGGCGTTGTGCAAACTCTTCGGCTATACACGTGAAGAATTGATGCGTTTGAATATCAATAACCTAATCGATCCCGAGCAATTGAAGGACGACCCGATCCAATTCGATGTGATCAAGACCGGGAAGCCTGTGCTCCGGGAACGGCGGATGCTGCACAGGGACGGAACTATTATCGAAGTGGAGGCCAATGTGAAACTGATCCCGGACGGCAGATTGCTTGCCATCGCGAGGGATATCACCGAGCGGAAAAAGGCCGCCATGCAGATCGTCAAGGAAAAAGAGCTCTCCGAATCCATCATCAACAGCCTTCCGGGCATCTTCCTCCTTCGCGAGTATCACGGAAAGGTGCTTCGATGGAATAAGCGGCTGGAGACCATTACCGGCTTTAATGCCACGGAGATCGCGGACCTGAACGAACTGGATTTTTTCGAAGAAAAGGATAAGGCCTATCTGCGGGCGAAGCTGGAGCAGGTCTTTTCGGAGGGGTCAGCGGACGCGGAAGCCGAGGCCCTGACCAAGGATGGCAGGAGGATCCCCTTTTATTTTACGAGCATGGCGATCGACATCGGGGGCAAACCCTGCTACATCGCCATCGGGCTCGACATATCCCAGCGCAAGAAGGCGGAGCAGGAATTGCAACGCGCCAATGAGCAACTCCATCATCTTTCCGACTATTTGCAAAATGTGCGCGAGGAGGAACGAAAGGGGATTGCCCGCGAGATCCATGATGAACTGGGCCAGCAGCTGACGGGCCTGAAAATGGATATCGCCTGGGGATTGCAGAAATGCAAAATGGATGAGAGCCTGCAGCAGCGGCTGAGCAGCATGAGCAAGATCGTCGATCAGACCATTGCGATGGTGCGGCGGATCTCTTCGGAACTGCGTCCCAGTATCCTCGACGACCTCGGCCTGTCCGACGCCCTCGACTGGCAATGCTCGGAATTTGAGAAAAGGTATCATATCGAATCCCGATTCGAATCTACCGTTCATGAAATAGAAGTCAGTCCGGGCCTGGTCACCGGGCTGTTCCGGATCTACCAGGAATCGCTGACCAATGTGGCCAGGCATGCCCATGCAAAGAGAGTGCAGTCGAGCCTGGCCCTGCAAGATGATCATCTTGTCCTCCAGGTTGCCGATGACGGAACAGGATTCGATTCGGAGACGGTAGCCGGCAAGAAGACCTTCGGGCTGCTGGGCATCCGGGAGCGGACCCTCATGATGGGTGGAAAGTGCACGATCAGCAGCAGCCGGAACCAGGGCACGACGATCACCGTTTCCGTTCCGATGGCGACGAACCAATAAATTGAACCTGCTTATGATGCGAATCCTTATCGCCGATGACCATGCCGTGGTTCGCAAAGGTCTTGCGCAGATCCTCCTGGACGGGTTCCCCGGCGCCCGGATCGAAGAGGTAGAAAATTCCGAGACATTGATCAAGGCGGCCATCAAGGGATCCTGGGACGTCATCATCTCGGACCTCACGATGCCGGGCAGGAGCGGGCTGGATGCGTTGCGCCAGCTCAAGGAGCTGTTCCCCAAACTGCCGATCCTGATCATGAGCATGCACTCCGAGGATCAATATGCCATTCGTGCGTTAAAAGCCGGCGCTTCGGGCTATATCAGCAAGGAGACGGCTCCTGAGGAACTGGTCAAAGCCGTGCGGCTCGTGCTGAACGGGAAGAAATACATTACGCCATCGACCGCCGAAAAGCTGGCAGATACCGTACATGCCGATACCGGCAAACCTCCCCATGAATTGCTGTCCGACCGCGAACTCCATGTATTGCAGCTACTTGCCGGCGGGAAAGCCGTCTCGGAGATCGCCGGCATGCTGTCCCTGAGCAATACCACGGTCAGTACCTATCGTTCCCGGATCATGCACAAGATGGGCATGAAGAGCAATGCGGAACTGACCATGTACGCCATGAAGAACAGCCTGCTATGATTTTTTGTAGTATGGATTCTACAACCTTCACTTACGCTCCCCGACAGGAGAAATAGCCAACGGTCTATTTTCAATCGGTTACAAATCGTCTTTCTTTGCAGCATCATTTTAGCAAGGTGAACGATGAAAGGCTTGTCATATTGATCGTCGATGATTCGGAACTGATCATGGAAAAAATGATCGGCTTACTGGAAGACAAGGATCATATCCGAATCATCATCCAGGCGAGCAGTTATCCGGAGGCCGCACTCCTGATCGACGAGATCCAGCCGGACATTGTATTGATGGACATCGTGTTGCGGGAAAGGACGGGCATTGAATTGCTGCGATCCATGCACGACAAGTACCGGGGGTCGATGCTGCCGGTCATCCTCACCAACCATGCGGGGCCCCATTACCGGGATGCCTGCAGGAAACTGGGCGCTCACTACTTCTTCGACAAATCGAATGAATTCGAGCAGGTCCCGGTTCTGATCTACGAGATTTATACCAGAGATAAAAACAACCTTACTCAACAACCGCCGCCGGGCCATGTCCACTTTGAAGTAAACCATCGGAATGAAAATCAATGAGATCGTGCTAAGTGATGAGGTTGGGGACCCAAAAAGCATTCAAAACACGGCGTATATCGGCGTTATCGATGCGGAAGGCCACTTCAGGTTCATCAACTCCCGTTTCAGCAGCAGCCTGCATGCCAACGTACTGAATATCCTGTACAAGACGCTGTTCGATTTCGTACATCCCGGCGACCTGGAGGCCTGCAAGCACGCCATTGCGCAATGCATGCTCACGGGGAAGGAGTGCCAATTCGAGATCCGGCTGAAAGGAAGCAACTACAAGTGGATAAAATGGGAGATCCGAAGGCTGAAATCCGAGGGCGGATCCGTGGAAAAATTGCTGCTTTGGGGAACAGACATCGCCGGAGGCCAGCTGTCCGACCAGGGCGCCGGCAGAGGAGGCATGCTGGACGGTCATCATTATGAGGCCATCCTGGACAGACTTGGCGTGGGCATACTATGCCAGGCCAAATCCGGAGCCGTCGTCGCCGCGAATAAAAAGACCGCAGAAATATTCAATACCAGCCTGGAGCAGGTGCACAGGCATGAGGAATTCGTTGAGCTATGGAAAACCGTCGAAGTGAATGGCCATCCGTCATCCTTTGAAAAATCCCCACCCATGATCGCTCTGCGGAGCGGCCAGACACAGGCCAATGTGTTGCTTAGCATCCCCGACGGGAAGAGCGACCGGCGGTATGTGCTGATCACCACAGAACCCGTGTTTGAAAACGATCCTTCCGTACCCACTTTTGCCGTTTCGACCATTTCCGATATAACTGAAGAAAAGCGGTTGAGGGCGCTCTGCGAACAAAGGGAAGCGCTGTTCTCCTCCTTCATGAACCATTCTCCGAGCTTTGCCTGGATCGTAGACCAGCGTGAGCAGGTGGTCTATGCGAACAAGGGACTGCTGGACTATTTCCGAACCGATGAGACCATCCTGAACCAACCCGTCGACCGTGTCCTTCCGGACAGCATCGCCGAGGCGGCGCATGAAAAACACCAGTGGGTATTGGAGAACGACCAGCCGCACAGCAGCATCCTGAAATCTTCCCTTGCGGACGGCCAGGAGCACATTTTTCACGTGACGACCTTCCCGGTGAATGGCGGAGATGCGGGTAAAATGGTCGGGGGCCAGGCCTGGGACATCACGGAATCCTATCGGGCGAAACTGCAATTGAAAAAGACCAACGAGCGGCTGCTCTACCTGAGCCGCGCGGTCTCGGAAGCCGTCTGGGACTGGAATATCGAGACCGGGCAGGTCTTTCGCAACCAACCCCTGCTGAAGATGATCGGCTATCATGACGAGAAACCGGAGGGGCTAAGCTGGTGGTACAAACAAATCCATCCCGAGGATCGGGAAAAGGTGGAGAAGAAGATCGCGGAGATACTGGCCTCGAGGAAGAAAGCGTGGGAGCAGGAATACCGCTTCTTGTGCGCAGATGGATCCTATAAGATCGTCCTCGACCGGGGCTTCGTCGTGTATCAGCATAACCAGCCCGTGCGAATGGTCGGATCCCTGCAGGACATTTCCGAGGTCAAGCAGCTCGAAGCGCGTCTTTTCCGCGAGAAGCTGAAAAAACAGAAACAGATCGCGGAGGCCATCCTCCAGGCGCAGGAGCAGGAGCGGACGCGGATCGGCCACGAACTGCACGACAATGTCAATCAGATCCTGTTCACCTCGAAACTATACCTGGACCTGATCAAACCCGTTACAGAGGAAGAGCAGGATATAAAGATAAAAACGCAGGAGTTCATCGTGCTGGCCATCGAAGAGATCCGCAAGCTGTCGAAGGAACTGGTGATGCCGCGGTTGAAAGAGAATGGGCTGATCCGCTGCATCAATGAGCTGATCGAACAACTGGTGTTCGTCAATCCTTTCCAGACCCGGTGGGTGCCGGAAGATGAGGCACTGGTCGAATCGCTGGACTTCAACCTCAAGGTGACCCTTTTCCGCATCATCCAGGAGCAGACCAAGAACATCATCAAATACAGCAAGGCCAATCATGTGCTGCTGAAGCTGTCGGTATCTCAAAAACCGGGCACGCAAAAGAAAGTTCATCTGCTGATCGAAGACGATGGCGTCGGGTTCGATGCGCGCCAGACCCGCCGGGGCATCGGCCTATCGAACATCTATGAGCGCACCGGCCTCTACAATGGGCGGGTCGAGCTCCGGACGGAGCCGGGCAAGGGTTGCACCATCCGGATAACCATTCCATTTGCTTAAATTCGCAAAAACTATCCCGTTTTATGCAACCGATCGCGGAAAGCGAACTCATCATCAATCCCCGTGGCGCCATTTATCACCTGGACCTTCGGCCGGAGGAAGTAGCCACGACCATTATCACCGTGGGCGACCCGGACAGGGTTCCCATGGTCAGCCGGTACTTCGACCGGATCGAGGCGAGAGCGCAGCACCGCGAGTTCGTATCGCATACCGGGATGCTCGGCAATAAACGGATCACGGTGGTGTCCACGGGCATCGGCACAGACAATATCGATATCGTGCTGAATGAGCTCGATGCCCTGGTCAATATCGATTTCGCCACCCGAACGATCCGTCCTGAGCTGACGCAATTGACCATCATCCGCGTCGGGACTTCCGGCGCCCTGCAGGCCGATATACCAGTGGACAGTTTCGTGGCGTCCACGCATGGCCTGGGGATCGACAACCTGCTGAACTTCTACCGGCATGAAGCCAATGAAGAAGACACGCACCTGCTGCATTCCTTCATCACCCAAACCCAGTTGCACCAACGCTTCGCCAACCCGTACATCAGCGGCGCCAGCGCTGCCCTGCTGCGTCATTTCGTGGAAGGGTTCCACCGGGGCATCACGGTCACCTGTCCGGGCTTTTACGGCCCCCAGGGCCGGGTGCTGCGCCTTGGCCTCAGCCATCCCGAACTGATCGACAGGCTGACTAATTTTTCGTATGGCCCTTACCGGATCACGAATTTCGAGATGGAGACCTCGGGCATCTACGGCCTGGGGAAGGCGCTGGGGCATCATTGCCTGAGCCTGAGCGCGATCATAGCAAACCGGGTGGGGAAGGCTTTTTCAAAAAATGCGGAAGCGACTATCGACCGGTTGATCAGGAAAACATTGGATACGGTTTGTACGTTATAATGTATTTTTGACCCTTTATGAGCAAAATGACCTTCTATAAATACCAGGGGACGGGGAATGATTTCATCATTTTAGACAACCGGAACTGGAGCTATACGGCGCTGACCACCGAGCGCGTCAAATCTCTTTGCGACCGTCGAACGGGCATCGGCGCCGATGGATTGATGCTCATGAATACCAAGGCCGGTTACGACTTCGAGATGAAATATTACAATGCCGATGGCCGGGAATCGAGCATGTGCGGGAATGGCGGGAGGTGCATGGTGAAATTCGCGTACGACCTGGGAATGCACAAGAATTCCTATCATTTTTTGGCGATCGACGGCCCGCATGAAGCGGAGATCGACGATAACGGCATCGTCAACCTGAAGATGAAGGATGTTCAGCACATCCGGGATTACCATGGCGATTCGATCCTGGATACGGGGTCACCGCACTATGTGAAGATCATCGGCGAGGTGATGGATTATGACGTGTATCGCAAGGGTATGGAGATACGCTACAGTCCCGAATTTGCGAAGGAGGGCATCAACGTGAACTTCGTCGAGCAACGGAAGCCGGACGAGATCACCGTGCGGACGTACGAACGCGGCGTGGAAGATGAGACCCTGTCCTGCGGGACGGGCGTGACCGCCAGCGCATTGGTCTGTTACCACAACGAGTGCGGATATAATGACGTCACGGTAGTCACCCGCGGGGGCAAACTGACCGTGAAGTTCGACCGGTCTTCGGATGAGTCCTACCATAACATCTGGTTATGCGGGCCCGCGGTAAAGGTCTTTGAGGGGACGATCGATGCGTAAGTCCGGGCCAGCCCCGACGACAGAAACCAGGGAGAAGAATTATCCAAATTCATATGTTCAATATCAGGGTGTATGGCATTTTGCTGGGAGAAAACAGGCAGGTGCTGGTCAGCGATGAGTTCATACGGGGAAATTATTATACCAAGTTTCCCGGCGGAGGATTGGAATTCGGGGAGGGGACGAGGGATTGCCTAAAGCGGGAATTCAAGGAGGAGATGGACCTCGAGGTCCGGATCGGCGATCATATTTATACCACGGACTACTTTCAGATGTCGGCTTTCAACCCGGAACATCAGATCATATCCATTTACTATTTTGCAGAGGCCCTGGAACCCATCCGGGCGCCGTTACGTTCGAAGGCATTTGACTTCGATGAACGTGAACTGGCCGTCTATAAGGAAAGGGGCGAGACCGAGACCTTTCGCTTTGTCGACTGGGAGGCCTTCGGGGAGGAGAGCGTCACGCTGCCGATCGATAAGGTGGTGGCGGGGTTGTTGAAAAAGGGGTTCTGAGGTTCCCGGACCCGACCGCGCAGGATCTCCTTTTTCCGGGAGGCGGGCAGGCTGTCGAATACTTTTTTAGCCGCCTCATTTTCGTCAAGCGCTCTTGCCAATCCAGGATGAGGCGGGATCGTCCTGTCCCCGGGGTCATAGCGGATCGTGATCCCGATGGTCTCTCCTATCCGCTTCGGGGAGTCCTTCAATATGGTCGTATTGATGTATAGCCGCCAGTGCCCTCTGTATCTTACCAGGGTCTGTTTATAGGATCGCCGGTTGACGGAACCACGAACGGGGATATGTCCTTTGTCCTTCCCCGATTGCCTGAATATTTCCTTTAGTATTTCTTCGGGCACGAACACGAAGGAGTTGATCCCGATGAGCTCGATCTTCATTCTACATTGGGGAAGGTTCGTGGTCCTTCATGGCGGCGGGCGGCCGGCCAAACCTCATTTTAAACGCGCGGCTGAAATGAGAAGGATTTTCAAAACCACTTTCAAATGCGGCCTCGGCAACCGTTTTATTCTTATTACGCATCAGGTGAAGCGCGTGATGCAATCTTTTTTCGAGCAACCATTTACCGGGGGTACTCCGGAAGGTCTTTGCAAAATCTCTTTTAAATGCCGACAGGCTGCGGTTACATAGTTGAGCATAGACGTCCAGCCCCAGGTTATAGCAAAAATTATCTTCCATCACCCTTTTCAAAGGCACCGGTCCCGGCTCGTGGATCAAAGAACAAAAGTAGGACAGCAGTTCCTTGTTTACGGCATTATCGGCAATGTTGAGCACCAGCTCCTTGAATTTCAGCTCCAGCAGCGAAGGGTCAGGATCCTGCGTTTCGGCAAAGTAGGAAGACATCGAGAGAAAGAAACCCTTCAAGGTCTCGCTTGAGTCAAGCAACATGACCGGTTCGAAGTGCCGATCCTGATTGATCAGCGGTTTTGACCTGATTTGCAAGGTGTCGCAAATGAACTCATCGGGAATAAAGAACAATACCACGCAAAATCCCGTATCCGCCAGCTGCTCCAGGATAAATCCTCCTTTCCTTACAAAAACGCAGCTATCCTTTTGAATATGGTAGGAACCTTGTGCCGTGTGCCAGGTCTTTTGCCCATCAATTACATAAAACAGGTAATTGTATTGCGTCCACAGATCCGCGAACCGGGTCTTCATCAGACGGGCCTCCATCGGGCAATTGAAGGCGGTGATCAGCGATTTACCGCAATTGAATTGCCTGTAGAATTGGGGATGCTGTAATACGCGCTCGAAAAAATTAACCATGGCAACTAAATTTATGAAATTTCTTTTAATTCGGGATGCGGCCTTTAAAGTCATAAACTTGAACCTGTGAGTCATCTGCAGGAACCCGGTAATGGCTATTATTGTGCAAATAGGGAGAACTGCCAGATGCCCCGGAAAAGAAATGCACAGGTCGACATGGATGGCGCCGAATTCAAAAAGGCCGGCTACCGGTTGATTGACCAATTAGGCGACTTTATCGATCAGATCGGCCAAAAACCGGTCACCGCGGACAAGTCGCCGGCGCAACTCTCGGAGATCCTGGGCCGCAACCCGCTGCCTGAGCATGGCCAACCGGCTATAGCAATCGTTGACCGGGCAGCGGATCTGTTATGCAACTTCTCCCTGTTAAATGGCCATCCCAGGTTCCTTGGCTATATTACCTCCTCCGCCGCTCCGATTGGCGCCCTGGCGGATCTGCTGGCCGCCGCCGTCAACCCCAACGTAGGCGCTCATATTTTGAGCCCGATGGCGACGGCGATGGAAAAGCAGGTGATCAAGTGGCTGGGCGAATTGATCGGCCTGCCTCCCTGTTATGACGGGATATTGGTAAGCGGGGGCAACATGGCCAACTTTACCGCCTTTTTCGCCGCCGTCCATGCAAAGGTCCCCGAAAGTAAAGCAGGGGGCATTGCGGCCAGCCCGGCCAGGCCGCTTGTCTATTGTTCCCGAACCACGCACACCTGGATTGAAAAGGCCGCCGCCTTATCCGGGCTGGGCGGAGATTCGATTCGCTGGATCGCTACGGATAAAGCCAACAGAATGGATCTGCATGCGCTGCAGGAAGTCCTCCAGGCGGATAAGAACAGCAACCAACGTCCCATTATGATCATCGGTACGGCGGGCGACGTCAGTACGGGCGCCGTGGATGACCTCAAAGGGATCGCTGAAATTTGCAAGCAGCATGATTGCTGGTTGCATATCGATGGGGCGTATGGCCTACCCGCCGCGGCCATACCCGAACAGCGCAGGCATTTTGAAGGGATGGCCGAAGCCGACTCCATTGCCCTCGACCCGCATAAATGGCTGTATGCGCCCCTGGAAGCGGGATGCACGCTGGTGAAAAACCCCAACCACCTTATTCAAACATACAGTTCCCATCCTGTCTACTATAATTTCAACCAGGAGGACCAGCCGGAGGCGCGCAATTATTATGAATATGGTTTTCAGAATTCGCGCGGATTCAGGGCGCTAAAAGTGTGGATGGTATTGCAGCAGGCCGGAAGAAAGGGATATATGGAAATGATCGCTACGGACATCCGGCTCGCCGCCCTATTGTTCCGACTGGCTTCGCAGCATGCGGAACTGGAGGCGATCACGCAGAACCTAAGCATTACCACCTTGAGGTATCGGCCGCCGGGGTTGCCGGAAGATCAGTTGAACCAACTAAACGAGCTCTTATTGAACGACCTGCAACGCAATGGGGAGGTATTCCTGTCGAATGCGGTGATTGACAATAAATATTGTTTACGTGCCTGTATCGTCAATTTCCGAACGTCTGATAGCGACATCGAAGAAATAGTTGAAATTATTCTACGCGGCGGCCGGAAGGCAGCCGATCACATTAAAAATAAATCAGTATGAATCCAAACAAAGCATTATGGGAAAAAGGCGACTTCACAAAAATCGCCGAAAGCATGCGGGAGAGCGGCACGGCGCTCGTGGCTACGCTGGGCATCAGTAAGGGACTTAAGGTATTGGATCTGGGTTGCGGCGATGGCAACACGGCCATTCCGGAAGCCAGGCTCGGAGCCGAGGTGCTGGGAGTGGACATTGCGAGCTATCTCGTGGAAGCGGCCAGGAGGCGGGCAAAGGAGGCGGGCCTTACGAATTGCACGTTCATGGAAGGTGACGCAACGGATCTGCGTGAACTGGAAGATCGCCGATTTGATCTGGTCGTAAGCATTTTTGGCGCCATGTTCGCGCCCAAACCTTTCGATGTGGCCCGGGAAATGGTTCGCGTTACCCGTCCCGGAGGAAGGATCGTCATGGGGAACTGGATCCCGGGAGATCCCACCCTGGTGGCGCAGATACTAAAGATCAGCTCCGCCTATACCCCCCCTCCGCCCGAAGGCTCTGTCAGTCCCATGTTGTGGGGGGTAGAAAGCCATGTTGTGGAACGTTTCACTAAGGCAGGCGTGGCAAAAGAAGACATTTCCTGCGTCAAAGACACGTTCAACTTCAGCGATGCCTGCACTCCGGCGGCCTACGTTGATAAATTCAGGAAGTACTATGGCCCTACCATGAATGCATTCGAGGCAGCCGAAAAAAATGGAAAGGCGGCGGAACTGCAGCATGAATTGGAAGAACTGTTCAAGCAGAAAAATACCAGCGGCTCAACGGATCTCACGTTCATTCCGGCCACTTACCTGCGCGTGACGGTCTTGAGGCGATAAGCCCAGGCGTGGAGGGGCTTGGGGGCGGGCGCTGCTCTACTCCACTCTCAGGTTCCTGACCGGGTTTGCGGAAGCCGCCGAATAAGACTGGAGGCCAATGAAAAGGAAAGAAATGGCGAAAAGAAAGAGGGACACGAGCGTGTAGGAGACGGGACTCTGATCAATGCGATAAGCATAATTCTCCAACCAGCGGCTCACGAATACATAGGCAAGGGGCCAGGCAATCAGGTTGGCTATAAGAATAAGCCATGCGTATTCCCGCAGGAAAAGCCAGATGATGGCCCGGATCCTGGCGCCGAGCACCCGTCTCACCGCAATTTCCCTGGTACGTTGCGCAAGAGTGAAGGCCAGAACGCCGAAAAGGCCCAGCAGGATGATGACCATGTTCAGGCCGGTGGCGATATCCGCCGCTTTCTTCATTTGCCCCTCCGATCGATAGAGGCGCTGAAGCGTCTGATCCATAAACGTGTATTCAAAGCCGGATCCGGGGAATAGCTGTTTCCAGGCAGCCTCTACCGCCGTAATGCCCTGTTCGACATGGGCTGGGTTCAAGCGAAGAGAAAAATACCGGTATGAGCGGGTGAACGGCTCATTCAGGCCGACCATCAATAGGGGTTGCACCTGTTTTTGCATCGATTCATAATGAAAGTCCCCGACTACGCCGGCGACGGTCAATAGGGGTCCGTCCGGCGCGCCCAGGTGAAACGATCTTCCGGTGGCTGTGTTCCATCCTAACTGTCTCGCAGCTGTTTCGTTCAGCACCACCCCGCCAGGGACAGGCGGATTGCCGGGGTGAAGAAAAACGCCCTCCTTCATATGGATCCCATACACCGTCGCAAAGTCGCCATCCACGCCCATGAGCTGCATGGTGAGGTAGGTATTGCCCGATCCGGGAGCGTAGACGGTCGTATTTCCACCCCCCGATCCATCCGGCAGATCGCCTGACAAGGAGGCCCCGATGACGCCGGGGATCCGGACCAATCGTTCTCTGAATGCTTCCATTCGGACCACGCCCGCCGAGTCCCATTGCCTGGGCAAAGAAGAAACCACCATGATCTGCCGCTTATCAAAACCGAGATCCTTGTCGAAGATATACTGCACCTGGCGGTGAATGTGAACGGTGCTGACGATGACACTGATGGCCAGGGTAAACTGAAGGATCAACAGGAGCCGCCTCAGGTTCAATCCGTGCCTGGCGGATCCGCTCTTGCCCTTAACGGCCAGCACGGTATTTGAGGCGCTAAGCACGAAGGCGGGGTAGATGCCCGCCAGGACGCCGACCAGGATAACGAGGGTCGCGATAAAAAGAACCTGATCGATGCCGAAATGCCAGAAAGGAAGATAGTTCGTATGCAGCAATTCGCCGAAGGAAGGCCGGAGCCATTCATACAGGATAAGAGAAAGAAAGGCCGAGGCAAGGGTGAGCACCATCGATTCGGTCATGTGCTGGAAAATGAGTTGCCTCCTGGCGCCGCCGAATACCTTCCGAAGACCGATCTCCTTCAGGCGATAGGCCGAAGCGCCGATCTGAATGTTCACATAGTTGATGATGGCGAGCACCAGGATCAGCACGGCCACCAGGGAAAGCGTACTCAGTAGTTTTGCGACGGCGCCGTTGTTGCCCTGCAGATAATCGTCGCGCAGCGGAACCAACTCCATGCTGAGGTTCCCTTTGACAAATGGGGGTTGATATTTTTCCAGCAGGCTGGCAAAGGGGCCCTGCAGCTGATGCGGACCTACTCCGGTCTGCAATTTGATCATACTCACCATGAATACATTGCTCCAGTTATCTCCTTTGTCGTCGTTTTGAAAGTACCGGTTTGCGTCCATGGGCAGGTACAGGTCGAAGGGCACTCCCGTGAAACAGGTCACGGTATTGAAAGGCAGGTCTTTCATCACGGCGGATATCGCAAAATCGTGTTGGCGCCCGTCGGCAGGCGTTTGCAGGGTGACGACCCTGTTGAGCACCTCCGTGGTTCCGAACAATCGTTTGGCAAACGCTTCCGCAATGACAGCGGATCGATCGTCACGGAATGGTTGCCTGGGATTGCCTCGCAGCAACGGAAACCCATATAAAGAGATGAAGCCGGTATCTCCTGCGGATATGTTGGCGCGGAGATGCTTGTCTCCGGAGGACACGATATTTTGGACGGGATCGAAACGATAATATCCGGCGACGAGCCGGGGGTATTCCTCCCGGATTGTTTTGGCGAGGGGTCCCAGGGTGGTCGTATAATTCCCCATATTCTCCTGCTTCCATTTGGACCTCACCGCAAATTGTTGACGGACGTCGCGGAGACCATCGTTCACGCTTTTTTCACCAAGGACATAGATGCCGATCAGAAGGGAAAAGGTCAGACCAAGAGCGAGACAGCAGATGTTGATGAGGGAAAACAGCTTGTGCCTCGCAAGGTGTCTGCAGGCGATGATCAGGTAATTCCGCAGCATGCCCGGTGGTTTGATATGTAAGTTAGAGAATATTGCGGTACTTACCCATCGACGGGCCGCGCGGGCGTGTCCAGCAGCAATTCCAGGAACTTGAGGTCGAGCCAGCGGCCGAACTTATATCCGACCTCGCGGAAATGGGCGACCTCCTGAAAACCGAAGGAGGCGTGCAAGCGAAGGCTGGTCGCGTTGGTGGCGTCGACGCCGGCGATGATCGCGTGCATATCCCTACTGCGCGCGAAGTCGATCAGGGGCGCCAGCAGGAGTTTGCCGATGCCCTTTCCCCGATGGCCGGCGGCGACGTATACCGAATTCTCCACGGTGTATTTATAGGCCTGCCAGGCGCGGAACGGCCCGACGGTGCTGAAGCCTAAAATGATTTTGTCCTGTTCGGCCACAAATACCGGGTAACCGGCCTGCCGTTTGGCGGCGAACCATTCCCGACGCATGTCCAGGGAATGCGTTTCATATTGATAAACGGCCGTGGTGGTCAAGATAACGTCATTATAGATAGCAAGCAAATCCGGCAGGTCGGCCTCGGCGGCGTCGCGAATGTTTATCATCGGTCAGTGTTTGAAGGAGAGTCGGCTTACCATTTCCTCGCCCAGCGCGTCGGACGAAATGCCGAACCCGTTCACCAGGACGCCCCGGTGACCGTGTTTGGACTCGATGGCGTAGACCACGGCCTCATCATCGGGGTTACTATCGCCCTCGAACCGATGGACTTCCGTGATCTCGAACTCGTCGGGGCGGAGGGAGACGGAATGGGCATGGCAGGTGATCTGATCCGCGCCCAGATTGAAGTCGAGCGTATAGCCCCGTTGCTTTAAGCCATTGATCGCTTCTGTGAGGGTGTCATAAGCAAACATGCCACAAGGTACGAAAAAGGGAGGAAATGGGGGCGGGACGCGGGGACGGTATGGCGGGGGGCGACTATCCGATCTGGGGGAAGGTTTGTTTGACGGCGCCCATGACGAAGGTACTTTGGACCTGTCCGATATTCTCCACCTGGCCCAGCTTGTTGACGTGGAAATCGTAATACGCGTCC
Organism: Bacteroidota bacterium; assembly: GCA_030706735.1. Lineage (GTDB taxonomy): Bacteria > Bacteroidota > Bacteroidia > Chitinophagales > Chitinophagaceae > Puia. The sequence goes on along the minus strand of JAUZNZ010000004.1, from coordinate 143,888 downwards.
ATGGAGTCGGCCACGACCTTGAGCATGAAATCAAACTCTCCCGAGATGATGAAGCATTCGATCACTTCGGGCAATTCGTGCATGGCCTTGATGAAGCGGGCCCCGGAGCGCTTGTTATGTTCTTTCAGGGAAACGTAGCAAATGGCCATCAGTCCTTTCCGTACCCGGGCGTGGTCCACGAGGGCGGCGTAACGGATGATGACCCCCTCGTCCTCCATGCGTTTGATCCGGTCGTGGACGGGCGTGGTGCTGAGGTGCACCTGGGCGGCGACTTCTCGGACCGTCATCTTGCCGTTCTCCTGCAGCAGCCGGAGGATCGCCTTGTCCTTTTCATCGAGTGCGACGGGAATGACGGGATTGGCGGTCGTGGCCGCCTGCGGCGGAAGGGGTCTGGGCGGGTTGGGCCTGGCCGGGTTGGGCCGGGTCGGGTCGGGCCGGGCGTTAGCCGAATCTTCTTTTTTGGGGTCTTTTTCCATGAGATATTCGGTATTTGTCCTATTTCATACCACAAATATACTCATTTGTTCTATTTTTTTCCATGTTATATAGATATTTGTTCTGCCATTCTATCTTTGTGTCACAAAAAAAAGTTTCACCCATGTCAACAAAAACACAGAGCATTGATCTAAAGCTCCCCTTTAAAGTGAAAGATATGAGCCTGGCCGAATGGGGCCGCAAGGAGATCCGTCTGGCCGAGGCGGAAATGCCCGGGCTGATGGCCATCCGTGCCGAATACGGCAAGCAGAAACCGCTGAAAGGCGCACGCATCGCAGGCTGCCTTCACATGACGATCCAGACGGCGGTGCTCATCGAAACGCTTGTCGAGCTGGGCGCCGAAGTGCGCTGGAGCTCATGCAACATCTTCTCCACGCAGGATCAGGCTGCCGCTGCCATTGCCGCTGCGGGCATCGGGGTCTTCGCCTGGAAGGGCCAGACGCTGGAAGACGCCGACTGGTGTATCGAGCAGACCTTATTCTTCGGTAGCACCGATCGTCCACTGAATATGATCCTGGACGATGGCGGCGACCTGACCAATATGGTATTGGACAAGTATCCCGAGCTGGTTCAGCACGTTCGCGGACTTAGCGAGGAGACGACTACCGGCGTGCATCGTTTGTACGAGCGCATGGAAAAGGGAACGCTGCCCATGCCTGCCATCAATGTGAACGACTCCGTGACCAAATCCAAATGCGATAATAAATATGGCTGTAAGGAATCGCTGGTGGACGCTATCCGCCGCGCGACCGACGTCATGATGGCGGGCAAGGTAGCCGTCGTAGGCAGCTATGGGGACGTGGGCAAGGGTTCAGCCGCCAGCCTGAGAGGCGCGGGTTGCCGCGTGATCGTGACGGAGATCGATCCGATCTGCGCCCTGCAAGCGGCCATGGACGGATATGCCGTGAAGAAGATGGCCGATGCGGTCAAAGAAGCCGATATCATCGTAACGGCCTCGGGTTGCCGCGACCTGATCACCGAAAAGCATTTCCGTTCGATGAAGGACAAGGCGATCGTTTGTAATATCGGTCACTTCGATATCGAGATCGACATGGCCTGGCTGAATACCAACTACGGGCATACGAAGGACACCATCAAGCCCCAGGTCGACGTCTATAACATCGACGGAAAGGATATCATCGTGCTGGCCGAAGGCCGCCTGGTGAACCTGGGATGCGCCACGGGCCACCCTTCGTTCGTGATGAGCAACTCGTTCAGCAATCAGACGCTGGCGCAGATCGAGCTTTGGACGAACCACAAGAAATATGAGAACAAGGTGTATGTACTGCCCAAGCATCTCGACGAAAAGGTAGCGCGTCTGCACCTGGCGAAGATCGGCGTGGAGCTGGACGAACTGACCGATGCGCAGGCAAGCTATCTGGGCATTCCGAAAAATGGCCCGTTCAAGCCTGAGCACTATCGTTATTAAACGCTTTAATCCGATACCAGGGTCGTGACGCTGCGCCACCCTGGATCGTGAATGGTTGTTGTACCGGGGAAGCGAGCATGTTGATCGCCACGATCACCATGCTCGCTCCTTTTTTGCAGGCATTGATATCGATTGCAAGTCGCTCGCCCGAGGGGCGATGCAGCCCCGGGGCGACAGTCTGGGGCGACAGCCCGGGCGATCCTTACGACAGGACTTCCGGATTGAGTATGGAGGGGGGCTTACCTGCCATGGGGCCCAGTCCCAGGGCGGCGATGAGGTTATCGGCGGCCAGGCTGGCGAGTCCGTGCTGGGTATCCCAGGTGGCGCCGGCGATATGGGGCGTCAGTATGGCATTGGGCAGATCAAGGAGTCCGGGGTGAATGGCAGGTTCCCCTTCGAATACGTCCAGGGCGGCGCCTCCGATACGGTTTTCTGACAGGGCCCCGGCCAGGGCCGCCTCATCGACGAGTCCTCCGCGAGCGATATTGACGAGGATCGAGCGGGGCTGCATGAGACGCAGCTCCTGCTCGCCGATGATATGGTGATTGCCTGGCGAGTAGGGCAGGCAGAGGATCACAAAATCGGCGTCCAGCAGCAGGTGCTCCTTGCTGCGGAATGTCGCCCGGCATTCCTTCTCGATCGCCTCAGCGAGGCGGCGGCGGTTATGATAATAGGTGGTCATGTTAAAGCCGATGGCGCGTCGTGCGATGGCTTGTCCGATCCTGCCCATGCCGATGATCCCTAGTCGCTTTCCATGCACCTCCGTACCGAAAAAGCGGCTGCCTGCCGAACCCTTCCAATGACCATGCTGCACCCATCGTTCCGCCTCCACGAGGCGGCGGGCCGTTGCTATCAGCGATCCCCAAGCGAAGTCGGCGACGGTCTCATCTGCGGGGCCGGGGGCATTGGTGGCGATGATGCCGGCGCGGGTCAGGGCGTCCACGTCGATGGTATTATATCCGGCCGCTGAGACGCATACTGCGCGCAGGTTGGTCAGGCCCCCGAGCAGCTCGGCGTCGACCCGATCGCCTCCGGCGATCAGGACGCCCTCCTTGTTCTGTAAGGCCTTTTTCAGCTCGGAAGGCGTATATCTGGCGCCTTCATTAACCTCCACGTCAAAGTAATCCTGGAGCCGTTCAACGATATCCGGATATAGTGGTCTGGTGATGAGTATCCTGGGTTTCATTTGCGTATGTTAAAGGTATGCTAATCCGCGGGCCCCGCCAACAGCGAGCCACAAGCGCTTTAGGATTTCCTTAATAAACTTCGGCGCCCGGCGCGGGTCTTATTTTTGGAACTACATTAAATCACTTTAAAAAGCATTTTATGAAAACGGCAATTACCATACTGATGTTGATGCTCATCGCGCTGACGGGATTAGTAAGTTTTCACTTCTTTTCTCTGAAGGATTATAATATTTCGTCGTTGCTCACGGTTACCGCCTACCTGTCGATGGTCACTTGCGTGTACCTGCTGACGGAGAAGAAGCGGGCCCTTCAATAACCTTTTGGTGAGTGTCATCGGACCCCGGATCATGGAGACCAGGGCCGGCCGCGAATGCGGCCGGCCCTTGCTATTTTACCCAACTTGTGTAACTTGGTATCCTTACTATGAAAAAAAGACCTCCCTTCTTCCGGCGGCTCAAGAACGTTTCCATCGCAAAAAAACTGTATTTCACCGTCGGCATCATGGCCCTGCTGATCGCCATCGAGCTGATGGTGCTATTCTTCTCCATCAATACGTTGTCTTCGGTGCGGGCCTATGTGGGCGGGGAGGGCCTTTGGTCCAAGGCACAAAAGGATGCCATTTACCAACTCCTGAAATATGGTCTTACCCGCGAGGAGGCCGACTACCGGAAATTCCGGGATTTCATGAAGGTCCCGCAAGGGGATCACCGGACAAGATTGGAGTTGAGCAAGGATCAACCGGATATGGAGATCGCCAGGGAAGGCTTCCTCGAAGGCCGTGTTCCGAAGGAGGATGTCGATGGGATGATCAAGCTATTCCGGCGGTTTCATAGCAATTTCTATATTCACCGGGCCATTGAGGCCTGGACCAAGGCCGATGAAGTGATCGGCGAATTCGAGCCTATCGGCGAGGAATTGCATGCGGAGATCACGTCGCCCTCCCCTTCGCAAGAGCGGATCAATGCCATCCTGCGCAAGATCGATCCCGTGAATGTCCGGCTTACCCTGTCCGAAGATGAATTTTCCTTTGCGCTCGGCGAGGGATCGCGCTGGCTCGAGAATGTCATCCTCAAACTATTGTTCATCGTGGCGCTGACCGTAGAATGTACCGGGTTAACCCTTGCCATTACGGTGAGCCGGGGTATCCAGAAGTCGATCAATGAGATCCTGGAATCGGCCCGGGCTGTGAGAAGGGGAGATTTCTCGCGCAAGGCCAAGATCTTCTCTCTCGATGAGATCGGCAAGCTTGCCGGCGACTTTAATGAGATGGCGGAAGACCTGGAACGGCTTGGGAAAGAGAACCGCGAAGTGAATGCTTCACTGGAGAGAAAGGTTGCGCTCCGGACGGCCGAAATAGAGAGCAAGAGCAAGGAGATCGAACAATTCGCGTATGTCGCGTCCCACGATCTGCAGGAGCCGTTGCGTACCATTTCGGGCTTTGTCGAACTATTGCAAAAGCAATATCGGGGCAAGCTGGACGGAAATGCGGAAAAATATCTCGATTACATCGTCCAGGCGTCCGAACGCAGCAAGGTCCTGATCGAGGATCTGCTGGAATACTCGCGGATCGGCCGGGAAAAGGAGGCCCGCGACGTCGATTGCAACCAACTGCTGCAAGAAGTGCTGGCGGACCTGGACAAGATGATCAGGGAATGCGGGGCCTCCATAAAAGCCGACAGGCTTCCCATGTTGCAAGGCTATCCGACCGAATTGAAATTATTATTCCAAAACCTCATCACCAATTCCATAAAATTCCATCGCCCCGGCGTACCCCCCGAGATCACGGTGCGTGCCGGGAGGCAGGGCAGTCTGTGGCAATTTTGCATTGCCGACAATGGCATCGGCATAGAAAAGCAGTTCCTGGATCGGATATTCATCATTTTTCAGCGCCTGCATACGCGCTCACAATACGGAGGATCGGGGATCGGGCTTGCGCATTGCAAAAAGATCGCCGAGCTGCATGGGGGAAGGATCTGGGTAGACTCCACGCTGGGGGAAGGCAGCCGGTTCTTCTTTACCATCAATGGGGTGGGTTAGGAATGGGGCGCGCAAGCAATGGGGGTGGGTTAGGAAATGGTCGTAGATTTGCAAAAAAGAGCAAGGCATGGATTTCATCGATTACTATAAGGTATTGGGCATAAAGAAAGACGCCAGTGCGGACGAGATCAAGAATGCGTACCGTAAACTGGCGCGGAAGCTGCATCCCGACCTCAATCCGAACGACAAGGAGGCGAATCGGAAATTTCAGCAGATCAATGAAGCGAATGAGGTCCTGAGCGATCCGGAAAAGCGAAAGAAATACGATCAATACGGAAAGGATTGGCAGCATGCCGATGCCTTTGAAAAAGCCAGGCAATCGCAGGGTGGCGGACGAGGCGGGCAGGGCGGCTTTGGCGGGATGGGAGGAGGTTTTGGCGGAGGCGATTTCGGGGACGCGGAGTTTGGCGAAGGAGGCTTCTCCGAATTCTTTGAATCCTTATTCGGGGGCGGGGGACGTGCAGGAGGCAGCGCGCGATCAGGCGGCGCCGGGCGCGCAGGCGGCCAGGCAAGGTTCAGGGGCCAGGATCAGCAAGCCGAGTACCATTTATCGTTGATGGATGCGTCGAAGACCCATCAGCAAACGCTCACCATCAATGGCAAGAATATACGCATCACGGTACCCGCCGGGGTGGAAAATGGTCAGATCATCAAGTTGAAAGGGCACGGGGGACCCGGATCGAACGGGGGACCGTCGGGCGACTTATACATCCACTTCGTTATCGGGGAAGATCCGCGTTGGAAAAGGGACGGGAACGACCTGCATTCGAAGGCTCCGATCGATATTTATACGGCGGTGCTTGGAGGAGAGATCATGGTGGATACGCTGGATGGCAAGGTCAAACTGAAAGTAAAACCCGAAACGCAGAACGGGACGATCATGCGATTGAAGGGAAAGGGGTTCCCGGTATACAAGAGCGAAGGGCAGTTCGGCGATCTTTACGTTACGCTGGACCTGCGAACGCCTTCCAACCTTTCGGAAAAAGAAAAGGAATTATTCAGGGAGCTGGCGAAACTCGCCGCGAAACACTAAAACCAGTCTTATGCAAACAGATGATCTCATCGCGGTCAGCGAGTTTTGCGCGGGTCACCGGGTGGAGATGACCTTTATCCGGACGCTGCATCAGTCCGGACTGATCCATATGACCATGGTCGAGGGCACTGCTTTTTTGCCTGCCGATGAACTGGAGGAACTGGAGAAGTTCGTGCGCTGGCACGATGACCTGGATATCAATCCGGCGGGGATCGAGGCCCTCGCGCATATACTATGGCGTGTCCGGGACATGCAGGAGGAGATGCGCCGTTTGCGCAACAGGTTGCAACGTTATGAATCCGGAGGGCGCCATCCCATCACCGATGCGGAGGTGGGTTAAGGAGGTGGGTTAAGGAGGTGGGTTAAGAATGAAGACTCCAATCAAGCAGGATCTTTGCGGCCACGGACCTTCCGTTGGCGAGTGCGGCCTCGACGGTTCCGGGCGCGGGGCCCTCGTATAAGGCTTCCCCTCCAAAGTATAGCGTATTTTCAATCGGCTGGTTGAGAACATATTTCGCTGCGACACTTTCGAGGGTGTCGAAACTATAGCCGCCCCGGATAAAGGGCTCGGCGGTCCAATCCAGCACGGTGGCGGCCGTCAGGCGTCCCCTCAATGCCGTCACGTCCATTCCGAACATCGAAGCGAGTGAGGAAAGACTGTGGCTGATCCATTCCTCTGTGGTCATGGGCTTGCATTCCTTCATCACCGCGCCGGGGACCCAACCGGTAAGGAGCGGATAGGGATCGGGGCATTGGGTCCACCAGGTGGGCACGACCTTGTCACTGAAAATGAATCCGAGCTGATCGTCGGTCCCGTTCCAGAATGCCTCTGTGAACTGAAGGAATATTTTGGTGACCGTGCCGAAGCCCAGTTTTCCGGCGGCGCGGATGTGATCGTCCAATGAAGGAGAGAAGCGGATGGCGGCGGGCGCGGTGGGTATGGTGGGGGCAGCGGAGGCGTTGGGGGCAGCGGAGGCGTTGGGGGCAGCGGAGGCGTTGGGGGCGGTGAGCTGCAATATGGCCGGAGAGACCGTAATGATCGCCTTGCTGCCGGTAAACTCCCGGCCATCGGCGGTTCGGATCTGCACCCTACCCTGCTGCCAGTGCAGGTCGGTCACCTGTGCGGAGGTATGGATCCGGCAACCTCTGCGCTTGCAGACCTCGATGAGATGATCGATCAATCGCGCATAGCCGCCGACGATACGATATTGGTCTTCGTCCTCCTGTTGCCATTCCCTGTACAAATAGCGCGTACTGACGGTTTTCGGATCGGCCAGATCGAAGCCTTCCGCGAAACGACGCATGGATCTGCCTGCCTCCCTGAATTTTTCTTCCGTCAGTGACTCCAGGAACGAGGCCAGGGGCATATCCTGCTCCAGTTGTTCCATCTTTTGCATCAATTCGTCCCAGACGCGGGAGGATTGGCCGGCGGAAGATTGATCGGCGGAAGATTGATCGGCGGAGGATTGATCGGCGGAAGATTGGGGGCCGCGTACCCATTTTCCGTTGCGGAATTCGCACATGTTTCCTTTTACGGCACGGTATTCGATGCCGGCCTCGTGCAACAAGCCGAGCGTGATCGGCATATTCCCATGAATGAATTCCGCGCCGGCCTCGACGGGGTGAAGAAAGGGCGCGCCCTTCAGGGTTCGGATGCGGCCGCCCGGTTCGGGTCCCGCCTCCAGCACAATGACCTCCTTATTGGCGGAAGACGATCCGCGGGCGGCGGTGAGGTCGTATGCGGCGGTGAGGTCGTATGCGGCCATGAGGCCGGATGCCCCCGCCCCCACGATGAGAATGGGCAATGTAAAGGATTCCATATAAACAATATAAAGAAATAACCATCAAAAAAGGCACCAGGCCAGAGAGAAAGGCGGGTTTGCTGCGGGAAAACGGAAATGAATGTGCGCGCAATTTTCGGGTCTTAACGCGTGGCGGGAAGGGGCAGAGAAGGAGCGAAAATGGGGACAACTTATTGCGGCCGGATCGTAGCGAATTGTTAATTTTATCCTATAGACTCCTGCCCCCCGTAAAATTCACTATTCTTTAAGAAGGCCCTTTCCCGGAAACTCGTTAATTGATCTAATTTCATCAAAGAAAGCTAAAGGAAACCTTATGCAAATTCAGTTTATCAGGAACATTCAATTCACCAAGCTGGTGAAAGCCGACGGAAGGCTGCGGGAGTTCAACTTCAGGAAATCGAACGGTCTGCAGGAAGGGCTGTTCACTGTCGATGTAAGCGATGACCGGGGTAACCGGATCGTATTCCGTATGCAGAAGGAAGAGGGTGTCTGGAAGATCATTAAGCAGCAACTGCAACCCTGGATCTGGGAAAACGAAGACAATTTCCATACCCTTATCGAGGAGGAACTGGAAGCCATCGGCATGGCGAAGTGAGGCCTCACCTGTATCGTCTCTCCACTATTTTTTCTACGAATTCGCGGAATGGCGCGTCGCATGCGCGGGTTAGCTGCGGCGATGCACATTTTGGCTGCGGCAAATGGGCATCTCAGCCCCATTTTTGGGCCCGTTTTGGGCAACAATTAACAATATCCACACGTTGTTGATAAGTAACTTTAGGTATATAGGGCATCGGGGATTTATATTTGGTTCAGATGTCCGTTGATAAATGAATTTTCAGAACTTAAAAAGGATTGAATTTGACAGAGACTATTATCAACCTGGAAACCGTTAACCCCATTGAATTTTTCGGAGTAAACAACGGCAAGTTAGACCTACTGAAGAAGAAGTTCCCACTACTGAAGATCTTATCCCGAGGTACCCAGATCAAGTTGAGCGGTTCACCCGAGCAGGTGGAAACGGCCAAGGAAAAAATCGATTTGTTAGTGCAATACCTGGAAAGGAATGGTCATGTAAGTGAAAATTATTTCGAGCAGATACTCGGAGGGGATGATGCCGAAACGGTAGACCATTTTGTCGACCGGCATCCCAACGATATCCTCGTGTTCGGACCCAACGGTAAAACGGTAAGGGCCCGGACCGTGAATCAAAAACGCATGGTAGCGGCCGTCGAAAAGAACGACGTGCTGTTCGCCATCGGCCCTGCGGGCACGGGTAAGACCTATACGGCGGTCGCTTTGGCTGTCCGTGCGTTGAAGAATAAGGCGGTGAAGAAGATCATTCTGACCCGGCCGGCGGTGGAAGCGGGAGAAAACTTAGGCTTTTTACCGGGAGATCTCAAGGAAAAGATCGATCCCTACCTGCGGCCCTTGTATGACGCACTCGATGACATGATCCCGGCCGACAAACTGGGCTATTATATGAGCACGCGCACCATCGAGATCGCGCCGCTCGCCTATATGCGGGGCCGGACCCTGGACAATGCCTTCATCATCCTGGATGAGGCCCAGAATGCCACGGATCTTCAGATCAAGATGTTCCTGACGCGTATCGGGCCGAATGCCAAGGCCATCATCACCGGCGACCTGACACAGATCGACCTCCCCAAAAATCAAAAGAGCGGCCTGGCCAAGGCGCTGTATATCCTGAAAAATATCGACGGTATTTCGCATGTGGAACTGGATGGTGAGGACGTGGTGCGTCACCGGCTGGTCAAGGCGATCATCAAGGCCTATGAGCAGGACCAGCCACAGCAAACGGACCCCCGGACCGAAAATAAGTAATGCGCCCCTTTGAATGGAAAAAACTACCCCAAGGCCTGTGGAATTTCTGCAGGCTTTTTTTATTTACATTTGCTTATGAAGAAAAATGCGCTTCTCCCCTGCCTGTTCTGTTTATTGGTCGCTTGCGGGGACAATTCCTTCAAGAAAGCGGAAAATGCCCAGGACGCCGGGCGGGAGTTCATTCGGGCCTCGCTGGACGGCAACTATGACAAGGCAAGCTTCTACCTCTACGATGATTCTACCTCTCAAAACAAGATGATGCTGGATAAATGGAGGAGGGACCTGGACAGACAGTCTCCCGAAGAGCGCCGGAAATACAAGGAGGCCGATATCCTGCCCATCAATATCCAGACCGTCAACGACTCGGTGACCTTATATACCTATGCCAATAGTTACAAGAAGGATACCACGACGATCCGCATCGTCCGCATCAAGGGAGAATGGCTGGTGGACCTGAAAGAGATCATCCGTCCAAACAAACGATGAAGACCTTACTGATCATAGCATTGGGCGGCGCGCTGGGCAGCGTGGCACGCTATGGCGCCCAGATGTATGTACTCAAGGCCCACCCTACTCTTTTCCCCATGGGCACTTTTCTGGTGAATATCTCCGGGTGCCTGCTGATCGGTATTTTCTATGCATTGGCTGAGAGAGGCAATCTGCTGACGCCCGAGTGGCGCTTTTTCCTGATCACGGGGCTTTGCGGCGGATATACGACGTTCTCCTCCTTTGCCCTCGAAAACATGCACCTGATGAAAGCGGGCGACTTTTTATACGTTGGATTAAATGCCGCGGGGAGCGTCGTCCTTGGTATTGCGGCTGTTTATCTGGGAACATTTATCATTAAAACCCTTTAAATCGATTGACTATGATGACGGTCTCACATCCCTGGCATGGCGTACCGGTAGGCGATCATGCGCCGCGCGTCGTCAATGCGATCATCGAGATCCCGCAAGGATCGCGTTGCAAATATGAGATCGACAAGGACAGCGGCCTGCTGAAACTGGACCGGGTGATCTATTCCTCTTTTTATTACCCGGTAAACTATGGCTTCATACCGCAGACCTATGGGGATGACAAGGACCCGCTGGACATCCTGGTCATCACGTCGCTGCCCGTACAGGCGCTTTGTCTCATGGAAGCCAAGGTGATGGGGGTGATGCAGATGGTGGACAGCGGGGATGCGGACGATAAGATCATTGCCGTTGCCGCCAAGGACCCCAGCGTCAACCACTACAATAACATCGAGGAGCTGCCCAAGCATTTCTTCGAAGAGCTGCGGCATTTCTTCGAAGAATACAAGAAACTGGAGAATAAGACGGTGATCGTGGAAGAATTCGGGGATAAGACCACCGCGCTGAAGATCATCGAGGAGGCCGTCGCGTTGTACAAGGACAATTTCAGGACGAGCTGAGGAGGGCCATACCGTGGGGAGGGCAATACCATTTACTCAATAAAAACCGGATCATGTCTGTTCAAACGATCGTAATACTGATCATCGTCGGGCTGCTGGCAGGCATGCTGAGCGGCCTCGTCGGTCTTGGCGGCGGCGTCATCATCGTTCCCGCGCTGGTCTTTTTTCTCGGATTCAGCCAGCACCAGGCGCAGGGTACGTCGTTGGGCATCCTGCTCCTGCCTGCCGGGATCTTCGCTGTTTTGAACTATTATAAGAAAGGGTATATCGACATGAAAGTGGTGGGGCTGCTCTTCATAGGCTTCCTGGTGGGTGGCTGGCTGGGCAGTAAGTTATCGATCAGCATGCCGGAGGTCGCCCTGAAGAAAATTTTTGCGATCGCGCTGATCCTGATCGCCGGGAAAGTGTTGTTCTTCGATCGTTAGGTCGTGGGGCAGCCGTTAGGAAGGCAGGCAGCGTTTGATCAGGCGCAGATGATGCGTGCGGCGGAAAGTCTCCGAGTGAACGATGCCCATATTATCGATCTTATCGATCCGGACCTTTCCCGAGGCATGAATGATCTCATGCTCATTTAGCAAAATCCCGACGTGGGTGATCCTGCCCTCCTCATTATCGAAGAATGCCAGATCGCCGATGCGCACTTCCTGCAGGAACCCCACCGGCTCGCCCTGGCCCGCTTGTTGCCAGGCATCGCGCAGGAGCGCGATCCCGAAAAATTTCAATACCGTTTGGGTAAACCCGCTGCAGTCGATACCGAAGACCGATCTGCCTCCCCAGAGATAGGGTGTGTTGAGGAAGGTAAACGCCAGTTGGCGGATCGTGCGCTCATCCCGTTTTGCGCCGGCCGGTATCCAGGCCCTGCCTTTGAAATAGATCTCATTTTCTTTCCATGCGGCGTGTCCGTTCCGCATGGCCGTGAGGCTGCTGCCCAGCGGCACCATCATGGGACGGCCATTAAAGCCGACCTCGTTCACCCAATCCGGCGCCAGGGCACTGCCGATGTCCGCATGTTCCGGTTCGTCGATCTCCGTCAGATGGGAATCGGTACACCACCCTTCATAGCCGTCGAAGCGGCAACGGACGCGGACCCAGCCGTCCTTCTCTCTTTCCAGTACCTCGCAGCATTCCCCGAAAAGCTGCTGAGAGACCATTTCCGACTTGTGGGAAGGCGCGGCCCTCAGCGGGCTCAAAGGAACACAACAAATTGCATAGCTCATAAGAGGAAGTTAAACCAATGAAGGAGAAGCCGATGCAATTTGTGAAATTTTCCCTTACCCGCGTCTTAGTAATGGAAATTTCTTATTTTACCCCTTGTGAAGAAGGACCCTTATCTCCATATCACTGACCAGGAGCTGCTGGAACGGTATTATGCCGACCGGGACAGTGACTGGATCGGCATTCTGCTGCAACGGTATACGCTCCTGCTTTTGGGAGTCTGCATGAAATACCTGCGGCGCGAAGAGGAGGCGAAGGACGCCGTACAGCAGATCTTCGTCAAGGTCATTACCGAACTGCCCAAATACCGCGTGGATTATTTCAAATCCTGGATCTACACCATTGCCCGCAACCATTGCCTGATGAAGCTGAGGAATGCCCAGGCCCCTTCAGCGCTGACGGAGAACATGCTGGTCTCCTGGGACGACGACCCTGTCAGGAACAGACACCTGGAAAAGGATCAGCAACTGGAGCTGATGGCGCAGTCCCTGGAAGAATTGGGAAAAGAGCAGAAACTCTGCGTAAATTTGTTCTATCTGCAAAAGAAATCCTACCAGGAGATCGTTAATGACACGGGGTTCACGCTGATGCAGGTAAAGAGCCATATCCAGAATGGCAAAAGGAACCTGAAACTCCTGATGGAAAAGAAAGCCGCTGAAAAAGCAAGACCATGAACGACGACCTGTTGAACATATTGGCCAATAGCAACAAGGACATCGACAACCAGCAATTGATGGACTACCTGAGCGGGAAGCTGTCCGGGAAGGAACGGCATGAGGTGGAACTCAAGATGGCGGACAGCGAATTCATGAACGATGCGATGGAAGGCCTGCAGGATTTCGGCAACAAGAAAGACGTGCAGGACTATGTGGATCAACTCAACGGCCAGCTCAAAAAAAGCCTGGAAAAAAAGAAATTGAGGCGTGAGAAGCGGCGCCTGAAAGAACATCCCAGCACCTATCTGGCGATCCTGCTGATCCTCCTTTTATGCCTCGTCGCCTTCCTTGCGGTGCGCATGTACCTCCGGTGAGCCGGGTGTGAGAATATTTACTTACATTGGCGGCAATAATCTGTTATGCGCAAATTCATTCTCCTGGTCGTACTGGCGGGCGCCGGCCTCACCGCCCGGTCTCAACGCATCTCGTATATCGTCAGTTTCCCCAATCTCGTCCATCATGAGGCAAGGATCGAAGTCATCGTAAGCGATATCCCCAGCCGGAATGCCGTCTTCCGCATGAGCCGCTCGTCGCCGGGACGATATGCCACGCATGAGTTCGGGAAGAACGTGTACGACGTGACGGCCACCGACGCGCAGGGGAAGCCGCTGACCGTCAATCGCACCGACGGAGACGTGTATGAGGTTCCGCGGCATAACGGGTATGTTCGCCTTACCTACACGCTGTATGGCGACTATGCGGATGGCACCTATGTAGGCATTGATCCGGCGGGCATCCATCTCAACATGCCCGGCGCCTTCATGTGGATGAAGGGCGTGGACAATGTGCCCATCAGCATACACTTTGCCGTACCGGAAGCCCTGCATTGGACGATCGCCACCCAATTGGAGCCTACATCGGATCCGCTGACCTTTACGGCGAGAGGGCTGCAATATTTTATGGACTGTCCGACCGTGATCGGCGACCTGCATTATAAGTCCTGGACGGTGAAGAACCCCGACGGGAAGAGCTATACCTTCCGGATCGCCCTCGACGGGAAGGATGACGAAGGGGCTTTCTCCTCCTTCGCCGACAAGGTCAGAAAGGTCGTACTCCAGGAACAGGCAGTCTATGGAGAGGTGCCGGCATACGATTATGGCACCTATACCTTTCTCGCCAGCGTCAACCCCTACGTACACGGGGACGGCATGGAGCATCGCAATTCGACCATGATCACGATACCGGTTGTTTTTACAGACAATGACCGTCTGCTTGGCGTCTTTGCGCACGAATTCTTCCACTGCTGGAATGTCAAGCGTATCAGGCCGAGGACCCTGGAGCCTTTCAATTTCGAGAAGAGCGACATGAGCCACGAGCTATGGTTCGCCGAGGGGTTTACGCAATACTATGGCGACCTGCTGGTACTGCGCTCGGGGATCGGGACGGACTCCGAATACGTCCAGAATACGCTGAGCGGGCTGATCAATACCAAGATGAATACGCCTGGCGCCTTATTTTACTCGCCCGTGGAGGATAGCCGCATGGCGGTCTTCGTGGATGCCGGGGTCTCCGTCGACAGGACGAACTATCCGAATATGTATACCTCCTATTATCCCTATGGGGGCGCTATCGCGCTGGCCCTTGACCTGGAGTTGAGGGAACATTACAAGAAGACATTGGACGACCTGATGCAGGCGGCCTGGAAACGTTTCGGAAAGCCGGAGATCCCGTATACCGTTCCCGGCCTGGAGGATGTGCTGGCATCGGTCACCAGCGACAGGAAATTCGCGTCGGCCTGGTTCGCGAAATACGTGTACGGGCATGAACCCATTGACTACAACAGCCTGCTGGCGCCGGCCGGTTATACGTTGAAAAAGGCCGCGGAAGGGAAAGCGTGGATCGGGAATGTGCGCTGGTTGGAAAAGGACGGTCTGAATATCGCAAGCAATACCGTCCGTGGTACGCCCCTTTATGAGGCCGGTCTGGATGTAGACGACCGGATCATCTCCCTCGACAATCAATCGGTCGCCACCCAGGCGGACCTGACCAGGGTGCTGGGAGCGCATCATCCCGGGGATCGGTTGCCGATCTCCTACCGGCACCATGACCAGGACAAAACGGCCACGATCCAGGTGCAGGAAAGCCCTTCGGTAAGCGCCCTGACCTTCGAAAAAGCAGGCCTTAGCGTGACGCCGGATATACAGGCCTTTCGCCGAAACTGGCTGGGGGCCAAAGGGTTATAAGGTTACTTCCCCGGCGGGGCCGGACGGGCATGGGAATTGAATATCCTGATGGTAGGGGGAAACTTCCCCTGGAAAAACTTACATTATGAGCACATTCCAAAACATCGCCCGCTGGGGAAACGAGCATCATCCCCGCTGGTTCGTCTTCCTGCGCATCGCCCTGGGTCTCCTCTTATTTGCCAAAGGCATTGCCTTTATGAGCAATGCCAGTTTACTGGATGAGATTGTCTACGGTACGACAAATCCAACGAACGATAATTCGGCCTGGCTAAGGATATTGATCACGTGGGCGAATCTGTTGGGAGGCGCCCTCCTGATAATCGGCATGCAAACCCGGCTCGTTTGTTTTCTGCAGTTACCGATCCTGGTCGGCGCGATCCTATTCATCAATTTGCATAAGAACGGGGTGGCCTTCCCATCGGAACTCTGGTCGGCCCTGCTGACCCTGGCGGGGCTGATCTTCTTCATCATCGAAGGCGGAGGCCCTTTGTCAATCGACAAATACTTCTACAAGAACCGCGATCGCCGGACGGCGGGACAGCAGTTGCCGTAGGGCCGTGGGGACGCTTGCCGTTTGGCGGCGGGGAGAAAGGCCGATGGAAGGCCACCGGATGCGCAGCAGCTATTGATACTGGATATAGATCGGTTGCGGCTTGAGGCGCAATACTTCTTGCGGGGTCAGCATGTGGCTGCCTTTTTTCCGGATGTCATTCTTATAAAACAACTTGAAGCCGGTGAACTGAACGGGCTCGATGGATACATACGAGTGATAGCTATCGTGTTTCAGGCTGGGCTCGCCCCATCCGTCCATATCCATGACGATCTGCACTTCAGGTCGTCTCTGGATATTGCGGTAATTGGTGATCATCGGGCGGGTGAACCGATGGACGACGAGTATCTTGGGGGGCAGGTTATTCTCCCTGACCAGTTTGGCCAGGTAGTTGGTGCAAAAATTTACGTCGGCGGCGTCCATGGTGCCGATGACCTTGCCGGGACGCTTGCCCGTCTTCATAGAAAACTCCGGATCGATGCCGAGATGCACCTGCGGCATTTTGAGGTATTTCTCCAGTGGCGGCACTTCGGCCTGCACGTTGCTGAAGCCGACCTGTATGTCGAGGAAAACGATCGCATGGATACGCTCGGCCATGTGGAGCACCGAATCGATCTGCTTGAACGGCATGCGCGCACGATACTTTCCATCCTTGCCCGGGCTACCCTGGGCGGTTACACAGATATAATGCAGGGCGGGTTGAATGGGGATCGTCGTGTCCGCGGCCGCCCATTTCTTCACCTCTGCATCGAGCCTCCTGTACATCTCTGCGGGGGGGTATTCACCCAGTACGCCCATATTCTTCGAGTATAAATTGCCATAGTAGGCGACGATCCGTTTAAATGGCAGAATGGCGCCAGGCAGCGGGTAGGCCGTCTTTACCGGCCAGCGTCCCGAGGAATCGCCGTTCACGAGATGTTGCAGATTATGGTTATATAGCGCCGTATCGAGCGTGCGGGGCGGTTCATTGACGGCGGTATCCGTCTTTGCCGCATTGGCTGTTGCCGGGTTTGCGACCGTGTCCTTTCCGTTCTTTTGTTGTTGTGTCTGTCCGCCGTGGCAACTGCCGGCCAGGATGGTGGAACAACAGGAGATCAGGAAGGCAGCGGCTTTCAGGATGCGATAGGTTGAGTGATCGGGGTATTTTGCGCGAGAACTTGCGGAGTTGTGCATGGATGGAAGTGATGAATTTTATAAAGGGCCCAAAACTACTCCAAAACGAACCTATTTTGATTTTATTTCATAACAAAATTGTAAAAAATGGGGATAATTTATTTAATTATTAGTCTACTAATTTGGTAGACTAATTAAAATGCATTTATTTTGGCCCCCGGCGGGTACTAGCGCATTTTTTTCCAGGCGTTGATGAGGCCGTTGGTGGACGAATCGTGCGATCCGACGGGCCGGTCGTCCTTCAGCTTCGGCAGGATCTTTCCGGCGAGCTGTTTGCCCAGTTCCACCCCCCATTGGTCGAAACTGAAGATATTCCAGATCACGCCCTGCACGAAGATCTTATGTTCATAGAGTGCGATGAGCTCGCCCAGGCTGAAGGGGGTGATCTCTTTCAGGAGAAAGGAGTTGGTCGGCCGGTTGCCGCTGAAGGACTTAAAGGGCTGTAAGGCGGGGGGCACTTTTTCGGCCTCCAGCTCCTCCCTGGTCTTGCCGTTCATCAGGGCCTCGGTCTGGGCGAAAAAATTGGACAGGAGTTTCACGTGGTGGTCGCCGATCGGGTTATGGCTGATGGCCGGAGCGATGAAGTCGCATGGGATCAGCAGGGTACCCTGGTGGATGAGCTGGTAGAACGCGTGTTGCCCGTTGGTGCCCGGTTCGCCCCAGACCACGGGTCCGGTGTGCCAGGAGACGGGCTGTCCGTTGCGATCCACCGATTTCCCGTTGCTTTCCATATTCCCTTGCTGGAAATAGGCGGCAAAACGGTGCATATATTGATCGTAGGGCAGGATGGCCTCGGTCTGGGAGCCGAAGAAGTTGATGTACCAAAGTCCGATCAAGGCCATGGTCACCGGAATATTCCGATCGAAGGGCGTCGATTGAAAATGGAGATCGGCCTGGTGGGCCCCTTTGAGCAGGGATTCGAAATGATCATAGCCGACGGAAAGCGCAATCGAGAGTCCGATGGCGCTCCATAGAGAGTATCTCCCGCCCACCCAATCCCAGAACCCGAACATATTGGCCTTATCGATACCGAATTTCACGACTTCTTTCTCATTGGTGGAGAGAGCGACGAAGTGTTTGGCGATCTGTTTCTCCTCCTTTACCGAATCCAGGAACCATTGCCGCGCGGTGAGTGCGTTGGTCATGGTCTCCTGGGTGGTAAAGGTCTTGGAGGCGATCAGGAAGAGCGTTTGTTCGGGGTCGACCTTTTTCAGGGTTTCCGCTATGTGGGTGCCGTCGACATTGCTTACGAAATAGGGCTGGATACCGGCCACCCAATAGGGCCTGAGCGCCTCGGTGACCATTACGGGGCCCAGATCGCTGCCTCCGATACCGATGTTGACGAGATACTTTATCTTTTTGCCCGTGTACCCTTTCCACTCTCCGCCGTGCAGCCGGTTACAAAAGGCCTTCATTTGCGCCAATACCCCGAACACATCCGGCATCACGTCCTTGCCGTCGCTAAGGATCGGTGCGCCGGACAGGTTCCTCAGCGCAATATGGAGAACCGAGCGATCCTCGGTCCGGTTTATCTTCTCGCCGGCGAACATGGCCGCGATGGCCTCCTTCAGTTTGCACTCCTCTGCCAGGCGGCGGAGCAGGGGGAGCGTCTTGTCGCTGAGGATATTCTTGGAAAAATCGAAAAGGATGTCGTCCAGGCTGAGGGAGTATTTCGAGAACCGGGCGGGGTCGGAGGCAAACAAGGACCTCATGTGCACCCCCTGCATGTCGCGGTCGTGGTGCTCCTGCAATTGCTGCCATGCTGCCGTCTGCGTAGGATTGACGTTTGGGAACATATCCGGATGTTTTATAATTTTTCGATGACGCGAATAGCCGTCCCGACCATTTCGGGAGAAATATCCAGGTGAGTGACGAAACGTATTTGTGTTGGTGAAATGGCGATCACGAGAATGCCTTTGTCCCGCAATGCGGCCGCAATCTGTTTGGGATCATGGGAGGCGTCGATATCCGCAATGACGATATTGGTCTCCACGGGCATGATCCGGCTGACGAATGGCTTGTTCTCCAGAGCGGCTGCGATCTGTTTGGCGTGCAGGTGATCTTCGGCGAGGCGGGACAGGTTATGTTGCAACGCATAGATGCCGGCTGCGGCCATGAAACCCGCCTGGCGCATTCCGCCGCCGAAAACTTTTCTCACTCTCCTTGCCTGACGGATATAGGCGGCCGTTCCCATCAGTATGCTGCCGATGGGGCAGCCCAACCCCTTATTGAGGCAAACGGAAATGCTGTCGAATGTCCGGCCGTACCATGGCGCGTCTTCATTCCGCGCCACGAGTGCATTAAAAAGCCTGGCGCCGTCGAGGTGGAGGCGCAGACCGTTTTGTAGACAGACCATGCGGATCTCTTCTATCTGCGCTGCATCGTAACAACTCCCTCCTCCCCTATTGCAGGTATTCTCGAGGCAAACGAGGGAGGTACGCGCGCGGTGCACGTCATCCGGGTTGATGGAAGCCATGACCTGCTCCGCAGTAATGCGTCCGCGGTCTCCCTCGACCGCTCTAACCTGGGAGCCGGAATTGAAGGCGATCCCGCCGCCTTCATAAATATATACGTGGGAACTTTTTTCGCAGATGACCTCGTCGCCTGGCTGGGTATGGCACTTTATGCCAATCTGGTTGGACATCGTGCCGGAAGGACAGTATAAGGCGGCCTCCATGCCAAAAAGGCCGGCCGCCATCGATTCGAGTCGGTTGATGGAGGGGTCTTCGCCGAATACGTCGTCGCCGACTTCCGCCTCCATCATGGCGCGAAGCATGGGGGGCGTGGGACGGGTGACGGTGTCAGAGCGGAAATCAATCGCCATATCGGTCGTTTAAGACCCGCAAAATAAACCGAAATGAGGAGATGGGGAAAACGAACTGGGGCGAAGGGGAAAACGAACCGGGGCGAAGGGGAAAACGAACCGGGGCCAGACCAATAAAAAAGGGGGCCGTGCGGGCCCCCATCCCTATTAACACCAGGCGGATCTTCTTAAGATAACGCCTGCTCTTTAATGTGGTTCCCCTTTTGTTTGGCGGCCTTGATGAGGTCGAGTACGCGATGGCGAACGTCATCTTTGAGACCATCGGCCTCTTTTTGAAATATATCCGTCAATTCGTCGAGCTCGTCAGAGGTCATGCCCCGGAGTTGCCGCAATTTCTTTTTGAGGGAGTCTGCCGTATCGGAGATCTTCTTCCGAGTTTCTTTTCCTTCTGCGGGTGCGACCAGGATGCCGATCGCGACACCTGCAACGACGCCGGAAAGGACGCCGATCATAACTTTCTGAAAACTCATAACGATAGATTTAAGTTGATCAAATGAATGCTTCTCCTATCCTATTTTCAAGAACAGTGCCGGAAATCGTTAAAGAAAGGGTATATGCCGGGCGGGCAGGGGAATTGTGCAATTTTTTCCTCATTGGTTGAGCGGATACCCCGGCGACCCTCCTACCTGAAATATTGCCCTTCGCTGTTGGTGGTCTTGCCGCCGACGTTGACCTCGAGATAAAAATTCATCAGGGTCACTCCCACGGCGTAGGTGTCGTAGTTGGGGATGTTGACCTGTATGGAGTTCGTATTCCAGGAACCGATCGTCGGATCCGGGCTCATATACGTTTTTATCATCTGGGCGCCAACGTAATAGAAGGCCCGGATGCTGCTGGCGACCGTCCTGTTGCCGAAAAGGGTACCTGTCACGGTGAGCGGGGAATTCGCTTTCACCGTATCGGGACTGAATTTGCCGATCCTTGGATAAAAAAGAAAAGGATAGGTGTTGCTTACCTGGGACCGGACCGTCACGGTGACGTCGGCGGGATTGTCGAGGGCTGCGGGTGGGGAGTAGTTCAGTTTTATCAAGGCGCCGGCGCCATTTCCGTTATTCTGGTAGGTGAATCCCGGGGTTACCTGTCCCCCGATGCTGACCACCGATCCGAGGGAATCGAAATTCTGGCCCTGGATGGCAAAGACGCCATTGTAGACCACGCTGCTGATAACGGGAACCGGAGCGAGGGCCGTGTAGGTAAAGACCGGCCCGACCGCCGAGTCGCCGTCGACGACGATCGACACCGGGCCGGAGCCGCCGTAGGCCGAGTTCGGCACATAGACGCGCAGTACGTTGAAGGATGCATTGGTATCCACCTGTGCGACGAAGAGGGGGTGGATAAACATCACTTTATTCAGCGATGCGTGGTCGGAGAAACCCGTTCCGTAGATCAGGACGGGGGTGCCGGCCGGACCGCTGGCCGGAGAGATGCTATCGATGCGGAGCTTTAGGGACCTGTCGTTCATATTGAATTGCTTGGCGCAACCGCTCATGAGGAGGGCGCCGAGGGCGAGGGCGGCGAAGACGGCGAAGCTGACGCGGAAGGCGCGGACTGCGAAGGTGATGCGGATCGGGAAAGGAAGATGTCTCATGGATTTCGTATTATTTTCTGACCGTGCGTTCCTCGCTTGGCGAGGTTTCGCCTGCGTCGGTGAGGGCCGTGATCGTGTACACATACAGATTACCCTGTGCGGTCTGCTTGTCCGTGAATTGGGTGATGCCGCCGGGGACCCGCGCAATTTTCCGCGAGGCATGCTCCCTGACCGTACGGCGGTAGATGACAAAACCTTCTATGCCCGCCATATCGGCCTGTTCCCATTGCAGGGTGATCCCGCCTGCGGTGGTTCGTGCCAGCACGCGGGACGGAGGCTTGCGCTCCAGGTTACCCAGGCGCGCGGAGGACGCTACGGGCGAAAGGCCGCTTTCGGTTCCGAACTGATCTACCGCAGATACAAGGTAATCGACCTTCTCTCCGTAGCGGGGGAGGCTGTCTTCAAAATAGGGTACTGTAATGAGGCCGTTGACAGCGAGGGAAAGACCTAAACGGGTCGCTTCGTAGGAGGCAGGCTTGCCTCCGTCGTACTGCAAGGGCGTTTTGGCGGCCTTGCGCTTATACAGAAGATATCCCAATATGGCCGGGTCATTCTTCTTCGTATCGTCCCACTCGATATAGAGGGCGCCGGGCCTTGGGCTCAGGCGGATCCCGCCGGGCGTCAATGGCCTTTCTTTTCCTTTGGGCAGGTGTGCCGACACTTTGCCGGAGAAGGGGCTTTCCTTGCTGCTGGTGGTTACCGCCTTCACTGCGTAGACATAGGCCGTTGCGCTGCTGAGGTTGGAGGCGGTATCGGTGAATACCGTATCGGTAAGCGCGGGTGAGATGACCTGACATTTCGAATTCAGCGAAGTACCCCGATAGACATAGTAGGCATAGAGATCCGGATCGTCGATCGGTTGCCAGGCCACGCGGACGCCCCGGGCAGTGGTTTGGGCGCTGAGGCCATATGGGGCGTCGGGGACGCGGGAGGTCTTTTGCTGGCTCGCGCTGACCGTCGCAAAGAAACGATCATTTTGTTCCTGCCTGCCGGCATGCAGAACGCACAGTCGATAGTAGTATGCCACATGCGGAACGAGGCGTCTGTCCGTGTAGGCATGGGACAGCGGACTGACCGTATCCAGCACCACGAAATCGCCGCGTACATCGCGGGAGCGCCAAATCTCGATACCGGTGATCAGGGGATCGATCGGCAGGGTGCGCCAACTGAGCAGGATCGCGTTGAGGGTATCCCTGGCTTTCAGGTCGGTGAGCAGGGGAAGCTTGTGGAAATTGGCGGCCACGACGGCGGCCGTGTCGGAATTGAGGGTCCCTGCATTGTCGAGCAGATCCGCGGGCCGGATGAAATAGCGGTACGCGCTGTGCCCATATACCTTTTCGGAAAAGCGGAAACTGATCGTATCCCCGCGTTGTTTGGCGAGGATCCTGGAGGAGAGCCTGACGAAATCCCCTCTCCCCCCGGTTTGTCTGAATACGGTCGCGAGATAAGGAATATCCCGGTGCGCCACCATTTTCCACTGCAGCGTGACCATCGAATCCCTTGCGCCGGACAGCGTCAATTGCGGACGGGCAAAATCCGGCGCCTGGCCTATCGTGATGGTCGACCTGGCATTCGTGGCGGCCTGGCCAGGCATGGTTATACCGATCGTATACAGGTAGGTCCTGCCTTTTAGCGTCCTGACCTCTTCGTCGATATAGGCTGCACCCATCGCGGCGCGGAACGGAATATTGAATGAGGCCAGGCCATAGGAGGACAGGTCGGGATGCTGCTGAAGATAGCTCCAAAGCGCCGTCTCCGAACCAAGCTTTAATTGCTGTTCCAATTGTGCGATAACGGAGGCGCCGACAGCCTTCTTAAAAGCCGCGAGACTCGCGACCATTCCGGGCAGGGCGATCTGTTTCTGTGCACCGCCGTTCACTTCCGACCGGAAAAGCGCATATTGCACTCCTTTAGCATCCTTGCCCGAAGCCTTGATGCTGCTGCCGCCGAATAGGATGACGGGGCCGTTTGCCGAATTGAAAAGCGGGAGTTGATTGCGGTCTGCCTGATCCTGCGCCTTCCCTGTGAATGAGCCGGATATCAGCCATGCCGGCAGGAGGAAATAGGTTACTAGTCGGTTCATGATGATACTATTCACGGTTATAGATCGATCGATAAATGAAATCCGCTGCCGCAGTCGTATCCGACGTCCAGGCTCGGATACGCGCAGATCTTGCCTCCTTCGGGCACGACACCGCTGATGGGCCCCAGATCGTGCATGCACAATCCGGTGAAGCAGTTATCGTCGCAGTTGCCGATGCTTGCCGAAAGATGTGCAGCCAGTTTCGCACCGGCAGAGAAACATCCGCCCGTATACCGTAGATCGATGCTTGCGGAGGAGCCGATGTCCAGGCTGGCGATCTGGCCAAACGGGGAAATGGACAGGGAGCCGCCGCAATCCCATAAAGCGGCCACGCTCAGGTCGTAATCCGAGGAGCCGATGCCCATGCTGATGACCACCGCGCCGGAATTCTTATACCAGATCGAGCCCTTGGCGATGTAGATATCGCCCGTTGCCGTAAAGCTGATGTTCGAATTGGCATTGAGATAGACCCCTCGCAGGACCCCGTCGGCAGGCATGGGAATGAAGCCGGTAAATTGGCTGTATTCCGGGTGATTGGCGATATTCAGGCCCCAGCCCGCGGCGATATTGGCGTTCTCGTCGAATATGCCCAATAGTGAGGAATGATAGGCCGCGGCGATCATGAAATACGTATCGTTCTTCGCGCCGGACAATACGAAGGTTCCCGAGCCCTGGGCCGTGATCACCTGTGGGATCAGGTCGATGCCGGCGTTAAATGAAATATTGAGCAAGGACTTGGGGATATCGACCACCATGCTGGCCTTGGCCAGATTGAGGGTGAATACCTGGAGATTCGCGGAACCCTGGATCACGGGTCCGTTGGTCACGGTCACGTTTATATTAGCCACGCTTACGGCCGTGCCGAGCCCTGTTACGGAAGCGTCCCCTGTGATCGTGACCGACCAGCTGCCGTCGCCCGTGTTGAGGCTAAAGCCCCCTCCCGGGTTATTGATCGAAAATATCCCGGCCACGGGAATGATCACATTCGCCTGGAAGAAGGCGGATACCGATATTCCATTGGGCACTTTGAAATAGCTGAATGATACGTTGGCGCCCGGCAAACCGGCGATCGTGATGCTGCCGCTGCCCGAAAACCCCCGCTTATCGGGCTGGTTCACGAAATCGAGATTGGCCGATACACTGGCAATACCCACCATACTGAAACTGAGACCCAGTTGGTTGACGCTTACGGAGCCCCCGGTGCCGAAGTGAACCCCTCCCACGGTGGCCTTGACGAAGGGGATGGCGTTGAGGAGGAAATTGCCGTCCACGTCCACTCCTACCCCATTGTTCGTATGAAAGTTGATATCGGTGATCGCCACCTGGGCCACGTCGAAGAAATTCTCATTGATATTCGTTTGGACGGTAGCGGCGAATTGTCCATTGGTCTGAATCTGGAAGAACTGTAAAGCCATATTCCCGAATAAGGAGGGGAACTGTACCGTCCCTGAGCCGCCGATATAGTATACATTGGAAGAACCCAGCCTGCCGAAACTCAGGGGCGTGGGCCCGGCCACGAACTTTACGATCCCGAATACGTCGATCCCGGCGGATGGTATGGTGAAAGAGCCGCCGTAGAGCTGATCGGTGGAAATGCTGAGGTTGGCAAAATCGACCTCGGAGGCCTGCGAGCCCGGGATCTGCACGTTGAGATGGCCGCTTACGCTGAACCCGTTGTCGTTGAAGGAGAGCCCGGTCAGCGTCGCCCCCCAGCCGGCGATGGAGAAGGTCGGTGCGGGGCTCATGTTCACTTTGACGCCGCTGACATATCCGCCTGTGCCCACCCAAAGATCCTGAATGCGGAAAGTCGTATTGCCAAGCAGGGGAATGCTGCCCAGGCTCACACTGCCTTGCAAATGGAGGCCGTCCGCTTTCACGGAACTGCCGGCGAGATCCAGGGTCACGGTAAAGCCGTAGAGATTGAAGCTCTGCGTTCCTGTGCCAGTAACCGAGAGGGCGCTTGCCGTGAGATTGCCGTTGCTAGGCAGCACGGCGGTGGATTGCGGAGAGCCGGCGCCCGCGGTCTGAACGTATTGATGCATGGAAGCGTCCATGTATGGGGCGATGCCGGGAGGCATGAAGGAGGAATAATCGATGGCGGCCATGCCTTCCAACTGACCCGCCGTGCCGTCACCTGCCGTTTGCCTGACGATGAGCTGGCTGCCGTTGTTGCCGAGCTTTAGCGGCAGGAAGTTGAAGGCCTTCAGCGGGAGTTCCGTCGCGTCGGTCGTAACGAGTCCGCCGACAGGGACGGCGATATTATTGACAATATCGACCTCCAGGTTAGAGAAGGAGAGCGAGGCGCCCGGCCTTGCGGAAAAGACGGCATTGCCCGGCAGATCGATGAAGGAACCGTTCAGCCGTTTGCGGGCAGAGCTGCCCGTTTCATCTGTGATCTTATCGATTTGCACCGGGAAACCCAGGAGCTTGCTAATATTAAAGGAGGCGGTTCCCAGCGAGAAATCGAGTGTGCCGTCCGCGCTGAAGGATTGGGTTTTGGGAACCGAGGATACGTAACCTCTCATGGCTGCCTTGAAGGTATAGGACGTGTCGCGGGACACGATGAGCGTATAGTGGCCGCCGCCGTCGGTGGTCGCCTGCAAATAATCCAGGCCGTCGACGGCCACGGTGGCGCCGCTCAGCGGTTTTCCGGAAGCCGTGACCTGCCCGGAAACCTTCACGCCGGGAGCCAGGGAGACAACCTTTTTAGCGGTATCCGACTCGTTGACTGTCAGTGCCACTTCCTGCGGCGCATAGGCTGAACCGGTAGGCCCGGACACGATGAGTTGGAGATCGCCTGCCGGTCCCTGGATATAGCGGTTACCGTCCGATCCCGTGATCTCGACGGAGTCGGTGCCGTCGATGCGTATGGCTGCGCCGGCCAGCGGGCTGCCGGTTTTGGCATCGCGTACGGTGAGCAGCATGCGGCCTATATTCTTCTTCATTATAATATCCGGAAGGGATACGGCCCCGCCGGGATTATCCTGCGGCTGCAGTACGGAGTTCGCCCAGGCGGCTGCCGCAGTGGACTTCGACGTGAATCCGAAACTGGCCGGATCCATCGGGTTGCCCTGGGCGATCGATTGCTTGTAGGCGGGCGTGGTTTGCACCGCGGTGAGAAAGGTAGAAGTTGGGGAAGCCGGTTTGACCATCACGATCTGCATTGACGTTTGGCTGGCGCCGGAGCCAGCCGTAGCGACCGGCGGATCCATTGCCAGCAGGGGACGGTTAATGGTTACCGGCAGGCGTTGGTCCCGGAACCCCAGGGCGTGTGCGATCAGGGTGTCGGCGCCTGCCTTATCGGTCGTAGCATAATATCCGTCGGAGTTGGCGGGAAAAGGGCTGCCGCCCGATGCCCAGTGGAGGATGGCGTTGGGGATGGGTTGCCTATTTTCATCCACTACCCTGCCGGTCACTGCATACGCGATGAAATTGAATACGTAATCTATCCGGGCGATGGCGCCCTTTGTGGTCAGTTGTATCGTGCCGGTGTCGGTGAGATTGCTACCCGGCACGCGAATGATGTAGTGCATCGGATCGGCGTTCACGGGAACATTGGAGATGGTGAAAGCGCCGGCTGAGTCGGTCGAGGCACTCATCTGACCGGCGTGAAGATCTTGGACAAGACCGCTTACCAGACTGACGGGCGTGTTCACGGACGCTTTCAGGAGGGCGCCGGATGCAGGGGACGGGGATGCGGGAGGCGGGGTTCCCGGACGCGGAGTTACGAGGGACGGGCTTGCGAGCGATGGGGTTACGCGTTGCGCGGCGAAGGGGATTATTTTATTGGAACCCTGGGCCATAGCTGCTGCGTAGGACTCATTGGTCAGGTAGAGGGTGACGACTGCCCCCGGGATCGCCTGCTTAATCTGACCACCCGTGGTTTGGGAAACGGAACCGGTGAAGGTCGTCGGCGCCGCCGTCAATTGGTAAATTTCACGAATGGTCTGGGGGCTGGTAGGGTGCGTCTGCACCGTCGTAAGGGCCATGCTTGTGGAGAGCGTCGAAAAATTCGGGGCCATGACCCTGATCTTATATTCATCCCCGTTGCCGTTGCTGTAGAACAGGCGGGTACCCGTGTAGGCATCGTTGATGGAGGAAACTTTTACATAGGGTTGCCCGTCGATCGTTTCGATGACACGGTTATTCCCGTCGATATTGCCTTCCGTTCTCAAGGCCGGCTTCGACGAATAGAAATCAGCCCGGCGATAGACGCTGATATTTGCCATGGGGATCTCGGTCTTGGCATCGTCGTCCGCAAAAGCCAGGAGACGAAAGGTATTGGCAAGCGCCCTGATCTCGCCGAGGTCGATGGCGGGGGAGGCGCTGGACGTGGCGGCGGCGGAGGGGGACGCGGCGGAGGGAAGCGTGAAAGAAATGTCGGGGATGGCAAAATAATTATCCTGCACGCTCAGGTTGAATGTGAAGCGATGACCGTTCGCGAATGCAGCGGGCGGAATAAAGCTGAGTTGAAAATTACCCTGATCGTCGGTCGTCGCCGTTCCGGCTAATTGCGGCGCGGAGCCGGGTATCGTGGCATCGGTAGCCAATAATTTGATGATCGTGCCGGCCATCGGATGCGCTTCCCTGCCATAGGAATTGAAGAATGCCGGATCATTCGTCGTGATGAGGGAGCCGAGCCCCGTACCGACCAGGCTGATCGCAAGGGGCTTCAGGGCGGAGATCTGTTGCGTAGTGGATGGCGCCGTCGGGGAAGCGGGTTTTGCGGTCTTCAGAGAGACGAGAGAGACCGTGTTGAGGGTTGCGGGGTTGGGGGCTGCGGCAGCGTTCGGGAGGGCGGCGTTGGACAGGGCCTGCAGCGTGGGCTTGACGCCGGCGACGAAGGTAGGATCGGTGAGCGTGGCATTCACGATCATTTTGGCGTCATTTGGGAGGTTGCCCATGGCCGTGAGCGTGCCGGAAGGGGCGGTGAATACGGTCTTGGCAGCCGGGGCCGTTTCCTCCGATTGCCGGTAATACCAGGTCAGCCTTCCCTTTGCGGTTTGCGACGGCAGATTGCCATTGCCTGCATTGGGGCTGGAGGGGGTTCCTCCGTGGGCCGTGCCGGTCGTGTCCCCGTAGATGAACCCGATGGGCTCGCTGCGTCCGTTATTGCGAAAGGTGACACTGTTGAATGGATCCCTGGCCGCAACCAGGAGAGCATAGCGGCGGCCGGGCGTCAGGGAGGGCATGGCCGGACCATAGAGAAGCAGGTTGGATGCGTTGACCGTTTGCTGAAAAAAGAGCGGGCTCGTAGCGGTATTGATGGCATCGTTCGGGCTGCGGTTATCCAGGATCTCCACCATGCTGACGGTGTATTGTGTAGAAGGGGGCGCCCCGGCGGGCGTGGTCCAGCTGATGACAAAATTTTGCGTGGTAAGGGCCGAGACGGGCTGGTCGTTAAATGGCGTGAGAATGATCGGGGGCTCCACGCTGGTTACGGGGAAAGAATTGCTGCATCCCATGGGCTGTCCGGAGGAAAGAGGCTGGTTGCTGTTATAATTGAAGGCCTGTACGCAAACCTGGTAATTGCCCTCCGGCAGGCCGTTGCCACGGAGCACATTCTCTTTGGTAATCCCTGTAAAATCGAGATCATTATAATCGAAGAGCTGGCTGATATCGCCGGCGTTGAGGTTCCTGGTTTCTCCCCCGTTAAGGTGGATCGGCAAGGGGCTTTTGTAGTGCGGATCCACGCGCAGGACAATGCCGTTGTCCCCGGTAATGGTCCCACGCAGTTGAATATCCTGCGCGAGATTACTCAGGCTGCGCAGTACGATCAATACCTGCTGGGGGTGGGACGTATAGTCCGTGACCTTGGACGGATAGGGCGGAAATATATTCACCTTGATATCCACCTGCGCCGATGCCGTTCTCATGAGCGCCAGCGCGACGATGAGCGTCAGCAGAAATCGCGGGAAGTGGTTAATCTTTCTCATAATGACGTCATTAAAAACTGTACCCGTAGGCAAGCTCTGCACGGGTATCATAAAAAGCAGGGTTCAAGGCCCCGGTACTGACCGGCTTATCATTCGTATAGAAGAACAGCGCATTGAGGCTGTGCCGGTTCAGGAACTTATACGTCAGGTTCGCGGACGCGTTGATCGTATTGTGGTTGACGTTCCCCTGTTTGCCCGTAAAATATCCGGCGCTCGCTGTGATGAGGAAGGCGGACTTGAACAAGGACTTCGAAAAGCCAAGGGTTCCGCCTTTATTGTCTTCGGAATTGCCGGGGGCATCGGCCCGGGTGGCGCTTACATTGACGAAGACCGTGAGGCGGGCCGGAATGTAGCCGAAACTGTAATTGAGGTAGACCTGTTTATACATCATAGTCCGGCTGATCGCGTTTTGTGCAAAATAATTGTTGAAATCGTTCATCTGCATCATATTGGCAGAGAGCACCACGGTATGGGAAAAGGTCGCTCCGATGAGCATCCAGCGCGGGCTGACCGAAAGATTTTGCGTGGTCTGCACGATCTTGAGCGAGTCGGCAAAACGGATGGTATTCGGCTGCTGGTTATTGGAGAAATTACTATAGTTCAGATCGATCCCGAGTTGCCGGCTGATATCGGCGCTCAGCATGGCTGTGGCGATCAGCTTATGCGTGGTGGCCTCCTTCTGGTGTTGCAGATTATCGTGCTGAAAGCCGATGCTTCCGTTAAAACGCAGCTTGTTCTTCCATGCGTGAAACGACGGTGCCAGGGTGTAGTTCTCCAGATCACTGTTAAAAAAATAGGCGCCCATGGATTGAAAATCCGGGTCGATGCGTTGATATTGAAGCCTGATCGTCAGGGCCCGGGCCTTATAACCGATTGCTCCTCTGAGCGCGGTATAGAGTTGGCTGCTGCCATTGACGATGGCCACGGACCTGAGGCCCTTTATCGTGGGATCGGAGAGCGAGTCCAGGACGAGCGGGGAATTGATATCGCGCGTGTACAGGCTTGTGCCGGCGTCGCCTTCGAAGAAGATCGTTTTGGTGAGGGCGAGACGGGCGCTGATGCCGATCACCGTATTGGCCGCGGGGAGAACATCGAGCGAGTCCAGTGCGCCCTGCGGCACACGGACGCTGCCGGGATCATCCTTTCCTTTGAGCATACTGATGTCGATGAAATTGTCCTTTGTCCCGTAGCCCAGTTTGACGGCAATGGCCTTTCTGGTAAAGGAGATGGGCGCCAGGCTCTGGGTCGTGGTATCGAGTGTGGTTGCCCTGTTAAGCCGGCCATACATGAAACCGAATCGGAATTTTCCAGGAGTGAGTTCGACGCCGGCGCCGAGCAGGGTATAGCCGGCCAGGGTATAGGGGGAGAATGAAATGTTGCGGTAACCCAGGTGGAGCGTGATCCATTTATAGTGGGGGCTGATCCCGAACTGGTTGAAGGGTTGGCTGAATGAGCGATCCTGCTCGCTGATCGAAAAATTCATGGGGATGCTGACGCCGTAGAGATCGGCGGTCAGATTGCCCGCGAAAAGGTATGAGAAGGGCGTCCGCCTGTCGGGTATGCCCGAGGCGCCATAGAAAATCCCGCGGATCTGGGCGGAGCCGCGAAGGGAAACCGGCTTCTGCGAACCCCAAGTGCCGATGTCCTGGGCGCCGGCAGAGAACGCCCGGGAAGCAACGGCAACTACTAACAGAATAACTACCTTTCTACGCATCGTTTGCTTAGTTATGTTCGGTCATGCCGGGATCGATCAATTGATCCGAGGCAGGTTGAAACTGCCGTTTGTCAACGTGATGGCTTTGCCGCCCGGAAGCAGGCTTGTGTTAGCGGTGCCCGAGAATGTGCCGACGATGCGTGTCTTTGTCAGGGACGTGACGTTAAATTGGACCCCGGTGAACAAATAAAACGTGTCGGGCAGGGTGATCACGCCGTAGGATATGGCAAGCCCCGCGCCGCCTACATCGGTAAAGCCCGTCCGGTCGGGAAGATGAACGCCGATCGTATCGCCCTGGGCATGCATGGTCAGGAAAATATCTCCGGCAGAGTCGAAGTTCGAGGTGGGGTCAGCTGCAATGATCAGATCCGCATTATTCATTTTATCGGTGCCGGAGATCGTTTTGCCGTCAATGGTCACGGAGAAACTGCCGTCTCCCGTGCCGCCGCCGCTGCTACTGCTGCCCTTCTTGGAGCAGGCATTCAAGATGATGATCCCGCAGAGGACCGCCATGGGTAATCGCTTTTTCAAATGCATACGAATAAGTATTTAGAGTGAATCATTACTATTTCGCGCCCGACAGCATATGAGCCATCATGCTTTCGTCCGACTTGCGGTATCCGGCAGGGATCAGGAAGA
Source organism: Bacteroidota bacterium (assembly GCA_030706735.1). Classification (GTDB taxonomy): domain Bacteria; phylum Bacteroidota; class Bacteroidia; order Chitinophagales; family Chitinophagaceae; genus Puia. The sequence continues at coordinate 112,028 of JAUZNZ010000004.1, read as the reverse complement.
GGGATGCCGGGCAATTCCGGGTCTCCGCTTTGAGGAGCTCCATGCTCATGGAATAATCCTTGTCACCCGCCGTCATTTTGACGATGAAGCCGCCGGCCCCGGCATTGTCCAGCGCCTGGATCATCTTAGGTTTCAGGTTGGTCATGTCGTTCATTCGTTTATACAGGGCATAGCCTGGAATGGCGGTACTCGTCCACAGATCCATCGTCGAGGTCGATTTGAACAACCCCGATCCGTGGGTCGTTGTAAGGCGGGAATGGGTACAGGAGAAGCCTTGGACCGTTTCATTGCCAACGCGGCTGACCTGGTAGGTCTCTCCGCCTGCATTGATGAGGGAGGTATCGATAACGTTAAGGGAATAGGTCCTTTTATCGGCGTCAAGCATCATGCTGTATTGCGGCTGGCTGGCATGTCCGATGACGATCATTTTGCCGCCCATGGCGGCGGGCAAATTTATCCTCGACTCTTTGCGACCATTTCCATTGACGGTCATCCAGCTGGATGACGTATCGCGGGATGTGCCGCGAGCCTTCGCGGTAGCCGTGGTGACGTATTGATAAAACAGGCCGCTGCCTCCGGTGGCGGTCATGAAACTTTTTATCGCTGCCGCAGAATCGGATGCGGACACCCCGCCCCCACCAGCCAGCATGTTGAGCGCCTTCATCGTGAGGTCTGCGGAGGAGGTGTCGTTCGGATTGGCGGCAGCCGCCTGCGCAAAGGCGCCCAATACCCGGCGGGTCGCGGACGTATCGACGGGAATTGTGCCGGGGTTTGTACCCAGGTTTGCGCCGGGGGGCAGGGAATTGGCCGTTCCATTGACGGCCGATCCGGTGGTCGATCCGCTGCCGGTCGATGAAGCTCCTTTATTTTTGAATCGCAGGGCGCTGTCCACCTTATTGAGCGCAGTGTTCGTAACCTGGCTCGTCCTGTCGTTGGCGTGATTTTGCGCGGTTTGTTTTGCCGTGTTCAGCAGTTGTTTAAAGAATTGAGCGTGGACGGGATATGGGCCGGCTGTCACCAGAATGAGCAGCGGGATGGCAGCGGAGGAGGCGAATTTTTTCTTCATAAAATCATGATTAGTGCGAGTGAGAAAAAAAGGACGGCCAGCAGCAGGAGTACCCATTGTATCCATTTTGTGCTCTTCGTCTCCGGCATTTGGCTTTACCATTTATTATCCAAATGTCCGGGCAAAAAAAAACGTCCGGCGAAATACTCGACGAACGTCTTTTGAAAATCGTTAAACGAAGGGGGCGCGGGCGGCGGAAGGCGGGAAGGCGGCGGAGGGCGGGAAGGCGGCTAGAGGAAGGGGGTCTCCCAGCTGAGGACGGCCGTCAGTTCATGTCCTGCCTCTTCGCGGAAGAACAGGCGGGTATGTATGCGGGCGGCGAGGTCGGCGGCGATCTGGAGCCCCAGCCCCGAACCTTTGCTATCCACTTGTGTATTGTCCAGGCGCCTGTTCAGGAATTCCGCCTGGGTCGTAGAGGCGGGATTAGAAATAGTCAGTTTTTGTCCGCTGGAGGCGATCGTAATGACCCGGTTCGCATCGCTATATTTTACGGCATTCTGGAGGAGATTACGGACGATGACCGCGAGGAAATTTTCGTCGGTGTTCTGTACAAAGGAGTCGGGTACGCGGCAATCGATCCTCAGGTCGCCCTCCTCCTGCTGCTCCTGGAGTAAGGCGATCTCTTTTTGGACCAGGTCCGCAATGCGGACCGGCCGGAATTCGGGCGTGAAATGCTGCATCTGGCTCTTGCTCCACAACAGAAGATCCTCCATGGTTTCGAGGACATTTTCCGAAGCCCGCTTCAGGCGGTCCTCATGGCGTTTGCGGGCCTCGTCATTCAGCAGATCGGGGCGTTCGTTCTGGATCTGCAGCAGGCGGACGATCTTTCCGACGGGCGAGCGAAGATCGTGACTGATGATGCCGAAGAGCCGAGCCTTGGTCTCGTTGGCCTCCGCGAGATCCCTGTTCAGTTTGTCCAACTGGTCATTCCGGTCATTGAGGGCCTTGTTGAGCTTTTCCTTATTCCGGTAGATGAAATAGAGCAATAGGGAAATGATGCCGAGCGCCGCGAGGCCCAGGATCAATAGCAGGCGGGTGCGGGATGCGTTCTCCAGCTCAAGGACGTTGACCCGGTTCTCTTTATCCAGGGAAGCGATGCGGAGCTCCTTTTCGTGCGTCTGATAATGCGTTTCCAGGTCGGCGAAGGTCCTTGACAGCTTTTCTTTGCTCAGCGAATCGTTAACGTCCACGTACTGCTCATAGTAGCGCAGGGCGGCGCCCGCATTTCCCTTGCCTTTATAGGCGATGGCCATCGACTTCAGGATATTCCCGTACAGTTCCTTACTGAATTGTCTGGCGATGGGCATCGCCTGATTCAGATTGGATATGGCCTGATCATATTTTCCTGTCTCCGCCAGGTATCGACCTCTGGTCATCTGGACCTGGAAGATCATCAGGGGAGATTGGGTGCGGGTGGCCAGGGTGTCGCTTTTTTGAATATAGGGCAGGGCCAGGGCATATTGCTTGTGGTCAATATAATAGATGGCGATATTCAGGTCGGAAGAGATGACCTCCGAGGAGAATTGCATGGGATCGCCTACGCCGGCGTCGAGCTGCTTGTTGTAAAAAAGTGCGGAATCGATATGGCCAGAGGTGGTGAAGGCCTCCACAAACGAGCTCAGGATGCGGTTGTTCGAGATGGCGGACACGTCGGCGTAACGAGCCCCACGCCTGAGCGCGTCGAGGCTCTTATCGGCCATCTCCGTATTGAGATAAAGCTTGGAGAGCATATCATTCTGTATGGCGAACGAGAATTTCTTTTGCGGATCGGACAGCGTATCCAATTCCTTTTCGCGCAGCTCGATACCCTTGATAAAATAATCCTGCGCCGTACTGTAATATGATTTTTGCTGATAATAGGTACCGAGGGCTGAATAACCGTCTTCCCGGTTGGTCAGGTCGTGCGTGGTATCGACGATGGATTGGAGAATGTTCTTGCATTCATCGACCTTGTCATTCTGCTGCAACTGGAAATTGAGGGGAATAAGGGACACGCATGCCCGGACGATCTGCCTCGTGTCGTGTACAATCTGCGCCTCGTGCAATCCTTTATAGAAATAATATTGGGCGCTGTCGAATTTGAGCTGGTAATAGTACCCTACCGCGGCGAAGATGGAGAATAGAGATCGGTTCTTCGCATCATCCGGCTTTGTCCGTTGCAGGCCGTCAAGGGCTGCCGCGCTCAGCAGTACATAGTTATTCGCTATCCCGAAGGTATTGGCCTGCAATTGCCCGCAATATGCGAGCATGGCCTTGATCTGGTCTGGATAGCCCCGGAGCTTCCGCAGGTCCGGCGGTTGAGGGGACCGGGCGGCGGGCTGGGCGGATGCGGCGGGCCGGGCGGATGGGGCAGGTTGGGCGCATACGGCGGGGATGAAGAATATGCCGTTGAGAGAGGCGAGAACGAGCAGCATGCAGCGATTTACTTTCATATGCACGATGTTTATCAGAATTTTCCGTTCAGAACATTCCTATACAGCTTCCCTAAAGGCAACTCATGGGCGGGCAACTGCACTTTGTTGCCTTTGACGCGCTCGATCTTATCGACGTTGACGATATAACTACGATGAATGCGAGTAAATTTTTGCGGGGGCAGACGCTCCTGCATGCTGCCCAGGGTGGTCAGCACGAGGTATTGCCTGGCCGGCGTGATCACGCGGGTGTAATCTTTCATAGCCTCGACGTAAAGAATATCGTGGAGCCGGATCCTGCACTTTTCATATCCCTGTTTGATGATGATGAAATCCGACTCCTGCTGTGTGTCGAAGGCAAATGCCTTATTCCGCAACTGGTGAAAGTCGTGGAGGCGAAGGGCGCAGCGTGCGAACCGGTCGGCGGTGAGGGGTTTCAGCAGGTAATCGAAGGCCTCTATCTCATAACTTTCGATGGCGAATTCGGGGTGCGAGGTGATGAAGACGGGCAGCATGTGACTATTTGCGGTGCTCTTTACCAGTTGCAATCCGCTGATCCCAGGCATTTCAATGTCGACGAACAGGATATCGGGATGGCTGGTGGCGATGAGTTCTGCGGCTTCGACCGGATGCGAGCATGCGGCGATCTTTTGCAGGAACGGGAACTTGTCCGCCTCCTGTTCGACGCTCAAACGATCGATCTCGTCGTCTTCGACGATCAGGTATTTTAGCCTATCCATTATCAAACAAATATATAGGATGTGCGAGGAAACCGCAAATGGAGGGAATGGTGGGAATAAAATGGGAAAGCATCAAGTCTTATTCAGTATTTCGGCCGAAGCCTCCTTACTTACTGACCCGATGCTTCCGTGAGTTGTTTCAGTCTTTTGACGGACTTCCACTTCTCCTGAGTTGCTCTTTTCTTTTTACAGAATTTTGCTTCTCATTTTGTAATACTAAGGTACATCTCTCATCCATCGTTTTCCAAATTTTTCCTGCCGTTGTTATGCACCCGTTTTGCACCTGGTTATCCACATTCATGTTTAAAATCTTTCTTACCTTCGCGCCCTATGACACAGGAACAGATCAAGAGCATGCGGGACCGGGTGGCGGTTCTAAGGAGGTTTCTTTGACGTCGGAAACCGGCAATATAAGATCAACGAAGAGAGGCAGTTGTCGTTAAGCCCGGGATTCTGGGACGACAACCGGCGCGCTACGGAAATTCTCAAGAACATCAAGGTAAATGAGTATTGGGTCAAGCTATTCGAGTCGGTGGAAGCGGCGGTGGAGGATTTTGCCGTACTGTTCGACTTCTGGAAAGGCGGAGAGGCCAGTGAAGAGGAGACGAGGGAAGCCTTTGACAAGGCGGTGAAGCAGATCGAGGAGGCCGAATTCAAGAGCACCCTCAACCAACCCGAGGATGAGCTGCCGGCCGTTATGCAAATCAATTCCGGGGCCGGGGGCACGGAAAGCCAGGACTGGGCCGAAATGCTGCTGCGGATGTACCGGATGTACGGTGAAAAGCAGGGGTGGAACGTCACGGAGCTTGACCTGCAGGACGGAGAGGGGGCTGGCATCAAGAGCGCGACGATCCAGTTCGAAGGCCCTTTTGCCTATGGCCACCTGAAGGCCGAGAGTGGCGTACACCGGTTGGTCCGGATCTCTCCATTCGACTCCAATGCCAGGCGTCACACGTCCTTTGCGTCGGTCTTCGTGTATCCGTTAGTGGACGATAGCATCGAGATCGAAGTAAGCCCGGCAGACCTGGAATGGGAATTTTACCGGAGTGGAGGCAAGGGCGGCCAGAATGTGAACAAGGTGGAAACGGCCGTACGCCTCAAGCATATCCCCAGCGGCATCATTGTCGAATGTCAGCAGGCCCGTACGCAGGGCGAAAACCGGGAGAAGGCATTAAAAATGCTGAAGAGCCGGTTGTATGAAGAGGAACTGCGCCGGCGCGAGGAGTTGAAAAATGCCACCAATTCCACCAAGAAGAAGATCGAGTGGGGTTCACAGATCCGTTCCTATGTATTTCATCCCTACAAGATGATCAAGGATCACCGCACGGATTATGAAGTGGGGAACGTGCAACCGGTGATGGATGGGGAGCTGGACGGTTTCATAAAAGCCTATCTGATGAGCGAGAAAGAAGCCGATTAATTATTGAGTCAAAATAAAGTCACACATGAACCTGGGATATTTCAACTATCCGGCGCCGGCCAATGAGCCGGTATTGAACTATGCGCCGGGCAGCAAGGAACGTACGGACCTGAAGAAGGCCCTGAAGGAATTGAAAAGCCGGCAACACGATATACCGATGTATATCGGCGGAAAGGAAGTGCGCACGGGCAATAAGCTGGAGTTGCGGCCGCCTCATGAGACTTCTCACCTGCTGGGTCATTTTCACGAAGGCGACGAGAGCCATGTACGGCAGGCGATCGATGCTGCCCTTGCGGCGAAGGCGGGCTGGGAGGCATTGAGCTGGGAGAACCGTGCGGGAACCTTCCTGAAAGCAGCGGACCTCCTGGCCGGCAAGTACCGTTCGCTTATGAATGGCACGACGATGCTTGGACAGAGCAAGAATGCCTACCAGGCGGAGATCGACAGCGCTTGCGAACTCATCGACTTTTTGCGCTGGAACGTCCATTTTCTAAGTGAGATCTACCGGCAGCAGCCGGTCAGTGCACCGGGGGTGCATAACCGCCTGGAGTATCGCGCCCTGGAGGGGTTCGTACTGGCGATCACTCCATTCAACTTCACGGCGATCGGCGGGAACCTCCCCACTTCGGCGGCGCTATGCGGCAATACCGTGGTTTGGAAGGCGGCGCATACGCAGATCTTCTCTGCGCAAATGTTCATGCGCGTACTGAAAGAGGCCGGTTTGCCCGATGGAGTCATTAACCTCGTCTATGTCAACGGTCCTGTTCTCGGCAAGGTCTGTTTTTCCCATCCGGAATTCGCCGGCGTTCATTTTACCGGCTCGACCGGCGTCTTTAACCAGATGTGGAAGACGATTGGAGAGAACATGGGCCTTTATCGTTCCTATCCCCGGATCGTGGGAGAGACGGGCGGCAAGGACTTCGTCATTGCGCATGAATCGGCCGATCCGGCTGTGGTAGCCACGGCGCTCTTGCGAGGGGCATTCGAATACCAGGGTCAGAAATGTTCCGCGGCATCGCGGGCCTATATTCCGGACAATCTGGCGGCGGCCGTGAAGCAACGATTGATAGATGACATCAATAGCCTCAAGATGGGGACGGTCGAGGATTTTTCCAACTTCATCAATGCCGTCATCGACGAAAAGAGCTTCGATAAGATCAAAACCTATATTGATAGGGCAAAGAGCGATGGCAAGGCCGATATCTGGGTGGGGGGCCATTGCGATAAATCTAAGGGATATTTCATCCAGCCCACGGTCATCGAAGCAAAGGAACCGGGCTATGTGACTATGTGCGAGGAGATCTTCGGGCCGGTGCTGACCGTATATGTCTATAAGGCCGGTGAGTTCGAAAAAACGCTTGACCTGGTCAATGCGACCTCCCCCTATGCGCTGACCGGGTCGGTCATTTCTCTTGACCGCGAGGCGGTTGAGCTGGCCACGGCCAGGCTACGGCATGCCGCCGGCAATTTTTACGTCAATGATAAGCCGACCGGCGCCGTCGTCGGTCAGCAGCCATTCGGCGGCGCGAGGGCATCCGGTACCAATGACAAGGCAGGGTCCATGCTGAACCTCTACCGTTGGTTAAGCTCGCGTACGATCAAGGAAACCTTCCAGCCTCCGACCGATTACCGGTACCCCTTCCTACAGGAGCCGTAAGCGTTTCCCCCGGCTCAATGGCAAAAATTAATAATTATTTTATAGTTATACATATCCTATAAATATTATATATACTAATTTGCATATCAGTATACCTACCTGCTATTTGCTAAGTTTTTCCGCCCGCGGGCAATAAAAAAATACGCTATTCGTAGTATTGCGTATTACAAATCAAGCATTTACATTTGCCCCATCTATTAACTTAAATTCTTTTTTATGAACTTCAGCTTGAACAAGAAATTAATTTTATTAGTAATCGCGGGATTTTCACTGGCCACGGTGAATGCACAGGTGCAATTCGGGGCAAAGGGCGGTCTGAACCTTGCCAACCTGAGCGTATCCGGCGACAACAGCGGAACCAGCTATTCCATGAGGCCGTCCTTCTATGTCGGCGGCATGGTAGCGATCCCTGCGTTCAGCGATTTCAGCGTCCAGCCTGAGGTGGTCTATTCCTCCCAGGGGTCCAAACTGTCCAACAGTGGTCAGACCGGTAATTATAACTTTGGTTATATCAACATTCCGGTTCTGCTGAAATACAACAATGAATCCGGCTTCTTTGCAGAAACCGGTCCCCAGTTAGGCCTTCTCATGAGCGCCAAAGTGTCATCAGGCGGTACCAGCGTCGATGTCAAGGATCAGTTGAAATCAACGGATTTCAGCTGGGCGATCGGTGCGGGCTTCCTCCTTCCGATGAACCTCGGCATCGATGCCCGTTACAATATCGGCCTGGCCAATATCGCCAAGGACCAGAGCAACGGTCAATCCATCAAGAACGGCGTCATCCAGATCGGCGTGTTCTATCTGTTCGGGGAGCGTCCCAGCGGGAAGAAATAACCGGCTGAACCACCTAAAACGCAAAACGAATTCATGCGGCCCTGCCTCCGGCAGGGCCGCTTCGTTTATACCCACCCGCTTTATAATGTGGCGGCGTTCCCCTACTTTTATAAAAATATTCTGCTTGAAGACGATCCTGAACGAACAGCAGTTGGCGATCACGATACAAAGGCTGAGCCAGCAGATCCTCGAAAATCACCTCGGGTTGGAAAATACTGTCCTGATTGGCATCCAGCCGAGGGGCATTTACTTCTCTGACCGGATCGTCAGGCAGTTGGGATCGGAGTTGACCGCGGGGAAGATCTCCTATGGCAAACTCGACATTACCTTTTATCGTGACGATGTCCGCCGGGGTCTTCACGAACTTAACCGGACCGATATCCCCTTCTCCATCGAGAACAGAAATGTCATCCTGATCGACGATGTCCTTTGGACGGGTCGAACCATCCGTGCGGCGCTGGATGCCCTGCTAGATTTTGGAAGACCCGCGAAGGTCGAGCTCTGCGTGCTGATCGACCGGCGGCTGAGCCGGCAATTGCCTATCCAGGCCGATTATACCGGGAAGTGCATCGATTCCATGATCACCCAGAAAGTGAAGGTTTTTTGGAATGAAAAGGATGGGAAAGATGAGGTGGAGTTGTTGTGAAAAAAACCCTAATTTCGTCCTTTAATGCAACTAAGCACCAAACATCTCCTTGGTATTAGAGATCTCCAACCGGATGATATTCAAACTATTTTAGACACAGCGGCCCATTTTAAGGAAGTGCTCCAACGCCCGATCAAAAAAGTGCCGACCCTCCGGGACGTAACGATCGCGAACCTCTTTTACGAGAATTCCACCAGGACGAGGATCTCATTCGAACTGGCGGAAAAGAGGCTGTCCGCGGACATGGTTAATTTTACCGTCTCGGGCTCTTCAGCGGCAAAAGGTGAGACCCTGCTGGACACGGTGAATAATATCCTGTCGATGAAGGTCGATATGGTGGTCATGCGGCATAGTGCGAGCGGCGCCCCGCATTTTTTAGCCAAGCATATCCCGGCGGCCATTGTGAATGCCGGGGACGGGATCAACGAACACCCCACGCAGGCGCTGCTGGATGCCTTTTCCATAAGGGAGAAACTAGGTAGCTTATCCGGAAAGAAAGTAGCCATTATCGGGGACATCATGCATTCGCGGGTGGCGCTCAGCAATATTTACCTGCTCAAGAAAATGGGCGCCGAGGTAACGGTCGCCGGTCCTCCCACCCTGATCCCTGTTCATATCCGGGAGGCCTTCGATGTCCGGGTGGAATATGATATCAAGGCGGCATTGCAGTGGTGCGATGTGGCGAACATTTTGCGCATTCAGTTGGAAAGGCAAAACCAGCCCTTGTTCTCGTCGTTACGGGAATACAGCCTGGCTTACGGAGTGAGTAAACGATTACTGGATAGCCTGGGGAAAGAGATCGTGATCATGCATCCCGGGCCGATCAACCGCGGCGTGGAATTGGACAGCGATGTGGCGGACAGCGGGCAATCCATCATCCTGCAGCAGGTCGAGAATGGGGTAGCCGTGCGCATGGCCGTGTTATACCTCCTGGCGACGCCCAGCCCGGTGACCATTCCGGCGAGGGGAGATTGACGCCGCGAACGGAGAATACCAAACAAATAAAGACCCGGCATATGCAACGAATTTGTCTTTTTCCCGGCACCTTCGATCCGATCACCATCGGGCACCTCGACATCATCAGTCGCTCATTGCCTCTTTTCGACAAACTGGTGATCGGTATCGGACGGAATGTGAACAAGGAGCCGATGTTCTCGGAAGAAAAGAGGCTGGCCTGGGTGCGGGAGATCTATAAGGGCAACCCGAAGATCGAGGCGGTGGTTTATGAAGGACTGACGATTCGCTGCTGTCAGCAGGTAGGCGCCAATTTTATTTTGCGCGGCATCCGATACGTGAACGATTTCGAGTACGAGAAGGCGATCGCCGACATGAACCGAAGCCTGGACAAAAATATCGAGACCGTATTCCTGACCTGTTTGCCGCAATATACATCGGTCGCCAGCACCCTGGTCCGGGACGTCCTGCGTAATGGCGGAGATGCGATGCAATTCCTGCCAGAGGTCGTTGCGCGATCGCTAAAAGTAAAGGGATAAATCTCAACCACTCATTATGCCTATCTGGAAAGAATCAAACCTTCGTATTGAGCAATTGCAGGCCTATGGTCACCAGACCCTGGGAGGCCATATCGGCATTGAGTTCACCGAGATCGGGGAAAATTACCTGAAGGCCCGCATGCCGGTCGACCACCGGACCCGTCAACCCTACGGGCTGTTGCACGGGGGCGCATCCGTCACCCTGGCGGAAACACTGGGCAGCGTCGGCTCGGCGCTTGTGATCGACCAGGGCCAATTCATCTGCGTAGGGTTGGAGATCAATGCCAATCACATCCGCGGCGTGAAGGAGGGCTGGGTATTTGGAACGGCCATTCCGTTGCACATCGGTCAGGGCACGCATGTATGGGAGATCCGGATCGTCGACCAGCAGGAGAAGCTGGTTTGCGTCAGCCGGCTGACGGTGGCGATCTTGAAAAAAAGAGAATAACTATTCAGCGGGATATCCTGCCGCATGGAGTACGTCAAGAATGGACGGGAACGTATTACGAAGGACGGGCGCGAGATCGGCAGGCGACAGCCATTTGAGTTGTGTGATCTGCTCCTCCAGCTGGGGCTTCATCGCCTGGTCACCGGACGCATACATGCTGTACCAGGTCGTCTCCTTCAAAAAATGTTTACCGCTTTCGTCGTAGGTGTGGTAGGTCACCAGCAGGAATTTCTCCAGGCGCGCCTGCCCGAGGCCCGTCTCTTCAGTGACCTCGCGAAGGGCGCACTGTTCCAGGCTCTCTCCTTTATCCAGTTTGCCTTTGGGCAGGTCCCATTTCCCCCTTCGCATCATGAACAGGATCTCATCCTTTTCGTTGCGAACCAGTCCGCCGGCGGCTTTTACCAGGATAAACTTTTTCCAGACTGCTTTCCGCAGCGCCTCCAGATCCTCATGCAGGAATATGCCCGCATGGATCTTTTCCTGCCGCATTTCATGGATCATTGAATTAACCGAGGGGGTGGAGAACTCGTCGATCAATATGGCGTCGTCGTGATGGCTGTATGCAGTGATCTCCGGGTTCAATTCATCGCAGAGAAAAAGCGGTTTGTCGGAAAAGTAAATTTTAATATACATGGGGGAGACTAAGATAAAGATTTTCCGCGTAGCTTGCGTCCATGACGACGACCATTACCCACAATACCCGGGCTGTCGCCGAAAAGCTGTTGCAGGTCAAGGCGATCCGGTTGAATGCCAGGGAGCCGTTTACCTGGAGCTCGGGTTGGAAAAGCCCGATCTACTGCGACAACCGCAAGGTCCTCTCCTTTCCCTATATCCGCGATTTTATCAAGTCCGAAATGTGCAATGTACTCTTCAGCCGCTGGCCTGAGGCAGCGATGCTGGCGGGGGTTGCGACCGCAGGGATCCCCTGGGGAGCGATGGCCGCGGACCAATTAAAGCTGCCCTATATCTATGTCCGATCCAAACCGAAGGAGCACGGTCTTGGGCAGCAGATAGAAGGCTATTATGAAAAGGGGCAGCCGACCGTTGTGATCGAGGACCTGATCTCCACCGGCAAGAGCAGCCTGCAGGTCGTAGAGATCCTCAAGCAGGCCGGTCTGGAAGTGGTTGGATTGGTGTCGATCTTTGATTATGGGTTCGGGCAGGCCGCCGATGCCTTTGCGGCTGCGGGGGTACCTTATATTTCCCTGTCCAACTACCCCACCCTGATCGGGCTCGCGCTGGAAAAGAAGTTGATCAGCCCGGAGGAGGAAGCTGCCTTGATGAAATGGCGCGAAGACCCGGCGGGTTGGCAGGGCGTGTAAGAATTATTCGTATATTTATTACACAAATACCGTTATAATATGAAGAAACTATCTGTCCTTTTGTTTGCCCTTTTCGGGCTGGCGGGTGTCTCCATGGCCCAGCAAAAAGCGCAACTGACCGTCGTCATCAAGACGCCTACCGTCCAATGCCAGGAATGCAAGGAGCGCATCGAAAAATACCTGAGCCATGAAGAAGGGATCTTAAAAGTGAATGAGGATTTCAAGAAGAAGACCTGCACGGTCACCTATCTCACGGACCGCACGAATCCGGAGAATATCAAGACCCTGATCGCGAATGCAGGATATGATGCCGACGATATTACGGCTGAACCGGACTCCTACAAACGTCTGCCTCTCTGCTGCAAGAAGACGGAGGATGGTGGAGGACATGGGAAGAAGGATTAAATTTTTTTAAGAACTGAAAGACCGCGCAGCCGCCCTAAAGGGCGGCTGTTTTCGTTTATAGGTTCCCGTATGTTTGATGCAGATCAACTTAAACTTTTTTAAGATTGATTGTTTTCGAAGTATTCGATGGATGTGGAGTGTAAATTTGGGGATCTTGGAAAAGAAACGGCCGAAAATTTGACCTCTTTTATTGACTTTAAAATCACAGAAGAGATGAATAACCACTTTCGAGTCCTGGCAACAAGACAGGAAATGATGGAGGGGTTTGCTTTGGCAAGACAGGAATTGACGGAAGGGTTGGCGGAGGTCAGACAGGAAGTTTCGACAACCAAAGCTGAAATAATCAAATGGATGTTCATCTTTTGGGTCGGTCAATTGTTGGCCATGATCGGACTCATTCACTTGTTTCTAAAGAAATGAGGCAGTCAGGGGAATAACCAATAAAGCAGATAGGTTGCGGTCATCGCCATGAGTCCCATCAGGAGGGTCGCCACCGAGTAGACCTTTAACATCGAACGCATGTCCAGACCGGAGAAGCGGGTGATCACCCAGAAATAGGCGTCGTTGGCGTGCGAGATCATCATCGATCCGGCGCCCATGGCCAATACGCAAAAGAGATTGGCATGAGGTCCGCTGAGACCCAGGGCGGGCACCAAGGGATGAATAATGGATGCGGCGGTAATGATCGCCACGGTGGAGGATCCCTGGGCCGTCTTCAATAAAAAGGTGAGCAGGAAGGGGAACAGCAGACCCGGGTGGCCGGCAGCAAGGAGTTTTTCGAACTGCTGACCGGGATGGGTAGCCGCCAGGACGGCTCCAAAACCGCCGCCCGCTCCGATGATCACGAGGATGCCCCCGGCCTTTTCCACGGCCTCCATTAGCAGGCCACTCATCGAATCTCTGTTCCAGGAACGCCCTGCCAGCAATGCCATGGCTACGCCTACGGCGAGCGCAATCACGGGATCGCCCAAAAATGAAAGCGAATGGACGATGCCGGTGTCGGCCGCCTTATCCATGACCAGGAAGGATCGAACTGCGATCAATAAGATGGGGACAATGATCGGGAGCGAGGCCAATAGAACGGTCGGTTGGGCGGGCTGAGGTTCGGCCGGCGAGGGCGAGGTTGGCGCGGGGGAGGTTGCTGAGAGCGGAGCGCGCGGGGGCGGACCCATGAATTTTTTACCTGCATAGTTTGCCCAGACATAACCAGCCGCCATGGCAAGGATCGCCACCGGGATGCCTGCGAGGATCAGCTGCCCGAAATCAACCCCCATGGTTCCCGCGGCCCCTGCTGCGCCGGGATGCGGCGGAATGAGACAATGCACGGCATAGAGCCCGGAAGCCAGCGATACGCTCATGATGATCATGGGTATGCCGGTCCTTCGGGCAAGAGAAGTATTCAATCCGCTCAATACGATATATCCCGAGTCGCAGAAAATGGGCAGACCCACGAGCAGGCCGGTCAGGCTCATGGCCAGCGGCGCGCGACGCTCTCCCGTCCTTCGGAGAATGAAACCGGCCAGGACCCTGGTGCTCCCCGTGTGTTCCAGCAACACGCCCAGGGTAGCGCCCAATATGATAATGAGTCCCAGGGAACTCATGATGTCCCCAAAGCCTTGTTTGACGACCCCTACGACGATGGATACCGGCATGTGCATTCCCAGGCCCACGATGAAAGCGGCGATCAGGAGAGCAAAGAAAGCGTGCACCCGGAAAGCGGCCGTGAGCAGGATAATGACGGCGATGCCCAACGCCAGCCATAGAAGGATCATTCTTCTTCCTTTTTTCCGTTTTTACTTTTATCCGTTCCGCGCTTGAGCCTCCCCGCTTTTCTCAACGACTCATGGAGCATCCATTCGAGCTGACCGTTAATGCTGCGGAATTCATCCGCCGCCCATTTCTCGATCGCCTTCATGGTATCCGCATCGATCCGTAAAGCAAAAGACTTCTTTTCAGCCATACGACTACTTTTCAGCCATTCCCGTCAAGGGGCAAATTTACTGGTTTAAGGTACCCGTATTGAGTACAGGCTGTGTATCCCTGTCCCCGCAAAGCACGACCATCAGGTTGCTGACCATCGCCGCCTTTTTCTCCTCGTCGAGCTCGATAATGTTTTTCGATGATAGCAGGTGCAGGGCACTCTCCACCATGCCTACCGCTCCTTCGACGATCTTGTGCCGGGCGGCCACTACCGCGGATGCCTGCTGGCGTTTCAACATTGAACTGGCGATCTCCGGAGCATAGGCCAGGTGGGCGATCCGGGCCTCCACGACATCGATCCCCGCGATGACCAGGCGTTCGGTGATCTCCTTCTCCAGGGTACGATTGACCTCGTCGAAATCGGTGCTGAGCGTGATGCCTGCCCGTTCGTCCTCGAAATGATCATAGGGAAAGGATGCGGCCAGCCGCCTGACGGCCGAGTCGGTCTGCGCCTTGATGAAGCTTTCGTAGTTATCCACCTGGAACAGGGATTTAAAGGTGTCATTCACCCGCCAGACCAGGATGATACTGATCATGACCGGATTGCCGGTCTTGTCGTTCACCTTGATCTTTTCGCTCTCGAAATTCCGGGCGCGCAAAGATACGGTCATCCGCCGATAGAAGGGGTTCACCCAATACAGGCCGCTTGACTTGGCACTGCCCCGATAGGCGCCAAAGAGCAGGAAGACCTTCGAACTGTTTGGAGCGATCACCGTCAATCCTTTGATAAGAAAGATCGTAGCCACCCCCAGACCGGCGGCCCAGGCCTGCTGCCAGGGTTGAGGTTCACCATTGCTGACCAACACGATGATCGCCACGACGATCACGAGAATGAGGGCCAGGAAGACATATCCATTCCCGGGCCTGATTATTTTTTCTGTTTGCATTGTATATTGTTTTGATATCATTATGATATCAAACGTACAACCTTTTTTTGATTCGCCAAATAGTTTTTGGATGAAATATATTTGTACTCCGGCAACCGAAACTTATCGCTATGGTCACGAACTATTTTGAGGAGCAAAAGTTTAAGCAAAAGTGGGTCCTTTTCTTGCAGTTTATCGTCCTGATCCTTGTGCTGGCCGTCTCCTCGATAATGATCTTCGGCGAACGGGTCAACCCGGCCATCGGTGCGGCGCCGTTGGTATTCGTTGTCCTGATCGTCATCGCGTTACGAAGCAGCAAACTTCAAACAAGAATCACCAAAGATTCCATTTCGTACCGATTCCTCCCGTTTCAGGTTGCTTTCCGGGAAATCCGAAAAGAGGATATCCAATACCTCGCGGTAAAAACCTATGATCCGATCGGCGATTACGGCGGTTGGGGTATTCGTATCGGAGGAAAAGGCCGGGCCTATTCGACTGGCGGCAATAAAGGCTTGCAAATAGGCCTTCGCTCGGGAAAGAACCTGCTCCTTGGTACCGGCCGACCAGCGGAACTCGAGGCATTCCTCCGGGAAAGCGGATATCTCTGACACTCCACAAATTGAGGTCGGTCAGAACTTCAGCGTCGAAGGCAGATACTTCTCCACGAGGCCTTCGTAGTAAGGTCTCAGGACGTTCCAGTCGGGGGCGACCGGACTCTTGGAGTAGAGATCGTAGGGATTGAAGAGTTTTACCCATTTGAGCATATCGCGGTCATGGTCATCGAGAAGGTAGTCGTAGGCGCCTTCGCGGTGCCATGCATAGAAGGAATGATAGCGCAGCATATATAGCGCCTGTTCCGGAAGATAGTCCTTCATCATGTTATAAACGTATTCGTCATGTCCCCAGGACATGGTCACGTTGCGCAATCCGCAGCCTGGCGCATACACCCCGAATTGCGTGTTGTAGGCCTCGTTCTCATAGTCCGGATTGGCGACGAAGAATTCCGGATAGACGATCTTGTCCGAGTACGCGCAGCCGACGGGAAACGTATCGCCCACGACGGCCCACTGCGGCTCACCGAAGAGGCAAAGCACCTTACCCATGTCGTGGAAGAGGCCGGCCATCACCATCCAATCCGGGTGGCCGTCGGCACGGATAGCCTCTGCCGTTTGCAGCAGATGCTGGAACTGGTCCAGGTCGGTATCCGGGTCCGAATCATCCACCAACTCGTTGAGGAATTTAAAAGCGTCCCAAACCGACATTTCCCGCTTATCAAATTTCAGGAACTCCTGCCGTTTCTTTTGTACGAAATTATAGGTCTGATAGGTATGGTTGAGACGATAGAACTCCCGCACCGAATCGCGGGCCGGGGCATCATAATTCCTGTATTCGGAAGCGCTTTTGGAAAAGGCGATCGTTTCCGGATCGGGATATCGTTGCAGCAAATCATTTTCCCATTCGTCGAGGGAGGCGAGAGGGTTTGCCTCGTCATGGCCGGCATTCGTGTTCATGATGTGGATTGCATATGAGCAAGCAAGTAAATTTAAACTAATTCTCCGGGAAAAAGCAACGTCGCATCCGATTGCCAGAATTTTTTGGTGGCGACGTCCATGATGCTGAGGTAGCCCTCCCGGCCGGCACCCGTGTCGAGGTTATAGATATTGGCGGCGTGCATGGGCTTGTAGACCCCCCAATTAGCGGTGGGGGTATGGCCGATAAAGATCTGGCGGAAGGCGGCGACTTTTTCAAACTGATGCCCGAGCGCATCCGTCCACAACTCCCTGTCCCAAAAATAGATTTCGGGAGGCTGGCCCCCGAAGGGTCGATGCCGGTCGAAGCCCGCATGAACGAAGCAGTTATTCGATTCGTCGATAAAATAGAGCCGTTGCCCGGCAAAGAACCGGCGATGCGATTCGGGAACGTCAGCAGGTCTTAATGCGGCCCGCTTTCCTTTTCCGATCCGCCGGAGGTAGGAACGGGCGGTCGCATCCCCACCCTGCTCCCAACGCACGGGATGAACTCCGGTGAGCAGGAAATGGTTGAACCAATCATCGTGATTGCCCCTGATCGCAATAAGGTTCTTTATCCCGAGGAGTTCATCGACGCATTCCGCAACCCGGTCGCCCCTGTCGGCCACGTCGCCGAGCTGGATAAGCCTGTCGGTTGAATGGTCGAAGCCCGAACGTTGAAGGCATTGCAACAATTTGGCATAGGCCCCATGAATGTCGCCCATAACGAAGGTCTTCATACGATAAAGTTATTCATTCGTTTTAACGCATCTTTGACAACTGGCGGATATTAAAATGATTTAACCCGGCGTTCCTATTGCCGGCACTCCCATCATCCGATGAAACCCTTCTTAGCAGGTCTGCTACAGTAACCATTTCTGTACGTTCAAAAAACCTCCTGTATGGACACCTATACCGATCAGAAACGGCATGTCCGGATCGTCCTGGCCATCCTGCTGATCTCCATGTTCCTGGACAAATACCTGGTATCGGCGGCGGCGCCCGGGTTCGGCGCCTTGTTGGGGATCACTCCCCTGTTCGTATTCCTTGACATTCCCGCCGATCTGCCCTTCACGTTCGGGATCTTGCCGGTGTTACTCTTCTTTGCCCTGCTGTATGCCGGATGGAGCTACCCCTATCAGGCCCGGCAAAAAACAAGGGCGAGGGAGTGGCTGAGGCGCAGGATCCGGGCCATCGTGGGGGCGATCCTGATCATCCCCCTGACCGTCCTGGCAGGAGGCCTTGCCTATATTCCCCTGCACGACCATCTGCCGAAGCATGTCCGGAATGCGATCGAATCCTTCGGCATCAACCTGGACCTGCACACTCCTATCCCGGGCTACGAAGTCATTCATCTGCGGGGGAGCATGGTCATGTTCTGTTGCCTTCTTCTTGGCGGGCGCATCTGCATCCGCCGGATCCGGGGAATGGCGCCCTATCTCGAAGTGCCGGTGCAGGAGCGTACCATCCGGCGGGCGCCGGAGCATGCGGCGGTGCGGGAACACGCAGAGGCGCGGGGACGCACGGAGGGCCGGGAACGTGCGGCGATCGATGCAGCCTAAAGGTTTCCCACTAGACGATTTGTTAATAATTATTTCTCATTGAATCCGGCTGATTCTAGTTGAGGGTATTTAGATTTGAATCCCCTTTTCGACTGAATTCCCACTTTAATCTATTTAAATCGAGTTGCATGCAAAAATTGTACACGCTGTTCATTGCCGTTCTATTGCCTTTTTTGAGCCAGGCCCAGATCGGTTGGAATTTCACCACCAGCGCTTCGCCTTCATCCGGAATCCCGGTCACGAATATCGCGAGCGTCTCCGATCTGACGAGGGCGAACAACAATGGCACCACGACCCTGGTGACGACCACTTCGGCCTCTTCGGGTTATACGGGCGCCACGGGCGGAGGCAATGCGGGAGCGGCGGCGCGGATCGGCGCGCTGGTAGCGGATACGACGGGAAGTGCAGGAAGCGCTTGCCTATTATTCACCCTCACTCCGGCATCCGGCTCGTCGATCAGCATTTCCGAGATCGATTTCGGGTCCCGGTCCACCAGCACGGGCCCGCAGCAATATGACATACGAACCAGCCTCGATAATTATGCCACGGCCGTCTCTTCCGCCGTCCTGTTGAATAACAGCGCGTGGGCCCTACACACGAATGCGCTTTCCCTCACCGGCGCGATCGACCAGGCCATAACCGTAAGGATTTATGGATACAACGGTGCGGGCAATGCCTCGGCCAGCACGGCCAACTGGCGAATCGACGACCTCGCGGTCACGGCTACCGCCTCCGGCGGGAACACTCCCCCTCCGGCCGTTGACCCTCCGCAATCGCTCACGGCCACAGCGATCTCTTCCTCGGAGATCGACCTGACCGGCTCGGGAAATGCCGCGGGCAATAATATTGTCGTAGCGTTCAATACGTCCCCCGGTTTCGGCACTCCCTCGGGAGCCCTGACAGCGGGCAATCCGATCACGGGCGGAGGCACGGTGCTCTACAGCGGACCATCGGCCGGCTTTAGCCTCCCCCACACGGGGTTGAGTGCGGGTACGACCTATTTTTACAGCGCCTGGTCTGTCGACGCCGGCAATAACTATTCAACGGCCGTGACGGCAAGCGCCAGCACCGGCAATGCGATCTTCAACGTCGTCATCAACCAAATCTATGGAGGTGGAGGGAATAGCGGGGCCACGTTCAAGAACGACTTTATCGAACTTTTTAACAATGAGAACTTCCCGGTAAACCTTTCCGGCTGGTCGGTACAATATTCCAGTGCTGCCGGCAGCGGTTGGGCGAGCAACCTGACCCCGCTAAGTGGCACGATACCCGCGCATGGCTTTTTCCTGATCCAGGAATCCGCAGGCGCCGGAGGTTCGCTGAACCTGCCGACTCCCGACCTGACGGGAACGATCGCTCTCAGCGCGACCGCAGGCAAAGTGATCCTGAGCAACTCGACCGCCGCACAGACCGGCACGAACCCGACCGGACCTACGGTGATCGATAAGGTAGGTTATGGCCTGACCGCCACCGGCTTTGAAACGGCACCCACGGCTGCCACCGACAATACCACGGCCGTGGTCCGCGTAACAGATGGCGCGGACAATAATAATAACTCGACGGACTTCAAAGTGGCCGCCCCCCTACCGAGGAACAGCCTCTATACCGTCACGCCTCCGAACGTACTGTCCCTGAACCCGCCGAATGGGGACACCGGCGTTCCTGCAAGCATTATCCCCGCGATCCATTTCGACAAGGCGATCGTCAAGGGCAGCGGGACCATCACGCTTTTCGTCGATGGAGTAGCGGGAACGCCCATCGATGTCAGTTCGGCGTCCGTGGTCATCAGCAACAATGCCCAGGTGACCATCAACACGCCGCTGGCGGGCGGAAAGTCCTATGCGATCGAGATCAGTCCGGGCGCCTTCCAGGATATCTATGGCAATCCTTTCGCGGGGTTTGCCGCGACGACGAGCTGGGCCTTCACGACCTTTGATGCGAGCGTCGCCACGACCCTACCGGCGACCTTCGACTTTCAGAACTGCATCGGCAGCGGACTATTGCCGAACGGATTCACCCAGTTCAGCGTCTCGGGAGCACAGATCTGGGACTGCACGGCCTTCGGGCGGGATCCGAATGCCCCGGCGGGCACGGCAGCCTTTCCGAATGCGGTTGAGATGAACGGATTTGCCAACGGCATCGACAATCTCAACCAGGACTGGCTGATCTCGCCGAAGCTGGACCTGACGGGCACGGCCTTTCCCCTGCTGAGCTTCTGGAGCAGGAATGCCTTTGCGGGCGCGCCTTTGCAGCTGAAGCTGTCGACGAATTACTCAGGCTCCGGCGACCCGTCCGCGGCCACCTGGGTCGACCTGAACGGGAAATTCCCAAGCCAGGGATCGGACATCTGGACCTTGTCGTCCAATATCAACCTTTCGGCGTTCAAGCAGCCGGGCGTGTATATCGCCTATGTATATACGTCCACGACGGATGACGGATCACGATGGAGCCTGGACGATATCAGCCTGATCAACTCGCCCACGCCGCCGCCTCCGAGCCTCACGGTCGGCGCGGCGAACCTCGAATTCGGGTTCAAGGCAGGAGGCACGGATACGACCAAGACCCTCACCGTGACCGGGAATGACCTCACTTCGGACATCAGCCTGTCTGCGACGGGAGACTTCCTGGTTTCCGCGGATGGCGTCCATTTCGGGCCGACGGCCACCCTTGCCCAGGCGACAGCCAATAATGTTCCCAAGACGGTATATGTTCAGTTCGCGCCCTCGGCGATCAACGGACAGTTCAGCGGAAACCTCATCGTAAGCATTTCGGACAGTACGGACTCGGTGGGCCTGAAAGGCAATAGCATCGACCCTGCCTCGACGTTAAGCGTGGTGGATTGGAACCTGAATTGGTTTGGGACGCCCGACCCGACGCTGGGGCCGGCCGACAAGACCCTACAGGAACAAAATGTCGGCATTATCCTGCCCAAGCTGCATGCGGATGTCTATGCCCTGGAAGAGGTCGTCAATGAGCCGGCCCTTGCGGCCATCGTGGCCAATATGCCCGGGTATGCGTATGTGATCAACAACTATGGATCGCATTCGAATATTACCGAATCGAGCCCCGACCCATTGAATGAGGTACAGAAGCTGGCCTTCGTCTATAATACGGCCAAGGTCAAAAATATTCATACCGATTCGCTGTTGAGCATTGGGGTCAATACGGCAGCCGACGTGAGCACGGCCTATTATAACGACTGGGCGAGCGGCCGGTTCCCGTACATGCTGACAGCCGATGTATCGTTGAGCGATAACCAGGGAGGTACGATCACGAAAAGCATGCACTTCATCAATATCCACGCCAAGGCGAATACCGCTCCCGTCGTCACGGCCTACGACCGCAGGCGGGATGGGGCGAAGGCCCTGGATTCGCTGGTCAAGGCGGACCTGATCAACGACAATACGATCCTGCTCGGCGACTTCAACGACGACCTGAACCAGACGATCACGGCAGGCATTGCGCCGCCGGTCACGTCCTACAGTTCGTTCACTACGGACGATTCGGCCTTGTATATCTTTCCGACCAAACCGCTGAGTCCGTCCGGTCAGCATTCGGATGTCAATTTCACCAGCGTGATCGACAATGTGATCGCGACCAAGGCGGTTGCGCCTTTCTACCTGGCCGGATCCGCCACGGTTCTTTCGGACGTCAGCAGCCTGGTCAGCAAGTACGGCACGACCACCACCGACCATTATCCGGTCTTTACCCAATACGCCTTCACGCCACCGGTACCGATACCCGTGCAAAAACTTGTACTGACGGGGGTCAAGGAAGGATTGTTTTCCAAACTGAGCTGGACGGCGACCCGGACGGCGAATTCGAAACAATTCATTATCGAGCGCAGCACCGACGGGACGAGCTTCAGCACAATCGGCGTCGTGGCGTTCAAAGGAGATTCCGGAGCCGTCAGCAACTATACGTTCTACGATCTGTTGCCGTTCTTGAACCAAATGAATTTCTACCGGTTGAAAGAGTTCGGCAAGGATGGCACGATCATTTCGTCGAATGTGGTGGAGATTGATTTCGGGAAGCTCTCGATCACGCTGACGCCGAACCCCGCGCACGGGTCGGTGAATGTTTTGATACAAAATGCCATCGGACCGGTGCTCCTGCAAGTGCTGGACCTGAATGGGCGGTTGCTGCAGCAGCAGATCGTATCGGGCACCAATAAAACGGTTACCCTGAATATCTCGCGCCTTGCCCCGGGCATTTATACCGTGAGAGCAGTGGATATCCTGGCCGTGAGCGCGCAGAAGCTGATGGTGCAGTAATTAGAATTGGGAAATTGGAATTGGGGCGATCAGGGAAAAAGCATTTTCTTTGCACCAACAATGTCTCTGTTTGTCACCTCTCTGAATTCAGGCAGTAATGGTAACTGCTATTATGTCGGAACCGAGCAGGATGCGATCCTGATCGACGCGGGCATTTCATGCCGGGAGACGGAAAAAAGAATGCGCCGGCTGGGCTTGTCGATGAAAAATGTCAGGGCCATTTTTGTCTCCCATGAGCACTCCGATCATATCAAGGGCATTCCGGTGCTTGCCGGCAAATACGGGTGTCCGGTGTATATCACGACGGCCACCCTCGAGGGTTGTGGGTTCAACCTGGATGAGCGGCTCCTGAGAACATTCGACGCGTCGCGGCAGGTCCCCGTCGGAGAGCTGACCGTTACCGCGTTCACGAAGCTGCATGACGCGGCGGAGCCGCATAGCTTTGTAGTCGCGGGACGCGGCGTCCGGATCGGCATTTTTACCGATATCGGCAAACCCTGCACGCAGGTCATCCGTCACTTTTCGCAGTGTCATGCGGCCTTCCTCGAAGCCAATTATGACGAGCAGATGCTCGAAAATGGAAGATATCCGATCTACCTGAAGAATCGCATCCGCGGCGGCCATGGCCACCTGTCCAATAGGCAGGCCCTGGAATTGTTCCGGGCGCATAAGCCGCCGTTCATGAGCCATTTGTTCCTGTCCCATCTCTCCAGGGACAACAATAACCCCCGGTTGGTGGAAGAGCTATTCAATGCGCATGCGGGTGCGACGCGGATCGTCATCGCCTCACGGGACGAAGAGACGGCCGTGTACACGCTCTCTGCGGAGGGAGGGCCAGTGGCGGCCGCTCCTGTGTATTCCCAAGCAAGTTTGTTTTAAAGGAGAGGTAGGCGGTTGCCTTTCACCAGATCGATTTTAGCTCCGACCAGGAGACCTGCCTGATCCCGTCGGGCGAGGCGGAGTGAAGGCTGATACGGCCAAGGGGTTTTGCCGGAAAAAATATAGACGTCATCACCGTAAGTCCTCCGTCGGCAAACAGCTCCGCGGACGCGGCATCCACGACGAGGGTCAGCGTCGCCTTACTGTCGCGGGTCAGCCTGGGCGCGTAGCTGGTGGCGGCGAAGCCCTGGTGGAAGGCCGCGAGGCCGGCGTGGCGGCGATCGATATAATAGCGATCCGATGCCTTGTCGAAGCCGATGGTCAGGCTCTCCCCTGCGGCATTCGATAGAACGATCGAGAAATCCTTTGTGGCGTCGGCGCGGAAGCCGGCGATATATTGGCTTGCCCCGGAATCGGGAAGAGCGGCCGGGGGATGGAGCTTTAGTGCGTTCAATTCTTTCACCGGTTGAGAGCAGAGGAAGACCGTATTGTCTTCCTTGCGCAGGCGGAGCTCGCGGGGCAGGGTCATGGCATTGCGCCAGGAACGCGTGGGCACTTCATTGGCGTAGTTCCAGTTGCTCATCCAGCCGAGGAATATCCTGCGGTTCCCGGTATTGCTCCAGGTGACCCCCGCATAATCGTCAGGACCATAGTCGATCCATTTCGTCTGTTCATCGGCGGGAGTGAATCGGGACCCGTCGAACTGACCGATGAAATATTGCGTGCCGGAGCCGCCGTTGGGTCCGCCGGGATTGATGCTGACGAAGAGCACCCACCAGGTCTTTCCGTCGAAGGTAAGCGGGAAGAGGTCGGGGCATTCCCATACGCCGCCATGTGCCCCTTTGTCAGCGCCGAACTCACTTTCTTTCTTCCAATTCTTCAAGTCGGCAGACGAAAAGAAACTGATGCGATCCTTAGTAGCCAGGGACATCACCCATTTGTTGCCCGGGGCGTACCATATTACCTTGGGATCGCGGAAATCTTTGATGCCGGGGTTCTTCAATACGGGATTATGCCTGTATTTGACCCAGGTCTTGCCTTCATCGAGGCTGTAGGCGATGCTCTCGTTCTGGTAATTCGAGGCGCCTTTCTTTTCCCCCTCCGGATCGTGATGCGTGAAGATGGCCACCAGGGGGATCTTGCCATTCCGTCCGAAACCGCTGGTATTGTTCGAGTCCACTACCGCGCTGCCGGAGAAGATGTATCCCAGGCTATCCGGGTACAGGGCGATCGGTTGCTGGCGCCAATGCAGGAGATCCCTGCTCGTGGCGTGTCCCCAGTGCATCGGGCCCCAGGTCGTACCATGGGGATAATACTGAAAGAACAGATGATAGACGCCATGAACATAGACCAATCCGTTCGGGTCGTTCATCCACTTTTCCCTCGGCGAGAAATGGATCTGCGGCCGGAACGCCTCGCGGTATGGGTCTTCCACCACGAGTGCCGTCTGCGCGCTGGCGGAGCAAAGGCAGGCCGCTAACAGAACGGTGCCGAGGGCCGGCACGAGGGAGGTGAGGGGCGATCTGATGGCGAAGCGGGACGCGGGGAGCCTCATTTGAACAAGCCGTTAAAGAATGACTGCATAGCTTCCCAGGAGGCCGTGTCGGCTTTTGCGTTATATGCGATGGGCATATGGAACTTCTGGCCCATGGCCGTGGCATCGGGATTGGTGAATGCGTGGGTGGCGCTGTCATACCCGACGAACTGATAATTCGCGCCGATGGAATCCATCTGGTGTTTGAATGCGGCCACGTCCTTTTGCGTCACGAACTGATCCGCGTTGCCGTGGCAGACGAGGATGCGGGTCTTCAGCAGGTCCTTGCGCGCGGGGGTACCGATGAGCGAGCCGTGGAAACTGACGACGCCCTTCAGTTCGTCCCCGAGCCGCACCGTGTTGAGCAGCATGCCGCCGCCGAAGCAGTAGCCGATGGCGCCAATGTTTGCGGTATCGACGACCGGATAGGTCTTGATCTTCGCAATTGCCGCGTCGATACGGGCTTTGGCCGATTGAGGATTCATATAGAATGGCGTGGCGAACGCCTTGGCGCTATCGGGATTGTCGGCGATCTTGCCGCCGCCATAGATATCGATGGCCATGGCGACATAGCCCAGTTTGGCCAGTTTCATGGCGCGCATCTTAGGATAGTCGGTAAGGCCCCACCATTCCGGCACTACGAGAACCGCGGGTCGCCTGTTCTTGTTATTCGCGTCATACACGACATAGCCGTTCAGCGTGGCGTTGTCGCCGTTATACGTGACCATCTCCTCTTTGTAGACGGCCGAATCGCTGCCGGAGGGAGACTGGGCCTCCTGTTTGGGCTCGTTATTGCATGCCATAAAAAGAGATATGATGATTAATGTGGCGAAGGTGAGTTTTGGAAGGCGCATAAAGTTACGATTTATTTACGCCGGCAAATATAAGTACAAAACCATCACTAACACCGGGGATGCCGGGACCATCTAGTGCGAGCCCGGCCTGGCCAGGGGCAGGATATGCCAGATCTGCGTCTGCTGGTAGAGTTGCCTGTCGGCGCCCCGGCCCCTGCCGCCCATCGCCCCGGGGCTGAACGACAATCCCATTCCGACGCCGCTGCCGAATGTGCCCATGCCTACGCCGCCGCCAAATTCAACGCCGCTGCCACCGCCTCTTCGTCCGCCGCCTTCATTCGGGGGGAGGCCTTCTATGAAAATGCCGATGGCCAGGCTCTTGCCGGCAAAGTTATGGGTCGTGTTGCGGGGATAGATCGAACTGAGTGGGACGGATGCCTCATACACCAGGTCCCCGGCCTTATTGAAACCGATCTTCAGCGCGACGCCTTCGTTATTGGCCTGTCCGGAGTCGAAGTTTTGGACCGTCTCGTCCCTTCTAAACCCGTACAACGTGTACGCGCGGAGGTCATCGTCCACGGATCGGTTCCTATTTTGATAACGTTCGGGTTGGGCTTGCGCCATCAGGTTTTGTTCGCGGGTCATTTTCGCGCCGGTGGGAAAACCGATGCCGATCGCATCGGCGTTGCTTTTTTCCGCCTGGGTATTGATCCATACCGTCATGCCGCCGCGGATAATCTTTTGTTGTTCTTCCCGGGTCCTGGCGGAGAGCAAAATATATACGTTGTCCTTATCATTGGTCATGGCGTAGCTCACCTGTTCTTTTTTGTCGTAACCCGGAAGCGGCAAGGTCCAATCATCGTCCGATCCGTCTATGACTAGCGGACGCGCCTGCCAGGCCGATACCTCGCTTGTGGAATTATCTCTTGCTGAACGCGATGGACTGCAGCCATACAGCAGAAATAAGGAAATGATTGTCAAGTGAAAAATCGATAGGACTGTTTTCATACTCTTTTTCCGCGGCCTGATAGGCGGCCAGCCACAAAAGTAGATTATCCGGTCATTACGGATTGCTAATCCTTTGTTATTTCATATATCCTCCTGATCCAAATCATTCCGGCTTAGATCAGCCGTCATCTTCACGGTATGAAACCCGGATTACTTTGCAATATGTTGAGGATTGTTCTTGCCTCAATATCCCTATCACCCCCTAAACCCAGTTGTATGAAAAAAGAACTACTCACACTCAGCAGAACAGCACTGGTCTGCCTCCTCTCCTTATTTAATATAGTCATTGCAAGCGCCCAGGTGGAAAGAACGATAAATGTTCCTTACACCGCAAGCAGTTCGCCCACTTTTCAGGCGCTGCTTTATCTGCCTTCGGATTACAGCAGCACAAGCATGAATTATCCTTTGCTGGTCTTTTGCCACAATTCGTCAGAGGCGGCAGATGGCGCCAGCGCAGGGACGGGGCTGGCCAAGATCTATAACCAGGCGAGCTATGGAGGCCCTGCCTATTTTATCGAGCACGGCGGATGGC
The DNA here is from genome assembly GCA_030706735.1 of Bacteroidota bacterium. Classification (GTDB taxonomy): domain Bacteria; phylum Bacteroidota; class Bacteroidia; order Chitinophagales; family Chitinophagaceae; genus Puia. Next base: position 84,649 of record JAUZNZ010000004.1, on the reverse strand, counting down.
CGGCCACCTTCACCAACCCGGTGAATGGAAGGCAGGAGCAATTCATTGTCGTATCGCCGCAATCGAATACCTGGGCTATCAATGGCGACGAACTGGCCTATATAGTCAATTTTCTGGTCGCCAATTACCGCGTCGATACCAGCCGCATACACCTTACGGGGGTCTCCTCGGGCGGGGCCGGCGTCGTGGAATATGCAGCCCAGATGAACCCTGACGAAGATCCTCCATCCCAAAGCGCGCGTGTCAGGCGATGGAAACCCGCCGACATGGTCGCCATGAGTGAGGCGACCAACAATCCGACGCAGGCATGGGGAAATGTGATCGTGGCGGATTCGATCCCTGATTGGGGATTCGGCGATGAGAACAATGATCTGTACGGTGAGTTTACCCTGAACCTGACCACCGTCATCAACCATGCCAAATCGGGCTATGCCCGCTTCACGTCCTTCAACACCGGTCATGGCCCCTGGAACCCATTCTACAATCCTGCATACACCGAGAACTTCACGTGGAGAAATCGCCAATCGAACTACAGCATGTACAGCTGGATGCTCGGGAATTCCAGGATCTCCGTTCCCACCGGGCCTGTAGCCAATGCGGGGCCGGCACAGACGATTACCCTGCCAACCAACCAGGTTACGCTGAATGGGAACGCCTCTACGGGAAATATTACTTCTTATGCCTGGATGCAGGTATCCGGCCCTTCGACGGCCACTATCACCGCTCCCAATTCGGTCAGCACCCTGGTCACCGGGCTGGTGCAAGGGGTATATGTTTTCCGATTGACCGTAACGGGTGGCAGTACGGCGACGGTGCAGGTCACGGTGAATCCCACGGCGCCTCTGGTCGCCAACGCCGGGACTCCCCAAACGATCACCCTGCCAACCAACCAGGTTACGCTGAATGGGAGCGCCTCCACCGGCAATATAACCGCTTACCTGTGGACCAAGATAACCGGGCCGGATCCGGGTTCGATCCAGTCCCCCACATCGGCGATCACGGTCGTCACGGGTTTGGTTGCGGGCGTATATACTTTTCAATTGCGGGTCACGGACGACCTGGGCGCATTCGCGACCGGCACGGTCAATGTCACCGTCAATTCGAATACTGGCTATGCCTCGCCGGTAGCTTCCATCGTCGCGCCAACGCAGACCATTTCGTTGCCGGCATCTTCGGTGAATGAAACGGTAAGCTTCGTGCTCACCGGCGCGAGCCTGAATTCGATCAATTGGAGCAAATTCAAAACGCCGGGCCAGACGCCAAAGACCGTTGTCTTCCTGGGATCGTCGACGACCGCCGGTTCCGGCGCCAGCACGGAAGATTCCGCCTATGTTTGGCGATTTACCAATTTTTACACTGCCCAGGGGATGATCAGCCGGGTCGTCAACCTCGGAACGTCGGGCATCAATCTGTACAACGCAATGCCCACAGGGTATGTCGCACCCTCCTCTGTCGTTAATGTGTTGGGCGCCGCAGGGGCAGCCGTGGACCCGACGATCAATGTCACGAAGGCGTTAAGCTACAGCCCGGATATGATCGTCATCAGCTTCCCAACAAATGGTTACGATGTATTGAGCACGGCGGATATCATGAACGGTTTACAGACCCTGTATAATGCCGCTGCAGCCAATGGCGCTGAATGTTTTGTGACAACTACGCAACCCAGGGAGGATTTTACCGCCTCCAGGCAAGCCTTCCTGCAGGTGCTGCGTGACAGCATCCTGCTGCGTTTCGGTCCGCATGCCATGAATTTTTACGATGCGGTCACCGTGCCAGGCACTACCAGGCGTCTCTATCCCGCTGACGACGACGATGATGACATTCACCTGAATGACCGGGGCCACAGGCAGCTCTTCAATATAGTGGTCGGAACCAATATCTTTAAGAACAAGATCAGTTCTCCGTCCGTGATCAGCAGTCCAGGGTCTGCCAGCACCGCCATCACGGGCCTGACCGTCGGCACTCACCAGTTCCAGGCTACAGTTATCGACAGCCATGGCCAGGATGCCAACGCGATAGCGACGGTGACGGTCAACCAGGGCGCCAATCCGGTTGCCAATGCCGGGAGCCCGCAGACGATCTATTTGCCGACAAGCCAGGTGACACTGGATGGCAGCGCCTCCAGCGGCAATATAACCTCTTATGCCTGGACCCAGGTGTCCGGGCCGGCCATGGATACCCTCGTCTCGCCGTCTGCCGTCGCTACGATCGTCAGGGGGCTGGTGCAGGGCATTTACGTATTTCAGCTAATGGTCACCGATAACCTGGGTGCAACCAGCATTGCTACGACCACCGTGACGGTCAATAATGCCATCACGGGAAAAATGATCAATGTAAACGTATATGGCGGCACGAATCCGTACTCGAATTCGCAATGGAACAACTGGAATGTCAATAACGGGATCAATTCCCCTACCCTGACCTATTCGGACGGGACGTCTTCCGGAGTCACCGCAAGTCTCAGCATCAATGAGTCCGTGGTAGACAATGGAGCGAATTATGGCGGCACCATGGCTCCCGCACCCGTATTGAGATACGCCAGCTATTGCGAGATCACGCGCACGCTGACGTTAAACGGTCTGAAGACGGCGGCCTCGTATACGATCGAGTTGTATGCCAGCCGGAATTCGAACTCGGGTCAAAAAAGCGTATTCGCGATCGCAGGGCAGGTATCGGACACGGTGCTGACCTACAGGAACCTGACCGATAAGGCCGTCTTCAGCGGTGTCCAGGCCAATAGCTCCGGAAGGATCGTGATCACGATCAGTACGCCGACCGGGTACAACTATTTAAATGGATTCGCGATCACCGAAACCTCTTCAAACGGAACGAACGGCGGAATGGGTTCGGAGGTCCCGAGCGCTCATGCGGCTTCCTTTGGCGGCCGCGATAGCAACCGGGATGCGAGCGGGTCGGGTGAGTTCCTGATCTATCCAAACCCCGCGGGGGATCAGGCTACTTTATATTTGAACAATGTGCATACGGGCGCGCTTCGAATAACGATACTGGATCGGGCCGGGGTGATCCTTCGCAAGACGGAATTGAGGAAGGAAGGGATCAGCAGCAGCATAGAAGTACCGGTGAGCGGCCTGGCTGCGGGAATCTACTTCATCGTCGTGCAGGTAAACAACTGGAGGGATAGCCGCGTGCTGATCAAATTGTGAAGCGGTGGAGCCGAGAAGCATTGGGCGTTTCATATATATGGTAATTATATATGTATAAGACTTTGCATCAAACCCGGCTCCTTTTCATTTATTTTGGGGTGCGTTAGGGGTAAACCTTTAGCCTCTTTCGGAAATTACGATAACCCATTATTCAGTTAAACCGCTTTTATGAAAAGAATTTTATTATCCAGTATTACTATGTTGTATTGGGCTACAACCCATGCCCAGCTTGAATCAACGATCAACGTCCCCTATACCGCCAGCGCTTCGCCCACTTATAAAGCGCTCGTTTACCTGCCTTCCGATTACTCCACGACGACGAAAAGCTACCCTTTGTTGGTTTTCTGCCACAGCGCTTCCGAAGCTGCCGATGGGGCCAGCACAGGAACGGGTCTGGCCAAGATCTATAACCAGGCGAGCTACGGAGGTCCCGCTTATTTTATCGAACATGGCGGGTGGCCGGCCTCTTTCAGCAACCCGGTAAACGGGGCCCAGGAACAATTCATCGTGGTTTCGCCGCAGGCCAGTACCTGGTCGATCAGCGGCGATCAACTGGCGAATATCGTCAACTACCTGGTAGCCACGTACCGGGTTGACGTGAATCGCATACACCTGACCGGTGTATCGGCCGGGGGCGCTGGTGTGGCGGAATATGCCGCCCAACTGGATCCCAATGAGGACGCGCCTTCACTGACAAAGGACGCGCGCAAGTACAAGCCAGCCGACATTGTGCCCATGAGCCAGGCCAGCAACGATCCGACGCAAACGTGGGGGAATATCGATGTATCGGACTCGATTCCCCTGTGGGGTTTCGGGGATGCTAACCACGATCTGTACGGAGGCTTTGTACAAGACTTCAGCACGGTCATCAACAAGGCCAAGTCAGGCTATGCGCGATTCACCTCTTTTACTACCGGTCACGGACCCTGGAATCCGTTCTATAATCCCGGGTATACGGAGAACTTTACCTGGAGGAGTATAAAGACCAACTATAGCATTTACTCCTGGATGCTCGGGAACTCGCGAATCCCGATCCCGGTGGTTCCGGTCGCCAATGCGGGGACCGCGCAAACGATTTCGTTGCCGGTCAATACGGTCACGTTGAACGGAAGCGGGTCCACGGGCAATATCACGTCCTACTCCTGGGCGCAGCTCTCGGGACCTGCCGGAGATACCATTAAATCACCCACCGCAGTGAGTACGATGGTGACCGGGTTGGCGCAAGGGGTCTATGTCTTCCAGCTGGCAGTGACCGGAGGCAGCACATCGACGGTTCAGATCACCGTAAATGCTGCGCCTCCACCGCCTGTCGCCAATGCCGGCGCCCCGCAAACCATTACCTTACCTACGAGCCAGGTCACCCTGAGTGGCAGCGGCTCGACGGGAACGATCACTGCCTATGCGTGGACGCAGGTCTCCGGGCCCTCAATGGCAACCATTGCCACTCCGACGACTGTGAGCACCAGGGTATCGGCACTCGTACAGGGCGTCTATCTATTTCAGCTGACCCTGAACGGAGGGAGCAGATCGACCGTACAAGTTACCGTCAATCCGCCCCCGCTGGTTGCCAATGCGGGCAGTTCACAGTCGATCACCCTGCCGACCAATAAAGTGACGTTGAGCGCCAGCGCATCGACGGGGGCCATTGTCTCCTACAGCTGGAGGCAATTGATCGGGCCTCTGTCCGATACCATTAAATCGCCGGGCGCCTCCAGCACGCAGATTACCGGCCTGGTCGCGGGGACGTATACCTTTCAATTAACGCTTACGGACGATACGGGCGCAGTCGCGACCAGCACCGTGGATGTGCAGGTATTGTCGAATACTCCCTATGCCTCGCCGATAGTAACCCTTTCACCGGCGTCGCAGACGATTACCCTGCCGACGACCAGCATAAACGTGAACATGAATCCTGTGGTGACAGGCTCGAGCCTGAACTCGGTCAAATGGACCAAATTCAAAGCGCCGGGGCAGACGCCGAAAACCGTCGTCTTCATGGGCTCATCCTCGACGGCCGGAGTGGGCGCCAGCGTGCCCGACTCCTCCTTTGTCGGCCGTTTTACCCGATACTATGCCGCGCAGGGGCTGACGGCCAATGTGGTCAACCTGAGCGTGTCCGGCTATAATCCCTACAATGCGATGCCGACGGGTTATGTGGCGCCGGCTTCCGTCGTGAATGCGTTGGGTGCAAGCAATGCCGCCGTCGACCCGGCAATCAATGTTACGAAAGCCCTAAGCTTGGGTCCGGACCTTATCGTCATCAATTTCCCGAATAACGGATATGATGTGCTGGGCACGTCGGATGTCATGAACGGGCTGCAGCTCCTGTACAATGCAGCGGCGGCGAATGGGGCGCAGGTCTATATTACGACGACGCAACCGCGGGAGGATTTTTCCGCAAGCGTCCAGTCCAAACTGCAGGCATTGCGCGACAGTATCCTCCTCCGATTCGGTTCGCGCGCCATGGACTTTTATGATCCGATCGTCGTGCCGGGCACGACGAAACGGCTCTATCCCTCCTCCGCGGATAATGTGCATGACAATGATCAGGGGCACCGGCAGTTATTCAATGTCTTGGCGGGAACGAATATTTTCCAGAACCTGATCAACTCGGCCGCCACGATCGCTGCGCCCGGCTCGGCCGGCACAGTGATCAATGGACTTACCCAGGGGACGAACCTGTTCCAGGCCACGGTCACGGATGGACATGGCCAGCAAATCAGCGCCGTAGCGACGGTCACTGTCAATGGAGTGCCCGCACTGGCTGCCAATGCGGGGCCGGCACAAACGATTGTCCTGCCGACGAGCCAGGCCATGCTGAACGGGAGCGCATCCACCGGCGCCATCACTTCCTATGCCTGGACGCAGGTCTCCGGGCCTGATGGTGACACGATCGTATCGCCCTCGTCGGACAGCACCCTGGTTACAGGCCTGGTGCAGGGCGAGTATGTTTTTCAATTGACGGTGAACGGAGACAGTTCGGCGACGGTCCAAGTAACGGTGACCCCGCCGCCACCGCTTGTCGCGGATGCCGGGGCCAATCAAGCGATCGTATGGCCGGCCAATCAAACCACGCTGAATGGCAGCGGATCCAGCGGACCGTTGACCTCCTATTTATGGACACAATTATCAGGACCTGCCTCCGATACCCTGGTCACTCCATCGGCAGCGACCACCGTCGTCAAGGGACTTATTCAGGGCACCTATCTGTTCCAGCTAACGGTGACCGACAACCTGGGGACAACCAGTACCGATACGATCACGGTGACGGTCAACAGTGGCACCGTGAGCAAGATGATCAATGTGAACCTATATGGCGGGACGAGCCCCTATACCAATACGCAGTGGAATAACTGGAACGTAAATAGCGGGGTCACCTCGCCTACCCTCACCTATTCGGATGGCACATCATCCGGCGCCACCGCGGGCCTGAGCGTCAATGAATCCGTCGTGGACAATGGAGCATCCTATGGAGGCACCATGGCTCCGGCCGCCGTCCTGCGATTTACAAGCTATTGCGAAACCACGCGAACCCTTACGTTGAATGGCCTGAAGACGGCAGCCACGTATACTATCGAGCTGTATGCCAGCCGGAATTCGAACCCGGGTCAAAAGAGCGTATTTGCGATCGCGAGACAGGCATCGGACACCGTGCTGAGCTTCAACAACCTGAACAATAAGGCCGTCTTTAGCGGGGTCAAGGCCAATAGCTCCGGAAAGATCGTGATCACGATCAGCACACCCACCGGATATAACTATTTAAACGGATTCGCGGTCACCGAACTGACCTCGTCCACCGGGTCAACCGGGGGGACGGTCCGGGATCCTGTCGGGGCTTATGCGGCCAACTTTGGGGGAAGCGACAGTGCCCTGGGCGCGCCAGGCGACCTTATCATCTATCCTAATCCCGCCGGGGAACAAGTCACGTTAAGGCTGAACAATGCACATGTGGGCCCTTTGAAAATTATGATCCTCGACGGAAGGGGAAAACCTCTGCGCCGGTGGGAATCGAGGAAGGAGGGGCAGGTCAGTAGTAACCAGGTCCCGGTGAACGGACTGGCACCTGGAAGCTACCTCCTATTGGTACAGGTCGGAGAATGGAAAGAAATACGGAAATTGCTGAAGCTTTAGGGGGTGTGAGATAAACGGATGAGGCTCATGTATTTGGGTATATTTATCGCCCGAATGGGGGATATTTGCCATAAAATGCTCATATCGAGCTAATTATGAATATATTTATGGAAGGAATCGACATGCTCGCCGTTCTTAGGTTCCCTGATACCCAATCCGAAAAGATTTTTCCGGCCCTTACCGGTTACAATCACAGACACAGCACTTACTAATTTATGAAAGTCGTCGGAAAATATACTGATGCAGAGCTGATCGCTGCGATCAACGATAGCCAGGAGCTGAATCAGGCCATCGATTATCTGTATCAGCAGTACGCCGAATCGACAAGTTCTTTTATCATGGGATATGGCGGAAGCCGGCAGGATGCCGAAGATGTCTTCCAGGAGACGGTGCTTTGCTTCATCGGCGTCCTCAAGAAGGACAAATACCGGGGGGAGGCAAGCATCAAGACCTTCCTGGTCTCCATTGCCAAGAATATCTGGTTCAATGAGATCAGGAAGCGAGAGCGGTCCGGACAGCGGGAAAAGCAATTCGAGTCCGGCCGGGAGCAGAATGAAGCGGATGTCAGCGAATTCATCAGCGATCACGAAAAGCAGCAGCAACTGCGTGAGCTGGTCTACAAGCTGGGGGAGCCATGCCGGAAGATCCTGATGCTGTTCTATTACGAGAATCTGTCCATGAGAGAAATAGTCGATTACCTGCCCTACGAAAACGAGCAGGTGGTAAGGAATAAGAAATATAAATGCCTGCAGCAATTGACCGGGTTGATCAAAAGTAACCCGCAGCTGGCGGGTCAGATCAACGAAATAAATAAATAAGAAATCATGTCACCCATCAACGAAGAATTAATGATCGATCACCTCGACAGCAGCCTGCAGGGCATCGGATTGCCCGACGTGGAACAGCTGATCAGGAATGACCGCCAGGCAGCCAGTGAATGGCAGGTTCTTCTGCTGGCAGTCGATGCGATTGAGGAAGCCGCCGTATATGAGCAGGTATCCGCTGCCAGGAACCATTGGGTATCGACGAAATCCGCGGAAATCGTCAAATACAACAGGGCGAGGGTGACGAGTATGTACCGGAATATCACTCGTGTAGCCGCCTGCGTGTTGGTTATGGCGGGAGGGGCCGCGGTTTATAAATATACGACCACGAGCGCCAGCGGGATGTACAAGGAATACTTTGCCAGCTATGATCTGAATACTACGCGCAGCACGGTAACAGCCGATCCGATGGAGCAGGCGTATAACGAAAAGAAATGGGCGGAGGTGATCACGCTGTTCAATACATCCAAGGAAAAGAACAATCAATCTTACTTCCTGACGGGGATGGCCAACCTGGAGTTGAAGGACTATCCTGAAGCGATAGAGAAATTCACGCAGGTATTGGCTGAGAATAACCGCTCGGGCAGCGACCTCTTCCAGGACGAGGCGGAGTACTATCTTGCCATGAGTTATCTGGCCAACAACGAGGCGGAAGCTGCTTTGCCGCTGATCGAGAAGATCAAGGCCGATAAGAACCACCTTTATCACCCGGTAATCGGGAGGATGTCCTCCCTGGATTTGCGGATCATCCGCAACAAGGCTCGTAAATAGATGGTAATCAGTTAATTAAAAAAATATAAAACCGCCGGCGGTCGGTTACGCGCCAGGCCCCGGCGGTTACTAATTGATGTAAGGCGCCGATCCAAATCACTGAAAAACCGATCCAATCCACTGAAGACCGAACGATCCGATCCACTGAAAGAACCATTCCAAATCCAGCGAAGACCGAACCTAATCCTCCGAAAAGACAACCAACCCATGAAGAACATCATTGCCTCGTACCCCGTGAAAAGTCGACGTATCCCTGAAAGCCTGTGTTATTCCAATTCCCTGTTTTAAAGTCCTATTAATTAAGATCCTCCTTCTGTGAAAGACGTCGACTTTTTTTCTTTTTCCTTCTTCTTGCGGCCAGGATGAAAAGAACAGCCGCTGCTGCAAGGCAGGCCACCCAATAATAAACCTGCGAATGTCCGGCCCTGACCAAGGGCGCGGTATCTCCGATCAAAATAAGATGCGACCAGTAGGCGGGACTCTTTTCCACCGCATCACTCGCTATATAGTCCAATTTAGCTTGTTGCAGCGCTTTTGCCTTATCGTAACCCTCCTGCAAATACACATGAAAGCGTTTGAGGATGAACGAAGTGGCTTTGTCATTTGCCTTCCACAAACTCGAGACCGTGCTTTCGCAGCCGGCATAGGTGAAGGCCCTTGCCAGGCTGATCACTCCCTCATTGCTGACCAGTTCCCCCTGACCCGTCTCGCAGGCGCTGATGACCACCAGCCTGGTCTTACTCATATTCAATCCGTATAGTTCTTCGAGAAACAGGCAATCTTCCACCCGGACTCCTTTCTGCGGATAGAAGGCAACGAAGGATTCGGCGGCATTGTCGAATGAAGAGACCGCGTGGGTCGCCAGGTGGATGATGGGATAGTTGTTCATCTCTTTCAGGAACCGGACCTTCGTCGCCGCACTGTCCAAAAATTGGGCGCCGGGAAGTGAAGCGATCTCATCGGCGGAGGCCGGCAGCGGGTTGAACCCCGATAAAGGGCGTCCATTACCTCCCGCAAAAGGCGCAAAGGCAAGGATCTTATAGGCCGACGGCCCGAGCGCATTCTTGTCGTCCTGAGATGAGGAGAGCAGGAGGCGTGCGGAGAATTGGTAGCTGATGGTGGTTTTGACCAATAATGGTTCCCCGGCATCACCTGAAGGAAGCGACTCGAATGGCAGCTCATAAAGGATCCCATGGGGAATGATGATCCATTCCGGCTTATCGCCGGCCATTTTCCGGATCGGCCTGACCAGTCTTTCGTAGAGCCGCGAGCCGATCTCTTCGCCCCTGAACCTTTTGCCGTTGCCGGTCGTTCTGAGCTCGTTCAGCCAGCTGCCGATATCATGCTGCAGGGCCGCGAGTGAATCGATACGGGCGTATTGGAAAGACGAGGCGGTGATCACGAAGACGTGCAGGGCATCCACCGTGGAGTTGAAGCTGATGAGTGCCTGCCTGCCATTCAGGCGCTGTTGGATCTCGCTGATGCCGGGTGAAGCATCTTCGTATTTTTCCCTGTACCAGGCATCACTGTGCTCGAGCTGCTTTTGCAGGCGAGCCAGGTCGATCTCATAGGACGCCACTTCCCGGGTCATCTGCTCGAGCCGGCGGCTGTCGCGGGTTTCGTCGATATTTACGTTCAGGCGGGCGATATTGTACTTGATATTCCTTTCTCTTTTGAGCAATGCCTCCTCGTTACTGCCCGGGGCGCCGGCAAAGTTCCGTTCCATCATGCCGGCGGCGATGATGGAGGCGCGGTTGCGCTCGCCGATCGAGAAGGCCTGCTCCAGGTAGTTCTTGTCGGGGTGGCGTTTCCATAGCGCGAGGCATACGTCGAGGGCCTCCTTATAGATCCCGCCGCTTTTCTTTTTCAGGAACAATTTGGCATCGTCGGTATCGTAGCTTTTTTCTATATAGCGCAAAATGGCCAGGGCTGCCTTGTAGGCATCGAAGCCCCCCGAGAGCCAGGCCTCTTCAGGTTGCGAACGATACAATCGTCCGAATACCCTGGCCTTTTCCAGAAGGGCATCGAACAAATGGAAATAGGTAAAGGTCCCGGTGAAGCCCGAAGGGTTAGTGAGAATGTCGGGATTTGAAAAATTGCCGGAAAAGATCATGATGGCCTGCTGAAGACCCGACAGCGCCGCCTGGTATTGTCCCTGGCCGTTCAGCCATTGCGCCCTGTACAATTCGTTGATGCCGATGTCCAGGGCATTGAGCTTGCGGGCGATCTTGTATGGCTGAAGCCGGTCGAGATAATACTTGCAGGAATCGACCCTTTTCAGCTGCCATTCCGTATTCGCCATCTCATTGAACACGGAAGGCATTTTAGCGGAATTCACCTTCCGGAAACTGGACAGGGCTTCGGCATACCGGCCCAGTGCGGTATAGGCCCTGCCCATATTCATAAATACATAATCCCCGAAAACGCGGTAGCGGAGCGTGCTGTGGAACTGGGAAAGGGACTCCTCGTAAGATCCGAGGCGGTACAGCGAAGTCCCCATATTGATCTCAATGCTGGCGGCGGAGAGCGTATCGAAGGGTTGTCTGCTCTTCACTATCTCGAGGGCACGGCTAAAGTAATTCTTGCCCTGCCGGTAATTGCCATTGTCATAATACAAAACGCCAAGGGTATTGTAGAGGCGGATCTCGTCCTCGGGGTCCTTGAAGCGACTGATCAGGGGCTCGGCGCGGAGGAGGAAGTAATTGGCGGAATCGAAATCGTTCAGGTTATAATAGCAGGCCCCGGCGTAGATATAGGCTACAAAGGCTGCAGAATCGATCTCTTTGTGCGCGTGGAGCGCCATCAGATAGGCGTCGCGGGCGCCTGCAAAGTTGGCCTTCGAGTCCAGCAGGATGCCCTTCTTAAGATAAGATTGGAAAAGTAGCGAGGCATCGTAACCCGTAGGGGCGTTGTTCCCCAGCGCGCGGATGACCTCTTCAAAGCCGGCCAGGGAGGCGCTGTCGGTAGCAGGGGTCGTATTGGAAAGATGGAAGAGACTATCGGCCCGGTGGTAGGTCCTGGCGATGCGGTCGGGCGGCGGGCCCTGATTGGCGAAAATAAAGGATACGATCAACTGGAAGGCCAGGAAGAATACCGTGTTTTTCCCTAGCATGTCACGCACTTTAGCTGAAAGATGGGGCTGCGATCATGATCTTTAAACGCTGCGGCCGTGACGAATATTGCGCGAATAAAAAGGGCCCGCTTTAGCGGGCCCGTCAATTAGTTCCTTCGGGTGATAATGATGAGTGGCGGCCTTGGATTTGCCGACTTATCGATCAGGTTCCCGGTCAGGATATTGTCGAGCTTGTTCACGACACTGCCCAGCAGGCCGGGGTTGATATTCGACTTGCTGTCGTAATACATGAACTGGACCTGGATCTTTTGGGTGGCCAGGTTGCTGGGGTCATTCAACCGATAATAGATCGTTGTGGTGACGGTCTGTCCGTTGAGGGGCACCAGGCCGAATGCGCCGCTTGAAAGCAGGCCTCCCGGGCCGTTCAGGGTCTTGTCCAGGTCGATGACGCCGGTTGTATGATTGACGACCACTTTCATCTGAGCCGCCGATCCAGTGACGTCGAAGGCGCAACCCGTGCCGTTGCCGTTACCGGTGCCGCATATCGTCGTGAGCGTGGGATTTGCGTCATAGTAAGGGTAGGCAGCCGTCTGACCGTCCCCCAGTACATACACACTATCCATATAAGAGCCGCCGCCGATGATCAGGTTGGACAAACAGGTATCTGTGGTACCGGCCTTCACAAAACCGATGGCGAACCGCTCCCCGGTCTCACTCTTGGTCACGTCGATGGCGCCCGTCACGGAATCGATGACCAGGCCTGCAGGCCAGGACAGGAACTTACCTGGGCCCGGCACATTGATGGGATGGACGATATAATCCTGGCCGTCGGTCGGCTGGGGATAGATAATGGAATCTCCATAATTGGGATCGTACGCGCAGCCGGTCAGGGGCTGCTGCGGAAATGGAGCCGCCGGCGTCGAGGTCGTATCCGCTTTTTTCACCGGTTGGGTGGAATCCTGCGGATTCGGGGGTGGCGGCTGTTGAGGCGGCACCGGTGTATCGGAAACCGACTTACGGCATGCGAAAACCGTGAGTATTACGGCTAAAGCTAACCATTTCAACGAATTAAGGTCCTTTTTCATGGGTATGGGTTAAGTGCTTCTATTTACAAAATAATCAAAAACCTTCGAACCTACTAATTAGTACCAGCAGAAAGACCGATTGTAACCGATGGCAATGGGGCGTCGCACAAAAACCATTTAGCGATTGATAATCAATACATTATGTTTTTGTGCAAAAAGCTGCTGCATAGTCGGTTACATTCCTGGCCGGGCGTTGTACTATTATTCGAATCTCTTTTCAAAACGCTGATCATGGACAAGCACATCGAAGAAATGGACGGAAAGATCCTGCTGCCGGAGAACAAAAAATGTGTCGCCTGCCTGGGCTTTATCGGTCTTTATTATGCTTCCTTTCTCTGCGTTCTGGCGAGGGTCATCATCGTTACCGGGGGATTCCAATAAGACCCGGACTGACGGCGTCCAAGACCCGGAGCTCACGGCGTCCATGAGGACGCCGAATAACAATGTCTCAACGAACCGGCCAAAAAATTTGTAATTTGAGGCCATGATGAGAAGATTTTTTCTAACGATCCCGTTTTTGTTGGCCGTGGCAACCGGCTTTGCGCAGGAACCTATACCGGTCAGGCTGGAGCCCCGGCATCACAATGTATTTGAGAACCCCTGGGTGCGCGTACTGGATGTGCGTATCCCGCCGGGCGATACCTCGTTGATGCATAAGCATGAGACCCCTTCCGTATTTATCGTTCTGGGGAATACGAAAACGGGCTCCCAGGTATTGGTCGAGCCTGCCAGGGTTCAATTTTCACAGGAGAGCATCTGGTACGAAAGCTTTGCCAGCAGTCCGCGCATTCACCGGGTATGGAACAGCGATACGTCGATCTTCCATACCATCGACCTGGAATTGCCCAACAAGAATCCGGTGGAGATCGAGCCTCCGCTCCACCGGAAGGATATGTCGGTGCTATTTGATGAAAAATTCGTTCGGGGTTATCGGCTCAAAGTCGGACAGCGTGCCGGACTCTATATCCCGAAGCGCAAGGCGCCCATCGTCGTCATCGGACTGGATCAGGCAGGGGGCATGGTGACGGTCAATGACAAGATCTTTGTCCAAAAAGGCGACTGGTTGTTTGTGCCGGCCGGCGCAGCGCTGAAATTCTCCAATAAGAGCGGGGAGAGGCAGTCATTCGCCGTTTTTGAATTGAAATAATCTTACTCAAATGCGTCCGGTTCGGGGTGAGGAAGAAAAAATCCGAATAATGAAGCCGCTGGTACACGTCATATTCATCTTATCATTGCTCTCATGCGGTTGTACCGGTCGACATGCAGATGTTTCGCAGGATGACCGGGAGGCCTTAAAAAGGACGACCGCGGCCATTCGCGATGCCTTCGGGCGCGGGGATGTGGATGCCATACTCGCCTTGCACCATCCCGATGTCGTCAAATATTTCGGCGGCGACAATATCATGCGCGGCCGGGAAGGTCTGCGGAAGCAATTGACGGGATGGCTCCGCGACAACAACGTCGAATTCGTGGAAAATCGCATCGAGAGCACCTTGTTCAATGAGGGGACGGCCGTCGAAACTTCCATCTTCGCGATCAAATCGACCCCGAAGCGCGGGGGTGCACCTTCCATCGCCAGGGGACGATCGATGGTCGTTTATGTACGTTATAAGGACAGTCCGACCGGCTGGGCATCTATCCGTGAAGTGACCCAGGAGGCACCGGCCGGGACGGCCTCGCATTGAGAGGATGCGGCAGTGGGATGGTGCGGTGCGGCGGGATGCTGCCGTGCGGCGGGATGGTGCGATGCGGCGGATCGGTTCAGCCGGCCCTATCCAACCGGTAAATGCGCGCTTTGTACGCGTGCGGCAGAATGATATCCTTTACCAGGCGATCCAGGCGAAGGCGATGAAGGCCCTTGTACAGCAGAATGGCCGGCACTATCCAGGGAACGGAAGGTAATCGGAGGAGCCCTCGGACCCGGGCGGGTACCAGCATCCCTTGTATCTGCAGCAAGCTTTGATAACGCAAGAAGCCCAGGTGTTTGCGATATTGCCGGTAAAGGTCGAAAGAGAAATGTCCGGCGACAAGATCCTTTTCCATGTATTGTTTTCGCATGGCGGCGTAGGCCGGATAATCGGCGGGCAGGTCCCGTAGCCCCATGCGCGATCCCACTTGAAAAAAAACCGAGAAGACTTCTGCCCTCTCTTCTATCGTCATTGGTCGTTCCAACAATTCAAAGGCGCGGATCGAATAATCGATCAGCATGAAGAGTACGTCCAGGTAGGCTTCCGGGGGGATGGGTTGACCGCGATGCTGCTCCACCCCGCGATGGATGGCGCTGATCTGGTCGATGGCCGCCATGGCCCGATCCTGGTCGGCAAAGACGATCCGTTGGGCGTAGGTCACGGTTGAAAAAAGCCGGCCCAGGGGATCGGCGGGAAGGCGGCCGGTGAAATAAAGCCAATCGACCGCCTTGTTGAGGGCAAACTCGGCGGCACCGCCGGCGAAGATCAGCAGAATGCAGTCTCCCCGCCCCCAGATGCGGCGCACGATGGAATCTTTATGCACAAAATCTTTCATAAGCTACAAGTCTGATCTTTTCGCATGCCATTACGGTAACGATCCCCAGGGTATATGCGAGCATATCCACCCAGGAGAAAGAACTTCCCAGCATTGTTCGCATCAGGGAAGGGCCGGTGAAGCCCAGTCTGTCCGCCAGGTGAACATATTGCGTCATTTCGACCCCATAGGCAAAAAGGAGCACACAGGCCGCGGTGAGTCCTACCGGAATATTCGTGAAGCTGCGAACCAGGCAATATAGCCAAATGACCACCAGGTAGTCGCCCCCGATGGGGCGGATGAACTCGTCGTGCAGATACCTGGCGATGAGGACCTCCACCATGAATAGCAGGGCGCTGAGCCAGAAATAGCCCTTGTGAAAAGAAAAGAGTTGGCGGCGGCTGGGCATTGCTTACTGTTTGGAAAGTACTTTGAAATACAAAGTAAATGAAAAAAAAGCACCTTTCCAAGAAAGAAGGGCCCGGAATCGCGGCCAATTCAGATCCGGTTCAAGGATTGATCCCGCGGCCGGTTCTGGTATATTATTTGTACTCTATGGGTACGAAATCCACTCTATGAAAGCCATCTGCTCTCTCTTAGCCGTCCTTTGCTCCATTTGTCTTATTTACTGCTCGAAGAAGGGTACGCCTCCGGCCGCGCAGCCGGGACCCGGAGTACCGAACGACCCGCACGGCACCTCGACGTGCCATACCCAATTGTCGGATGCCGAACAGGTCATGCTCTTCCCTGCAGACAATCCATGGAATAAAGACATTTCCGCCTCAGCGGTAGACAGCGCCAGCGGTCAGATCCTGGCCGCCTATGCCCATACGGGGGTCTTTGCCGATTTCGGCAGCGGTCTCTGGCAGGGCGCCCCCATCGGTATTCCCTTTGTGGTCGTGTGCGCAAGCCAGCCCAAGATCCCCGTCGTATACCGGAGCAATGCCTATGACGGCAACTATGGAGACGAGAGCGATCCGGGCCCCTACCCCATTCCCCTGGATGCGCCCATCGAAGGCAACGGACAAGGGGATTCGCACGTCATCGCGATCGACAAGGACAGCGGGGTGCTATACGAACTCTATAATGCGAGCGTGAACGGCGGTCATTGGGAAGCCTCCAGCGGCGCCATCTTTCATTTACATTCGGATGCACTGCGGCCCGATGGCTGGACCTCAGCCGATGCGGCAGGCCTGCCTATCTTTCCGGGATTGGTGCGCTATGAGGAAATAGTAAAGGGAGAGATCCCGCACCCTATCCGGTTCACGCTCACGAAGTCGCATATCCGACCCGGCCATATCTCCCCTGCGCGTCATGACGTGAACAGCAGCGGCGGGACCTATAGCCTGCGTTTCGGCGCCAGGATCCGGTTGAAGGCCGGGTTTGACCTCAGCGGATTTTCTGCCAGCAACCAGGTGATCCTGAAGGCTATGAAAAAATACGGACTGATCCTCGCGGATGTGGGCTCCGATATGTATATCACCGGCGCGCCCGACAGCCGCTGGAATAATGACGATCTCAAGAAACTCGGGCAAGTGACGGCGGCCGATTTTGAGGTGATCCGATAAATTACGACCACCGGCTGATAAATCAGATGATCATCCGATTGACATGCGGCTTTTTTTATTGTGTTTTTGCAGCACCTAAATGCCAACACCATGAAAAAAGTAATGATTGTCCTCGGATGCTGCATCCTCGTCCTGTCTGCCCGGTCACAACAGATCCGGGATATCTCCGTCGTGGCCGACCGTCCTGCATATAATGGCGCCTGTCCGGCCAAGATCACCTTTACTGCGACTATCCACTACAGTGGCTCCGGTACTGTCCAGTACACCTGGCTGCGCAGCGACGGGGCACATGCGCCCACCCGTAGCCTGACCCTGAAAGCGGGGGGAACGCAAACCATCAACACGACCTGGCAGATCGGCAAGAGCTACAGCGGCTGGCAAGCCGTGAAAATCCTCTCGCCGGTCGCGTATGAATCCCCGCACGCCAACTTTGAGCTTGCCTGCAATGGCGTGGCGCCGGCGGGGGCTGCGCGTGTGGGTGCGCCGGCAGGAGCTGCACATGTAGGAACGCCGGTGGGAAGTGCGGGCGCCGGTGGGGTGCCGGGCGCCGCGGCAGGGATCAACAAACCGTTCCTGCAAGTACAAAATGTGCAGGTCGCTGTCAACAAGCCCTCGTATAACGGCGCTTGTCCGGTTGCCCTCAGTTTTACTGCCACCGTGCACTACAGCGGTAAGGGAATGATCAGGTACACCTGGGTCAACAGCGACGGAGGATCGAACGGAACGCTCAGCAAGCAACTTAGCGGGACAGGAACCGACGTGCTGCCGTCTCATGTCTGGCAACTGGGCAGATCGCTATCCGGTTCGGCGTCGTTGAAGATCCTGTCACCGGTGCAGGTTCAATCGACGCCGGCGAACTTCGTGGTAAATTGCGGAGCAGCGCGAGGGACCGGAGGCAAGTGAAAGGCCGGGCGGGGAAGGCTTGAAATCTGATACAGGCGGAATTGACAAATCTGCATCTGTTTTGTAAGCGCCGCGGCGGCTATATTTGTCGCGCGATGGACAAAATTAGTGCGGATCGACAACACATTCAATTCAGACATCATGAAAACAATCGGACTGATCGGCGGCACGTCCTGGATCTCCACGGTGGACTATTACCGCGCGATCAATGAATTAACCAACCAGCGACTGGGCGCGTTGCATTCGGCGAAGCTGCTGCTGTATTCCGTCGACTTCGAGGAATACCGGCCCGACAAAACGACGGATTGGATCGCGAAGGGAAAGGCCATGGGGGCCATCGCACGCCGGCTGCAGGATGCAGGCGCCGATTGTCTCCTGCTCGGTGCCAATACCATGCATATGATGGCGGATACAGTTCAACGTTGCATCGACATCCCGCTCATTCATATCGTGACCGAGACGGCGCGGGCGGTAAGCGCGCAAGGCATGAGCAAAGTGGCGCTGCTGGGTACCCGAACCACGATGGAGGAGCCCTTCTTTGCGGACAAACTGAGGGAGCATGGCATCGAAGGGCTGATCCCTTCGCCCGAAGACAGGGAATTCATTAACGGCGCCATTTTTACGGAGTTGAATAAGGGGATCTTTCGTGAGGAAACGAGAAAGAAGTTCGTGTCTATCATCGAGAAGCTGGCCGCCAGGGGGGCGGACGCCGCGATATTGGGCTGCACGGAATTCCCTTTGCTCATCAAGCCGGAGGACAGCCCGGTTCCGTTATTCGATACGGCCGCGATCCATGCCCGGGCGGCGGTGGATTTTGCGCTATCGGGCGACCGGGTCTTAAGCGAGCGCGTGTAGCTGGAGCAGCAGGCGGCGGACCTCGTCCCAATTATTTACCCTGGTGTAGGCGGAGTTGTCGATATCGGAATTATGCGTTGCGGAAAACAGGAGCTTTTCCCCATTGAAATGATCCAGGTTCTTGAGGTGATCGTCGATCATGAAATCGCCGGAGATCGGTCGCTTGGAACCGCAGAGAATGACCTGCTGCCAATGGATAAAGGGGAAGTGCTCCTGCAGCCACTCGAACTTCTCGGAGAGCGACTGCGGAAACTCCATCGCCGCGGATACGATGAACAGGTCATACGAATCGTTCAACTCCCTGATCACTTCCTGGCTGCCCGCTATGACCGGCGCCGAACGGAAGAAACCCGGTGTATGCAGAAACTTTCTTACCAGCTGCGGATCCGGGAAGGCCTGGTCTTCGGGTTTACCCAGGAGGTCCTGCCGCTGCATTTCGATGCCTGTCGCCTCTTTAAACCATTTGATGTACTGTGAAGTGATGTCCGCCATGACGTGATCCATGTCGATGATAAGCCGCTTTTTTGCCATGTCTTGCTATTTTTGATGCTTCTATTTGCAATAATACGGCGAATTTGTGTAATTTTATCGCAAATATTTGCAAAATGTTGAAAGAAGAGCGCCTTGAATTCATTATTAATCAGTTAAGATCGAACCAATCGGTGAAGCTCGGCGCGTTGAGCGAAGCCTTGCGGGTATCGGAGGATACGATCCGCAGAGACATCGAGGGACTGGCTAAAAATGGACTACTGACGAAGGTGCGGGGCGGCGCGATCCCGCACTCCCCGAATGCGCATAGTTTCGGAGAGCGTATCCATGCTTCGGAAAAAGAAAAGGAGATCATCGCCAGGAAAGCGTTGTCCCTGATCAGGCCGGGTCAGACCCTGCTGCTGGACGGAGGCACGACGACCTATGCCCTTGCCGGACTGCTCGATATGCCGCTGACCATTATCACCAATAATATTCCTGCTGCCGCCTTGTTGGCCGGCCGAAAGAATATGGAGGTCATCATCGCGGGAGGAAGGATCCTGCCCGACTCGCGGGTGACGGCCGGCGCGCATGCGATCAGCCTGTTCGAAGAATCGCATGTGGATATTTGCTTCATCGGCGTTTGCAGCCTGCATCACGAGATCGGCGTCAGCAGCATCGACTATTTCGAATGTGAAATGAAGCGGGCGATGGTCAGGTGTTCCGATCAGGTGGTGGCCTTGACGGGCCATGCAAAGATCGGCACGGCGGAGACCTATAAGATCTGCCCGATCGATACGCTGGACTATATTGTGACCGAGATCGACCCGGGGGATGAACTATTCGGACCCTACCGGGACCGGGATATCCGGATATGTTGAAATGCGGAAGCTGCGTTCACTCGTGAGCGGCCGCGTTCAATTTGACTGCACAGCCTTTGTAGAGTTGGCCCCTATACCAGACCTTCATCCGGTATTCGTATAAATGGTCGCCGATGCCGTCGTTGCAAAAGCCGGGAGAGACGGAGATCTTGAGTGGGCTGCCGCCTTCCGTGGTGATCGAATAGACCATGCTGTCCTTAGCGACCGATGGCTTTTCGATGGGCACGATCACGGGCTTGGCGGCCGTAGCCAGTTTAAATAAGATAAACTTTTGATTGTCGATCTCTACGCTCCAGAACGGGTCGCTGCCAATACCGAGGATGTCGACCCCCTCGGTTGCCTTTTGACGCCATGCGGGATTTTCCGGGGCCGTATTCTTTTTAAACAGGACATATTGCCGGGACATCGAGTCCGGAATGCGGGAGCCGTTATTCTCCAAATTGATCAGGCTGTCCTTCGTGAGGCGGTATTGTGCGAGGACCTTGTTATTCAGGTATAAGAGGAATTTGCCCTTATCGTGTTCCCAGGTGCCTTCCGTCCTTTTGGCCGGGATACTCTTCCCGAGTTCGAGCTCCTCCATGGTAAAATGTTCATCACTTGAGAAAAGGATCGTGCGTTGGATCGCTTCACAATTCCTGCAGGGCAACATGCCCTGGTAGAAGCCAACCGGGATGGAATCGAAATGACCCGCATTGATGATGGAATCTTTAACGATCACCATGGTGTCGGTGACCACTTTTGCCGCCGGAGCCGGTTTATCATTGAAGAAATCGCAGGAAGACAGGCAAAAGAGGCCGAGAATAAAGAGGATAAAGAGATGTAAAGATCGGTTTTTCATAATAAATGGGATAAGTAGACCTTATTTGGCAATATAGCCCTTAAACGGAATTATCTACCTGATATTGCGGGCATTAGGGGATAACCCTTATTGATCCAGTCGATCTTCAGGTTATGCTCCAGGTTGAGCAACTTCTGGCGGGTGAACTTCATTCGATTGAGCAATTCAAAGGCGGGTCTGACATTTGGGCAATGTG
The DNA here is from genome assembly GCA_030706735.1 of Bacteroidota bacterium. GTDB lineage: Bacteria > Bacteroidota > Bacteroidia > Chitinophagales > Chitinophagaceae > Puia. The sequence continues at coordinate 63,390 of JAUZNZ010000004.1, read as the reverse complement.
CAAAGGGACAGCAGCCGCAATAGATGACGATGTCGGCGTCCTTCGGCAAATGATCGAGCTGGTGCCTGAATTTAACCAGGTTGGAGTCTTCTTTTGCAGGCCCGATATCGATCGAGCCTTTGATCATTGCGGTCGGTCCGATGCAGAAAACGATCGGTTGTCTGGCCGCCGGATCATTGAGGATCTTCGCCAGAGTTTCCGGGGATTCCAATTGGGCGGGAGTCCAGGGTTCGCCGGTAGCATGCGTTGATCGGACGAATGAGCTCGTTAGGAGGGAAAATACCAACAGGCAGCAAGAAAGCGAGCGCGAGGTTCTACACATATATTACACTTTTTAGTGAGGCAATTTCTCTTTAATCAATCCATAGACCCATGTGCCGAGGATGGCAAAAGCAAGCGTGAACAGGACGACGCCGTAGCCGCTGCCGATCTGGGCGAAAAGTGGTCCCGGGCAGGCTCCGGTCATCGCCCAGCCCAGACCGAAGATCAGTCCTCCGATCACGTTTCCCCAATGAAAGGTCTTGTCCGCGATGACTACCGGTTCGTTCCCGACGGTCCTGATCTTGAATTTTTTTATCACCGCGATGCTGAGCATGCCTACCAGGATGGCGCTGCCCAGGATGCCATACATCCGGAAAGATTGAAACCTGAACATTTCCTGTATCCTGAACCAGGAGATCACCTCCGACTTCACGAGAATGATGCCGAAAAGAATGCCGAGAACTACATATTTTAAGTACTTCATCTTGCCTATAATTTTAGGATCAGGGGGAAAATGAACCAGGTCATGACCAGGCCCCCGATCATGAAGCAGCAAGTCGCGAGGAATGAGGGCCACTGCAAATTGGAAATGCCCATGATCGAGTGGCCGGACGTACAGCCCCCGGCATATCGCGTACCGAAGCCGACGAGGAAGCCTCCCACCGCGATAAACAAGAACCCCCTGAGCGTCATTAATGCCCCGACATTAAAAATATCGGAAGGAAGGAGCTCTACGAACCTATCCGACAGAAAGGAGGTCGCGATGAATCCGCCGATCACGATGCCTGCCACAAAGAAAAGGTTCCACTTCTGCTTTTTCCAATCATATTTAAAAAATGAGATCTCGGCGGGAAAGCATGCCGCGCAGATCTGCCTCAGGGAAGACGATATGCCGAATGATTTGTTGCCTGCCAGCAGCAAGGCCGGCACGATGAGCCCGATCAACGGCCCGGCAACGTACCAGGGCCAGGGCTGGCGTATGAATTTGAGCAGGTCGGTCATGGGCTAACGTTTCCAGGAACCCTGCATCTTGCGGATAAAAAGGATCTGTCCCGTGTGATAGGCGTTGTGTGTGCTGACATGGGAGATACCGGAATACCATTGTTTCAGTTTCGCCTCATCAGTCTGTTCTATAAACCGCTGTATGTCTCCGAGCACCTGGTCCAGTTGCGCGACGATCGCGGTCCATTGCGCTTTGTCGACGTTGACGAAGGTCTTGCTGTTATCACCGCCAAACGGATCGGGCTTCTCCCCCCTGAACCTCGCCAGCGCCTCCTTATTCCAGTAAATGAGATGGGTCACTTCCTGAGCGACCGAATGACAGGAATCGCATCCTTTCCAGGTCGCCTGCTCCGCGGTCATGCCTTCGACGGCCTTGGTCGCGGGGACGAACCATTCCTCCACATTGTATGTGCTTTTGTATTGATCCAGCAAAATGGACTTGAGGGCCGGGTTGTTCTTATCCTGGGCGAAGGAGAGATGGGGTTGGAGGAGCAGGCCCAGGAACAACATGTTCAGGAGAAAAATGAATGGCGTCTTTTTCATATGTTATTTTGACAATAAAGATACTATTATAAACCCTGCCGGCCTACAAGAGGGCAATGCATTCCACGGACACCAGGATGCCTGCCGGGAAGGGCATGACTTGCGGCGTGCTTCGGGCGGGAAACTGCTGATTTGATGTTTAATCATCAAATTTTACTTAATTTCCCGTCATTATGAAAATCAATTTATTTGTTGCCGCAGCAGCAGCCGCCGCCGTTCTGGGCCTGGGTCACCTGAGGGCCTCCGCGCAGGATCTGAAGATCCCCCAGCCCAGTACCACCCAAAAGATCGAACAGGAATTTGGCCTCGGGAAGATCAGTATCGCGTATTCGCGGCCCAATACAAAGGGAAGGAAGATGTTGGGCACGACCGAGCCCTATGGGTTGGTCTGGCGCACCGGGGCCAATTCCGCCACCAAAGTGAGCCTCACGGATTCGATAAAAGCAGGCGGGCATTGGCTTGCCCCGGGGGATTATGCCTTATTTACGATTCCCGGCGCGGAGGAGTGGACGGTGATCTTCAATGCCACCGCCAACCAGTGGGGGGCCTATTCGTATGATTCCACCAAGGACGTATTGCGTTTCAAGGTCAAGCCGGTCAGGACGGACAGCCGGATCGAGACCTTCACGATCCAGTTCGCCAATATGTTCAACGACCATGGAGACCTCCAGTTGTTATGGGAAAATACGGCAGTGACCATCCCGTTGTCAACCGATGTGGATGCGCGGGTGATGGCGAATATCGATAAGGCGATGCAGGGCGATAAGAAGCCCTACTATTTTGCGGCCATCTATTATTACAACCATGACAAAGACCTCCACAAGGCCCTGGCCTGGATGCAGGAAAGGGAGAAGGCCCAGCCCAATGCGTACAACGTCAAATATTGGATCGGCAAGATCCAATTGAAGCTCGGGGACAAGGCAGGCGCGATCGTGTCGGCCAATGCCGGCCTGAAACTGGCCCTGGCGGAGCCCAACCCGGAATATATCCGGATGAATAAGGAGATTCTGGCCGAAGCGCAGGGGAAATAGTCGGCTGAATCTCCGTTTTGGAAAGGTCTAGCCAAAACACACAATAATAATTAAGAAAACAATTTACCAAGCACATATTCGTCAACCCACCAAGGAATCTCTTCTGTTTTAGGAATAAAGGTTGATCCATTTTCAATTTCTGCGACAAGTTTGATCTCTGAATCTTCAAATGAATTGTCAAAAAGGTAGGTATGATAGGTGTGAGGAATTAAGTCTGAAAGCAGTGCAAGGGAAGCATAATAACGGCTCTCTATTTTTTCCGAAGGTACCCCATGGCCTCCTAAGCGTACTCGTTGTGCAACACGATCACTATTGATTGCCGGGCTGACTGTACAAACAAAGTAGAGATAATTCTTGTATCCCCGCAGCCTGGCATCCTTTAAAAAATCAAGCTTGGATGGATGACTAAGAACGGTTTCGAATGTAAACGTGTTATTTTGCGCCAACAATTCCAATCTAATGAAATCTGCAACAATAGCTGCGTCATAGATGCCGGTCAAATAACCTTCTCTTATGACGATATTATTATCTGAAAAAAAAATGTTGATAGGAGTATTCTCTTTAGCTGCCTTCTCTTGCCAGCTCCTCCCTTCCATAGAAAGGAATTTTTCAAAATTTTCGAGGGGAACTTCCAAACCATAGTTGGAGTTAAGGTTTAATACCTTCTTATCATCAAGGATTACCTGAATTTCATCTGCATTGACAAAGTAGCCGCAATAATAATTACTCCTGATTTTTTTAACAATAGTGCTTTTGCCGCTACCATTGGGACCTGCAAGAATACGAAGCCTTCTACTTCTTTCTGGCATGTAAGACCCCTGAGTTTATATGCCTGAAAAACATTTTTTCGATAAACCCTTCAGTAACTACTTCAATCTTTCCATCAGGATATTCTCTAAGAATCTGACCATTTCTGGCAAATATCTTAGGTATTCCAACAGCTTTGGCCTCGGAAGCTGCCGCTTGCCCTGCCTCGCTCACTAATTTTTGAATCTCGAAAGAACCTGAAGGGCTTGCCTCAACTTCAGAAAAGTCGTATGAAGTCTTATTTCGGAAAAGCCTTACTATTCCTCCGGACCATAAGAACCTGGCTATTCTTATTAGAGATTTCATTGGACTAAGTTACTGATATTAAGCCTAAATTTATTACTAAAACCTGTGTGGCAAGCTTAATATGGTAAATAGTACAAGGTAGATACCAAGAAGTTATATAATTGATTTACAATATTTTAGACAACTTAAAATTTATCTCTCGTTTAACCAGGTATGATCATTGAATCATTCAACTTAAAGATCTCTCCAACCATCGGGCAGGTTTCGGCCGAATATAGGGTTCCGGCCGCAAGCAAATGCCTGATGACGCTGGCACATGGGGCGGGTGCGGGGATGAATCATCCTTTTATGGCGACGCTTGCCAGCTCGTTGGCGGAATTGGGCGTTGCGACCCTTCGTTTCAATTTCCCCTTCACCGAGCACAAAAAAGGAAGGCCGGACAGCCCGGCCGTAGCGCATGAAACGATTGCCGCGGCCATCAGCCATGCTCACAAAAAATATCCTTCGTTGCCCTTATTCGCCGCGGGCAAATCCTTTGGCGGAAGGATGACCTCGCAGTATTTGTCGGTAACCAGCCGGCCTGAGGTAAAGGGGATCGTGTTTTATGGATTCCCCTTACATGCTGCCGGCAAGCCCTCCATCGAGCGGGCTGAACATTTACATGCTGTAAATGTTAATATGTTGTTCTTACAGGGCACCAAAGACGACCTGGCCGCATGGGATCTCATCGAATCGGTCTGTTCATCCCTCCCAAGGGCCAGTTTAGTGAGGATTGAGGGGGCAAATCATATGTTTAAGGCGGGCAAGCAGGATTTGTTACCTTTGCTTGCCAGGGCGACGCTGGACTGGATTGAAAGTCGCCAAATTTTTAAATTAAAAAAGGGAAATAAAAATGTCAGAAACATGGAACAAAAAGGAACGGGAAAGAAAAAAGCAGCAAAAAAAGAAGGAAAAGCTTGAAAAGAAACAGGAGAGGAAGCAGGCCAGCAATGGCAGTAATGACCTGGAAAGCATGTTAGCGTATGTCGACGAGTATGGAAATTTCTCTTCGAAGCCGTTGGACTCCCGAAAGAGAGTCGAGGTCAATGTGGAGGATATCGAGATTGGCGTACCCAAGCAAAGGGAATTAACCCCTGAGGACCTGAACCAGGTTGGCATCGTTACGATGTTCAAGACCGACAAGGGATACGGCTTCATCAAGAACATGGAGACGCAGGAAAGCTTCTTCTTCCACGTCAAATCTTTGATCGATCCGGTCAAAGAGAACAATAAGGTGAGTTTTGAGGTCGAAAAAGGGCCCAAGGGCCTGAATGCGGTCAATGTGCGGATCGTCAATACCTAAGGCTATTTATTCATTTTGCTAATAGAAAGCGTATGAAGATCGAAAAAGCCATCCTTGCCGGTGGCTGCTTTTGGGGCGTAGAGGAATTGATACGTGCGGTGCCCGGCGTTATTTCCACCGTGGTAGGCTATTCCGGCGGTGATGTTCCGCATGCGACCTACCGGAATCATGGAACACATGCGGAGGCGATCGAGATAAGCTATGACGCAGACAAGCTGCCCTATCGTACCCTGCTGGAGTTCTTCTTCCAGATCCATGATCCAACCACCCGGAACAGGCAAGGCAATGATATCGGAACCTCCTACCGTTCGGCCATTTTTTACCTGAGCGAGGAGCAAAAAGAGATCGCGCTGGCGTTGATCGCCGAAATGACCGAATCACATGTCTGGCCCGGCCCGATCGTCACGGAGGTGTCGGCCGCCAGGGAATTCTGGCCTGCGGAAGAAGAACATCAGAATTATTTACAAAAGCATCCTTACGGTTATACCTGTCATTTTGTGCGTCCCGAGTGGACGCTGCAAACCAAGGCTGATTCGGCCCGTTAAACCACAACAATGAGAAAATACATCACTGAATTTATCGGGACCTTTTTCCTCGTGCTGATCATCGGCCTGGTGGTCATCGGGGGGACGGGAGATTTTGCGCCTTTGGCTATCGGCGCCGTGCTGATGGTCATGATCTTTGCCGGCGGGCATATTTCGGGGGCCCATTACAATCCGGCGGTCACCTTTGCCGTTTTGCTGCGCGGCCGGATCAAGATCGTCGACGCCATCGGTTATTGGATCGTCCAGGTCGCCGGGGCGGGCGTCGCCTACCTGGCGGTGATGTATCTGCTCGCCGACAAAATGCCCCCGGAGGCGCAGGAAATGGCCGATACCAGCAAGGGCCTGCTTGCGGAGTTCCTGGGCACCTTTGCACTGGCCTATGTCGTGCTGAATACCGCGACGTCTAAAGGGACGAAGGACAATAGCTTTTATGGGCTGGCCATCGGCTTTACGGTGATGACCATGGCCTATGCCATGGGAAGCATCTCCGGCGGCGCATTCAACCCTGCGGTCGCGGTCGGGATCAGCCTGATGAAGCTCGCCGCCTGGAACAATATCTGGGTGTACCTGATCGGCTGTTTTGCCGGCGCGGCCATGGCTGCGTTGGTTTTTAGGATCAGCAGCCCCGATGATCACCAGCGGGTGCCGCCGGCGCAGTAAAGCCGCACTGAGGGTAGGCTATGGCGCACTAATGCCGCGGACCGTTGCCTGGCGTCATTGTCCGGCGTCAGCAGACCCGGACCTGGGGACGGCATAACCCAATAATGCAAGCATTTGGGCTGCATATCGCTTTCCCAGCTTTCTATATCCTTCCGCGGTAAAATGCAGCTTGTCGCGCACTCCCGTGCAGCCTTCCGAAGAAATTACGTACGAGTTGGGGATCGTAGCCGGCAGCCGGGCAATGATCTTATTCATGCTTGCACAGGCGCCTCCCTGAGCGGAATCCAGCATTTCACCAGCCAATAACGGAGTCGACGCAGGCTTGAGACCCAGGTCCCTGATCAGGTTGTCGTACACGAGCCGCACTTTTTTCGGCCAGAGGCTGTCACCCGTATTGGACTCGCCCTGGTGTAAAAGGATCCCTTTTATAACGCCCTGTTTCTGGGCCAGCTTAGCCATCTCGACCAGGCGCGCATAGGGATTACCGTCATATTCTTTGATCATATTCAACATCCAGCCCGGCGCCGTCGCCACATAGGCCGGGTAATTATCCTTATCGAAAAGTTCAATTTTGCATCCGCCTACCGACACATTGATCACGCCGACGCGGACGCCTTTGGGGAGACTGGCGATGAGTGTCCTGCCGAAATAATCCGCCGGCGTCAGGCCTGTGTGGCAGCGGCACAAGGGAGGAACGGCGGGATACCAGTTCCCCTTTGTTCTACCGAGGTTTGGACAGTCGATGGTTTCCATGACCTGAAAACGGTCGTCCACGGTCGTGTCTTGTGGCTCAAATCTCGCATTCCCTTCCATATTGGACTGGCCGAAACAAAGGAAGACATAGAATTTAGGATCCTGGGAAAAAACAGTTTTACTTCCGGCGATCAGCAGGAATACCAACAGTCCTGCCTTGATCCCCCTCATGAAATTAGTCTGCATTCTTCATTGCATTTAATTGGTTATAATGGCATCGATGGCAACCGGCCTCGTGCCGGGGTTAACGATTTGCAAGCTATGGCTTCCCGGCGACAATTCGTCGGTTCGATTATCAAAAAGTTTTCACCCTGCCATGTATTGATCATCGGAGATTTTCTATTGCGCAATCGTGATTGCCTTCCCTTCGTAACGGATCGTCCGGGATGACTCCCCTGTCCCGTTTATCCAAACCACCCGGAAAACACGATGCCTGAGATTGCCGGTATAACTGCCGGCAACGGCGCCGATGGACAAGGACCGGTTCTTATCATCCCAGCGGAGTGCGATCTCCTGGTACTTTCCCTTTTCATAATTGTATCCATCTCCCTCGTCGAAATAGAGCGTGAAATGGCCGTCGGCGCCCGTATATACCCTGATCTCCAGGCTATCGCCCCTTGCCTCCGCCGTCGACTGGATCACGGGTCCCATCGGTACCACCGAGCCCGCCCGGACAAAGATCGGCATCCGGCTCAGGGGCGCATCGGCCCGGATCCTGCCACCTGTATAACGCTTCCCCGTCCAGAAGTCATACCAGCCGGCGCCGCGGGGCAAATACAGATCCGCTTCGCGGACGCCCGGCTCCGTCACGGGCGCCGCCAGCAACGCTTTACCAAACATATATTCATAGGGCTGCGCGCAGGCCGTGGAGTCCCGGCCGAAATCCATTACCAGCGGCCGCATGATGGTTGAACCATGACGAGTGACCTGCCAGGCCGTACCATAGATATAGGGCATCAGGCGGTAGCGCAGGTCGAGCATGATCCGCATATTCTCCATGACGGTATCGCCATAGTTCCAGGGTTCCGTTTCGGTCTGGTACCCATGGATCCTGAACACCGGGTTCAACGCTCCCCACTGGAACCAGCGCGTGAGCAGTTCCCGGTAGCCTGGGTCGGTATATTGCCCGTTGCGGGGCCGGAAAAAGCCGCCGATATCTGTAGTCCAATATGGTAGCCCCGTCATCGTATAGTCGAGGCCCGCCACGACCTGACGGCGATAGCTATCCCAGGTCGAGCCGATATCTCCGGACCAGTTGATCGTACCATACCGCTGCTGGCCTGCAAAGGCCGACCGGGTCAGGATACAAACCCGCTTGTCGGGATCGGCCGCCCGTTGTCCTTCATATACCGCCCTGCTCACAAAGAGCGGGTAGGTCAGCCGGTAAAGATCGCCCGGCCCGAACCAGGTTTGTATCCCTTTGAGCGCGTCATTCTCCGGCTCCGTAGCGTCCATCCACCAGCCATCGACGCCGTGGCGGAATAGGTTATCATTGAGTGCGGCCCAGTGCGTCCTGCGCGTCTCGGGGTTAAAGATATCGATCCAGGGGCTGTTCGGCAGGTACAGGTTCTTCTCTACATAAGGTTTGGCCACTTCCGACTTCTTGTCGAGGTTCTCCCATACCGATATGACGAAATGCGCATGCAGGTCATGCAGTTGCCGGATAAAATGATCCGGGTCGGGATAATGGTCTTCGTCGAACTTCGGAACGCCCCAGCCGTATTTGCCCCAGTACTGCCAATCCTGAACGATCACGTCCATGGGTAGCTGCCGCTTGCGGAACTCCCCGACGGTATTTACCAGGTGCTCGCCGGAAGTATATCTTTCCCTGCACTGCCAGAAGCCATAGGCCCATAAGGGCAGCATAGGAACATTGCCCGACAGGTTGCGGTACCCGCTGATCACTTCGTCGGCGTCCCTGCCTGCAAAGACCACATAATCCAGGCAGGATGCGTTGGGCGACCGGAAAGTAGTTTCATCGGACGCCGCCCGCCATGACAGCCTGGGGGAATTGCTGGACCGGCAGACGATCTGGACCGTATGCGCTCCCGCGGCCAGCGCCACCATTTTGCCGGCTGCCGGAGGCAACCAAAGGTTCGACTCATCGATTATGGGGTGGCCATCGATCACCAGCAGGTGCCGGTTGTCCATATTGCCCAGATCCAGCATCACACAGTGGCTCCCGGCCCTTGACAGGGTGAAGGTCCCCGTATACAGGGATTGCCGCTGCGAGACCCTTTGCGTGCCCGCCGTCGTCGTCACCTCGGCCTCACGGGCGCTTCCCTTCATCGAATCCGCTTTTGAAAGCGACACCATGCTATCCGCGGGATTGAATTCCGTCATCCCATATTGATGCCATAACAGGCCATACCCTTTGCTGGAATAAAGAAAAGGCACAGCGATCTGCGAATTGACCTGGATCAGTTGACGGCTGATGTTCCGCAGGTTGAAGTTCCCGTCCTGGAACTGACCCAGTCCGAACAGGTACTCATCGGATGGCGATACGAAGCTTTGCTCCGCCACATAGCAGCGCTTGCCCATGACCGTGCCAGGGGACAAATGCCGGCTGCCGGCCTTTTCATGCAGGATGATATTTCCCCGGATATCCCGGTATTCAATGGCGCCTGAAGCCTTGTCGAAACTTACTGTGATGGCTTTCGTTTTCAGGAGAAGGGCCGCCGGGGTCTCTGTGCAGGTAAATGGCGGAGGCGCCGGCAGATCGACCAGGATCAGGTCGGAATCAGGTCCTGGCAGTTCCCTGGTCCATATTACCCGGATCGCTTTTGCCGTCAGGGGCTGGATATTCAGTTCTCCTTCCTTCAGCAAAATGGTCAACCGGTCCTTTTTGATCGCATAGCTCCTGTATTGCTGGCCCATTCCCAGGAAAGGGAAAAGCGCCAACACTCCTATGAACCATCCCTTCTGTCCCATCAAATAATGATTTCTATTTTGCAATTTGACCCGATCGTTAAAAATTCACCGGCGCCAGCGACGCGGCAAAACCGCCCCGGCGCAGCAACTTCACCTCCACCTCGCTGGAGTTGTCCACGACCTGGTAGCTCGTCGTCAATGCTTTGTCATGCTCCCCGTCGGCGATCAGGGTCAGCCTGTATTTCGTGCCGGCCGGTAAGAAGGAGAACTTCAGCTTTTTTGTCTTTTCCCGGAATGAACTACTCAGCCCTCCTACCCACCAGGCATCGCCCTTGCGCCTGGCCAGCACGATATCCTGTCCCGGATAGCCGTCCAGTAGTTTAATGTCGTCCCAGGCATTGGGAACTGTCTTGAGAAAACTTCTGGCCGCATCCGGCAGTCCGTCATACCCCTCCGGCCGGTCAGCGAAATGCTGCAGCCCGGACTCGAAGACCACGCTCAGGGCCAATTCATGGCCGTAAGAGGTCGTATGGGGGAACTGCGAATTCGTAAAGGTCACGGGTGTATAGTCCATCGGGCCAACCACGTTCCGCGTGAACGGAAGTGTACAATTATGTTCCGGGGCCGTCATCGTAAAATCCGGGCCGTTGTTATACCATTCGGCGCCGCGTACCGCCTCGCAGGTCATCAGGTTCGGGTAGGTGCGCGACCATCCCCTCGGGACGATACAACCATGGAAATAGACCATCATTTTTGCTTTCATGGCGTCGTCCAGGATATCGAGGTAATACTTGATCATGTCCTGTTTCTCGTCCTCGAAAAAATCGATCTTGACCCCCACGATACCCAGTTGATGCAATTTCCGGAATTCTTCCACCCGGTTCTCATGGGTCAGCATCCGGTCGCGGGGGGTGGCGCCTACATAATTATGGGGGCCGCCCGAGTTGTACCAGATCAGCGTCCGCACTCCCTTCGAGCTGGCGTATTTCACCGCATCCTCCAGGTTCCCGCCATTTCCCATGGCATCCCATTCCCAATCCAACAGCGTATACGGCCAGTTCATGCGTGCGGCCAGGTCGGTGAATGCCGTTACGACCTTGTAGTCTTTGGTGCCATGATTATGCGACCAATAGTTCCAGGACACCAGGCCAGGGCGCACCCAATCCGCTCCCGGCAGCAGGGAGGGCGGCGAAACGTCTTCCACAAGCGTGGATTCCACGATGTCGCTGAGCTTACCGGCAATAATCACCCGCCAGGGTGATTGCCAGGGCAACTTAATGGAGGGCATAGAAGAGCCCAGGCCCCTGCCGTCCTTTTGGTCCGGGAAGCTGATCTTGTATGTCGGGCCATCGGAGATATTGCTCAGTTTAGAGCCGCAGTAGGTCCTGTCCAGACCCGCCTCATGGATCAGGAACCATTTGTCGCTGTTGGGGATATTGAACAGGGCGGGATAACCCCAATCCAGCCTGACGCTATCGTCCTTCATCGCCTTGTAAAGGCCCTCATTGGCGGGATTCCATTTCTCCAGCCAGCGTGCCGTCCCGGGCGTGATCGTATAAGCGGTCATCTCTTCCCTGACGACGAAGGAATCCTTTCCTTCGGGGAAGCGGTAGCGGAAAGCCAGTCCGTCATCATAAGCCCGGAGGACCAATTCCATCTTCGAATGCCGGTCATTCTCGAATTCTACGATGACTTCATTCGCCCGGTTGCTGCAATGAGAGCGCTTCCCGTGCACGACGGTATATTGCTCCCCGATCGGAACCACCTTGCCCGCTTTTATAAGGCGCAGGTTTTTGGAGAAGTCCTGGTCGCTGCGCACCAGTCCCAGCGATATCCTGGGTATCATGCCGGACAGCTCCAGGTACCACTCACCGGCATTGCCTCCGCCGGCAGCATACAGACCCGCCACGACACGATGATTGGGAGACTCCAGTATGAGCCGTTGGCCGCTGGCCATTTGACCAGCCAGCAAAAATAAAAGCAAGGCTGTCCTTACTTTCATCGGATGGTCACTTTTATGGATTTAAGATCCTTATCGGCCGAGCTGTTGCCGTAGAACAGTTCATATTCTCCGGGGCTGGTCATCATGGTACCGGTATTTCGGTCGAAGAATTGGAAGGCGTCTGCGTTCAACGTGACAGCCACCTGGTCGCGATCACCCGGGGACAGGGTCACCCGGCGGAAATTGCGCAATGTTTTTAAAGGGCCTGCCGTATCGCCTGTCTTACGTATATAGACCTGCAATACCTCCGTTCCCTTACGTTTACCCGTATTCGAAACCGGAACGGTCAGCGTCACGGAACCGTTCGAGGGCATCTGCGGACCGGAAAGCTGCGCGTCGCCGATCGCGAAGGTCGTATAGCTAAGTCCGAATCCGAAGGGGAACAGGGGATCGGACATAAAGCGATAGGTACGTCCCTTCATGGAATAATCCTCGAAACCCGGCAATTGCGCGATATTCTTGTAAAAGCTGACCGGTAATTTGCCCGAAGGATTATAGTCTCCCAGCAGGACATCGCCTACGGCCTCGCCGCCCTTTTCGCCGGGATACCAGGCCTGGAGAATGGCGTCACAGGTTTCTGTTTCCGGAACCAGGCCCATGGCCGATCCGGAGCAATCGACGAAAATGACCTTCTTACCGGCCTCCTTCAATGCCTTCAGGCAATTCCGCTGTACAAGCGGGAGTTCGATGTCAGTACGGTCGCCTCCCTTGAAACCGGGCAGGTCGATCGGCATTTCCTCGCCCTCCAATCGGGAAGAGATCCCACCGGCAAACACGACCAGGTCCACATCTTTCAGCTTTTTGATCAGCGCATCGAAGCTAACGGGTACTTCCCAACCGAAATCCAGTTTCAGGTTAGCACCCCAGTTCTGCTGCTGGCTATAGGTGACTTCGATCCGGTATTCCTTGCCCTCTTCCACCGGCACTGCGATCCGGTTGGGGTTGGCCCGCCAGGAGCCGAATCTCTTCAAGGAAACCCCGTTCACTTTCAACTCATTGCGGCCTGTTCCTTCCACCCGGATCACCAGCTGTCCGCTCTTTGTCGCCTTGTACACCGTTTCATATTTCGCGGAAAAACCCTCCAGGGGAACGCCTGCTGCAAATTGGTGCTGACCCGCCGTCGTCAAAATCAGAGGGGAAGTGATCTGATCCGTCACGATCGGTTTCCCTTCCATGGTCCTGTTGTTCCAATAAGTGGCTTTTATTCCAGGTTTGCCGTCCGCCGTGGCCTGACCGATCACGCTCTCGATGCTGACCTGATCCGTCAGGTCGCAGGCGCGGTCATATATCATGTTGGCCTTCGGCAGCTTGGCCTTGAGACCTTGCAATATGGTCACCGTATGAACGGGGGTTCCGTTGTAGTTGCCCCACAATACCGGCTCTGCATCCGCATTGGGCCCGAGAACCGCTATCTTGCGAACGCCCTTTGCCAGCGGGAGGATCCCTCCCCTATTTTGCAGCAGCGTCATCGATTCCCGGGCCATATCCAGCGCGAGTTGCTGGTGCTCCGGAGAATTCACGACCGACATGGGTATCTTGGACCAGGACACCAGCGAGTCAGGATCCATTTCCCCCAGTTCGAACCTGCCCTCCAAGGTCCGCATCAGGTGCTTATCGACTTCCTGCTCGGTGATCAGTCCCTTGTGCACCGCGGCAGGCAAACTCTTGAACGCATAATTGTATCCGCACTCCACGTCCGTTCCGGCCAGTTCGCCCTTGGCGGCCGCGTGAATGGCATCCGACGAAACCTTATGGCTCTGCCAGAAATCGGAGATAGCCCCGCAATCCGATACGACCATATATTTGAATCCCCATTGATCGCGTAGGATCTGTTGCAGCAGGCGGTTATTCCCGCAACAAGGTTCGTCATCCAAACGCTGGTAAGCGCACATGACCTCGCGGACGTCCGCCTTCGTTACCAGCGCTTTGAAAGCAGGCAGGTAGGTCTCCCAGAGATCCCGGGGATCGACCAGGTAAAGATTCATCACATGCCGCTCCGGCTCCGGGCCTGAGTGCACAGCGTAGTGCTTGGCGCAAGCGTAGAGCTTCCTGTATTTGGTATCGAGAGGTCCCTGGAGGCCGCGTACCACGGAAATGCCCATCCGCGAGGTCAGGTAAGGATCCTCGCCATAGGTCTCCTGGCCCCTGCCCCAGCGTGGATCCCGGAAGATATTGATATTGGGCGTCCATACGGAAAGACTGAGGAACCGGCGGTTCTCCAGCCCCTGTCTGCGGGCGTCGTTATACCGAGCCCGCACTTCGTCCGACACCGCGTCGAATACGTGGAACAGCAGGCTGTCGTCAAAAGAGGCCGCCATGCCGATCGGCTCGGGGAACACGGTCACGTTCCCGTTATTGGCCAATCCGTGAAGCGCCTCGCTCCACCAGTTGAATTTCTTTATTCCGAGTTGAGGGATAGCCGCCGATTCATCCAGCATCAGCGATGCCTTTTGGTCCAGCGTCAGCCGGCCTACAAGATCTTTGGCCCGGTCCCGCGGGCTCAGTGAAGGGTCCTGGTAGGGAATTTTCTGGGCGAAGCCCGGGACGCTCGTCACCGTCAGCGCGCCCGCAAGCAATCCATAAACTAGGCGATTCCATTTCATAACAAGCGGTAAAATTTAGTTAGACAAAAATGTATAGGTGGCACCCGCCCGGGTAGCGATATCATACAACAGCGTGGGCTTAGGCGCCGCAGGCGCCAGCTTCGCATCTGCTGAAATGACCGGTGCGGGTGTTGATCCCGTTTGATAAAAAGGGTTCTTGTTCGCCCCTGATGCGGATCGCAACCGGGCTCCGCCCGCTACATGCAGATCGCCGGATACCCGCAAACGCAGGTTGCCGCCCAGGCGTGACCGGATTACGGCCTTCGTCAGCTTGCCGTCCTTCCATTCCATTTCCTCGATCTCGAACCCGCCCCGCGCCCTCAGCCCGCGGATACTGCCCGCGGGCCAGGCATCCGGCAGAGCAGGAAGCAGGAACAATGCTCCATCAGCGCTTTGCATCAGCATCTCTGTGATCCCCGAGGTGCAGCCGAAATTCCCGTCGATCTGGAATGGCGGGTGCGCATCGAAAAGGTTGGCATATGTGCCCCCGCCGCCGGGATTCGTTCCTAACGGCGTAAGCTGCGAACGGATCAGGTCATAGGCATGATTGCCGTCCAGCATCCTTGCCCACCAGTTCACCTTCCAGCCCATGCTCCAACCCGTCGAGACATCTCCGCGCTGGATCAACGTATTCCTGGCTGCTGCATAGAGTTCGGGTGTGCGGTAAGGGGAGATCTGGTTTGAAGGAAACAAACCGTACAAGTGCGAAATATGCCGGTGATGGTCATTGGGATCATCCACATCTTCCAGCCATTCCTGCAACTGGCCGTATTTCCCGATGTGCATGGGGGGAAGTCTGTTCCTCATGTTCTTCAACGTATCGATAAACGCATCGTGCCGGTGCAGGATATCAGCGGCCCGGATCACCGTACTGAAGATATCGAAGACCATCTGGTTATCCATCGTCGTCCCCGCGTCCAACGAAGAACCGCCATGCGCCTTAGGGGCATTCTCCGGGGATGTGCCCGGATTGATCACCAGCCAATGATTCGACGGATCTTCTACCAGGTCGTCCACATAGAACATCGCCGCGCCCTTCATGATAGGATATACCGATGCGAGATAGGTCTTGTCGCCTCCATATAAATAATGCTCCCAGAGATGCTGGCTGGCCCAGGCGCCGCCATCGCTCCAGATGCCCCAGAAAATCCCATCGACAGGGCCCGTGATTCGCCAAATGTCCGTATTGTGATGCGCCATCCATCCCCTTGCGCCATACATAACCCTGGCCGTTTGCCGGCCAGTTACAGACAGTTCCCGTACCATCTGCAGGAAGGGTTCATGCATTTCCGTGAGGTTGGTCTTTTCCGCAGGCCAGTAATTCATCTCTGCGTTGATATTCAAGGTGTATTTGCTGTCCCAGGGGGGCATAAGCCTGTCGTTCCAAATGCCCTGGAGGTTGGCCGGTTGCCCGCCCGGCTGGGAGGAAGAGATCAGCAGGTAGCGTCCGTACTGGTAGTACAGGCTGACAAAAGAGGGGTCATTGACATTGCGAAAATTCCTGAGCCGTTCGTCCGTGGGCAGGCTGTCGTTGTCCGAATTCCCCAGATCGAGCCGCACCCTGTCAAAAAGTTTGCGGAAGGCCGCCTCATGCGCCGCTTTGATGCCCGCATAATTTTTTGGAAAGGCTTTGGCCATATACCCTTCAGCCCGGTCATGCGCGTTGCCGCTGATGTCATGGTAGTTCACGAAATTCGTGGCTATAGAAATATAGATCGTAGCCGCATCCGCATTGCGTACGATGAGCGAGGTATCGTTGCGGTCCCTCGTACCTCCTTCTATTCTGATCCTGGTGATCCCTTCATAGTTAACCAATCCCTTTACCCCTTCGTGATCCATCGTGGCGCCCGAGATCACCAGTTCTGTTCCCGGTGTCGTCCTTCGCTCCGCATTCTTTTCCGGCGTCGTATAATAGGCCCTGAAGGAGAGGCTGCCCTTTTTGCTCGCCGTCAGTTGCACGACGATCACCCGGTCCGGCAATGAGGCCAGTACCTCCCGGGTGTAGCGGATGCCGCCTGCCGTATAGGTCGTTGTCGCGACTCCCCGGCTGATGTCCAGTTCACGCCGGTATCCCGTAAAATCTTCCTGTCCGTCGAAGGCCAGGCAAAGACTGCCCAGCGGTTCGAACATCTGCCCGCTGGATTTTGTGAACTTCACCGATTGTTCCAAAAATTTCTGCGCCTCAGCCTGTTTGCCTTCAAAGATCAGCCTCCTTGCCTCCGGCAGAGCCGTCAGCATCTCGGGGTAATCATTGCGATTGGGGCTTCCACTCCATAACGTATGTTCATTAAGCTGGATATTTTCAAGTCCCACGTTCCCATAGACCATGGCGCCCAGGCGGCCATTGCCCACCGGCAGCGCACTTTCCCAACGCTTGCCCGCAGGCTGCCGGTACCAAAGCTTCAGATCCTTATTCTTTTGCGCATGAGCAATCGTTGCCATCCCCAGCAAGGCTGTGCATAGGATTTCTTTCATCGAAAAATATTACGCTGTTAGAGAATTTCGTACAATCATCGTCTTCATGCGCTAGGATCTCTGCGGATGACTCCCTGCGACCGGGCGCCCGGCAACCTTTATATCCTGCCATTTAGCCATCGCCAGGGGATCGAACCCCATTAACTTCCTTTCCTTCAAGGCCTGCCAGAATTCGTCCGCAAGCCGTCCTGAGGCAAGCTCCAGATTTTCCTTCACCCGGCGGGGATCGGAAGATTGAAGAGCGATGCTCTTCACGCCCGGTACATTCAGCGCAAATTGCACGCAGGCTGCCGCCGGAGAAACATGGAAGGCATGGCATACGGCAAAGAACTCTTCGCGCCAGCGAAACAGGGGATCGGCCGCCGGGTCTCCCCTTGAGATGAGCCTGTAGTCAAAGTAATCCGAGCCTACCAGGAAGCCGGAATGAAATACCGCCGAATTGATCACAGTCACTCCCCTGTCTGCCAGTTCCCTGATCAGATAAGCCAGTTCCCAGGGATGGCTTTTTACCGTCATGCTGTTGGCGAACATGACCCAATCGAGGGATACGTCCCGCAGGATCCTCTTGATAACCCTCCAATCCTTGGCGCCCAGACCTACTGCCGATACCAGTCCCTGGCGTTTCAGATCGAACAGGGCCTCGTAGGCATCCAGGATGTCCTGGTATCGCTGATCCTCAAGCGCCTGATGCCCGCCTGCGGCCGCCAGGTACTCATCCGGGTCATGCACGGACACCATCTTCGGCAAATAGCCGCCCAACAGTTCATTCCCCTGCTCATAACATTCCATGATCCCGTCGTAGCTGATCTTTTGGACCGCATCATGCCGGAGGTCCTTCCAGACGCCAGGCTCAAAAGTAGGCTCCCTGCCCTTCAACGGACTTCGCAGCCACCCCAGTTTGTTCATGATGACGACGTCTTCCGGGGCAATATTCAGCCGGCGCAGGGCGCCGCCCAGTACTTCGAGCGCAAGGCCGGCCCCGTACTTACCCGCGGAATCAAATACTGCCTGCCCGCCGGACTCCAGGACGCAGGCCTCTACGATCTTCGTTTTCGTCTCTTCGTCCAGAGGTACGAACAGGTTGCCTAATCCACTGGTTCCGAAGATTACACGCGGTAATTCCATCTCCATAATTTCTGGTATCCCTTGATTGCTCAAAATTGATCATTTTATGCAACCGATTGAAAAATTTACGCAAAGCTACTATTTATCCCGGTCATGGCCGAAGGAAGACCTTCTTTCCCTCAAATTCCATCGATTGCTTTTATTCACCGGTTTTCCCGTATATTCAACTTTATTTCATTGTTGAAATCGTTGACATGAACAGCCGAAAAAGAGCGACCATTTACGATGTAGCCAAAGAACTGGGTATTTCACCCTCCTATGTATCCAAGGCCCTCAATAACCACCCATCGGTCGGCGATCTCATACGTCGACGCGTAAAAGAGAAGGCCGATCAGCTGAACTACAAACACAATTCCCACGCAGCCAACCTGCGCCGGGGACAGTCGCGCACCATCGGTGTCGTCGTCCCGCATATCAACCAAAGCTTCTTTTCTGACGCCATTTCCGGTATCGAAGAGGTATGCTTTGCGCGCAATCACAGCCTGGTCATCTGCCAATCCCATGAGTCCTACGAAAAGGAGGGCAAAGCCATTGAGACCCTCATTCACCAGAACGTCGATTGTATCCTCATCTCCAACGCCGAAGAGACGATCAGCGCGCACCACCTCCGCCAGGCCAACAAGAATAAGATCCCGGTGATTCAGTTCGACCGCTGTCTGGACGATTTCGACAGTTTCAAGGTCGTCAACGACAACAAAGCTGTCTCATACGAGGCAGTCAGGAGCCTTATTCGTGAAGGCTACCGGAATATCGCCTTCCTTGGCGGTCCTTCCCGGGTGAAAACTTTCCAGGAGCGTAAGGAAGGCTTTATTGCTGCGATCGATGAGGCCAATCTGCCTATTCCCTACAATTTCATCGTCGAAAATGCCCTCTCCCGCGAGCGGGGCAGACAGGCGGCGATGCCATTGCTCAAGCTGCCCAACAGACCCGATGCCATTTTTTCCGTATCTGACTATCAGTCCCTCGGAGTCATGGACGCCGCTGCCGTCCTGGGCATCAGCATCCCATCCGACCTGGGTCTTTTCGGATTTGCCGATGAGACGTTTGCGCAGCTGGTGACGCCCTCTCTATCCACCATCGACCAGCATAGCGTGGAACTGGGGCGTAAGGCGGCCGAACTCTATTTCCAGCATATCTACCAACAGGAGCAGATGCCTGAAACGGAAACGATCGTCATAGCCTCGGAGATGCGCATTCGCCAAAGCTCCCGCAGGCAATAGGACCGGATCCTTCAACATTCAAAGAACGCAGCGGTTTAAAAAAAAAGGCCAATAGACATTGGCCTACATTCCATCTGTTGATTGCTTGATAATCTTGAACCAAAAAGTATTTTAACCGGGCTTACTGCCAGCCCGGGGATTGTGTTACTCCCTTCTCCCGTTTGGTCTCCGCCCTTTCGATGGGTATGAAGTTCATTTCGGGATTGTAGGGTATCTTCTGCAGCCAGGTGACGGGGGTATACGTGGTGACACCCGTGGCCAGGTTCTTGATGATCTGCATCCCGCGCAAGGGACGATTTTCGATGTCTCCCGCGATCAGCCAGCGCCGTTCATCAAAGAAACGGTGTCCCTCGAAGGCCAGTTCGATGCGCCGCTCGTTAACCAATCGGTTCCATAAAGCCGTACCCGTGTAGGTAGCCGGAATGGGCGGCATATTTACACGTGCACGCACCATATTGAGATACTGGCGGGTAGTCGCTTCATTACCCAGGTGAAATTGCGCCTCCGCATAGTTCAGATAAATTTCCGCCAGACGAAAGAAGGGCCAGGGCGTCGTGTACGTCGTCGACCAGTTCAGCGGTGCATTATCCGGCATGAATTTCTTCAGGATATAGCCCCCTTCCGGGTTGTCGCTGCTTTGTTTGTAGGAATCAAATCCCCAGAATTTGCCGTCCGATGAGACCCATTCGAAACAGGTATCGCCATGGTAGACGCCAGAGTCGCAAAGGACGGTGGCCTGGAAACGCGGGTCCCTGTTCCAGTAAGGATGGTTGGGATCATAACCTGAAGCGGGATTGGGATTTTGGGTCGCGGCCGTCGTGGCGCCCTGTCCGCCGCCCGTCCAGGTGAAGGGAGGCTCGCCCGTCGTTGCCATGTCGTAGTCGTCCACCAGGTTCTGCGAGGGTCCATTGCTGGCCCACCAGCCTCCATAGGCGCCATAGCGGCGTCCGAGATTATGCATGGGGTATTGGGTGCCGGTGGCCGTCGTGAACTGCCGGGAGAAGATATACTCGTCCTCGGCGCTGCCGCTGGGCTGGTTGAACAGGGTCCTATAATCAGGGTAAAGAGAATATCCGGCGTTTAGCAGCGAATCCGCGGCGTCGGAAGCAGCCTGCCATTTAGCCATGTCGTTGCTGGTATTGTACAAGGGTGATGCGGCATACAGCGTGACCCGGGACCAGAGTGCCTTGCAGGCGTCCTGCGTAGCCCGGCCAAAATTTGCGTCGGTCGATAAATACCGTTTCGGCAGCAAGGGTTTTGCTGCATTGAGATCATTTTGAATGTGAGCAACGCATTGATCCATGGTAGCCCGCACAAAATTGGTGCTATCGCCCAGGTTGTACACGGTATCTACGATGGGCACGCCCCCATATCTTTCAATGAGGTTGAAATACATAAAGGCCCGAAGGAAATGCACTTCGCCGATCAATTGCTGTTTGGTATTGAAATTGATCGAATTAGGCGCCGCCATTTTCTGCAGGAAAATATTTGCCTCGCGGATAAACCGGTATCCCTGAGTCCAGTAATACATATAACCGCCCCAGAAATCTCCGCTGTTAACCGATGTGATATTATCCGGGTTATACGTATTCTGGGCGAAGATATTCGCACCACAGCATGGCGCGGTATTGATCGCCTCATCGCTGTACTTGGAGATCATGTGGAGGTAAAACCCGTGGGGGATCCCATTATACAGGTTATTTTCATAGGCAGAGACCAGGTTCGGGTCCGTCCATACGGCCGTCTCCGCAATCCGGTCCTGCGGAGCTATATTCAGCACATCCCGGCGGCAAGCAGCCAGGGTACTGATCAGGGTTATTATTACCATTAATTTTTTCATACTTGACGATTTATTATTTGACCAGGTTAGAATTTTACAGAGGCGCCGAAATTTATGATCCGCTGCTGAGGATAGGTGGTGGAGTTCCCACTGATCTCGGGGTCGGCGTACTTGATGGCCTTCGCCCAGGTCAGCACGTTGAAACCGCTTACATAGAACCGTACGTCGGTGAAGGTGCGCGTCCGGGTGATCACGCCATGAGGCAGGGTATAGCCAATCTCGGCGGTTTTAAGCCGGATAAAGGTTGCATCCTTCAGGTAGAGCGTAGTAGCGCCTGGCGCCGCTTCGCCGGAACGAGGCAGCGTTCCGTCGTGGTTGTTTATCGTCCAGCGATTGGTTGCCCTCGCTACCATGGCATTCGAGAAGTCGGTATTTCCCAGGTTGGCATATACGCCGTCATAATTGTACACTTTGGACTGCCCGTAGAAGAAGAGGTCCAGATCAAAGGCTCTATAGCGAAAGATCGAAGTCAGGCCAAAGGTCTCCATCGGAATGGCCGTATAGTCGAAACGGAATTGATCATTCGCGGTGATCTTGGAACCGCCGCTGAGGTTCGCTACTTTTTGATCGCCCTGCAGACTGCCGCTCCAGGCCTGATTGGCGTTCTTGGTGAGGTCTGCCTGATCCCTGAATATCCCCACGTACTTATAATATAGTCCGGCATTGATGGGATGGCCCGTTGCATTCTGGTAAGCAAACGAAGAGGGCGTTTCATCCATATTGATGACCTTGTTCCTGGCGTAGTTGAAGTTTGCGGAAAGCGAGTACGAGAAGTCCTTGAAGGTCTGTCTGTGCGTGACTACCAGTTCATACCCATGATTATACACGATGCCGGTATTTTGGTCGGGCAGGCCGGGATAACCATAGCTCTGGCCTGTTGAAAGATTGGGCTGTACAAGGATATTTGAACGATGCTCTATAAAATAGGTCGCATCGATACCCAGCAGGCCATTCCAAAGCGTGGCCACCACGCCGAAGTCTGTCTTCTTGCTCACTTCCCAGGTGATATCCGCATTGGGTACCACGCCGGGCTGGATCCCCGGCACGTCGCCGCTCCCAAATACATAGTTGCTCCCAAAGGTGTAAGATTGCAGGTATTGGTAGGGCGACACCCGGTCATTACCCAGTTCGCCATGCGAAGCCCTCAGCTTAAGGTAGGTAATGGCGGAGACATCATGCATGAACTTCTCTTCCGACATGACCCATCCCGCCGAAGCACCGGGAAAGAAGCCGAAGCGTTTACCTATCGGAAAGATCTGCGAGCCATTGTCCCTGAAGGAGAATTCCAGCAGGTATTTGGACGCGAAGTCATAATTCAGACGGCCAAAATAGTTATTATAAGCACCCGCGGAAGCGCTTCCACTGACACTCTGATCCGCCGGGGCCGTGCTGCCCGCATTGAGCTGCGGAATAGCCGGGCTAACGAAATTCTTGCGGCCGGCATTGGTATAGGAATTGGTATTGTATTGCTGTTCGGCGCCAACCAAAAACGTTACATGGTGCTGGCTGGCGATGGTCCGCTCATAGGTCAACCTGAAATTGGTCAACTGGGTCGTCCATTTGTTATAGATATCATTATCCTGGATAACGCTATTTTGCAAGAGGTGGTCGTAGTTTTTCGTATTGTTGTTCCACGAGTAATAGTAAGCGGGGATCTGCCACTCCTTTTCGAATTGGTTCGCGAGATCGTAGTTATAAGAGATGTCCGCCCTGAGACCTTTGAGGAAGGGGGCCCGGTAAGTACCCGTAAACGTAGAATAGATCGAACTGTTGCTGACCTTGTCGTAACCCTCTTGATCCAGCAGCAGCGGACTTTGAGCCAACCGTCCGGGGGCGATATCTCCGTTTGGATATATGGCGGGCAGGGTTGGGTTCGACTGCAGGATATTGACGAAGTTAACGCCCGTGCCACCGGGCTGTCCAACAGAAACCTGTCCGGTAACAGAAGAGTAGGTCGCGTCGCTGAAGATGCCCGAGATATTCGCACCAACGGTCAGGTTGGGAGCGACATCCGCGTCCAGCTTGAGACGCATATTGTATTGCCCATAATTGTCGGGAACATGCCTGAAATCGCCATCCTGTGTTGTCGAGCCGAAGGATAGCAGGTACCGGACGGCATCGGAACCGCCGCTGGCCTGAATACCGATCTTTTGCACATGGGAGGATTTCAGCACGGCCTTAACCCAATCCGTATTGGCCCAGTTGTTCAGGTCGGATCCAGCCTTGGTTACCGCGATTATTGAGTCTGTATAAAATGGCGTATAGGGCAACGTCGGATCTTTCAGAAGGCCTTCCTTGGCATATTGGTTTTCGTTGTATACCTGCTCAAAAGTGACCGCATCCAGCATCTTCGGGATCTTCGTCACATTCTGAATGCCATAGTTATAATTGAAGTCGAAGACGGTCTTGCCCTTGTGCCCCGATTTCGAGGTCACCAGAATGACGCCGTTTGCGGCGCGCGCGCCATAGATGGCTGCCGATGCATCCTTCAATACGGAAATGGACTCGATATCATCCGGGTCAAGCCGGGTAAGCCCGCTACGTTCGACTCCATCGATGATAATGAGTGGACCTGAATTCACCGGCGAGCCGGGAGGGCCCGGAATGGTAGCCATCCCACGGATCAGGATATTCGGGTCATCCTTGCCCGGCTCCCCGTTGGTTTGGTTGACGATCAAACCCGGCAATTTGCCTGCGAGGGAGGCGCCTACGTTGGGAGAAGGGCTGACGGCAATTTCCGAACCGGCGACCTGCGAAACGGAGCCGGTCAGCGTTGCCCTTTTTTGGGTGCCATAACCGACCACGACGACTTCGCTGCCCTGTTGGATGGACTGGTTCAAGGTAACGACTGTAAATTCGGAACTGACTTTGACCTCTTGCCGGCCAAAGCCGATATGCGTGATCACCAGGGTGCCTCCTTTCGGAGCATCGATGGAGAACCTTCCGTCCGCAGCCGTCTGCACGGCGCCCCTGGCTCCTTTGACCTGCACGGTTGCGCCACTGACCGCCGAATCGCCGGCCATGACCCTGCCCGTCACCGTGACCCTTTGCTGGGCGCGGCCAACCAGGGAGAAAAGGAGGAAGGCCATGAAAAAGAAGGAAATTGGGAGAACATGGGAACGCTTGAAGCGGCGCTCAGGAGAATAGCTTGTATCTCCAATTGGCAAACATCGTTTCATTTAGCAGTGTTTTGGTGTAAGAATGAACTTTGTTTTCTTTTACGTAAACATTTAACGTGCAATCGATAGTCAAATCTAAAAATTTTCAATCGATTGAAAAAAATATTTCTGGCTATTTTTTTAAATTTTTTAACTGATTATAAATCAATATATAATGCGGGAATTTTGCCTACCGAGGTGAACTAGCAATCTATTGAATATTTCCCGGCCTCCCAATCCAGGCGGTTCTTTTTGTGCGCCAGGGGACCTGCGCGGGGAGGAAAATAATGCCCACAGGAATCCCAGCCCCCAGCCATTTATCCATCGAAATCAGTGCCCATGGCCGATTTAAACCAGGTAACCGGATCCAATTCCGGAGGGATATGGTCAAATAGTAAAGAATGATCAGATAATTCAATCGATTGAAAAAAGATGCGAAAATCGCTTACCGGTCGCAGGTTACCGGAGTGCAGTCATTTTGATCCTGTCTGTCTGACCAAACGAATGGAATAGACGGCGCCTGCCGTATTTTGGGGCAGCGCCTGAAATTTCACGCGGATATGATCCTTTCCCGCGAGCATGGAATCGGGGATCGGGTATTGTATGTCGACGAATTTAGATTGATTCCACCTGCCGGTATTGTTCTCCCCGGTCAGTATTGCCTCGTCAATATAGATATTGAACTGTCTGTTGCCCCATTCGGCGCCCCAATAACGAACCAATAAGGATAGATTGGCTTCGCGGAGGGTTGACAGGTTGTAACTGAAGTATCCTCCGTTAGCGGCCTCCCTCCATAATTGATCCTGGGAAGTGCCCGATCTTGACCTGGCGCTCTGCATCGCATGGTCGATCTCCGGTTGCTGTTCCCCGGGCGCGACCTTGTCTACGGTGCGTTGTTCCAATGTGAGCTTTTCTTTTTCGGCCGCCGCGATCGAATCCAGGTAGGATCGGTATTGCGCATTGGTCAATGCCATCCAATACATCATATATCTGGCGTCATGGATCCGGTAAAAGGGTTCGAGCTCGATCGGCGCCGGATTGATGAACTTCAGATCCGAGACGGTGAAGTGCAAGGGTGCGCCCTTCACCGGGATGATCTTATCGGTAATGGCGGGGATATTGTCGTCAATAATGATCGGCGCCTTGTCAACCGGCAGCTTTTTCCCGGAAGGGATCTGTCCCCAACGGCCATCATCTGCCAACAATCCTTTCAAATCTTCCGTGCCCGTTTTAGCCCCAAGCAGGATAGGTCCGTGCATGATCGCGATATAGGAAGGAACATTGGGCAAATGCTCGATCCTGTTCCTCATCGGGAGGTCGATCCGCAGAACGTCCCCTTTTTTCCAATAGCGTTCGATCACGACATAGGAGCTTGGGTGAGCGGTATAGGCTACGCCTTTCCCGTTAACGGTGAGTTTCAATGCTCCTTCCGCCACCCAGGACGGGTAGCGGACAAATAACTTCAGATGGGAAGCTCCTGCGGTAACCACTACGTTGGACCTCTCTTCATCGGGGAACCGGGTCTCCTGCCTGAGCGTAATGTGTTTTTCTTTCCAGGCGAGTTCCGAGGCGATGAAGAGATTCAAGAATAAGGAATCGCCCTGATGCGTGTAAATAAGCTCGCCATATTTGCCATGGTTTTCCATACCGGTACCGACGCAGCACCACATCGCCTGATTCGGTGTGGAATAAACCCGGTAACTGCGCGGGCGAGCAGGGGTGAAATAAACGTACCCCCCATTATCCGGGTTTTGGGTGGACAGGATATGATTGTAGATCGTCCTTTCATAGTAATCGATATACCTGGCATCCGGGTCTGTCCTGAACAGATCCTCCGTTAACTTCAGCATATTGTACGAATTGCAAGACTCGGGCCCTTCCACGTCATTTATGAAGTCAGTGCAGGCGGCCGGGGAGGGGAAAAACTCACGCCTGCTGTTGCCGCCGAAGGCCAGCGTGCGGTTTGTCGTCACCGTTTCCCAGAAAAAGCGTCCGGCCCTTTCATATTTGTCGTCCCCGCTCAGTTCGCCGATGCGTTCAAACCCGACCGCCTTTGGGATCTGCGTATTGGCATGTTTGTTATCGAGGTTATCCCTGCCTTCCGACATGGGATCCAGCAGCATACGGTGCGAGAACCGCTTCGCGGCGGCAAGGTATTTCTCATCGCCTGTGATCTGGTACGCATCGGCCAGCACCTCGTTCATCCCCCCTTGTTCGTTATCCAGCATTTGCTGCATCTGTGCGTCGCTCAGACCCGATGTCAGACGGATCGCCCAATCGCAGAAGCCCAGGAAGACCTTTTTTGCCGATTGATTTCCGCCATATAACCATGCGTCCCTCAACCCGGCAAACATTTTATGGACGTTGTACCAGGGCGCCCAAGCCCCACGATAAGCGCCGAGATCTCCGGCCTGCAGGTTGCCCCAGATCATTTGGCTGTTTGGAACCCCGCCGGCATAGCCGATTCCCCAGGACGGATGATCCTTCGTATTTGCCTCCTGGCAGGCTGCAAGTTCTTCAACCATGTAATCCATCCTTTTTTTGCATTCGGGATTATTCGTTGATGCGTAATTCATGGCAAGCGCTGAC
Organism: Bacteroidota bacterium; assembly: GCA_030706735.1. Taxonomy (GTDB): domain Bacteria; phylum Bacteroidota; class Bacteroidia; order Chitinophagales; family Chitinophagaceae; genus Puia. The sequence continues at coordinate 36,317 of JAUZNZ010000004.1, read as the reverse complement.
AGGTAGTGTCCGGCCACATGCCCGTCCAAACCGTCCCAATTGCGGTAGCTGGAATCTTTTGGAGTCAAACCTGCCTGCTTGCGGTACGGAGCGAGCAGCCTGTCCACCTTGTATTTTAAAAGCGTCCGGATATTGAGATCCCGCGCGTGCTTAAAAGGTCCATCCAACAGGCTGACCTCCTGGTAAGGGAATAGGTTTGGATATAGTTTGTCCTGGGCAAGGGCCTGAGTAGTCGCGAAAGCAAGACTACAAATAAGGACTACGGGTAGCAATCGCCTTTTTTTCATCATTCGTAATTGAACTTAAGCGGCTTTATGGCCCGGAACAAAAATAGAGGTTTATTCAATCGATTGCAGCGAAATCTATTTTTTCCCCGCGACTGGAACAGGAGTTTTAGGATGGATCTCGTAGACGCGCAACCTTTCATTGTTCGCGGCTGCCAGCAGGAACTTATGCCCGCCCGAGCCGAGGATCTTGAGGTCCCGGACGTCTCCGTCGAGGGTCAGTCCGTCGGATGCGGGCCCGACCGGGACAAATTTCCCTTTGCCGTCGCCTCTGAGATAGACGCCGTAAGAGGCGTCTTCGCGCCCCGCGGCTGCCGCCATTTGATATTCATTGCCTCCCAGGAGGATATCCAGGTTCCCATCGCCGTCCACATCGGTACAGGCTATCGTATTGACAGGTGCGATCTGCGCCATCATGGGAAAAGGACGGAACAGGAATTTCCCATGCCCGTTATTTTCAAAATAGCCGCTCCGTGTCTCTTTACCCGTCAGCAGCAGGCCGTCATCGGTCATGTTCCCGGGGAATAGGTCCTGCATTCCGGCCCTGGCGTATGAGGCATTGGACGAAAATTTTTTCTTGATGGAGGGTACTTGTGCAGCCAGTTCGTCCCTGGACATGCCTGGCCTCAATTCGTATTTGCCTTCCTCATCCGGCAGATAGTAGCAAAAGACCGGATCGATGATACCGTTGCCGTCGATATCTTTTACATAAAGTTCCGCAGGACGATCCGCACCGATATGCCAGGGATTGTTCAACCCGATATTTCCGGCCACGATATCGAGGTCGCCGTCGCCGTCTACGTCTACGACTGCCAGGCTTCGCCACCATCCCGTCGATCCGGCCAGGCCGAGGCTATCGGTGATCTCGGTCAGCCGCGCGCCGTCATTCTTAAAGACCCTGATACCCGTCCAATCTCCTGCCAGGATCAGATCCGGCTTTTTATCCTTATCGAGGTCCGCCCATACGGCCGCATTGATCATGCCGGGGCTCATCAGGGCAGGGCATACGGAATAAGTCACATCGGTAAATCTGCCATGATCGTTCCGCAACAAGTAGCTCCTGGGCGGATAGGGGTAGGAACCCGGCATCATGCGTCCTCCGATAAAGACATCCATATCGCCATCGCCGTCATAATCGGCCACGGCAACCGCTTTCGATGGACTAAGAAAGTCGAGCGGGAATGCATGGAGATCCATTTTAAAATTCCCCTTCCCATCGTTGAGGTACAAACGCGGACGATAATAGGGCGAATTGGGTCCGAATTCGCTGCTGCCGCTAACGACCAGCAGGTCGGGAAACCCATCCTCATTGGCGTCGAACAGGACGCTTTGCATGTCTTCCTCGACCTTGGAACCCGAAACCAGATCCTTGCCGGAAAATCTCCCTCCGGGCTGTTGAAGAAACACTTTCCCGGATTGGCGGAAAGCGCCGCCGATAAAGAAGTCCTCCAGCCCATCCCCATTCATATCGCCCACGGTGAGAAAAGGTCCCTCCTGGGAGAATTTCTGGGGGAGCAGCCGCTGGAGGGCATAATCGTAAAAAAAGGATTCTGCATGTTTGAAATCAACCCCCGCCATGGCGCTAATGTCGGTAAAGACGGGTGGGGTCGCCTGCTGCGGTAAATGGGAACCGGGCATCACCGCATTGCGATAATCGATTGTCAGCAGCGTATCCATCGGCGGGTGGCTAATGGTCTGGATCCTTCCATCCGGCCACCTGATCGACAGCGTGTCGATCGACCCGGCGCCCGTACCAAAATGCAAACGGCTGTCCACGGTAGATAAATAACCCCGAACCGGATATTGCTCCAGCATCTGGACGGCTCCCTGGCTATAGGCAAATACCGTCGATCCGATCCCTTCCCGGTTCAGCGAATCCCCATTCAGGGACAAGGCCAGGTAATGATTTTGCGGACCTTCCATATCGTTGTGCATGATAAATGCATCCCCATTGATATTGTTCGTGATGATATCCAGTTTGCCGTCATTATCCAGGTCGGCATAGACCGCGCCATTCGAAATGGATCGCTGGTCGATCCCGGCAGCCGTGGAAATATCTTCGAAGCTGAGATCCCCTTTATTCCGATACAGATAATTCCTGAGCCGGACCTCTCCCATCGAAGAGAGTTTGTCGGTAAATTGCCGGCGTTGTTCGGGATCGTCTACACTGATACCGGACGCATCCATGACCTGGTATGTGTATTCCAGGAAATCGGCGTTGGTCGGGTCCCGTCCCAATCCGTTGCCGATATGAATATCCTTCCAGCCGTCATTGTCGAAATCCGCCATCAGGACGCTCCAGCTCCAGTCCGTCTCTGCAATGCCGGCCATCTGGCCGATCTCGCTGAAAAAAGGCACCGGGCGGCCATTTATATTCCGCACCCCATTATTCAACTGTAGGGTATTGTAGATGAATTCGGGTTGATACCCCATTTTCATTTCGGTCTCATGCCGTTGCTCGCTCAGGAAGGAGTACATCATTTTCTTGCGGCTATTCGTCTCCGGCTGCATATCGAGCGTCAGGACATCGGGCAGCCCGTCGTTGTTGATATCGGCAGCATCGGTACCCATGCTGGAATAGCTCTGATGACGGAAGGAGGAGCCAATGCTATTGGTAAACGTGCCATCCCTGTTGTTAAGCCAAAGGACATCGTTGCGGATATAATCGTTGGCGACATAGACATCCGGATAACCGTCCCCGTTGAAATCGCTGACCACGACGCCCAGGCCATTGCCATCTTCAATTATCCCGGCTTTTCCGGAGACGTCCCTGAATACCGGGTGGTTCATTCCCGGGGGGATGCCATCGTTGTGAAATAATTTATCGGCGGCGAGGGAATTGCTGTCGGTCTTATTCTCCAGGATATCATTGGGCCGTTTGTCGTTGAGGTTATGGTTCAGCAGGTACATATCCGGCCGGCCGTCCTTGTCATAGTCGAAAAAAACGGCCTGGGTGGAATAGGAAGCGTCGTCGAGGCCATAGGCCGCGGCCTCTTCGGTGAAATGAAGATCATGCTGGTTGATGAACAGGAGGTTCCTCCGGCGCGCGGACGGCCCTTCCCCCGATACGCAGACATAGATATCGGGCCAACCGTCATTATTGATGTCGATGACGCTTACCCCGGTGCACCAGCCATCGGTGCTTAGCCCGGCCGCAAGGGTAATGTCCTGGAATTTCAGGTTTCCTTTGTTGATGTACAGCCTGGAACTGACCTGGTTGCCGGCAAAAAACAGATCGGGCAGCCCGTCTCGGTTAAAATCGCCGATCCCGACGCCGCCGCCCATATAACTGTATTCATTGGCGAACAGGTTGATGGTATCGTTCTCCCTGATCGTGTTCCTGAAATCCACGCCCGTCCGGGAAGCTGGTAAAATGGAAAAGTGCAGACCGGAAGGGGCCTTCGGCGAGGAGCAGGCGCATGCCAGGCATAACCCGGGGATCCATGATCGTCCAATTTTCATGGCGATAGTTTACGGTTCACTGCGGCGGGTCTATCTCTTTTCGGACCTTAATTCACAAATAGCAACGGCGCCAGTTCATGCAGGCTGCGGCGCCAGGTCAGGAATTCATGGGCCGTATTCTCCGAAACATAGGAAACCGCATTGTACCCGGCTTGTTTCAATGCCGCAGCGGCGTTCTTAACGCCGTCGGGCCGTTCCCGGCTGCCGCAGCTCAGGAAGATCAGCCTGGGCTTGGGCTTATCCTTCAATTCATCCGGCTGGTAGACTCCGCCGCTAAGGAGCGCGTAGTAGTCAAAAACGTCCGGTTTGCCGAGCGTGATGGTATGGGTTTCCATTCCGCCCATGGAAAGTCCGGCCATTGCCCGATGGGCTTTGTCGGCTATCGTATTGAAATTCGCGTCGACATAGGGGATGAGTTCGTCCGTCAATACCGTTTGGAACGGTTCGATCTTGAAATTTCTCAATGCCCCGGGACCCATTTTTATTTCGTTCGTCATTCCATAGGTCATTACAATAATGAAGGGCTTTATTTTGCCCTCGGCGATCAGGTTATCCATGATCAGGTTGGCGTGGCCCTGATTGCTCCAGGCGGTTTCATCCTCGCCCCATCCGTGCTGCAGGTACAGCACGGGATATCGTTTCGACCTGTCCTTTCCATAGCCCGGGGGCGTATAAACGAATGCCCTGCGCGAGGTATTGGTGCTCTTTGAAGGGAAAAGAATACCCTGCACGTTACCGTGGGGAACGTCTTTAAGCGCGTAAAAGTCCTGGTCATGGGCGGGTATTTCGATGCCGCTCTCCCAGCGCGTGGAACCATAAAAATTCAATGCTCCGGGATCATTGAATACCCCGCCGTCGATGGTCAGGTGATAGTAGTGAAACCCTTCATCCATCGGCCCTTCGGTCGTACCGGTAAAATATCCGTCGGGCCCTTTGGTAAGTATGGTGCCTCCTCTCCCTCCCAATCCAAGGCTCACCCTGACGCTATCGGCCTGCGGCGCTTTTATGCGAAAACGTACGTATCGTTGAGAGTTTACCTGCGGGTACTCCTGGCCCGGCTGATTGAAGGTGGAAGGCTTGAAATCCTCGGCTATTGCGGTCTGTGGGGTCTGGGCGGTCTGTGGGTTCTGGGCCCGGCAGACGCCGGTTGTTAGCGTAGCAATCAGCATAATGATCAAACTCCTGCATTTCATATTGGCATATTTTACTTTGCGATGTTATAAATCTACCGAAATTTATTATTTTTAACTGTACTTTCAACAATTATTCCGAAAAATCCGACGGGGGGGAATCCGACCGGGCGGGAAATCCGACCGGGCGGGAAATGCAATCAGTGTGAATCCCTGGTCACCACGCTCCCGGAACTGCCTACCAGGAAATCGAGGTCGGCGCCTTTATCGGCGCCCATCACGTGCTTGATGTATAATCCGACATACCCTCTTACCGCTGCGGGGGCGGGCGCCACCCACACTGCCCTCCTTTTTTTCAGTTCTTCATCCGATACGTCGAGGTGCAATCGTCTTTGCGCGACGTCCAGTTCGATCATATCGCCATTTTGCACCAATGCCAGATTGCCGCCGACAGCCGACTCAGGCGATACGTGCAGCACGGCCGTTCCATAGGCGGTGCCGCTCATCCTCCCATCGCTGATGCGCACCATGTCTTTGATGCCTTTCTCCAATATTTTCTTTGGCAGCGCCATATTGCCGAGCTCCGGCATGCCCGGATAGCCGACCGGCCCGACATATTTGAGCACCATCACGGAAGATTCATCGATGTCCAATTCAGGATCATCGATCCTGGAGTTATAGTCCTCAATACTCTCGAATACCACGGCGCGGCCTTTATGTTTCATTAAGGCGGGGGTGGCAGCGGATGGTTTTATAACGGCGCCGTTCAACGCCAGATTTCCCTTAACCACCACGCAGCCGCCTTCCGGCAAAAGCGGCCGGTCATAGGTGGCGATCACCTCGTTGTTGTAGCAGTCCGTATTCCCCTGGATATTTTCGTGGTGATTCCTGCCAGTCACCGTTACGATATTTTTGTGTAACCGATCTTTTAATTCATTTAAAATGACCGGAAGACCGCCCGCATAATAAAAATCTTCCATCAGGAATTTCCCCGACGGCATCAGGTTGAGCAATAAGGGGATCTTGCTGCCGATCCGGTCGAAGTCCTCCAGCGTCAGATCAACCCCTATCCGGCCGGCGATCGCAATGAGATGTATGATAAAATTCGAGGAGCCGCCGACCGCCGCATTTACCAAAATGGCATTCTCAAACGCCTCTTTCGTCAATATCTTATTGATGGTCAGATCCTCTTTGACCATTTCGACAATTCTCCGTCCGCTCAGCTGGGCCATTTGCCGTTTCCTGCTGTCAGCTGCCGGGATTGCGGCCGCGCCGCTTAAGGTCAATCCCAATGACTCCACCATACAGGCCATGGTACTTGCCGTGCCCATCGTCATACAGTGTCCGATGCTCCTGCTCATACAGCTTTCGGCAATTTCACATTCTTTCTGCGTCATCTTTCCGGTCTTCATGTCCTCATCAAACTTCCAGACATGCGTGCCGCTTCCGATGGTCTGCCCCTTGTATCGCCCATTGAGCATGGGCCCTCCGGGCACAACGATGGTCGGCAAGCCGACACTTGCGGCGCCCATCACGGTCGAGGGGGTGGTCTTATCGCACCCGGTGAGCAATACCACCCCATCTATCGGGTTCCCACGAATGGACTCTTCGGTATCCATGCTGGCCAGGTTGCGGAACAGCATGGCCGTCGGTTTCAACAAGGTCTCTCCCAGGCTCATCACCGGGAATTCCAGGGGGAAGCCTCCCGCCTCGAGGACACCGCGTTTCACCATTTCCGCATGTTCGCGGAAATGCGCATTGCAAGGGGTCAGTTCACTGAAGGTATTGCAGATGCCGATCACCGGCCTTCCATCGAACATATCGGTAGGCATGCCCTGGTTCTTCATCCAGCTTCTGTAAATGATCCCGTCCTTATTCTTCTTGCCAAACCAGTCATGGCTTCTCAAATGTAAACTCATACTAATGCGTTTGTAAATTACTATTGTCCAAAAAAGACCTAATGTAGAAACAAAAGGTCTTTTGCGAAAGAAAAACTACTTAGACGGCGCTGGCATACCGATCTCCCGTTCGGTCAGGGCGTGTCCCAAAATACCCTGGTGGTCAGATTATCGGCGCCGCCAATAGCCTGAACGGCAGCAAAATAATTCGTTTTATTATTTGAAGACTCATAATCAGGATAGGACAAGCGCCTGATAAAGCCTCCGCCAAGATTGTTATTATACAGGTTGGGGCTCAAAGCCGGGAAACCGGTTCTTCTGAAGTTGGCCCAGGCCTCCGTGCCGTTTGCGATGTTCGCGATCCAATACTGGATGCCGATCAGTTTAAGCGCGTTGGCGGGGTCATAGGCAACGCCCGGGTCGGTAAGATAGGCCGTCTTTGCCGCTCCGGATACTGCAGCGCCATTGGGATAGAGGGCGTAAGTGTCCATGTCCGCCGTTATTCCGGCCTCATAGTAGGTCTGCGCGGAGGCATCGCCACCGGGGATCCAGCCCTTTTTTGCCGCCTCCGCCAACAGTAAGGAGGTCTGTGCATAGGTGACCCAGAAAGTAGGCGCCGTTTGGGACCCCAGGCATTTCACGTTGATCTGGGAATAGTTATATCCGCCGCCTCTGACGCCCCGATAAGGGGGATTGGCCAGCGCATCACTGATCACCCCTATTGGAACTCCAAACTGATCGGCGATCGTGTAATCCGGGTTCGGATCGGCCAGTGGGTTGGACGGATCCGCAAATTTCGCCACGATAAAACCGCTTCGCGGATCATTGGTCGATTTGAGCTGATTTACGAAGGGCTCAGCGGCGTAATAGAAGCGCGGATTGTTATTGACCAGATTTACGTTCGCCACGTTGGTCGCAATGGTGCCGTCATATTTTACGTAGACGTTATCCGCGTTCGACGTCATGACCCCTCCGGTGAAGGCTTCATTCGCAAGAGCCTGCGCTTTTGTGGGATTCAGTTTGGAATAGCGCATTCCTAATCTCAACAGCAACGAATACCCTAATTTTTTCCATTTTGCCACCTGGGCGGCGACAGTCGTGATGGGCGTTGCGGCGTGCGATCCAAAGAAAAGGTCGGCGGAAACAAAGTCGCCGGTCGGGTTTAAGGCCGTAGTGGCCTCCCTGATCTCCTTTTCCAGATCCGCGTAGATGGCGGCGTCGTCGTCATATTTCGGGTAAAAATTACCGTCCGTATAGGCCTTTCCCGCGTCGAAGTATGGAACATCCGCATAGGTGTCGACCATCCCCATGAAGGCAAAGGCCTTCCAAATACGGATCATGCTTTGCAGGTTTACGGAAGTCGTCGTCCCTTTCAATATGGACAATGCCTGAACGAGGCTCTTTAACCCTCCCGTAACGGGGTTATTGAGCGGGGCGGTGCCGACATAGGTAGCCTCCCACCTTCCATTATTGAAATTATCAATGTCCGCATTGAAATTAGGCCCGAGGGTCGCTCCCGCATTGAAAGGATTTACAAATTGCTGTGCAATCGTATTTTCCGTTTCCCAGCCGGCTCCGTTAAACGAACGTTCCGCCCCTGCAAAAAGAAGTGCCGGATCAATGGACGTGACGGCATAGGGGTCTGTATTTATCTTTACAAAGTCTTTATCGCATGCCGCAAAAAAGAAGATGCAGCCGACAAAGAGCAGTTTGCATACTATTTTTATCATATTGTTAGAATTTGACATTTAAGCTTAGGTTATAACTACGTGTCGTCGGCAGGGCTGCATCTTCGTAGCCGGCCCTGATATCTCCGGAAGATTGGATGGCTTCCGGATCCAGGCCCGGAAGATCCTTGTAAAGTATGGCCACGTTGCGGACCGAGGCTGATAATGACAGGCCCTTGAAGAATTTGAGGTAGGAAACCTTATTGATCAGGCCGGTCAGGTTATACGCAATCGAGATATTTCTCAGCTTGATGAAATCCGATTTGAAAACAAAAGGATCCCCGATCTGAAGATTTCTATAATCCGAATAAAAACCCTGCAGATCCGTAACAGCCACGGTATTGGGTTGGCCGGTGCCCTGATTGATGGCAGGAAATACCAGTCCATTTTCCCCAGGTCTGCGACCAACCAACGAAAGTTTCGACAATCCCTGCCTCGTCAGATTAAGCAGCGTGGAAGACATGACCTTACCGCCAAATTTGTAGTCAAAAAATATACCCAGGCTGAGGTTCTTATAGGTAAAGCTGTTGGTCCAACCGCCCACGAATTTGGGGATCGAACTGCCGATGGGTTTATAATCCGGAGTGGCCAGGAGCCGACCGGCGGGGCTCACCAGGATGTTGCCCTTTGCGTCCCTGAGGTACGTCCTGGTATACAGTTGGTTCATCGGAAGGCCCACGGTATAATGTATTTGTCCCAGGAACTCATTCCCCGTGCCGTTAAAATAAAGCAAGAGGAAATCTTTCACTCCCGGGGAAATGGCCAGGGTCTTTGTGGCCAAGTAGGAGTTGTTCCAGGAAGTCGTCCAACTAAAATTAGCGCTCTTTACCGGTGTCACCTCGATCAGGGATTCCAAACCGGTATTCCGCAATGAACCAAGATTTTCTTTCGAGCCGGTATAGCCTGAGGCGTTTGAAAGCGTCACGGCAAGGACCTGATCGGTCGTCAATTTTTCAAAGGCGGAAATATCGACGTGTACCCTGTCGTTGAACATCCTCATCTCCAACCCGATCTCCTTTTCATCGACTTTAAAAGGCGTCAGCAATGCGTTTGGCGCGTTCGTATTGGCAATGGTAGCCGTAACCTGCCCGTTGAAATTATTTGCGCCGATCGCGTAATTCAGGAGGCCTTCAAAATTGTTAACCCCGTTTGCGCTACCTGTTTTGGCCCATGCAACCCTCAGTTTTCCGTAATTAAGCCATTTTTGGGCGGGCAACAATTCAGAAAAAATGAAACTGCCGGAAAGTGACGGGTAATATACATGGTTATTCTTCGGATTGTATACGGAGAACCAATCTTCCCTGCTGGTAAAGTTGATGTAGAGCAGCCGATCATAGCCAATCTCCGCCAAGCCATAAAGTGAATTGACCCTGTTCCTGCCAAAGGTGTAGGACTGGCTCTTGACGTTGCCGTTCCCTATGGAGTAAAGGTCTTTCACGACAAAATTGGTCGAACCCTCGGTCAACGTATGCCCCTCGGTTCTCGCGGTGTTTCCCCCGACACTTGCGTCAAAAGAGAATTTTCCGACCTCTTTATTGGCGCCGAGCAGGAAGTCTGCATTCACATCGGTACCCTTGCCTTCCGATATGTTGTAAGAGCCCTTATAGGTGCCATCGGCGTTTGTGGGTATGCTGGTTCCAATACCAAAGGGGAATTTGGACTCAATGGTGGAGATGGAGTAATTGTAGTTATACCTTCCCTGCAGAAAGAGCCATTTTGCAAAGTCATATCTCAGGGTGGCTGTCCCGAGAATGCGGTCCCTGTTATTCACCCAATTTTGGCCGGCCTTGTTGGCATAGTATGGATTGAGCAATGTTCCCTGAAAGCCGGATGTTTGCGCCTCGGTCCCGTTAGCGGGATTCACTGCACTCTTGTCGAAAGCCCATCCGGGAGTAGAATTCGCCAAGCGGGTGAAAAAATTCACCGAGCCGGCCCCCTGCGTACCTACGGCAGGCGGATTACTCTGTATCTCATTGGACCAGTTGATATTCACCGACAGTTTAAGCCTGTCCGTAATGTTCTGATTAAGGCCTACATTGAAGATCTTCCTTTTGTATTCATCTCTCGGTTCGATACCCTTTGCATCGGTATTTGAAAAAGAGGTTCTGAAGCTTCCCCTGGGGCCTCCACCCGACAGCGCAATGGTATTGGTAAAATTCGCCCCGGTCTGAAGATAGTCGAAAAGTCCGTTCTTATAGGCCGAATACGGCTGGAGCGAACCGTCAAAGATCGGAGTGGGCGCGCCGTCCAATTTCGCGCCCCAGCCAAATTGTCCATTGCCGGCCGCACTGGCCTGCGATGTCGGCCTGAGGCCTCCCGTACCTTCTCCGTACATGGTTTGGAATTGGTTCATATAATTCAACGCCTTCTGGGCCGTATTGCTGGAAGTAAATTCAACGCCAATACCCGAATTCTTAGCCCCGGATTTTGTGGTAATGATGATTGCGCCGGCCGCCGCCCTTGAACCATATAGAGCAGACGCGGTGGAACCTTTCAATACCGTCATGCTTTCAATATCATCCGGGTTGACGACCTGCAGGTTATCTCCCTGGTCGCGCTGCTGACCCGCCCCTTCCGTATTCCGAACTCCCTGATCCATCGGAAGACCATTAATAACAAGGAGCGGCGAGTTGGTCGACCCGGCAAAACCTACCTGCCCGCGCAGGCGTATTTGTATACTGGAACCGGCGCCTGCGGCCGGCGGGGTAATGTTCAGACCCGCCACCTTGCCTTCAAGGGATTCCCCGATATTGGTCGTCCGGTTGGCCACGAGCTCATCGGTATTAACCGACGTTACGGCATAGCCCAATCTGCGTTCATGACGCTTGATACCCAGAGCGGTCACCAACACAACGTCCAGGTCTTTCCCATCCCCTCTGACCAAGCTGACGAAGATCTTGCTTCTGCCATTCAGCGGTACCTCGATCGTAGCAAAGCCGATATGGCTGACCACGATGATATCGCTGCCGGCCGCGTCGATGTTAAAGATCCCGGCAGCATTCGTCAAGGTCGCTTTGGACGTACCCTTTACGGTCACCGTCGCGCCATTAACGGGCTTATTATCCGGATCCAGCACCGTGCCTGTAACCGATTGCGCTTTCGCCGCGCCAAATAGAAAAAGTAAAAGAAAGGAAAGTAAAAACCTGATAGACTCCCGCTTGTACGCAGGCTGGCAGTGTTTCTTCATATAGCAGTAGTTTAAGCTGAATAATAAATACCAGGGAAAAACTCAAATTCCCCGGTGCTTACCTAATAAGCGTCGAAAATACCTTTATACGGAGACAAAAACTTCCAATAAAGAACTTCGTTGAATTTTGTAAATTGGTTTAAGATAAATTCCCTTTCTTTACGATGCACTATTCTTCCCGTTCCTGATAACCTGGAATTGTTTACCGGAGGCTCGCCTCCGACTTGCTATATGAAACAATTTGTACTTCGCCATAAGGATGCCATGGAGCTGCGGCCTTTCCCGCACATTATGGAAATTGGAACCATTAAGAATAGCGCGATCCACCTGGATGGCTTTCCTTGCGCATCGACGGGCGGTTTCAGGATTTTTTATGTGCAGGAAGGCAAGTTTGAGTGGACGATCGACCATCAAACATTTATTTTATACCCCGGCGATGCAGCCCTGATATTGCCGCGAAGAGAATTCGGGAACAAGAATAAAGTATTGGAAATAGGCAGTTTTTCATGGATCCATATCGAGATCAGGATCAACAGGAACAAAGAACTGTCAATCGGTTCGTGGAGCAGCTTATCGCCGGGAGACCATTGTGAAGTCTGCAAGATCCTGCAAATGGATCACTTACCTGTCCTTCAAAAATTCCCGGAATCCGGCGCCATATTAAAAGGAATACAAACGGAACTATTTAACAAGGAGATCGGATACCGGACCCGGATAAATCATTTACTGGATGAATTACTCATCCAGTCAAGCAGGAAAATTGCGAGGATGTCCAATTCCGGCAGGGATTTTCCGATCACCTTCATGGACCTGGAACGGCAGCTGAGGGCCAACCTCGCCCACCAATGGACCGTAGAGGAGATGGCGGCGCTGGCAGGGCTGAGAACCACCTTATTCAATGAAAAAGTGAAGAGTTATTCGGGCTTTTCGCCGCTCAGCTACCTGATCAATATCCGGATATCCGAAGCGATCAAACTCCTGAAAAGGCCGGACATCAGCCTCACCGATATTGCGCTGGAAACCGGCTTCTATTCATCCCAGCATTTTTCGACCACCTTCAGAAAGCTGACGGGATATACCCCCAGCCAATTCAGAAAAAACCATTTACGGATAAAATAACCTATAAAATGGAATGCATTATTACCATAGAACTCGGCACCAACGCGATAAGAGTATATGCCTTTGACCTCAATGGCATTACCATTGGCTCGCTGAAAGGCTATTGCCCGACATTCCACAGCGAACCGGATCACAGTGAGCAGGATCCGGACCAAATATTTATCACCATGCTCTATGTGCTGAAGAACCTGCTGAACGATGTATTGCATCCGAAAAAATATAAGGTATTGTGTATTTGTTTCAGCTCATCCATGCACAGCATCCTGCCTGTCGATAAAACAGGAAGCCCGATGGGAAACGCCATTACCTGGGCCGATAACCGGGCTAACAAAGAAGCCGCCCAATTAAAAAATTCCGCACTTGGCAAAAAGATCTATAATTCCACCGGCACGCCCCTGCATCCCATGTCCCCCCTGGCAAAGATCGCCTGGATCAAGAATAATGAAATGGCCAAATTCAAGCAGGTGAGTAAATTCCTGTCATTGAAAAGTTATATCCTGCAGCAACTTACCGGTGAGTACATGACCGACTACAGCATCGCGTCGGCGACCGGATTGCTCAACATTCATAAAATAAAATGGGACCCGGATTCGATGCGATTCGCGGGCATCAAGCCGTCCATGCTGCCTGACCTGGTACCGGTCTTTACCCGGGCGGGCAAATTGAACAAGGCCTATCAGACTTCCCTTGGGCTTTCCGCCGACACGAAGATTCTCGTGGGTTCCAGCGATGGGTGCATGGCCACCCTCGGGGATGGGGTAAGCGGAGAAGGAGTAGCGAATATAACCGTTGAAGACAGCGGCGCCATCCGGGTGATGGGAGACAAAGTACTGCAGGATGAAAAACAACGCTTCTTCAATTACCTGCTTACCGAGAACCGCTATGTATCCGGAGGCCCGACCAATAACGGCGGCATTATCTTTGAATGGTTCACCCGTCAGTTCGGAGACTTTAAGAACCCGTTCGATATCGAACAAAACATGCTTGAGCTCATTGCGCAGGCCTCAAAGATCCCCGCGGGATCGGGCGGGTTATTATTTCTGCCGTACTTGCTTGGTGAAAGGGCCCCCATCTGGAATGCCAACGCAAGGGGCGTTTTTTTCGGGCTGAACATAACACACGAAAAAGCGCACTTCGTACGAGCTGCCATCGAAGGGATATTATATGAGATCTACAGTATTGGCAAGACCCTCCAGGAGCACCGCAACTTCAAGAGCCTGTCCATCAACGGGAGTTTCGGCACGCTGCCGATCTTCTCCCAGATGATCGCCGATATTTTCAACAAACCGGTCCGGCTGAGGCAGAACTATCATAGCGTGAGTTATGGTTCTTATCTGCTGGCCGCAACGGAAATGGGCATTTATAAATCGCTCGAAGAGGCGGCTAAGTCGGTGAAACTGACGGAGCTGATCACGCCCAATAAGAAAAATCATAAACCCTACATAAAGCATTATGAAATATTCGAGCGGCTCAGCACCAAACTTTCAAGCGAGTTTGCCGATATCGTCGCTTTACAGCACCCTTAGGGGGAAGCGCAAAAAAAGTCATTTTATCACATTAAATACCAGATCATGAATGCCTATTTACTGCTGTTCTCCATGGCCATTGCCGCCAGCTTTCCTTCTTACGGCCAGCGCGTACAAATCAGCCGGGATGAGCTGATTGCCCTGACGCCGGAATGGAAGGGCGACCGCTTTGCCGACGGGAGGCCCAATGTACCAGATGATATTATCCGCCGGATGAGATCCGTCAGTGTCGAAGAAGCCTGGGCGACCCTGGTCAATGCGGGTTATAAGTACCAGGTCGCGGAAGGATGGGAAGTCATCAATCCGGATAGCGTTTTGGTGGGCCGCGCGGTGACGACCACCTTTATGCCCGGACGTCCCGATGTCTGGAAGGCGATCGATTCTCTGGGGAAAAAAGAAGGCCGGAGAGGCCAAAATGTATGGGCCGTGGAAATGCTGGTCAAGGGCGATGTATATGTCGCCGATCAGTTCGGAGCGAAAAGGAACGGGCCTACCATCGGTGACAATGTCGGCAATGCCATTTATGCAAGGACGGGAAACGGGATCGTATATGATGGCGCAATAAGGGATCTGGAGGGCCTGAAAGAAATCGGCGGCTTCACCAGCTTCTATACCAGCTATGACCCATCTTATCATAATCCGGGAGCGGGTCAGAACAGGGACCTGACTACCATGATCGTTGCGATCAACCACCCTACCCGAATACGGACCGTGACGGTGATGCCCGGCGATGTGGTACTGGGCAAAATGGGCGTTGTCGTCTTTATTCCGCCTCAACTGGCGGAAAGGGTCGTAAAGACCTCGGAGATCGTTCGTTTGCGTGACCAGTTCGGTCATCAGCGTTTGAGAGAAGGGAAATATACCGCCGGACAAATTGATGCCCGATGGACGGATGAAATTGAAAGAGATTTTTCGAAATGGCTCAATGATCATATCAATGAGTTGCCGGTCGGAAAGGAACAGATACAGGAATATCTCAAAGACCGGACCTGGTAAAAAATAAAAATATAAAACCACAAACAATGTCAAATACAAGAAGATCATTTATAGGAAAGGCCGCGATAGCCGCGGCGATAGCGCCATTTGCCTCTTTAACGAACGCATTTGGGCGGGGCCTCACCGATGCCATTGACCATACGCCCCGGCATTCCGCACCCTCCGATCTCCGGATCACGGACGTCAAATGCGGGTACTCCGGGGGCGGCTTATTCGTGAAGATCTTTACCAACCAGGATATCTGGGGTTCCGGCGAAGCCGTGGATGCGGTCGGCGGGACCTACTATCTGGTTCAACGTCTTGGCAGGCAATTGAAGGGAAGAAGCCCATTGACCCCAAACCGCATTTTTGAAGAATTCCGCAAAGGGGGGTTCTTCGGCGGCGCCCAATCGGGCATGTATGTGGCTGTTCTAAGTGCGTTCGACGCCGCTTTATGGGATCTGTGCGGAAAAGCATTGGGCTTGCCCGTGCATCAGCTGTTGGGTGGCAAATTCCGCGATAAGGTAAGGGTCTATTGCGATACCGAATTATACGCCGTTCGCAATCCGACACCCGATGACTATGCGAAGGCCGGTTTGGATGCGGTGGCAAGAGGATATACTGCCGTGAAATTCGATATCGATTCGGCCACGGACCCAAACAAATTCGACCGATACAACTGGACGGCAAGTAATGGCGAACTGGAAAGGATGTATGATTCCATTGCCGCTGTCCGCAAGGCGGTAGGTTCGCACATCGATATTTGCGTCGATATGCACGGGCGATATGATGCGCCGACCGGAAGAAAGGTGGCAAAAATGATGGAGCCTTTAAACCTCATGTGGCTGGAGGAGCCTGTGCCTGCCGATAATATCGAAGTGTATAAGACCATTACCCAGGAGACCAGTACCCCCATTTGCGGCGGGGAAAACTTCTACCTGGGCTATGGATACACCCGTCTATTGTCGGAGGCAGCCATCGATATCATCATGCCGGACCTTCAGAAATGCGGAGGGATCGGGGAAGGGCAGCGTATCGCCAACCTGGCCAATTTATATTATACCCCCTTTTCACCGCATATGGTCGGCTCCTTCCTCGGGGCCATGGCCACGGCGCATGTTTGTGCCTGCGTTCCGAACTTCCATATCCTCGAATGGCAAACGCTAAGCGATACAGAACCCAAATGGAAGGAGATCGTAACCTATGACAAGCCTTTTATTGAAAAAGGGTTTCTAACGGTGTCCGACAAGCCAGGCATCGGCGTGGAACTGAACCTGGAGGGGCTGAAAAAGTATGCCACCCCGAACGTGCCGTTCTTTGAATAACCTCAAAAGAAAAGACTGAAGCTGCGACATTGCCGAACCGACCATCAACAGTGTGGCCAGGGATATAGCCAACGGGTGAAATTTTTTGCCCGGCCTTTTCCTTGTATATTTAAAGGATCATTCCATTGCGTGCTGACATGATGAAAAGATGCTTAATGCTTGTTGGTTTGATGGTTGCCGGAGGCGTTGGAAATTGTCAGGTCAATGATTACCCTTTTTCGCGGCTGGACATCCGGGACGGGTTATCGGACAATCATGTGAACGACATCTTCAAAGACAGCCATGGCTACCTTTGGGTCTGTACGAACTCCGGTTTGAACAGGTATGACGGCTATACATTCAAGGTATTCAGGCACGATGATGCGGATCCTTCCTCTCTGACAGACGTCAATGTACAGCGTATTTTTCAGGGGCCCGAGGACAAATTGTATATCAGCACGGGTACGGGCGGCATCAATATCTACGACCAGTCGACGGAACGCTTTGTTCCAAAAATGGATGCTTATCTGCAGGAGCGCCACCTCTCACGATACGGGCTGATCAGCATTGTTCGGGACAGGGACGGCCAATTCATTTTTATTTACAGCGACTCCGGAGTGTATCGTTTCGGGCGCGGCACAGGGGCGGTTCCCGTGCGGCCGGCGAATGCGAGCTCATTCAGCAATACGGCAGGCATTAAAGACGCAGGCATCGATCCTTCCGGCAGCCTCTGGTTGTCTTTCGGAAATGGGGCACTGGAACGCATCGACCTGGCGAGTAACCAGATCAGCTTTCGTTCCGATGTGCTGCAAAAAATGAACCCTGTTCCATACGGATACCGGTTCTTTATCGATAG
Organism: Bacteroidota bacterium; assembly: GCA_030706735.1. Taxonomy (GTDB): domain Bacteria; phylum Bacteroidota; class Bacteroidia; order Chitinophagales; family Chitinophagaceae; genus Puia. Next base: position 18,849 of record JAUZNZ010000004.1, on the reverse strand, counting down.
CAAAGATAAAGTATGGCTTTTTGCGCCGGGCTATCGAACCGGATTGTGGGAGCTCGACCGGCATTCGGGTAAATTTTCGCATTATGATGCGGATTCCGGCAAGGCAAGGTTAAGCAGTAACAATGTAAGCTATATTGCGGAGGATGATAATGGATTGATATGGATCGCGACTGACCATGGAGGGTTGGACCTGTTGGATAAGAGCAATTCCAGCATCAGGAACCTGCAGCATTCGGATGAGGAGCGGAGCATCCCCGAAAATACGATCACGACATTGTACAAAGACAATACGGGTACTATCTGGGCAGGCACGTTAAAAAAAGGCATCGGTTATTACCAGCACAACATGCTGCGGTTTCCCCTTTACCGGCGGCAGCCCGGACGGAAGGAAAGCTTTCCATACGACGATGTGAACTGCTTTGCCGAGGATGGCAAGGGCAATATCTGGATCGGTACCAATGGTGGAGGCCTCATTTATTTCGACAGAGCCAGGAATTCGTTTGCCAGGTTCCGGCATGAGGCAGGGGACCCCAATAGCTTATCCAACGACGTAGTCGTTGTGCTTGCAACCGGGCATGATGGAAAGCTGTGGATCGGTACATATCAGGGAGGACTGGACTGTTATGACGGCCGGAAATTCATTCATTATCAGCATCGGGACTCCGATGAGACCAGCCTGGCCGACGACAGGATCTATGCCCTCCGTGAGGACAGGGACGGGCAGCTTTGGGTGGGTACCATGCTCGGAGGTCTTGATCGCCTGGACAGGACAAACGGGAAATTCTATCACAACAATGCGTTCATGCCTCATTCGATCCATTCCAACTATGTCTCCGCTCTGGCGGAGGATTCGGCGTCCAATCTGTGGATCGGCACGGCATATGGCATCAATGTATTGATACGAAGCACCGGGAAGTATATCTATTTTACCGATGAGAGCAGCAAATTAAGCGATAATATCGTATTTGGCCTGTTGTGCGATCATGGAGGGAATATGTGGGTAGCGACGAGGCAGGGACTGAGCGTCATCACGCCGGCGATGGATACCTTCCAGGTATTTCATATGAAGGACGGGCTGCCTTCCAACACCATCCTGTCTGTACTGGAGGATCAGGATCATTTCTTATGGGTCAGCACGTCGGGAGGGCTCTCCCGGATCGCGGTCACCAAAGAAAAAGGGACGTTCAGGATCAAATGCGTGAATTTTGATGAATACGACGGCCTCCAGGGCCGGGAATTCAATGAAAATGCGGCGCTGCGTACCAGGAAAGGGGAGTTGGCCTTTGGAGGAGCCAACGGGTTCAACCTGTTCAGGCCTGAATTGATCAGCCGGGACGAGCATGTTCCTCCTGTGGTATTGACGGGCCTGCAATTATACGACAAAGACGTCCCATTGCCGCTGTCGCTTACAAAGGACAGCGTGCTTGTTCTGTCCTACGACGAGAATAATTTCACGCTGGAGTTTGCCGCGCTGAGCTACCTCAATGCACGCAAGAACCAGTACAGGTATCAGCTGACGAAATTTGACAAAGACTGGATGCAGACGGACGGCAGAAATCGCAGGGCAACCTATACCAACATCGATCCGGGCGACTATCTGTTCCGGGTGAAAGCCTCCAATAGCGACGGGGTATGGAATGACAAAGGCATTACGATCCGGGTGATCGTGAAGCCGCCCTTTTGGAAGACGGGCTTTGCGTATGCTCTCTATATCCTGCTTGTTGCTGGTATTCTGTATGTCGGACGCGTCCGCATTATCAGGCGGGCCAAGGCCAGGTTTGCGCTGGCGGAAGAGCGGAGGGAAGCCATGCGGGTGCATGAGATGGACCGGATGAAGATCAAATTCTTCACCAATCTAAGCCATGAATTCCGTACGCCCCTTACGCTGATCCTGTCCCCGGCTGACAAATTGATCCGTGGAACCGAGGACCCGGGCCGAAGGCAACTGGCCATGACGATCGAGCGGAATGCAAAAAGATTGCTGCACCTGGTCAACCAGTTGCTGGACCTGAGGAAGATGGAAGTAAATGAGCTGAAGCTGAACATGCGCCAGGGGGACCTTCCCGCTTTCATAAAAGCCACGGTGGAATCTTTTACCGATCTCGCGGAAGAAAAACGGATCGATTTGCGTTACGAGTCCCGTCTCGAGCATTTACGGGCCTGGTTCGACAAGGATAAGGTAGAGCGGATCCTATTCAACCTCTTATCGAATGCCTTTAAATTCACGCCGACGGGCGGATCGGTGGCGGTGGAGCTTGCTGTAGCGGAGCGGGATAAGGAAGGGGCGCTGCTGGAACTCAAGGTAAAAGATACGGGTATCGGCATCCCGCAAGCGTTGCATGGAAAGATCTTCGAATCCTTTTTTCAGGGAGATGCTCCCGGCCATATACGAAACCAGGGTACGGGCATCGGCCTGGCTATTACAAGAGAATTCGTGGAAATGCATGGGGGGACTATCTGGGCCGAGAGCGCTCAAAACGCCGGCAGTTGTTTTACGGTGCTCCTACCGGTGACCGTTGTTTCCGAATCTTCTCCGGACAGCCAGTTATCGGGCGTTGCGGAGGATGGAGGGACCGTGGCCATGGCAAAGGAGCCATCCGGCCATTCCTTGCCCCTGTCTTCGGGCGGGGCAAAGCGATTCAAGATCCTTCTGGTCGAGGACGATGATGACTTCCGGTTCTACCTGAAAGACAATCTCGCGGCGTTATTCACTATCCTGGAAGCTTCGAATGGCAAGGAGGGATGGCAAAAGACCCTTGCCGCTCAACCGGACCTGGTCGTCAGCGATGTCAATATGCCGCTGATGGATGGATTGGAGCTTTCTAAAAAAATAAGAGGAGACGAACGCGTGCATCATATCCCCGTCATCCTGCTGACAGCCCTTACGAGCGAACATGACCAATTGCGCGCCTTGGGGATGGGGGTTAACGACTATATTTCCAAGCCTTTCAATGTGGAAATACTCATTTCGCGTATCCGGAACCTCCTGGAATACAGGGGCACCGTGATGGAAACGACTAAAAAAAGGGTCCGGGTAGAACCCGGAGAGGTCGAGGCCGAACCCGAGGAGACGGGGGAAGAGTTCATACGGCAGGCAGCGGACATCCTTGAGAAGAATATCGCCAATGCCGATTTTTCGGTCGATGAATGGTCGCGGGAACTGGGACTTAGCAGAACGACCCTGTATAAGAGGGTCCTGTCCGCCACCGGAAGTACGCCCATCGGTTTTATACGCAGCTTCCGGATGAAGCGCGCAGCCCAATTATTGGAGAAGACGCGGCACAATGTGGCGGAGGTCGCTTATATGGTAGGATTCAACAATCCGAAATACTTTGCAAGGTATTTTAAAGAGTTCTATGGTAAACTCCCCAGCGCATACCAGGCGGAGAAGCGAAAGAAAGCATAATGGCACTTTGTTGAACCGTTGATCCCCTAAAAATAATAGAATCGTACCCTCTCCGGCAACAAATCAGCACCTTCATTTACGAGTTCCCCTACCGCTCCTTATAACGGCCTGGTCTAATTTTGGTTACCATCGGCTACCGACTGCGTTGCCCGTGTCACACACGGCGGATTAGCCGACGAAAAATCAAAACCAAGACGATTGCATATGAAAAAGCAAAATCTCAAACGAGCGATGATTTGTCTGCTCTGGAGCTCCCTCAGTCTGCTTTTCTTTACCGCCGGCGGGAACGCGCAAGATCAGCACGGCACCAAAAAAATCACCGGAAAAGTAATGGTCGGTTCGGAGGACAAGCCCCTCCAGGGCGCCAGTGTCATGGTCAAGGGTCGCACCGGCGGCACACAGACGGACAAGGATGGCTTGTTCAGTCTGGACGCCAAAGAAGGCGATGTGTTGATTATCAGTTATGTAGGCTTCACAGCCCGGGAGGTCAGGGTAAGCGGCCGGCAGGCAATCAGTATCCGCCTGGAGGTGGAGAATAAGAACAACCTGAATGACGTCGTCGTCATCGGATATGGAAATGTGCGCCGACGGGATGTAACCGGGTCTATTTCTTCCATCACCGGCGAGGAACTCATGAAAACGCAGCCTGCAACCTTCGATCAGGCACTTCAGGGAAAGGTCGCGGGCGTGGTGGTGCAACAGGTATCGGGCCAACCCGGGGGCGGCGTGTCCATTCAAATTCGCGGCGTGTCGTCGATAAGCGGCTCCAATTCACCTTTATATGTAATAGATGGCGTCATTATTCCTCCCGTCAACAATCCGGGCAGCGGTTCCAATCCATTAAACACGATCAATCCGGCTGAAATCGAATCCATAGATGTATTGAAAGATGCCTCTGCGACAGCGATATACGGTTCGCAGGCCACCAATGGCGTCATTGTGATCACCACGAAAAGAGGCAAAGCGGCGTCGCCGCAGGTCGCTTATGATCTCTATGCCGGATACCAGGAGATACCAAAGAGGCTGCCAACCATGAACCTGCAGCAATTTGCCGGCTATCTTAATGCCAGGGCACAGGTATGGGGCTTCGATGCCCGACCCGAATTCGCCAATCCCAAATATTTGGGCGCCGGCACCGACTGGCAAAAAGAACTATTCCGGAAAGCACCGGAAATGAATCATACCGTTACCATAAGCGGTGGCGATGGCAAGACCCAATACCTGCTATCGGGCTCTTATTTTGACCAAAAAGGGATTGCACTCGGCTCAGATTTCCAAAGGTATTCGGTGCGGCTGAATTTGGACAATAAGACCACTAATTGGCTAAAAGTAGGAACCAGCATTCAAATGGCCCATGTCTTCGAAAATCTGAATACGAGTGCCTCCGGCGTGATCAATTCAGCGCTAAACCTCACACCGGATATACCGGTACAGAACCCTGACGGCTCCTGGGGTGGCATTACCAACACCAGCGGATGGGTGAGCGGGGTGGTCAACCCTGTGGCCATTGCAGAGATCGTCAAAAACCAAAAAAAGAGGAATCAGGTATTCGGCAATGCGTATGCCGAAATACAATTATATAGAGACCTGTCGCTGAGAAATGAGGTATCCGGTAATTTCGATTTCAGTACGGAAGATAATTTTACACCGACCTATACTTTCGGAAAAGTAGTCAATGGCACCAACTTCGGTTCTTCGTCTTCGAACCAGAACATGTATACCGTCATACGTAATTTTCTGACGTACACCCACTATTACAGTAAACTCAGCCTTAATGCGTTATTGGGGCATGAAGCGCAGACGTCCTCCTACGAAAATGTCGGTGGCCAACGATCGAATTTCCCCTCCAACAATGTGCAATCCCTTAACGGCGGCGATGCCACCACGGCCAAAAATTCAGGCGATAATGGCCTCGGCTCGGCGCTCGAATCCTATTTCGGCCGCCTCAATCTCTCATGGAATGATAAATACCTGATCACCGCCAATGTACGTAACGATGGATCTTCAAATTTTCCCGCCAGCAACCGCCGGGTGACCACCTATTCAGGGGCATTTGCGTGGAAGATCACCAATGAGACCTTTTTGAAAGATGTATCTGTCCTAAATGAATTGAAATTGAGGCTTGGGTATGGCCTCACCAACAATCAGGGCATACCGGGCAATACGTTTGTGACCCAACTTCAAACGGTAGCCAATGGCTTGTCGGGCATCGCACAGTTCCAAAGCAATCTGGCAAATCCCATGGTGTCATGGGAAAAGACAAATTATTATAATGCGGGACTTGACGGATCGTTGCTTGGCGGCCGGTTGAGTTTTTCATTTGACGCCTACTATCGTAAGACTGACGGGCTTTTATTACAGGTTCCGCTCCCGGAATACTCGGGTACCGCTGCGTCTTATTCGCCGGGATCGATGGCGGCGCCTTATGTCAATATCGGATCAGTCAGTAACAAAGGATTTGACTTCCGGATCAGTTCTACCAATATCAATTACAAGGACTTTACCTGGAAAACGGATGTTACGGTATCGCGCAATGATAATAAAGTACTCAGTCTGGGCGCCGGAGATCAGGCTAATTTGAGCCAGAAGTCCTATGTAATCAACGATATCGTCGAAAAGACGGTGGTTGGCCAGCCTATCGGCGAATTTTATGGCTATCTATTCGATGGGCTGTTTGCCAATCCGGGAGATTTTCAAAAACATGCCTTGCCGGTTGACCAAAGCGGCAATCCCTATACTGTTTCTCCGGCAGGCGGGGGGATCTGGTATGGCGATCGAAAGTTTAAGGATCTAAATGGCGACGGGGTTATCGACACGAAAGACCAGACCTTTCTGGGCTCTCCGATCCCGAAATTCCAGTTCGGCTTCAACAATACATTTATCTACAGGAATTTTGACCTGAATATCTTCTTCAGTGGCAGCGTTGGCAATAAAGTATTCAATGAGTTGGCTGTAGCACAAACCAATTCGCAAAACAATACCAACTATTTCGCGTCGGTATTGAATTACGCAAGATTGGCCTTAAAGGATCCAAACGGCTCTGCTTCCGATGTCAACAATGTATACGTTACCAATCCGAATACGCATGTGGTGGGATTAAGGAACGATAATACCAACGACAATAACCGTCCTTCCAATTTGTTCATCGAAGATGGTTCTTTCATCCGGTGCAAGAACATCACGCTGGGCTATAGATTACCCGCAAATGTCCTGTCACTGATGCACCTGCAATCATTCCGGGTATTCGCTACGGTGTCCAACGCATTCCTCATTACAAACTATTCGGGTATGGATCCTGAAATTGGTTCATGGAATCCCCTTCAGGCAGGTTGGGACAGCGGGTATTATCCTCAGTCAAGGATATATACTATCGGGGCGAACATCGCATTTGCCAAATGAAGCCTTCACGAATTAAATGTATAATTATGAGACCGATCAATAAAATAATAGTCACTCTGCTATTTGCAGGAGCCATGGCAGGATGCAAAAAGAGTTTTTTGGACCGTCCATCGAACTCGCAGATAAGCTCGAACAATTTTTACCAAACCCCCTCCGACCTGCGGCTTGCCACGGCAAGCCTGTATGGCGGATCGGAGTGGTGGCAATGGCATAACCAGGCCGCGTTGACCATTGGCGACGTATTGAGCGGAAATGCCTATTTCGGATACTGGGGCGACCTGGTTCAGCTGTATACCCGAACGATCACCGGCCAAAATGCCATTGTGACCAGTGGATGGACGGGCTTGTACAATGTCATAGCCCAATGTAATACCGTTATCAATGCCATACATCAACAGGCTGCTTCATCCATTCCGGCGTCGGTCAAAGATGCTGCCGTAGCCGAAGCCCGGTTTATTCGCGCCATGGCCTACTATGATCTGGCCGTTATGTGGGGGGCTGTGCCCATTATCGAGGATAACACCAAACTGATCGACCACCCGTTACTGAACCGGAACACCGTTGCGGACGTCTATAAATTCATTGTCAACGACCTCGGTTTTGCGGCGCAAAACCTTCCCGGCTCGGACGTGACGGGCAGGGTAACCACCTGGTCGGCGCAGGGAATGCTTGGCAAAGTGTATCTGACCATGGCGGGTTGGGGTCAGAGTGGCGGCACACGCAATCAGGCGTTGCTGGATAGTGCGAAAAAATATGCCGGCAATGTGTGTAAGAATAGCGGGTTGTCGTTGCTTCCCAGCTATTACAACCTTTTCAGAGCGCAGTACAATGACAACCCGGAATCCCTTTTTGCCCTTCAATGGACAGCCGGAGTGGGTTATGGCAATGGGAACGATTGGCTGACCTTTTCCCCGAGTAACGATATCAATCCGCAAAAGAATGGCGCATGGACCCCTTTAGCCCCGACCTACGACTTTTATCTGAACTACACATCGAAAGATACGATCAGGCGTAAGGCCACCATCATGCTCACCGGGGATTATTATCCCGAATTGAATGCCGCCGGCGGCGGCTATACGGCATCTTCGCCGGTCATGAAAAAGCATATCATCGGGAACGAAAAAGACAACAATGCGCCGACCATGGATATTTGGTCGTCTATTGAGCACAATTCAATCCTTAGACTGGCCGACGTGTACCTGATATATGCCGAAGCGATCCTGGGCAACAATACAACAACCACCGACCCCGATGCCCTGCTGTATTTCAACAAAGTACGGAACAGGGCCGGTGTGGATCCCGCGCCCATGCTGGGCATCGATACGGTGCTGCGTGAAAGAAGGGTTGAATTTGCTTTTGAGGGACAATATTGGATGGACCTGGTACGGCTCTCTTATTACAATCCGCAAAAGGCGGTCAATATACTCAATAATCAACAGCGGGTCACATTTACCTATGACCCCAACACGGGCACAGCCACGCCGGGGACAAGCAGCGGCGGCTCCATCGTTCCCGCAACGATCAGCTCATTTACGCTGGAAATTCCGGCATCCGAGCTGACGGCCGATCCGAAACTGGCCCAACCGCCCGTGCCCTATTATTAATGCATTAAATAAAATACAAATAACATGTACAAGATATTATTCAGCGGTTGCCAGCGGTTGTTGCTGACCTTTGCCTTCGCGCTTTTCCTGTTTTCCGCGTGTAAAAAAACAACATCGTCCGGCCCGGTACTGACGGGAGTACGTTATTATGCTCCATCTCCCAGTGATACGTCGCTGACGAGTCTTACGCCGACCGGACAATGGGTTGTATTGGAGGGCCATCATTTGAAGAATGCCGTGCAGATCTTGCTCGACGGCGTTCAGGTGCCCTTCAACGCGGCGCTTTTTTCCGATACGAGCGCTGTGGTGCAGATCCCTACGGTGATCCCGTTCAACTCGGTGGCGGCGAGCGATCTTAATACCATAAAATATAGCACCACCGAAGGTTCTGTCGATTTTAAATTCAGTATTGTGGTACCTCCGCCGAGCATCTCGTACACTTCGGACGAAATGGCAAATCCGGGCGATTCCGTCTGGATCCACGGAACGAACTTTTTTCTGGTCAGTAATATCAGCTTTTCCGGTGCAACGGTCAGTTCCTACCATGCTTCGGCCGATGGGACTACCCTCGCATTCGTCGTGCCTCCGCTTACAGCCGCGGGCCCCATTTCGATCACGACCAAGTCCGGAACGACGACTACGCCCTTTAATGTAGAAGATAATACGAACGGCGTGCTCTGCAATTTTGATAACGTATTCACTTACCAATGGTGGAGCGCAGGACTGGATAATAACAGCGCCACGTATCCCGGCAACAACGGACAGTATGCCATCCTGAACACCAACGGCCCGTTGAACAGTAACGACGGCAGCTGGTGGAACGGTGGGCGGAGTATCAATTGCAATGGAGCGCAATGGGTACCGGTATCCCATTTGAATGATCCGATGGCCAACTGGGCCCTGAAATTCGAGATCGACGTTCCCAGTCCCTGGAGCGGTGTTACCGTCTATCTGGCACACAATGGCGATTGGACCTATATCGCCCGGTACGAACCGTGGAAAAGTCCCTCCGGCGCAGTGTCTCCCTTTAAGACCAGCGGATGGCAGACGGTGACGATGCCCCTTACCTTATTTCTTACCCAGCCTAATAATGGTTTGCACGGTACCGGCACCCCTGCGCCGGATCTCTCTACCTTATTGGGAAGTTCGGGCGATGGCAGTATCAACGTATATGTTATGAATGACAGCCCGGCCCCTGCTCAACTTGTTGCCGGAATCGATAATTTCAGGGTGGTAAAGATCAAATAAGATGAGAAGAATAATGATTTGCATGGCGGTACTGAATCTCTACTGCCCGGGCGCAACCATTGCCCAAAATCCGGGGGCGGGAAGATCGGGAGGATCGGGAGGATTTGGGGGATCGGGGGGATCAGGACGATCGGCGATCCTGCAACGGTTTATACGCGCCGACTTTACAAAGATGGAGGGGAGACTGGATCCCCTGTTCAATGAATGCGTCGGTGCGGGACGGGCCAATGAAGGGCTTCGGGCCGATTGGCAGCAGCAGCTTGCCTACGTAAGAAAGGAATGCGGGTTCCGGTATATCCGCATGCACGGGCTATTATCGGACGATATGGGCGTTTACCGGGAAGACAAGAATGGGAAACCATCCTGTAATTTCATGTACGTCGATGTCTTATTCGATTTTCTGCACAGCATCGGTATGAAGCCTTTTGTGGAATTGGGCTTCATGCCATCCGGGCTTGCGAGCGGCAGCAAGACGATCTTCTGGTGGCGCGGTAATGTCACACCGCCGAGGGATTACGGAAAGTGGGCTGCGTTGGTCAGCAGTCTGGTACGGCATTTTACCGATCGATACGGCGCCGATGAAGTGAAGACCTGGTACTTTGAGGTTTGGAACGAACCTAACCTGGACGGGTTCTGGGCGGGCACCCAACAGGATTATTTTAAGCTGTATACATACAGCGCCAAGGCCATCAAGAGCGTCAACCCCGCGTACCGTGTCGGAGGGCCCGCCACCGCAGGCGCGGCCTGGGTGCCGGAGATGATCGGGTATTGCCATAAGAATAATGTCCCGCTGGACTTTATCAGCACCCATGCCTATGGGGTCAAGCAGGGCTATCTCGATGAGTTCGGCAACAGGGGTACCGTACTTGACAAAAATCCGATGAGCGTCAGCGGGGATGTGCTTCAATCACGGAGAGAGATCGCCAATTCGCCCATGCCTGACCTGGAACTTCATTATACGGAATGGAGCTCTTCCTATACCCCTGCGGACCCCCTGCATGACAGCTATCACGAGGCGTCCTATGTATTACAGAAGCTCAAGCAGGTGGGAAAGGCCGCGAATTCCATGTCCTACTGGGTCTTCAGCGATATTTTTGAAGAACCGGGCCCCCGTTTTACGCCCTTTCACGGAGGATTTGGGATGTTGACCATCCAGGGGATCAATAAACCGGTGTTCTATGCTTACCAGTTCATGAATCAATTGGGGAATATGGAATTGAAGAACGGCGATTCCTCATCATGGATCTGCAGGGATCCCACGGGCAATATCCAGGCATTGATCTGGGATTTCATCAATACGCATCCCGGAGATTCGGTACATAACCAGGACTACTATATCAGGGACTTACCGTCCAAATCCAAAGGCACGCTGAACGTCCGGATCGAGAACGTGCCGGCCGGAATGTATTCGCTGGAATTGTATAAAGTGGGCTATAAGTGCAATGACGCGTATTCCACTTACCTGTCGTTGGGCAGACCGGACCAGCTCAGCAGTCAGCAAGTGGCGCAGATAAAGTATCTGAACGGTGGCGCCGCGGTCCTGAAGGAGACCGTCGAAGTAAAGAACGGTATTCCTTTTTCGAAAGACTGGGAGATCAGAGAAAACGATGTCTTCTTACTAAAACTGGTCAAACTCTAAATATCGTGAGAAACCGATCCAACCTTTTGTATGTCCTCATGGGAGCCTGGCTTCTGGTGGCCCCTCACGCAATTTCCCAGACGTTATATGTGGGCACCAACTATCATCCGCACGATGATAAAGACCCGGGGAAGATTGCACGGGACATCCGGCTGATGGAGGCTGCGGGTTTCAGGGTTGTCCGGATGGGGCACCTTGCCTGGGACAGTTATGAGCCCACCGAAGGCCATTTCGATTTCGGATGGTTCGATCGGGTGATGGACCTGATGGATAAGGCCGGCATTAAAGTGATCCTGGATATTGCGGTGCGGCCCGCACCTCTTTGGCTGCATCACAAATATCCCTCCATCGATGTCGCGGACGCCGGGGGGAACAAACTCTACCCGAATCACCGGTACATGGAGGACGTCGGGGACCCCTCCTATCAGCGGTATGCTCTCCGGTATGCGGATTCCCTGACCAGTCACTATGCGCATCACCCGGCCCTTCTGGCCTTCGGTATCGATAATGAATCGGGCGATGGACCGATCTCCTATTCGGAGACGGTGAGACAACGGTTCATTGCCTGGCTGAAGCGAAAATACGGTGGCACCGACAGCCTGAACAGGGCCTGGGCGGGGCAGCGCTGGTCCAGAAAGATCGGCGATCCGGAGGAGATCGGGTTGCCCGTATCCGGGAATATCCACGGCGCTCCCGAAAGAATGCTGGATTTCCGGAGGTTCATTTCAGACGAGATCAACCAATTTCTGTTCAAGGTCATAGACAAAGTGAACGCCAATGCCCCTCATGCCTTTGTCAATACCAATGCCTGGTATTATAGCTCCACGAAATTTTTCGACTATACGCCTATCGCCTATTCAGGGAAGATGACGCGTGAGGGCTGCGGGTTTTACCCGGGAAATTCGCTGGCGACCAATTACGGCGTGATGGACGCGGCATTCGGGATAGCCCGGATACAGTTTGAAAGTGCCAACCCTTTCTGGTGCACGGAATTCACGACCATGACGGCTGTTCCGAACTCCATTCGCAAGTCCGCTTACGCCTCCCTGTTCTATGGCAATCAAATGGTCTGCGGGTGGACCTGGCAGAGCATGCATGGAGGTGAAGAGCAGTACCTGGAAGGGATGCTGGACTGGGACGGGACGCCCAACCGGAAATACGAGGAATATAAGAAGATCGCTGCCGAGTTCAGGAAGATCGAGCGATATTTCCCCTATGCGCTGCGGGCGGAGGTGGGATTGGCTTTTTCCTTTCCCAGCGTGATCGCGGGCGGATACTTTCCGGATTCTCATCAACAGCAACTGCAGAGCTGCTTCGATCTGTTCGCCTATCGAAATATGGATGCGCGGGTCGTCGACGTTTCGCGGAGCGCATTGTCTTATAAGTTGATCTTTCTGCCCGGCTTGTCGGTCATGGACGATACGACCGCAGCCAAGATCCGGGGTTACGTGAAAGAAGGGGGCACGGTGGTGATGACCGGCAACTCAGCCGTTTTGGACGAGACCGGGAAGGTGTATGCATCTGTGCATCCCGGGCTATTGAATGATGTATTCGGCATCCGGGTGGCAGGATATGAGGAGACAGACGTAATGAATGAATTGTCGCGGCAGCGGCTGACCGGGAAGAAGATCGGGATCATGTTCAAAGGGGCCTCTATTGCCACGGAATCTGCCCGTTTCGAGATCATCGAGCCAAGGGGTGCGGAGGTGATGGGCAGCATTACCAGCCTGGACAAGGATTATCCTGTCGTGACCGCCAACCGGTATGGGAAAGGCAGGGCGATCTATGTCGGACTCCCCGCCAGGGGTGAGGTATTGGGCCCGCTGGTGGACCAGCTGATCGAAGAACTTTCCATCCGGAAGGGCCCTGTGGCGCCATCGGGGGTCATGGCCCGGCAGATCGACAAGGGGCATGTGCTGTATTTGAATGTCAGCGGTGACCCGAAAGAAATAAAGAGCAAAGGAAGCTCCCGGAGCCTCCTCTCCGATAAAGATTACCAGGGGGATTTTGTGATCCCGCCCTACGAACCGGAATTTATAGAATTTAAATAATTTTTCAGAACAGCGAAATGTAGAACTTATGAAAGCGAAATTTCCCCACGCGCGATTGGTCGTCCTAATGACCGTGGCCCTGTCTTTGGGATGTAAGAAAAATTCGGGCAGTGCGCCTCAATTGAGTATATCAGCATCCCGGATCGATTTCCCAGCGCAGGGAGCCGACTCGATGGTCAGTATCAAGTGCAATTCCCAATGGAGCATCGATAACCCTGCATCCGCCTGGTTGCAGCTAAGCCCATCTGCGGGAACCAGCGGCACGGCCAATGTGAAGCTAACTTCCAATCCGAATACCACCGGCGCCACGCGGAGTGGGATATTGGTTGTGACGGCGACCAACGGGCAGGCCAGGCGGATCACTGTTTCCCAGGTCAGCTCGATCTATCCATCCTACAATGCCTCGCCGCTGGCGCCGGATTCGACAGGAATGACCAGCACGGCCACTCAGCTGGTGAACAAGGTAACCGTGGGATGGAACATCGGCAATACCCTGGAAGCTCCGGGAGGCGAGACGGGTTGGGGCAACCCGCAGATCACCGCGGCCTATGTAAATTCTATGAAAAACCTCGGCTTCAATGCCGTCAGGCTCCCTTGTGCCTGGGACTTCCATGTGGACAATAAGGCGACAGCCCATATCGATCCGAACTGGCTGAACAGGGTTCACGAGGTGGTGCAGTATTGCGTAAACAACAATTTGTATGTGCTGCTCAATATCCACTGGGATGGAGGTTGGCTTGATTGCACAGCTACCGGTCCCCGGATGGATAGCATAAACGCCAAACAAAAGGCATTCTGGGAACAAATAGCTACCCGAATGCGCGACTTCGACGAACATTTGATGTTCGCCAGTGCCAACGAGCCAAGCCCCACCGATGCCGCTCAAATGAATGTATTGCTGTCCTACCACCAGAGCTTTGTCGATGCGGTGCGTTCCACAGGAGGTCATAACAAGTACCGGTTGCTGGTCGTGCAGGCTCCGTCCAACCTGATCAATAATTTCCCCGTCGATCCCACGCCGGCGCGCATGGCTTTTGAAGAACATGACTACACTCCGTACCAATTTACCCTGATGAGCTCAGATGCCTCCTGGGGGAATATGTTCTATTACTGGGGCGCCGGACACCATTCAACTATCGAGCCCGATCGCAATGCCACCTGGGGAGAGGAAGACAATCTAACGGCCTATTTTGCCAGCATGAAGGCTAAATTTGTGGATAAGGGCATCCCTTTTTTGATGGGCGAATATGGAGCCTACCGGCGCAGCAACCCGAAAGATCTTGCGACGCACAACGATGCCGTGGATTACTGGATAACCTTCAACACCAAACAGGCGATCGCCCATGGCCTGAAGCCTTTTTTTTGGGACACCGGCGGGTTGATGGACAGAAGGACCGATACCGTGATCGATGCCCGTTCCGTCAATGCGATCTTCGCTGGCACCCATTAGAGTTTCCATAATATTGTAGCTTTAGCTCAAATAAGGACGGGCTATATGATCAGAAAACTGTTTTATCTTTTTGTATGGTTCTATGGTATGACGGCCCCATGCCCTGCTCAGCAAAATGCGCCCAGGCCTTTCGGGCCTGTTCCGTCAGAGAATCAGATGCGTTGGCAGGAAATGGAATACTATGCCTTTCTCCACTTTTCTATCAACACGTTCACCGACCAGGAATGGGGCTCAGGGGGCGATGATGTGCGGATCTTTAATCCCGACAGCCTGGATTGCCGTCAGTGGGCGCGGGTCTGCAAGGGGGCCGGCATGAAGGGGATCATCCTTACCGTCAAGCACCATTCGGGGTTTTGCCTGTGGCCGTCAAAATATACGGAGTATTCCGTCAAGAATACTGCCTGGAAAAATGGCAAGGGTGACATTGTGCGTGAGCTGGCGGACGCCTGTAAGGAGTATGGTCTGAAACTGGGTATCTACCTGTCCCCCTGGGACAGGAACTATGCGGGGTATGGCCGCCCCGAATACATTACGTACTTCCGTAATCAGCTGAGGGAGTTGCTGACCCATTATGGGGACATCTTCGAAATATGGTTCGATGGAGCCAATGGAGGATCAGGATATTACGGCGGAGCGAATGAAACCCGCAAGATCGATCCGAAAACCTATTATGATTGGAAAAATACCTACCAGCTTATCCGGAGCCTGCAACCGAAGATCGTCATATGGAATGATGGAGGTGACCGGGGTGACCTCCGCTGGGTGGGTACCGAAGCCGGCAATGTCGGCGAAACGAACTGGAGCCTGCTGAACGACACGGGAGAGGTCACCTGGCCCATGCTGCATTATGGACTGGAGAACGGGAATGCCTGGGTTCCCGGCGAGGTCAATACGTCCATTCGACCGGGCTGGTTCTATCATACCTATGAGGACTCCAAGGTCAAGAACTTGCCACAGCTGATGGACCTTTATTACAATTCTTCCGGCCGCAATGCAACCTTGCTGCTCAATTTCCCGATAGACCGCCATGGGCTGATCCATCCAAACGATTCCCTGGCTGCCCTGCAACTGGCGCGGGCCGTCAAGGACGCATTCTCCGTAAATCTCGCTGCCGGAGCCAGAGCCACCGCGTCCAATGTACGGGGAAATGCAAAGGCGTTCGCCCCGGACAAGGCCACGGACGGGCAGAAAGACAGCTATTGGGCTACCGACGATGGAGTAACCCAGGCGTCCATTACCCTGGACTTCGGGAAACCCACGACATTCAACAGGGTAATGGCGCAGGAGTATATCCGGCTAGGCCAGCGGGTAAGAACTTTTCGGGTGGAGGCGCTGACGGACGGGCAATGGAAGGAGCTGGCCATGGCGACCACCATCGGTTACAAGCGCATGCTCCTCTTTCCTACCGTAACTGCCACGCAGCTGAGGCTCACCATTACGGACGCCAAAGCCTGCCCCTTAATTTCCAACCTGGCCGTCTATTATGCCCCTCTCATTCTGACCCCTCCCCTTATTTCGCGGAACAGATCAGGGGAAATAAACATCCTTGAGGAAGGTGGCGGGTCCGACATCTATTATACACTGGACGGGACCCCGCCTACCGGCAGGTCGCCAAAATATAGCGGGCCTTTCCCCACGGATGGAAGGGTCCTTGTACAGGCCGTCGCCTTCGATCCCTCGTCGGGAAAAAGCAGCGCGGTGAGCCGGGAAGAATTCGATATTTCCCATTCCAAATGGAAAATAATAGGAACAGATGATCAGCATGCAGGTAATACCATTGACGGCAATCCCAATTCGGCATGGCACCAGGGAGCTGAGAAAAAGACGCCCACCGGAGAAAAGAAGATGCCCATAGACCTCGAATTAGATCTGGGTGAAATGGTAAACCTTTCCGGTTTCAGATACCTGCCTGATCAGGACTGGCGGCATACGGGTCTTATCGCGGTCTACCAGCTCTTTGTTTCGTCCGACGGCCGGCGATGGCAGATGGCCGATGATGGGGAATTCCCCAATATCAACAACAATCCCCTATGGCAAATTAGAAAATTTTCGCCCGTTCAGGCACGCTATATCAAACTGCGCGCTTTGCGTAATACCCGGGGCAATGATGACGCGGGATATGCGGAACTGGATGTGATCACGGAATGATCCCTTTGGGGACGGGGGTGGCCGCCGGGGGGTGGCTCGGCCGGGGGGTGGCATGCTTTCTGCATGAACTTCCTCAAAATCTTTGTATATGCTGCGCAATCCTGTGCTGGCGACCGTGTCGTCGATCTGTTATATAATCCTCTAAGTAACCCTGTTATCGAAAGACAAGTATTGGGACGTCGCCTTTACCATGTTCCTATTTTCGCCAATCGTTGTTATCTGGCTGGTTTACACGATCCTGAAGTATGGAAAATATACCGGAAAAGAGCTGAAGAACGGTGAAATAATCAAAACGTAAGGGCTAATCAAAACGTAACGGCGACCACTTTACCATCATACGATACCGATCTATATTTATCTGATACCTCACTGCCGTTGTCATATTTTGGAGCAATCGTTATTCTAAACCTGCGGTGATCCAACATTCCCGGGAATGAACCGGCTCTTTCCCCGATCTTCAGGCTTCTGGCTTTATCGTCCCAGTGGAATTTTATTTCGCTGAACTTGCCTTGTTCATAATTGTAATTATCGTTCTCATCTTCGTACAGAGTATAATCGGCGTCAGCTCCGGGATAAATGCGTATTTCCAGATCGTCCCATTTTTTTTCCGTTGCGTACTGAACATCCGGGCCGAATGGCAAAATGGAGCCTGCCTTTACATAAAGCGGGATAACGTCCAATGGCGCCTGTTTGTCAATCTTTTGTCCGCCTGAAAATTTCTCTCCGCTCCAGAAGTCATACCAGTTTGCGCCTTTAGGCAGATAAACCGTTTTGGTTTTGACCTTACTATAGTCTTCTACTTTGACGGCCACTCCACTATCATTTGTGGTTGATTTGGTGTACATCGGGCTTACTACCGGGCTTACCAACAGCGCTTTGCCGAACATATACTCGTCATTGACATTCCAAACGTCCTTGTCCGCGCCGAAATCCATCATTAACGCCCGCATCATGCTGGACTGATGGGCGGTCACGTCCCGGGAAATGCCATAGATATAGGGCAGCAGGCGGTATCGCAACCTAATGAATTTCGCGATAGCGTCATAGGTTCTGGTCCCTTCCTTGCCAAACTGATAGATCTCTCTCGGAGCATCTGTGCCGTGTGAACGCATCATGGGGCAAAAAGTACCGAACTCGATCCACCGCGCATACAATTCACGATAGTCCGGATCCTCCAGTTTCCTTCTGTACTTTCCCAGGAAAAAACCGCCAATGTCGCTATTCCAATAAGGAATTCCGCTCAGAGAAAAGTCGAGCCCGGTCGGGATCTGTTTGCTTAAGGTCTCCCATGAAGAGGTGATATCGCCCGACCAGGTATTGGCCCCATATCGCTGCTGACCGGCAAATGCCGAACGGGTTAAAATAAAAACCCGTTTGGCCGAGGTTTCCGCATGTTGATGTTGCGAAACACCGCCCACCGTCATTAGCGGAAACGCATTGCGTACTTTCCTGAATGACCCCAGGTAGGTTTTCAGGTCCAGGTCGGAAGGTTTGGCATCGAGGTGATCGGGCTCGGAGGAATCCATCCACCAGCCGTCGATGCCGATCGAGAAAAGCCCCTTACTTGCATATCTCCAGTAAATGTCTCTTGCTTCCGGATTGTAGGGGTCATAGGGCCTTACCCCCGAAGGATAGTCCAGGCGCGGAGGCCATAATTGCGACCCTGACTCAGGCCATGTTAAAAAATCCAGCAGCATGCCCTTTTGTTTCAATTCATGGTATTGCCTGGTCATGGGGCCGAATGAAGCCCAAATGGAAATGATCATGTGTGCATGGAGTCCGTGAATATCGTCGACCATTTTTTGCGGATGCGGGTATTCCGGGTTAAGGAAGTCCATCGCATTCCAGAGGTAATTATCCCCCCAATATTGCCAATCCTGGATAATTCCGTCCAGGGGCACTTT